>NZ_JBFTQU010000009.1:0-331504 GCF_056399165.1 Stenotrophomonas sp. 01N47
GGTCGCTCGCTGCGCTCGCTCCGTGTCGACCAAGGTCGACACCTACCAATAGTCCCGCGTGCCGACAACCGCCGTTACCAACAGCCGCGGGAAACTGTCGAAGGCGGGGTACTGTGGGTTTGCGGGGTGTGAGCGGCATGGATGCCGCGACCAAGCCCCCAAGGATGGGTTCACGGCGGCCCCGCAAACCCACAGTACCCCGCCATCCCACCGAATGCCGCTGTTGCTGTTGCTGTTGCTCTGGCTTGTAGCGGGTGCAGGGCTGCAAGCCCTGCAGAAACATCCTTACCCCGCCATCAACGCTTCGATCTCGTCGGCGCTGCGTTCCAGGCCTTCGGTCAACACCCGATGCCCGTCGTCGGTGATCAGCACGTCATCTTCGGTACGGATGCCGATGCCGCGCCAGCGCGGTTCCACCGTCGTGTCGTCCACGCCGATGTACAGCCCCGGCTCGATGGTGAAGGCCATGCCCGGCTCCAGCAGGCGCGAATCGCCGGCCAGGCGGTAGTCACCTACGTCGTGCACATCCAGCCCGATCCAGTGCCCGGTCTTGTGCCGGTAGAAGCGCTGGTACAAGCCTTCGGTGAGATTCTTTTCCAGCGTGCCCTTCAACAGGCCCAGCTGCAGCAACCCCTCGGTGAGGGTCTGCACCGCCGCCAGATGGCCCATTTCGTACGCCACGCCCGGTTTGGCCTGGGCAAGCGCCGCCGCCTGCGCCGCACCCACCAGATCATGCAGCGCACGCTGCTCGGCGCTGAAACGACCATTGACCGGGAACGTACGGGTGATGTCGCTGGCGTAGCCGCGGTACTCGGCGCCGGCATCGATCAACACCAGTTCACCGTCGCGCGAGCGTGCGTTGTTGTCGCGGTAATGCAGGATGCAGGCGTTGCGGCCGGCACCGACGATGCTGCAGTACGCAGGCACCGCGTCGCTGGCACGGAACACCCGCTCCAGCTCGGCCTGCAGTTCGTACTCGTGGATGCCCGCCTTCGCACTCTGCATGGCCGCACGATGCGCCAGCACGCTGATATCGGCCGCGCGCTGCATCAACGCCACCTCGGCACCGGACTTGAACAACCGCTGCTCGTGCAGCAGGTGGCCCAGTTCCAGGAACTCATGCGGTGGCTGCGCACCGTGGCGCACCTGCGAACGCACGCGGTTCACCCAGCCGATCAGCTTCAGGTCGAAGTCCGCATCGCGGCCGAAGTGGTAGTACACCCGCGACCGCCCTTCCAGCAGGCCCGGCAGGATGTCGTCCAGGTCGGTGATCGGGTACGCATCGTCCATCGCGAACTGCGCCACGGCGCCTTCCTGGCCGGCGCGACCGCCATCCCAGGCTTCACGCTCGGGATCGCGCTCACGGCAGAACAGGATGGCTTCGCCGTGGCGACGACCAGGAATCAGCACCAGCACCGCTTCCGGCTCCGGGAAGCCGCACAGATACTGGAAATCCGAATCCTGCCGGTACGGATAATGGGTATCGAGGCTGCGCACCTTCTCCGATGCCGCCGGCAGCACCAGGATCGCGTCTTCGCCCGCCATGTCCATCAGCTGCCGGCGACGACGCTTGTACTCGCCGGCAGCGATGCCGGTGCGCTGCTTGATATCCATCAGTTCAGGCGCTGCCGATGGCGCGCGGCCAGCACCACATCACCGTGCAGCAGCAGCACCGCCACCCGGATGAACTCTTCGATCTCCGACAGGGCTTCGTCATCATCGTCACCGCCGGCTTCGAAGTCCTCGCTCGAGGCACGGGCCAGGCTGGCCAGGTCGTTCAGTGCCTCCTCGCCTTCTTCGGACAGGGTCGGCCGGTGGCCGCCGCTGCCCAGGCCGAAGCCGCCCAGGAAGGAGCGGGTCCAGCTGAACATGGAATCTGCCTGTGCGGCCACGTCGCTGCTGTCGGTCAACAGCAGCTCGAAGGCGAAGTCACGGTCTTCCAGCTGCTTGATGGTGGCCTCCAGCAACTGCGCCAGCGCACTGTCGGCAGCCACCTGCGGCAGATTGTCGTCGGCCAGCACGCGCGCCGGCCAGTCATTGCCGGGGGCACCGCCAGCGGCCAGCCAGCCGCACAGCCCGCCATGCAGCTCGGCAGCAGTGGCGCCCAGGCCCAGTTCCTGGCTGGCGCGGGTAACGTCGTCGACGGAGGGAAGTTCGGTCATCGTGCGGCTCGTTCGGAAGGGAAACTGCGGAGCGCGCACGCGCGCGCCCGTGAGCCGGGTAGTGTAGCAATGTGTCCGCCTGCGCTTCGTGGCCGCCGGGGCCTGCTGCGACAGTGCTTGACCGCCCTGACCCGGCTTGCCTATCGTGCGGGCATGGAACCCGCCGATCCCCTTGCCCAGCTGCAGGCCTTCGCCGCCCGTGTGGAGGCGTTGCTCGACCGCAACCAGCGGCTGGCCGAGGAGAACCGCAGCCTGCGCCACCAGCAGGAACAGCTGGTGGCCGAGCGCTCGACGCTGCTGGCCAAGAACGAGCAGGCGCGTTCGCGGGTGGAAGCGATGATCACCCGGCTCAAATCCCTGGAGCAGCACACATGAGTGCCGAACCGGTCAGCGTCCGTATCCTCGACCGTGAATACACAGTCGGCGTCGGTGGCGATGAACGCGACAGCCTGATGGCCGCCGCCCGCCTGCTGGATGCGCGCATGCGCGAGATCCGTGGCAGCAACCGGATGGCCGCCGTCGACCGCATCGCGGTGCTGGCGGCACTCAATCTGGCGCACGAGCTGCAGCAGCTGCGCGATGAAAACGCCCGCCAGGCGGTGGCCCTGCAGCAGACCCTGGCCGACCTGAACCGGCGTCTGGACCGGGCAATCGACAGCAGCACGTGAGAAAGGCGCGGAATGCGTCTTCTCTTTTCTGAATTGGCACGCACTGTTGCCGACGAACGGCCTATCCAGATCCTGCGTGCTGGCTATAATGGCGACGCGTTCTCTGCGGTACTCGACGGCATGTGCAAACATTCGCCTTGTCCCTTAAGAACGACACCGGGAGCGCGACAGCGCCGGGAGTGCAGGTCCGCCTTGCAGCGGGAAGCCCGATGGTTCTCCAGCGTTCCCACTTGAGCCCGCGGGTTCAAGGTCGTTTCGCATGCATCGACATTGCGGAGAATGCAATATTCCAGCAAGGGCGGCGTCTTCGGGCGTCGCCCTTGTTCTTTCCGGCACAATGACGGCTGATCCTTGCCGCATGCTGCCATGACCGACCCGCGACAGGCCCTGCGCCACGACCTGCGGCAACGCCGCCGCGACCTTTCCGCCCCCGCCCGTATCGCCGCTGCCGAATCGCTGGCCGATGCGCTGCTCGCGCTACCGTTCGCCCCACGCGAAGGCGCCGTGGCCGGCTACTGGGCGCTGGATGGCGAGATTGCCCTGCACCGCTGGCAGTTGCAGTTGCCCGACACGCTGCGCTACTGCCTGCCGGTACTGCACGGCGACGTGCTGCGCTTCGCGCCCTGGCGCCCCGGCCAACCGCTGACCAGCAACCGTTACGGCATCCCCGAACCGGATATCGCCCTCGAAGACACTTTGGAACCGGCGCAGATGGCCCTGGTGGTGACACCGCTGGTGGGCTTCGACGCACAGTGCCGGCGGCTGGGAATGGGGGGCGGCTGGTATGATCGCAGCTTCGCCTTCCGCCATGATCGGCCGGCGCCACCCTGGCTGGTCGGCGCGGCATTCTCGGTGCAGCAGGTCGAGTCCTTGCCGGTAGCGTCCTGGGACGTGCCGGTGGATGCGATCTGCACTGAAGCCGGCACCCTGCTCCCTTCCGCTGCCCCCGTGAACGCATGACCGCCCGCAAGCGCTACTGGCTGATGAAGTCCGAACCGGACGCTTTTTCCATCGATGACCTGGCCAAGGTCAAGGTTGAACCCTGGAACGGCGTGCGCAACTACCAAGCGCGCAATTTCATGCGCGATGGCATGCAGGTCGGTGACGGCATCCTGTTCTACCACTCCAATACCAAGGTGCCCGGCATCGTCGGCCTGGCCACGGTGGCCAGCGCGGCCTACCCGGACGACACCCAGTTCGACCCGAAATCCGACTACCACGACCCCAAGAGCACGCGCGAGAACCCGCGCTGGATGCTGGTTGACGTGGCCTTCGACCGCAAGCTCAAGCAGGTGATCGCGCTGGACGAGATCAAGCTGCATGCCGAGGAACTCGGCGAAGGCTTCCCGCTGGTTGCCAAGGGCAACCGCCTGTCGGTGTTCCCGGTGACCGCTGCGCAGTGGAAGCTGCTGCTGTCGCTGGAAAAGAAATCCTGATTCCCTGCCTGAGAGCTCTCCGCAATGTCTGAAGCCAAGCGCCTGGCCGCCGAAAAGGCCATCGAGTACGTCGAAGACGGCATGATCGTCGGTGTCGGTACCGGTTCCACCGTCGCCTATTTCATTGATGCGCTGGCCCGCATCCAGCATCGCATCAAGGGTGCGGTGTCCAGTTCCGAACAGAGCACCGCGCGCCTGAAGCAGCATGGCATCGAGGTGATCGAGCTGAACCACACCGGCACCCTGTCGCTGTACGTGGATGGCGCCGACGAGTGCGATGCCAACAAGTGCCTGATCAAGGGCGGCGGCGCTGCGCTGACCCGCGAGAAGATCATCGCCGAGGCCAGCGAGCGCTTCGTCTGCATCGTCGACCCGAGCAAGCAGGTACCGGTGCTGGGCAGGTTCCCGCTGCCGGTGGAAGTGATCCCGATGGCACGCAGCCTGGTCGCCCGCCAGATCCGCGACATGACCGGGGGCCAGCCGACCTGGCGCGAGGGCGTGGTGACCGACAACGGCAACCAGATCCTGGACATCCACAACCTGCAGATCACCGATCCGGAAAAGCTCGAGCGTGAGCTCAACCAGCTGCCGGGCGTGGTCTGCGTCGGCCTGTTCGCACGTCGCCGTGCCGATGTGGTGATCGTCGGCGGCGAGCCGCCGATCGTGCTCTGACCCTTTCGAAGGACCCTGACGATGTCGTTGCTGCGCTCACTGCTGATGCTCCCGCTGCTGGCCCTGATCGGCTGCGCCACCGATGCTGCCCGCCACTGGGTGGAACTTGATGGTGCGCGCTATGACGTTGAACTGGCCACCAACGATGAAACCCGTGCGCGCGGGTTGATGTTCCGCGACCAGATGGCCGAGGACCACGGCATGCTGTTCGTGCATGACCGCGAGGAAATGCAGGCGTACTGGATGAAGAACACCAAGATCGCGCTGGACATCCTGTACTTCGACAGCGAGCGGCGGCTGGTGAGCCAGCAGCGCGACGTGCCGCCGTGCTCGGCCGGTGACATGTGCCCGCCCTACCCCAGCGGTGGCCCGGCACGCTTCGTGCTGGAACTCAATGCCGGCCAGGCGGAGAAGCTCAAGCTGAAGGATGGCACCGAGCTGATCTTCGGCCCGGGCATCGAGAAGTAGGGGGCGGCCGGGCTGCGCCCGGCACCCGCCGAAGCCAAGGCCAGAGCAACAGCAAAAGCGTGCATTCCGTGGGTTGGCGGGGTGGGTCCGGTTGCGGGGGACGCCGTAAACCCGTCCCTGGGGGCTTGGCCGCGGCATCCATGCCGCGGACACCCCCGCAACCGGACCCACCCCGCATCACACTCCCCGACTGGGATGCACTGGCCGACTTCGACGACGAGGCGCTGCCACTGCTGCCGACCGCGCTGCTGATCGCGCGCGATGAATATCCCGATCTGCAGCCTTCGACCTACGATGCGCTGGTGCAGAGCCACGTCGAGCACCTGCGTGCCGAGGTGGACAGCATCGAGCACAGCCCGCTGAAGATGGCGGCCATCAACCGGCATCTGTTCGATGAGCTGGGCTACAGCGGCGACCACCAGGAGTACTACGACCCGCGCAACAGCTACCTCAACCAGGTCTTCGAGCGCCGTCTGGGCAATCCGATCTCGCTGGCACTGGTGCAGATGGAAGTGGCGCGACGGCTGGGCATTCCGTTGGACGGCGTGTCATTCCCCGGTCATTTCCTGGTGCGCCTGCCGGTTGACGATGGCGTGCTGGTGATGGACCCGTTCAATGGGGGCCGCCCACTGGACGTGGACGAACTGCGCGAACGCGCCAAGTCGCACCTGGGCGGGCAGATGCCCGACGACCAGGTGCTGGCGCAGATCCTCGACCCTGCACCGAGCCGCGCGATCCTGATCCGCATGCTGCGCAACCTGCATGGGGTCTATGCCGAGGCCAGCGAGTGGGACCGTGCCGCACGCAGTGCCGACCGCCTGCTCAAGCTGGCCCCCGAACAGGACGATGCCCTGCGCGATCGCGGCTTGGCTTACCTGCAGCTGGACTACCTGGCCGGCGCCCGCAACGACCTGGGCCTGTACCTCAAGCGCAACCCCGAGGCCAGCGACGCGCAATGGCTGCGCGAGAAGCTGATCGACCTTGGCGGACCGGTACCGCGGCTGCATTGAGGTTGTCCGGTGTGCGGACCAACGGTTCGCACCCACAGACAGGTCCGATCAATCGATCTCGACCATCTCGAAATCGTCCTTGGTCACACCGCAATCCGGGCAGGTCCAGGTCTCGGGGATGTCTTCCCAGCGAGTGCCCGGGGCGATGCCCTCTTCCGGCAGCCCATCCGCTTCGCGGTACAGGAATCCGCAGACCACGCACATCCAGGTACGCAGGGTGGTGGGGGTGGCTTCGCTCATCGGATAATCAGGGCTGGATTCACGGGCCGCCATTGTCCCATCGCGGTCCACTCACCGGTAGCCATCGATGCCTTCTGCTTCCCCGGCGCCCCGCGGCGTCTACCTGATCACCCCGGATGAACCCGATACCGCCCGCCTGCTGGCGCGTACCGCGCCGCTGCTCGCTGCCGGCGCCACCTGGCTGCAGTACCGCAACAAGACCGCCAGCGATGCCCTGCGGCGGGAACAGGCCACAGCGCTGCAGGCCTTGTGCGCCGCCCACGGCGTGCCGCTGATCGTCAACGACGACCCGGCGCTTGCCCAGGCCATCGGCGCGGCCGGCGTGCACCTGGGCGGCACCGACGGTGACATCGGCGCCGCACGCAGCCTGCTCGGACCGGACGCCATCATCGGCGCCTCCTGCTACGACCAGCTGGCCAACGCCGAGCGCGCCGTGGCAGCCGGCGCCAGCTACGTGGCCTTCGGCGCCTTCTTCCCCACCACCACCAAGGTCACCAGCAGCCGCGCCCACCCCGACCTGCTGCGGCAAAGCGCCGCACTGGGCGTGCCGCGGGTGGCGATTGGTGGCCTGAGCCCGGACAATGTCGGTCCCATGATCGATGCCGGCGCCGATCTGCTGGCCGTGGTCAGCGGCATCTACGCCGCGCAGGACCCGGTCGCGACCCAGCGCGCCTACCTCGCCCGATTCGATACGCAGCAGTAACCCCCAGGAAACCCCATGAACCACGACCAGTCCCACGCCCTGTTCTCCCGCGCCCAGGAATTGCTGCCTGGCGGCGTCAACTCACCGGTGCGCGCGTTCAAGTCGGTCGGCGGCGAACCCTTCTTCGTCGAGCGCGCTGACGGCGCCTACCTGTACGACGTCGACGGCAACCGCTACATCGACTACGTGGGATCGTGGGGCCCGATGATCGTCGGCCACAACCACACCGCCGTACGCCAGGCGGTGAAGAAGGCGATCGACAACGGCCTGTCCTTCGGTGCGCCGTGCGCAGCGGAAGTGACCATGGCCGAGACCATCACCCGGCTGGTGCCGTCGTGCGAGATGGTGCGCATGGTCAACTCCGGTACCGAAGCCACCCTGTCGGCGATCCGCCTGGCGCGCGGTGCCACCGGCCGCAGCTGCATCGTCAAGTTCGAAGGCTGCTACCACGGCCACGGCGACTCGTTCCTGGTCAAGGCCGGCAGCGGCATGCTGACCCTGGGCGTGCCGACCTCGCCCGGCGTGCCGGCCGGCCTGAGCGAACTGACCCTGACCCTGCCCTATAACGACTTCGAGGCGGCCACCGCCCTGTTCGAGGCACGTGGCAGCGAGATCGCCGGCCTGATCATCGAGCCGGTGGTGGGCAACGCCAACTGCATTCCGCCCCGCGAAGGCTACCTGCAGCACCTGCGTGCGCTGTGCACGCAGCACGGCACCCTGCTGATCTTCGACGAAGTGATGACCGGTTTCCGCGTTGCCCTCGGCGGTGCGCAGGCGCACTACGGCATCACTCCGGACCTGACCACCTTCGGCAAGATCATCGGTGGCGGCATGCCGGTGGGCGCCTACGGCGGCCGCCGCGAGCTGATGCAGCAGATCGCACCGGCCGGCCCGATCTACCAGGCCGGCACGCTCAGCGGCAACCCGGTGGCGATGGCCGCCGGCCTGGCCATGCTGGAGCTGATCCAGCAGCCGGGTTTCCACGACGATCTGAGCGCGCGCGCCGCACGCCTGTGCGCGGGCCTGGAAGCAGCAGCAGCCGACGCCGGCGTGGCGGTGACCACCACCCAGGTGGGCGCGATGTTCGGGCTGTTCTTCACCGCTGAGAAGGTGGAGACCTACGCCCAGGCCACGGCCTGTGACATCCCGGCATTCAACCGCTTCTTCCACGCGATGCTGGACCAGGGTGTGTTCCTGGCACCGTCGGCGTACGAGGCCGGCTTCCTGTCCAGCGCACACGACGATGACGTGATCGAGGCCACGCTGGCAGCGGCACGCGTGGCGTTCAAGGCGGCCAAGGGCTGAACCCCGGCTTGGTAGGTGCCGACCTTGGTCGGCACTGCCTGCCCTCATCCACGCATGGCGTGGATCTACTGGATCGATGTGCTTCATCCACGCATGGCGTGGATCTACTGGATCGATGTGCTTCATCCACGCATGGCGTGGATCTACTGGATCGATGTGCTTCATCCACGCATGGCGTGGATCTACTGAGCTGCGTCCCTGGAGTAGAGCCACGCCATGCGTGGCCGCTGCGCACTCAACCGAAGACGAACTTGCCCTTCATCATCGCGAAGTGGCCGGGGAACGAGCAGAAGAAGGTGTAATCGCCGCCCTTCTGCATGCCCTTCGTGGAAAAACGCACGCGGGCGGTCTCGCCACCACCGATCACCTTGGTGTGGGCCAGCACGCGCTTGTCGGCCTTCGGCAGGTAACTGTCGGCCAGGGTCATGCGCATGCCCGCCATCGCCACCGGCTGGTAGTCGGCGGTGCGGGTCAGCACCCAGTTGTGGCCCATCGCGGTGGCGGCCAGCCTGCCGGTGTGGCGCAGGGTCAGGTCAACTTCGCTGCAATCGGCGGCCACCTTGATCTCGCGGCTGCTGAAACTCATCTGGTCGGTGCTGTCGATGCTCACCGCACATACGCGCGCCATCGCCGACGGCGCCAGCATCAACGCGCCCAGTCCCACCGCTACCATCCAAGCCTTCATCATCGCGTCTCCTGCAGGTTCAATGGCCATTCTAGGCAGCGGCCTGCCGGCCCGACTGCGACCGTGTGTCGCAGTCATGGTCCAGGGTTTGCGCGGGGATACGGCAATGGCATGCTCGACCGATGCGGATCGACCTTCTCCTGCTCGATGTTGACGGCGTGCTGGTGCACTACCAGCGCGCGCAGCGCGTGCTGCATCTGGCGCAGGCGCTGGACGTGCCGACCGCGCACGTGCAGGCCGCGCTGTACGACAGCGGACTCGAAGCGGCACACGACAGCGGTGCGCTGGATGGCGAGCGCTATCTGGCCCAGCTTGGCGAACGGCTCGGCACAACGGTAACACTGCACACCTGGATCGCCGCACGGCACGCGGCCAGCCACCCGCAACACGCCGCGCTGCAACGGCTGAACGCCCTGCAGGTGCCGATGGCGGTGCTGACCAACAATGGTGCCTTGATGACGCAGGCGCTGCCGACGCTGCTGCCGGAGCTGTATCCCATGCTGCACGGCCGGGTGTTCTGCAGCGCGGACTTCGGCCTGCGCAAGCCTGCGCCGGAGGTGTTCCTGCGCACGCTCGCAGCCCTCGACGTGGCACCGGCGCACACGTTGTTCGTCGATGACCTGTTCGTCAACGTGCGCGGTGCACGCGCAGCGGGCCTGCACGCGGAAACCGTGCAGGACGGACGCGGACTGGGGAAGGTGCTGAAGCGCTACAGGGTGCGGTAGCGCCGGGCCATGCCCGACTAGCGCAGCGGCAGCAACGGGGTCAGCGCCCTCTCCACAGGAGAGGGGTCCGACCCCGGCGTCGGGAATTCAGCGCGCGGCGACGAACGCGGCAATCGCCGCGCGCAGGCGCTTCAGGCCTTCGGCCACTTCTTCGTCAGTGATGTTCAGCGACGGCACGAAGCGCAGCACGTCCGGGCCAGCCTGCAGGGTCAACAGGCCCTGTTCGGCGGCGTGGTCGAGGATGGCACCGGCCTGTCCAGCGAACTCCTTGCTCAGCACCGCGCCCAGCATCAGGCCGCGACCGCGGACTTCGCTGAACACCTTGAACTCGTCGTTGATGCGGGCGAACCCATCGCGCAGCGCCTTCGACTGGCGGCTGACATTGGCCGCGATCTCGGCCGAGGCCAGCTTGCGCAGCGCCACGCGGGCGACGGCCGCGGCCAGCGGATTGCCGCCGAAGGTGGTGCCGTGGGCACCGAACTGCATGGTCTCGGCCACCTTCGGGCCGGCCAGCATCGCGCCGATCGGGAAACCACCACCCAGCGCCTTGGCCAGGGTCACCATGTCCGGCACCACGTCATCCTGCCAATGCGCGAACAAGGTACCGGTACGGCCCATGCCAGCCTGGATCTCGTCCAGCACCAGCAGTGCGTTGTGCTGGTCGCACAGTTCGCGCACGCGCTTGAGGAAACCGGACTTGGCCGGCATCACCCCGCCCTCGCCCTGGATCGGCTCCAACATCACCGCCGCCACGTCGCCGGCGGCCATCGCCGTTTCCAGCTGCACTTCATCGTTGAAGTCGATGTAGCGGAACCCACCCGGCAGCGGCTCGTAGCCTTCCTGGTACTTCGGCTGCGCGGTAGCGGTCACCGCGCCCATGGTGCGGCCGTGGAAGCTGCCGCGGAAGGTGATGATCACGCGCTTGTCGGCCGGGCGGCCCTGGCTGGAGGCCCATTTGCGGACCATCTTGATCGCCACTTCGTTGGCTTCGGCGCCGGAGTTGCACAGGAACACGCGCTCGGCGAAGCGGCTGGCCTTCACCAGTTCCTCGGCCAGGTGCAGCGGTGGCGCGCTGTAGAACACGTTGCTGGTGTGCCACAGCTTGCCGGCCTGTTCGACCAGCGCGGCGACCAGATCCGGGTCGTTGTGGCCCAGGCCACACACGGCAATGCCGGCGGCCAGGTCGATGAACTCACGGCCCTGGCTGTCCCACACGCGGGCGCCCTGGCCTCGCTCCAGCACCACCTGGCGGGGCTTGTACACCGGCAGGTAGTAGTGCGACAGGGAGATCAGCGGATCGGTAGCGGCGGTCATGGCGGTCAGCAGGGTTCAGGAATGCCCATTCTCGCGCTGGAACCCGTGCGGCACAATGCACGCATGCGACCGTTTTCCGCCCCCCAGCTGAACCCCGCCACCGAGACCGGCTGGCGCCGCCGGTGGTTCGACATCATCTACCGCCACGACAGCCGGCCCTCGCGCAATTTCGACCTGCTGCTGGTGTACGCGATCATCGCCAGCGTGCTGGTGGTGATGTTCGACAGCGTGCAGCGCTTCCACATCGCCCATGCCGACTGGCTGTACGTGCTGGAATGGGGCTTCACCATCCTGTTCACCGCCGAATACGTGCTGCGGCTGCTGGTGGTCAAGCGCCCGCTGCGCTACGCGGTGAGCATCTGGGGCATCATCGACCTGGCCTCGATCCTGCCGACCTACCTGTCGCTGTTCATTCCCGGTGCGCAGAGCCTGCTGGTGGTGCGCGCACTGCGCATCCTGCGCGTGTTCCGCATCCTCAAGCTGACCCGCTACATCGAAGAAAGCGGCGTGCTGATGCAGTCGCTGTGGCGCAGTCGGCGCAAGATCCTGCTGTTCTTGTTCACGGTGGTCACCATCACGATCATCGCCGGCACGCTGATGTACGTGATCGAGGGACCGAACCACGGCTTCACCAGCATTCCCAGCAGCATGTACTGGGCGGTGGTAACGATGGCCACGGTCGGCTTTGGCGACATCGTGCCGCAGACCGTGCTCGGCCGCTTCGTCACCTCGGTGCTGATCCTGATCGGTTACAGCATCATCGCCGTGCCCACCGGCATCTACACCGCCGAACTGGCCAGCACCATGCGCGATGCCGAGCTGGCTGCGCGCCGCGATGCCCGTGGCTGCCCGCATTGCGGGCTGGAAGGCCACGAGCCGGATGCACGGCACTGCCGCAAGTGTGGCGGACCGTTGCCGGATACGTTCAGCCACTGAGGGTGAGCCCGGCCGACGGCCGGTACCACCGTAGGCACAGTAGATCCACGCCATGCGTGGATGAAGCCCCACCGAAGCCAGCACAGTAGATCCACGCCATGCGTGGATGCTTCTGGCTCAATCCAGGAACAGATCCGGCAGCAACGGACGCGACGCATCCACCGCATACCCGGAAAGATCGGTCACGCCGGATTCGGCCAGCACCTCATCATCGATAAGGAAACGGCCATGGAAGCCTGCCGCCTCGCGCACCAGCACCGCGTGTGCAGCATCGGCCATGATCTGCGGCGTACGGCAGCCGCCGACGTCCACGCCCGGAATCATGTTGATCGCATCGGTTGCAATGACCGTGCGCGGCCACAACGCATTGACGGCCACGCCCTGCGGGCCGAACTCGGCGGCCAGGCCGAGGGTGACAAAGCTCATGCCCATCTTCGCCAGCGTGTAGCCGGTGTGTGCGCCCCACCACTTGGGATCGAGGCTCGGCGGCGGCGCGAGGGTAAGGATGTGCGGGTTCGGGGCCTGCAGCAGGTACGGCAGGCAGGCCTGCGCGCACAGGAAGCTGCCGCGCGAATTGACCTGCTGCATCAGGTCGAAGCGCTTCATCGGCGTGTCCAGGGTGCCGCGCAACCAGATGGCGCTGGCGTTGTTGACCAGGATGTCGATGCCACCGAACGTGTCCACGGCGGCAGCAACGGCTGCCTGCACCTGGTCTTCTTCGCGGATGTCGCATTTCAGGGCCAGGCCCTGGCCACCCGCTGCGGTCACCGCCTCGGCGGCACTGTGGATGGTGCCCGGCAACTTGGGATTGGGCACCGACGACTTGGCAGCAATGGCGACGTTGGCGCCATCGCGCGCGGCGCGCAATGCGATCGCCAGGCCGATGCCACGCGAGGCACCGGTGATGAAAAGGGTTTTGCCCTGCAGACTGCCCACGTTCCACACTCCAGCGTATGCAATGAGCCGCTAGTATGCCGCGCCGACGCGGAGTTCACCGCACGTTGACGATACTGGTGCCCCGGTCACTGCACGAGGTCCATGCCATGCGCTGTTCCCGCCTGTTGTTGCCTGCCCTGGGCCTGGCCCTGCTCACCGCCTGCCAGGGCCGCTCGCCCGAACCCGGTAGCGCGCCGGCCAAGGATGACGCCGCCAGCGTCGACAAGGCCACCGGTGATGGCAAGCTGCGCTGGAGCGAGGCCGTTGTCTGGGATGGTGACCTCAACGCCTGCCGCCAGGGCGACAGCGCGGCCACCCGCGATTGCCTGCGCGATGCGATGCGGTCCGGTGGGGCCAGTGCTGATGCGGTCACCGCGGCCGAGCAGCTGTCCACCGGTGGCGAACTGGCCTACGTGACTGCCTGGCATGAGCACGACGGCCTGGGCGTGGCCACCGTCGAATATCCATTCCGCGCCAATACCAATGAAGGCACGCGCCTGGTCGATGCCGCAGGCAAGCGTATCGACGTGGATGCGGTGCAACTGGACGACACGCTGCGCGCCGATCCCGGCGTGCAGGAGGTGCTCAAGGCGCATCCGCAGGCCACGCCGTTCGCGCCGGCGCAGGCCGCGGGTACCGCGGCGCTGGATGGGGGCGGCATCCGCCTGCTGTACCGCACGCCGCTGCGCGACTGCCATGCGTGCCCGGACGTGGGCCAGCTGCAGATCGGCTATGACTTCGATGGCAAGCGCAACTTCATCGGCCAGCAGGTGGTGCCGGTGACGCCGTAGGGGTTTGCCGCGCCATGCGGCAACGCGCATCCACGCATGGCGTGGATCTACTGATATCCGCGCACCTGCTTGCTCAGCAGGTGCGGCGCGATCCATCGATGCACCGGTGCCACCGGCAGCATGTACAGGCGGCCGAACGCGTTGTGGGTGTGCACCACCGTCGCCACTTCCAACATATCGCCGTGCCATTGCAGCGCCAGCTGCACGCGCAGATGGCGGTCGTTGTCTTCCAGCACGATGGCATCCTTGTCCAGCGCCTGCAGGGTGAAGATGCCGAGGCGTTGCCCGGGCTGCGGATCAGCGGTCTGCTGCACCACGCGCAGCGAGCCGAGATCCTTCATGCCCAGCAGCCGCATGCCTCTGTTGCGCAGCGCCATCAGTCCATCGAACCAGCCGGGCACCGTCGCTGCCATATCGCGGTAGGCCTGCAGTGCCGAGCGTCCGTTGCGTGGCGCCGCCGCCTGGCAGGCATGGACGAAATCGGCGCCCGGCAGTTGCGAACGCAGCACGCTGCCTTCGCTCAGAAGTGCGCTCATGGCTTGGGGCCCTGCCCTTCGTTGTCTTCCCAATGCAGGATGCGGCGGGTGACAAAGCGGTAGACCGGCTTGCCGGTGGCGAACCAGAGATCGCGCACCCACGAGGTGCGCTTGAGCACGCGCTTCTCCACCGGCGTCAGCGACTCCCGGCAGTACATGCGCTTGTGCTTGAGCAGGTGGCGCAGGTCTTCGCGCGCCAGCAAGCGCATCCAGCGCGAGCGCGGGTCGCCGATCACTGCCAGCTGGAAGTCGATCAGGGCCGGGCGACCGTCCTCGGTCACCAGCCAGTTGGCTTCCTTGGCCAGGTCGTTGTGGACCACACCGCGCCGATGCAGCTGCTGCAGCAGGCGGCGTGCGGCGCGGAACCAGGCCACGTCGCCGCGCGGCGGGCGCTGGTACATCGCATCGCCAGCCATGAAGCTGCGGTCGAGATGACGACCATTCCAGTCCAGCAGTTGCGGCACGTCGGCCATGCCGTGGATGTGCTTCAGCGCGCGCGCTTCGCGCCGCGCCAACCACCATGCAGGCCACCGCAGCCACAGCGGCGTGGCACCCAGATCGCGGCGCACGAAGGGGCCTTCTGGGCCCTGCACGAGGAGGATCCGGCCAAAGCTGTCGGCCTTCAGTGCATGCGTTGGCGCGTCGTTGGATACAGGCATGGCGACATTCTAGGCGATGGCGCCGGTTGCAAACGGTCACCAAGCGGCTGGGAACCAGTCACCTTCACGCCCCTATAATCGGGAAATGGACTCTTCATGGATCGACGCCACCCTCGCGTGGATTGCCGCTCATCCCGTGTTGGCGGGTGCGGTCATCTTTCTGATCGCCTTCTGCGATGCGGTCATCGTTCTTGGCGCCATCGTGCCGGCGCTGCCGTTGCTGTTCGCCGTCGGCGTGTTCATCGGCCTGGGCCAGATCTCCGGGCCGTATGCGGTTGCAGCCGCAGCGCTGGGTGCGTTCGCCGGTGATGGCATCAGCTACTGGATAGGCCGGCGCTGGGGCGACCGCCTGCGTGGCGTCTGGCCGTTCAGCCGCTACCCGCAGCTGCTTGACCGGGGCGAGAACCTGTTCCGCCGCAATGCGTTCAAGAGCATCCTGATCGCCCGCTATGTCGGTGCCATCCGGCCATTCGTGCCCGCCATCGCCGGCATGATGAAAATGCCCGCCAGCCGTTATGTACAGGCCAGTGGCATCGCCAGTATTTCCTGGGCCGTACTGTTCCTGGCCCCTGGCTGGATCCTCGGCGAGGCCTATGACACCGTCGCTGCGGTTGCCGGCCGGCTGGTCGTGGTGGCGGGCCTGCTGGCGGTGATCCTCAGCCTGGTCTGGGCCATCGTGCTGTACGGCTATCGCTGGTCGGCCGCACGCATGGACAACTGGCTGGCCCGCCTGCTCGACTGGTCCAACCGCCACCCGACACTCGGCCGCTACACCGTCGGCGTGCTTGATCCGAAGCGCCGCGAGTCGGTACCGCTGGCGATGCTGGCGCTGATGCTGCTGCTGTTGGGCTGGGGCTGGTTCGCGCTGTTGACCGTAGTGGTCGCCCACGGCGAACCCCTGGCGGTGGATCTGCTGGTGCACCAGGCAATGCTGGCCCTGCGCAATCCGCTGGCCGATTACCCGATGGCCGCGTTGGCGTCTCTGGGCGCATGGCAGGTGCTGCTGCCGGCAACCGCTGCAGCGATGGGCTACCTGGTCTGGCGCCGGCGCTGGATGGCGGCTGCACATTGGCTGGCCGCATTGGCCTTCGGCCTGGCCCTGACCAAACTGCTCGGCGCCACCGTCGATGTGGTGCGCCCGATCGATGCCAGCAGCGGCTTCGGCTTCCCGTCGGTGTCGGTGACCATGGCCACCATCACCTTCGGCTTCTTCGCGGTGCTGATCGCCCGCGAAATGCCCGGCCGCACGCGCGTCTGGCCCTACCTGGTGTCGGGCATCGTGGTCAGCCTGATCGGCTTTGCGCGCCTGTACCTGGGTGCGCACTGGCTGAGCGATGTCATCGGCGGCATGTTGTTCGGCACCTTCTGGCTGCTGGTGCTGGGCATCGCCTACCGCCGCCGCTTCAACCGCTCGTTCTGGGTCAAGCCGGTGGCATGGCTGTTCTACGGCGTCTTCGTGGTGGCGGCGATGTGGTACGCGCCGCGCAACATCGCCATCAAGCTGGAACGCTTCGAGCCGACCCTGCCGGCGCCGCTGGCGATGGACGCGCAGGACTGGTGGCAGCACGACTGGGCGAAGCTGCCGGCGCGTCGCAACGAATTCGACGATGACCAGCGCTGGCCACTGGACGTGCAGGTGGCCGGTCCGTTGGCGCCGCTGCAGGCGCAGCTGGAAGCGCGCGGCTGGCAGGTACAGGCCCAGGCCGGCTGGCAGGAAGCGCTGCTGATGCTGGACAAGAACACCGGCGCCAATGAACTGCCGGTACTGCCGGCGACACTGGATACGCGCGTTGAAGCGCTGCTGATGGTGCGCCAGGGCGCGCAGGCCGACGAGCGCTACGTGCTGCGCTTGTGGCAGGCGCCGGCGCAGCTGCAGCCGGGCGACACCCCGTTGTGGCTGGGCAGCGCACAGACCCTGCGCTACGAGCGCCACTTCCAGTGGATCGGCATGTGGCACCCGGTGCGGGGCATCGACCCGGCGTTGAACGCCGTGAAGGAAGCGGTGCAGACGCTGCCTCAGCAGGAAGCCGTGCACCCGGAGACCGGCCTGCCAGTGCTGCGGTTGAAGACCGCCACGCCGTAACGAAGCCGCCGGGCATGGCCCGGCGCGACTGCTCCGCCTGGTAGTCGCCAACCTTGGTTGGCGCTTTCGGGAAAGGCTGCCAACCAAGGTTGGCATCTACCGACGACGCCGGGCCATGCCCGGCGAGCACCGCGGCCGGGCTCTTACGGCATCCAGCCCAGCAGTTGCTGCAGGCGCTGGTGCGGGTCGTCCAGCTGCAGCAGTTGCAGGCGCTGCTGTTCGCTCAGCGGCAGCAGCTCGGCCAGCCGCCAGCTGACCCAGCTGGCCTGGTCCATCAAGGCCGGCGAGGCCGGTGCGAACGCCGTGCCCGCCTGCTCGATGATGTGGTCCAGTACCGTCGCCAGCAACGCATGCTGCGGACGCAGTTCGTCATCGGGATCCTCATCGCACCAGCGCACATCGGCAACCACCAGCCCGTTGTCGCGCACGCGCGTGCGCTCGACGTGGAAACGACGGGTGCCGCGCAATCGCAGCTGCAGCACGCCATCGGCGCCGACATCGAAATCCTCGATCTTCACCTGCACGCCGAAGGCGGCCGGCGTTGCAGGCGCTCCCACTTCGTTTCCTTCCAGGATCAGGCAGACACCGAAACCTTCACCGCTGCGGCCGGTTTCGCGCACCAGATCCAGGTAGCGTGGCTCGAAGACACGCAGGCCGATGGCCGCGCCCGGCAGCAGCGTCGTATGCAGCGGGAACAGCGGCAGCGAACCCTCACTGCTCATCGTGCCTGCAGCCCTGCAAGGAAGCGGCGCGGCGCGCCGTCGAAGCCGCCGTTGGACATGAACACCACATGGTCGCCGCTGCGCACGTCGGCCTGCAGCTGCGCCAACAGCGCATCGGTGTCGGCCACGGCATGCGCCTGTCCGCGCACCGCCGCGATCACCGCTGCCGCATCCCAGGCCAGCTCCGGGCGGTGCAGGAACACCACCTCATCGGCGAGTGCCAAGGACGGTGCCAGTGCTTGTGCGTGAGCGCCCAACCGCATCGAATTGCTGCGCGGCTCCATCGCCACCACGATGCGGGCATCACCGACCCTGGCACGCAGGCCTTCGAGGGTGGTCGCAATCGCCGTCGGGTGATGGGCGAAGTCGTCGTAGACGGTGATGCCATCGTGGTTGCCGATCACTTCCATGCGCCGCTTGACGCTGCGGAAGCGCGCCAACGCCGGGATCACCTCGGCCGGCGCAACACCCACTGCGTGCGCAGCGGCCAGTGCAGCCAGGCCATTGAGCACATTGTGCCGGCCCAGCAGCGACCAGTGCACATCGCCCAGCGCCTGCCCGCGATGATGGACGCGGAACGCGCTGCCATCGGCGGCCAACAGCTCGGCATGCCATTCCAGCGCGGGGTCGAAGCCGAAGCGTTCGACCGGGGTCCAGCAGCCCATCGCCAGCACTTCGGCAAGGTGCGCGTCTTCGCCATTGACGATCAGGCGGCCGCGCGCCGGCACGGTGCGCACCAGGTGGTGGAACTGGCGCTGGATCGCCGCCACGTCGGGGAAGATGTCGGCGTGGTCGTATTCAAGGTTGTTGAGGATCGCCACCAGCGGCCGGTAGTGCACGAACTTGCTGCGCTTGTCGAAGAACGCGGTGTCGTACTCGTCGGCTTCGACAACGAACTCGCGGCCCTGGCCCAAGCGGGCGGACACGCCGAAATCCTCGGCCACGCCGCCGATCAGGAAGCCGGGGGAGCGACCGGCATTCTCCAGCAGCCAGGTCAGGATGGTGGTGGTGGTGGTTTTTCCATGGGTACCGGCCACGGCCAGGGGGTCACGGCCCGGCAGGACCTGCTCGGACAGCCACTGGGCGCCGGAAATGTAACGCTGGCCGGCGTCCAGGACCGCTTCGACGGCGGGATTGCCGCGCGACAGCGCGTTGCCGATCACCACCTGCCCGGTGCCCTCCGGCACGCTGTCGGCGCGGTAGCCCTGATCCAGGGTGATGCCCAGCTGCTCGAGCTGGGTCGACATCGGCGGATAGATGGCCTGGTCGCTGCCACTGACCGTATGGCCCAGTTCCCGCGCCAGGGCGGCCACGCCACCCATGAAGGTGCCGGCGATTGCAAGGATATGTACGCTGCTCATGACCGGGGATTGTGACCGATCACGGCTGTATAGGGCCATTGTCAGCACCGGGGTAAGAGAACCCCTACAGCTGCTGTGAGAAAACTCCAGCCACATGTCAGGGAATTCCTGATAGCGATGTTCTGTGAACCCGGACACAATTCAGGATGCCAGCCGCAGTACCCGAACCGGTCCTACTCCCCAAGAGGCCATCCCCAAGGGAGCTCATGCTGTGGGGGCCCTGAGCAAGCCCTTTGCTGGCACCTATGAAACGAAACAGGCCTGATCCTCGCGGATCAGGCCTGTTTTTTTGCGCCTGCGGTGGCCGGCATCAACCGGCCACGAGGGTCAGCGCTTGATCGCCGCCAGGATGCGGGCTTCGATCTCGTCCAGTTCGCCGACGCCATCGACGCGGGCCAGGGTGCCCCGGCCAGCGTAGAAGTCGACCACCGGAGCAGTCTGCTCGGTGTAGACCTGCAGGCGCTTGCGCACCGATTCCGGATTGTCGTCAGCGCGGCCCTGCTCCTGCGCACGGCCGGCGATGCGCTCGACCAGCAGTTCGGTGGCCACGTCCAGCTGCACCACCGCATCCAGCGGCTGGCCGATCTCGGCCAGCATGCCGTCCAGCGCGTTGGCCTGGGCCACATTGCGCGGATAGCCGTCAAGGATGAAGCCCTTGGCGACATCGGCCTGGGCCAGGCGCGACTTCAGCATGCCCAGCAGGATCTCATCGGACACCAGGTTGCCGGCATCCATCACCGACTTGGCCTGCTTGCCCAGCTCCGAGCCGGCGGCAATTTCAGCGCGCAGCATGTCGCCGGTGGAAATGTGGGCGATCTCGAGCTTTTCCTTCAGGCGCGTCGCCTGTGTCCCCTTGCCCGAACCGGGCGGTCCCAACAGAACCAATCGCATTGACCTGACTCCAACGTGTTGAAAATAAAGAAGGTTCGCGCCCCGGACGGTCCGGTATCGCTGCACCGCAATAGCGCCACTTTAGCGCATCCGGGTAATGTCCCTGCAATGTCCCCTCCCCCGAACAGGTAGAAGCATGCGCAATGGCACCCTCCTTTACGCCCAGTCCGGCGGCGTCACCGCCGTCATCAACGCCACTGCCGCGGCGGTGATCGAACAGGCCCGCGCCAAGGGAATCAAGGTCCTGGCTGCGCGCAACGGCATCCTCGGCGCCCTGCGCGAGGAGCTGATCGACACCAGCAAGGAGAGTGCTGCGGCCATCCGCGCCCTGGCCCACACCCCCGGCGGCGCGTTCGGCTCGTGCCGGGTCAAGCTGAAATCGCTGGAGGCCGACCGTGCCCGTTACGACCGCCTGCTGGAGGTCCTGCGCGCCCACGACGTACGCTGGTTCCTCTACAACGGCGGCAACGACTCGGCAGATACCGCCCTGAAGGTATCGCAGCTGGCAAAAAGCTCCAGCTACGACTTGACCTGCATCGGCGTGCCCAAGACCATCGACAACGACCTGGCGGTGACCGACACCTGCCCCGGCTTCGGCTCGGCGGCCAAGTACACGGCCGTGTCCGTGCGCGAAGCGGCGTTGGACGTGGCCGCAATGGCAGAGACCTCCACCCGCGTCTTCATCTATGAAGCGATGGGCCGCCACGCCGGCTGGCTGGCCGCGGCCGCCGGCCTGGCCGGCACCGGCGAGGACGACGCCCCGCACATCATCCTGCTGCCCGAGCGCGCCTATGACGAGGCCGCGTTCCTGGCCAAGGTAAAGGCCGTGGTCGCACGCGTGGGCTACTGCGTGGTGGTGGCGTCGGAAGGCATCGCCACCGCCGATGGCCGCTTCGTCGCCGACGCCGGCGGTGGCAAGGACTCCTTTGGCCATTCGCAGCTGGGCGGCGTGGCCGCGCATCTGGCCGGGCGGGTCAAGGACCAGTTGGGGCTGAAGGTGCACTGGGCCCTGCCCGACTACCTGCAGCGCTCAGCCCGCCACCTGGCCAGCAAAACCGACTGGGAACAGGCCCAGGCGGTCGGCAAGGCTGCGGTGCAGCTGGCGCTGAAGGGCCAGAACGGGGTGATGCCGGTGATCGTGCGCAGCAGTGATGCACCGTATCGCTGGAAGATCGAAGCCGCACCGCTGTCGAAGATCGCCAACCACGAGAAGAAGATGCCGGCCAGCTTCATCCGTCGCGATGGATTCGGCATCACCGCCAAGGCGCGCGCCTACCTGCAGCCGTTGATCAAGGGTGAAGCACCGTTGCCCTACGGTAGCGATGGCCTGCCGAAGTACGTGACGCTGAAGAACGTGGCGGTGAAGCAGAAGCTGCCAGCGTTCGAAGGCTGAAGCCGTAAAGGGGACGGAGGGGATTAAGTCGTATACGCCCTTCCGTCACCTCCACCAGTGTCAGCAGCGGGTCGGATACGACTTAATCCCCTCCGCCCCCTTTTTGCGAGGAATGCCATGGCGTTGCGTGTTGTTCGACTTGGCTCTCCGCGTGCGCCCGGTGAAGGCCTGCGCATCGGCACTGTGCGGCGCCCGCCGCGCGGTGTGCCGCGCAGCAAGTTCGCGGATCAGGACTGGTACGACGTGTGGTTCCCGACACTGTCACCCAGCGCCGAGCTGGTGAAGCAGGCGCATGAGGCGAAGACCGCTGCCGATTGGAATGCGTTCTTCCGCCACTACAAAGCCGAGATGAAGGCGCCTGATGCGGCGCATGCGCTGGATCTGCTGGCCGCACTATCGCAGCACAGCGATATCGCGGTGGGCTGCTATTGCGAGGACGAGGCGCAGTGCCACAGATCGGCACTGCGCGAGCTGCTGGTGGCGCGTGGAGCGAGGCTTGCGGATTGATCGCGGGGTTGCCGGCCAGCGGCCGGCACTACCCGGGTCTCCCTCCCAGTAGATCCACGCCATGCGTGGATGCCTGGCCTCAATTGCAGGCCTTGCCCAGGTCTCCCTCCCAGTAGATCCACGCCATGCGTGGATGCTCAGCCTCAATTGCAGGCCTTGCCTTCCATCTGCAGCTGCGCGGCGAACATCGTCACCTGCGGGATCTTGCCGGCGGCGGCCTGCTTCTTGGCTTCTTCCAGATAGATGCGCGACTGTCCCTGCCCATCCAGCGCCTGCGCGTTGTTCACCGGAAGGCGCCATACGCGCACCACCGCCTGCTGTGCCGGGCAGGCGGCATTCGGAACACGGATCACATCATTGAGTTTCCAGCCCTTGTCCGCGCTTGGTTGCGCCTTGCTGTAGTCGACAAACCGGGCACGCGGCTGGCACTGCTCGCTGGTACGCACCGCCGAGAAACGATAGGGCTCGGCGGCCTGGCCGGTGAACGCGCCTTCCAGGCGGGCACAGGCTTCGGGAATCTGCCGCAGCGTATGCACGGCGCCGACCGCTTGTGGTGCACCCACCGCTCGCTGCAGTTCCGGTGCTTCCGCCGCGAAGGCAGGCATGGCCGGGGCCAGAACGGCAAGCATCAACAGGGACAGGCGCATGGGGAATCTCCGACGGGACTGCGCGCAGGCTTGCAGAGGCTGGCTTAACGGGGTGCAAAGAAGAACCTGCCGAGCGCCGCTCGACTCCACAGGTGGTGGCACGCATACTGCGGACACCAGGGAATGCTGAACACCGCCATACGTCGGACGACCACCAAGGTCGGTACGGGTTGGTTCCAGGCTGCAGCCCGTCGTCCCCCTCGTGGTGCCGTTCATCGCCACTGGATGCTTGTCCATCCATTCTGCGGAGGGGTCTAATGCTGGAACGTCACGGGCTGTCATTGGCGCTGGGCTGCGCCATTCTCGCGATCCTGTACGGAATCGTCTCGGCGCGCTGGATCCTGCGCCAACCCACCGGCAATGAACGCATGGTCGCCATCGCCACGGCCATCCAGGAAGGTGCGCGCGCCTACCTCAACCGCCAGTACCTGACCATCGGCATCGCCGGCGTCGTGCTGTTCGTGCTGGTCGGCGTCTTCCTGAGCTGGTACACCGCGATCGGCTTCGCGGTCGGTGCGGTGCTGTCCGGTGCCGCGGGCTACATCGGCATGAACGTGTCGGTGCGCGCCAACGTACGCACCGCAGAGGCAGCGCGCCACGGCATCAGCGCGGCAATGGACGTGGCCTTCCGCGGCGGCGCGATCACCGGCATGCTGGTGGTCGGCCTGGGCCTGCTCGGCGTGGCCGGCTACTACGCGCTGCTGCTGCGGCTGGGCCTACCGATGGAACAGGCACTGCATGCGCTGGTCGGCCTGGCCTTTGGTTCATCGCTAATCTCGATCTTCGCGCGCTTGGGCGGCGGCATCTTCACCAAGGGTGCCGATGTCGGCGCCGATCTGGTCGGCAAGGTCGAAGCAGGCATTCCCGAGGACGACCCGCGCAACCCGGCGGTGATCGCCGACAACGTCGGCGACAACGTGGGCGACTGCGCGGGCATGGCCGCCGATCTGTTTGAAACCTATGCCGTCACCGTGATCGCCACCATGTTGCTGGGCAGCCTGATGCTGGCCGAAGCTGGTGCCAATGCGGTGCTGTATCCGCTGGTGCTGGGTGGTGTTTCGATCATCGCTTCGATCATCGGCGCGCTGTTTGTGAAGGTGAAGCCCGGTGGTTCGATCATGGGAGCGCTGTACAAGGGGGTGATCGTCTCCGGTGTGTTGGCAGCGATCGCGTTCTACCCCATCACCACCGGACTGATGAGTGACAACGTGCACGGGCCGATGGCGCTGTATGGCTGTGCGCTGATCGGCTTGGTATTGACCGGCCTGATCGTGTGGATCACCGAGTACTACACCGGCACCCAGTACAAGCCGGTGCAGCATGTTGCGCAGGCCTCGACCACCGGCCACGGCACCAACATCATTGCCGGCCTCGGCATCTCGATGAAGTCCACCGCGCTACCTGTGATCGCCGTCTGCGCGGCGATCTGGGGCGCGCACGCACTGGCCGGGTTGTACGGCATCGCCATCGCCGCCACTGCAATGCTGTCGATGGCGGGCATGATTGTCGCACTCGATGCCTACGGGCCGATCACCGACAACGCCGGTGGCATCGCCGAGATGGCCGAGCTGCCCTCGGAGATCCGCGACATCACCGATCCGCTCGATGCAGTGGGCAACACCACCAAGGCGGTAACCAAGGGCTATGCCATCGGCTCGGCGGCACTGGCCGCACTGGTGTTGTTCGCAGACTACACGCACAACCTGCAGGCGGCCAATCCCGGCCAGGAGTTCCGCTTCGACCTCAGCGACCACACTGTGATCATCGGCCTGCTGATCGGTGGCCTGATTCCCTACCTGTTCGGTGCGATGGCGATGGAAGCCGTCGGTCGCGCGGCCGGCGCGGTCGTGGAGGAAGTGCGGCGGCAGTTCCGCGAGATTCCCGGCATCATGCAGGGCACCGCCAAGCCGCAGTACGACAAGGCGGTGGACATGCTGACCCGCTCGGCAATCCGCGAAATGATCGTACCGTCGCTGCTGCCGGTGGCGGTGCCGGTGGTGGTCGGCCTGCTGCTGGGGCCACGCGCGCTGGGCGGGCTGCTGATCGGTACGATCGTCACCGGGCTGTTCGTGGCCATTTCGATGACCACCGGCGGCGGCGCCTGGGACAACGCCAAGAAGTACATCGAGGATGGTCACTTCGGTGGCAAGGGCAGCGAGGCGCACAAGGCAGCGGTGACCGGTGACACCGTGGGTGATCCGTACAAGGACACCGCCGGCCCGGCGATCAACCCGCTGATCAAGATCATCAACATCGTGGCGCTGCTGCTGGTGCCGTTGCTGTAGATCCACGCCATGCGTGGATGTCGGCTCCGATGGGGTCAGAGCCCTTTCCTGCGGAAAGGGATCCGACCCCGCTGCAGACCCTGCCGACGGTCAGCGCCCACGCAGGAAGAACGACACCGGCACCATCACGTCCACCGGGTCGCCGGCCACTTCGGCCGGCGGCGCCGGTACCGGGCTGGCGCGCTGCACGGTGTCCAGCGCCTCCTGGTCGAGCAGTGCGAAGCCGCTGCTGCGGCCCAGCCTCACGCCGGAGATTGCTCCATCACGGGCCACCGCGAAGCGCACGTAGATCACTCCCTGCTGGCGCAGTCGTTCGGCCTGGCGTGGATAGCGCCGATGCTTCTGCAGGTGCCCGAGCAGGCGTCCTTCCCAGGTCGCCTCGGCACGGCTGCGCTCACCGGACGTGGTCTGAGGTGCCGTGTAGCGCGTGGCCGCATCGGCGGCCACCTGTGGTGGTGCGCTGGTCTGTGCGACGTTGGCTTCGGCGGCGTCCGGCGAGGGCACCAGTTCCGGTGTACGCGGCGGTGGCAGGTCCCCCTGCGGCTGCAACGGCGCCTTTGGTTGCTCGCGCGGGGCGGGTTTCGGCGCCTGCCGCTGCTGTTGCTGCTGCAGCGGCCCCGTGGCGACCTCGCGTGGCGGCACCGATGGTGCCCGTGCCATCGGTGCCAGTTCCAGCATCAGCGCTGCGGGCGGCGCAGCGGCCGCCAGAGCCGGGGTACGTGCCGCCCACCAGCAGGCCGTGCCGATCAGCAGCGCATGCACCAGCAGCACGATCGCCAGGCTGGTCGCCCAGCGCCGCAGTCCTTTCATCGCGCGCCCTGCTCCAGGCCGACCAGCGCTACCTTCAGGTACCCTGCCGCACGCAGTGCATCCAGTGTCGCCATCAATTCGCCGTAAGGCACCTGGGTATCGGCACGCAGGAAGATGCGCTGCGCGGTGTCATCGTGGGTAGCTGCCTGCAACGCAGCCGCCAGTCCATCACGCGCCACCGCCTGCTCGCCGACGCGCAGAGACAGATCGGCCTGCACGGTCACATACACCGGCGCCTGTTCCGACGGCGTGGCACTGGCGCTGCTGGCCGGCAGCTGTACCGGCACCGACACGGTAGCCAGCGGTGCGGCCACCATGAAGATGATCAACAGCACCAGCATCACGTCGATGAAGGGCGTGACGTTGATCTCGTGGGCTTCTTCCGGCGTGTCGTCGCGGTCGGACGCGGTCCTGATCGCCATCGTCGCCCCTCAGTGCACCGCGCGCAGCGGCGCGGCTGCTGCACGTGGAGCGGCGCGGTCGAGATCACGCGAGACCAGTTGCTGCACCGCCGCCGACAGATCGCCGAGCAGGCCGCGCAGGCCGGCCAGTACGCGGCTGAAGTGGTTGTAGACCAGCACTGCGGGAATCGCCGCGACCAGGCCGAGCGCGGTCGCCAGCAGGGCCTCGGCGATGCCCGGCGCAACCACCGCCAGGTTGGTGGTGTTGCTGTGTGCGATGCCGATGAAGCTGTTCATGATGCCCCACACGGTGCCGAACAGGCCGACGAACGGGGCCACCGCGCCGATGCTGGCCAGGACACCAATGCCACGCCGCTGCACGCGCGCGGTTTCCAGTTCGATCCGGTCCAGGCGTGAGGCAACACGCTCCTTGATGCCCTCGCGACCATCCAGATCCTGCGACAGGTGCAGTTCGATCCGCGCGGCATCCAGCATCACCCGCGCGGTACCCTGCTGCACGCAGGCATCGGCGTGTTCGTTGGGCAGGCTCGCCGCCTGCAGCAACAGCGCGCGCGCCGCTCGCAGCTGCCGCGCTTGCCGGCCCAGTTCCCAGCCCTTGGCCAGCAGCACGGTCCAGGTGGCCAGCGACGCCAAGGTGAGCGCGATCATCACTGCTTTCACCACCACATCGGCAGCCAGGTACATGCCCCACGGGGTCAGTGCGGGGGCGGCCACAGGAGCCAGGTCAGCAGGCAGCATCATCTCGGGTTCCATCAGAATCAGGGGACACGGCACGGCGGCGAGCCGTGCGCGGATCATGGGTGTCGTCCACTTCCACCAGCGGCGTGGGCTCCATACGTGGTGCTGGTCGACTGAGCACATAGCCGGCGCTGACCGCGAAGAACAGGCCCACGCCCAGCAGCAGACGCCATGAGGGATGGGCGCCCCACCAGAACATCGCGAACCCCACCGCCATGCCGGCGCTGGCGAACGCCTTGCCCTTGCGCGACACCGCGCCCTGCTCACGCCACAACCGCAACGAGGGGCCATAGCGCGGATGCGCCAGCAGGCGCTGCTCGAACTTCGGCGAGCTGCGCGCAAAGCAGCCCACCGCCAGGATCAGGAAGATGGTGGTCGGCATCACTGGCAACAGCGCGCCGATCACGCCGAGGCCGACCATCACCCAGCCCAGCGCAAACCAGAGCCAGCGCATCAACCCTGCGCCTGCACGCGGTCGGCGTTCATCAGGCGAATTCCACTTCGACGTGGCCGTGCACGCTGCGGAACGCGGCATCGGCCGCATCGATCACCTGCTGCTCCTGCTCGGCACTCAGCGGTACCGCGTCCAGCGCAGCAGTGAACTCACGCCAGTGGCGCGCGGCACCGTCTGGATGCGCCGCCAGGTGACGGGCGCCGAAGTCGCGGTCCAGGCCGAGCTTGGCAGCCATTTTGTACAGCACGGTGCCGCCCAGGTTGGAGCCTTCGGCCACGTACAGCCAGCCCAGCGCTGCCGGCAGCGCCAGATGCAACGGCAGTGCGGGGATGTCGGCATCCGGCAGGGTCTGTTCCAGATCCTGCAGGTCACGCGCGACCTGTGTCAGGCGGCGGCGTTCATCGAGATCAGGCAGCAGTGCGTCCAGCGCGGGGTTGGCATACAGCGCATCGATGCTGCGGTGAAAGCGGTACTGCACGCGCAGGAAGCGGGCAAAGTTGCTGCGGTCGGCGAAGATGTCGCCGGCCATGATGCGCTTGTCCAGCGCGCCGTGGCTCTCGCGGGTGGCGGCCTTGAGCCGCAGGCTGCGGCTGTCTTCGGGAGCGATGTGTGCGTTCATGGGGGAATGCCAGGAGGGTCGTCCTGCTGTAGACGTTCACCGCGGGGCTTTCCCCAAGCTCGTGTGCACCGATAATGGGCCATCCCCTTCTTCCACCCGGAACCGACGATGATCACCACCGAACCGCGCATGACCAACCTGTTCCTGCAGCTGGGCCTGGATGCCAGCGCCGAGGGGATCGCCCGCTTCATCCGCGAGCACCAGCTGGCCACCGATGTGGAAGTGGCCGAGGCACCCTACTGGAACGATGCCCAGCGCCAGTTCCTGTCCGAATCGCTGCAGGCCGACGCGGCGTGGAGCACCGTGGTGGACGAACTGAACGAGGCGCTGCACGAAGAGGCGGTGAAGGCAGCGACCGGGCTGTAAGCAGACGCCGGCCATGGACCGGCGCTACCGCTTCATTACCCGATGGGGTCAGAGCCCTTTCCGCAGGAAAGGGATCCGACCCCGTCGATCACAGGAAAGGGCTCTGACCCCGTGGATCAGTACCTCCAGGTCAACGCCAATCGCGCGGTCCGGCCCGGTGCCGGCATCACGCCCAGGGCAAGTGGATCGAGGTAGTAGCGGTCGGTCAGGTTGTCCACGCCCGCCTCCACCGACAACTGGGCGTTGAAGCTCCAACTCGCGAACAGATCCACCAGCGTGGTCGGTCGGTACAACTGCTGGATCGCCGACAGGCCTACGTTCCAGTCCTTGTCCAGCTTGCTGATCGGACCAGCGTTGTGAACCACGCGGGTACCGAAGGTCAGCCGCTCGTCGAACAGGCGCGACCCCAGGGTCAGGTTGACCATGTAGCGCGGCGGGTTCTGCGTGTTGGTGTAAGAACCCTCGAAGCCACCATCCACGCAGTTGGGCGTGTTGACCAGCTCGTCATTCTTCCGCTGTCCGCCGTAGGCGCGACGCTCTGCGGCGATGTCCGGCGCGCAGGTCTTGGCCTTGAAGTAGTAGTGCGCGGACAGGTCGGCAAACACCTTGCCGCTGTCATAGCTGGACTGGAACTCCATGCCCGAGACCTTGAACTGGTCGACGTTGCGGATCAGGCCGGCCGACAACGTGCGGTAGTCACGGGTGATCAGGTCGTCGATGCGGGTATCGAAATAGGCCAGCTTCAGCGCCAGGCGGTCACCGTTGGTGAACAGGTCGTAGCGGATGGTACTGGCACCGATCTCCCAGCTGCGCGCACGTTCCGGCTTCAGTTCGCCCACCGGCTTGGCGGCGGTGAACAGGCCCAGCGTGGTCTCGAACAGGCTCGGCAGCTTGGTGCCTTCGGCGTACTTCACGTAGACCATGGTGTCTTCGCTGAAGCGATAGGCCACGCTGGCGGTCGGCGAGAACGCGGTGTCGCGACGGCGGATCGGCTGCGACCAGGTCCAGCTGACCGGCACTTCCAGATCCTGCGCCTTGCCGGCGTCGTAGAAGTTCCAACCACCGATGTCGCCGACCGTGCCCTTCTTGTACGGAGAGGCCAGCAGCGATTCCTGGGTGAAATTGCCGTTCGCATCCGGATACCAGTTCAGCAGCGCGATGCGCTTTGCGCGCCACGACGGCAGCTTGGGGTTGCCGTTGAGCAGCTCGGTGTAGCGGTACTGGCCCTGCACCTCGTAGGCGTCAGGCGTGGCCAGGCGGTTGCGGTCGTGCACATCCACCCGGTTCCAGCGGCCACCGGCCAACAGCTCCCAGTGTTCGTCGGGCTGCCACTTCAACGACGCCACGGCACTGTATTCCTTGCGCTCGGCATTGCGCAGGAAGCGGTTGTTGACCAGGTCGTCGTGCATGATCGGGCCGGAGCTGCCCGGGGCGATGTCTTCGTCACTGTAGGACAGGCCGTAGTCGAGGGTGAACGCACCGGCGCGGGTGTCGAACGTCGAGGTATTGCTGGCGTCCAGGTTGAAGCGCTTCTGCCGCAGCGGGTTGCGGTAGGCATCCTTGTAGCCGGGGTCGCCGCTGAAGCTGGGTGCGTCGTACCACTCGGTGCGGCGGTCGAAGTACCACGGCGTGATGCCGGTCAGGCTGTTGTACATCACGCTGTCAGTGTCGGTGTACGAAGCGTTGACGCGCAGGTCGACCAGGTCGCTGTCCGGGTTGAAGCGGTAGCGCAGGCTGTAGCTGTCCATGTCGACGTGGCCTGGATCCCATTGCGGGATGCGGTCACGTTCGACGCGGATGATCTGCGAGGCCATGATCTCGCCGGCGGTGCCTTCGTAGCGGCGATAGCCGGCTTCCAGCGTCTGCGCGTCATCAATGCGCCAAGTGCCCTTGAGCAGCGCTGACTTCGAGCGCGAAGAAGTATTGAACACCTCGGTACGTGGCGGATTCAGTGGCGCCAGCGTCCGCCGGGTCTGCGGGAAGTCGTCGTAGCCATGCTTGCCGGAGAAGTAGTTGCCGTTGTCGCGATACGCATAGGCCGCGACCAGATCGAAGCGGTCCCAGTGACCTCCCGCAGCCACGTTGAAGAACTGGCTGCCGGTGGCGCTGCGATCGGTACGCGGCGCGGCACTGTAGGCCGGCAGGTTGTTGGCACTGGCGTTGGCCAGGCCGCCCCGTACGCGCACGCCGAAGTCGCGGCCCTCGCGCAGAACGTCGCCGATCTTCAGCGTCTCCATTTCGACCACGCCACCGATGCCACCGGAGGCATTGGCCTGCAGGCTCGGGCCCTTGGTGATGGTCAGGTTGGAGATCAGATCCGGGTCGAGATAGGTGCGCTGCGACTGGCCGGCATAGCCCCGATAGGTGTCCATGCTGGACTGGCCACCGTCGATGATCACCGGTACGCGGCCCTGGCCCTGGATGCCGCGGATGTTGACGTCGAAGCCGTTGCCCACGCGTGGGTCTCCCGCAGTGACGCCGGCCACACCTTTGACGATATCGCCGTTGGAGGTACCGCGGAAGCGCTCCAGGTGCGCGCGGTTGAGCGTGGTGGTGGAGCCGACACTGCGATAGCTGTCGAGCAGGCGCGCTTCGTCGCTGGTGGCGCCACTGTCAACACGGTCGCCGGCCACACTGAGCGTGTCGGTGACGATCACACCGCTGCCGGCCTGCACCGGCGTTGCCGCTTCCAGGGTGACCGCATCGGCGCTGACCCTGCGCATTGCCAGGCCCGTGCCCTGCAGCAGGTGCTGCAGCGCCTCGCTGGCCGACAGGCTGCCACTGACCGCGCGCGAGGTTGCACCCTGCGCCAGCGATGCGGGGTACACCACCTGCACGCCGGACTGGCGCATGTAGCTGCGCAACGCTTCGTCCAGTGGCTGCGCCGGAATGTCGAAGCGCTGAACGGCAGCGTGGTCGCCGCTGACGCTCTGCGCCAGTACGGAGGGTGCGGCACTGGCCAGGCCGGCAGCCAGCAATGCGATGCACAGGCGGGACGGGCGCAGCATGCGGCCCGGGCGGTGGGAGTCGAACATGGGGGAACCTGTCAGGTAATCGGTGCCGCGAACGCGGCGTCATCCGCAACACAGGCGGACACGGCGACGTACGTGGCGGCGGCGAGTACGTTCGCGGGGTAAGACGGATGGGCGCGCGACAACCCCAAGAGGAATTTGCGATCGCGGTGGGTGCCGACCGTCGATCGGCATGCCGGGATGGTTCGCACTGATCATCCACGCATGGCGTGGATCTACTGCACGATGGCGACGCCGAGCGGAAGACGGGTAACCTGCAACCCTGCTGTTGCGGCCAGCGCGTCCAGCGCCTGTTCCGGGCGATCGATGCGCAGCGCCGCGCTCACCGCCGGCAGCCGCGACAGATCGCCACGCACGAAGGTCGGACCGGCGCGATAGCGCCCCACCCAGTGCACGGCATCGGCGACGCTGGCCTGGTCCAGCAGCAGTTCGCCCTGCCGCCATGCACCCACGCTGTCGGCCGGCACGTCCTCCAGACGCATCACACCGCTGTGCTCGCCATAGGCCGCACGCTGGCCCACCTGCAGGTACGTCCAGCCGCCGTCAGCCGGGCTGGCCACGCGTACCCTGCCCTGCCCGACCTGCGTTTCCACCCGGTCATCGCCGCGCGCGACGGTGAACGCGGTCGAGATGTCCTCGATCACGCCATTGCCCGCGTGCACGCTGAAGCGTCGCTGCGCATCCGGACTGACCTCGAACCAGGCACGCCCGCGCAGCAGCTCGATCTGGCGTGCCTCCGCATCGAAGCGCACGGCGATTGCACTGTCCGCATCCAGCACGGCACGGCTGCCATCAGGCAGCTGCACGCTCTGCACGACATGTGTGCTGCGGTGATCGGCCTGCAGGCGCAACCACGCTTCCGGCCAGGCCACCAGCATCACCAGCGCGGCCGTGGCCGCCATTGCCCAGCGCAGGCGATGTGGTCTGCGTCGCTCGACGGTCGCAGCCTGCGGGCGTGGGCCCACGCTGCGCCACAGCGCGCGCTCGTGCTCGAAGGCCCGACGGTGTCCCGGCAGTTGCAGCCAGTGCTCGAACTCGTGCATGCGCGCATCGCAGATATCACCGGATGCCAGCCACGCGATCCAGCCCTGGGCCTGTTCGGCCAGGGCATCGTCATTGGCGGCGGGCAGCATGTTCGGCGGGCTCATCGGCTGGCAGACAGGCGCATTCAAGCGCGGGCGGGGGAACTAGACCGCATCCGCGGTCCAGTAATCAAGACGTTTCAGCGAAGCTCATCCCCAAGTCCGGGCGATCATCGACCAGTGCGCGCCCAGGCCAGGCGTTGCAGCGCGCCACGCACATGGTTCTCGACCGTGGTCACCGATACGCCAAGGCGGCGCGCGATCTCGGCCTGGGTCAGGCCCTGCAGGCGATTGAGATGGAAGATGGTGCGGGTCGGCTCCGGCAGGTGCCCCGCCGCGTCAAGCACGCGCTGCAGTTCGTCCTGTGCCATCGCTTGTTCCTCGGTCGAAATCACCTCGTCCGGCCCCCACAGGTAGTGATCGGCCAGCAGACGGTTGCGCCGGGTCGACTCGCGGCCGTGGTCCGTGGCCAGATTGGTCGCCAGCCGAAACAGGTAGGCACGCGGGTTGTCGATGGCCTGACTGTCGTCGACCCCGCGGGCCTTGAACCACACCGCCTGGATCACATCCTCGGCACCATTGTCGCCGCCGAGGATGCGTTGCACCCGGCGCAGCAGTGCCGGCCGCTCGCGGATCAGCAGTTCGGTGAGAGAGGCGGCATTGGAGGACATGCGCGGAACCGGGACGACAGACGGGAGGCGCCGCGGATGCTACTCCGTTAATGAGAATCAGTCACGTTCTCATCAATGAATGCAGTCGGTCAGGCCATCATAGGTACTCCGCGAGGTACCGGGCAGCGGGTCATGCAGCGGGTTGCGGGCGGCGAGTGCGGTGTGGAAGGCCTCCACCGGAGTACTCGGCTCCAGCGGAAGGCGGCACAACCAGGTCGGCTGCCGGGCCTCCACTGTGCCGTCGTTCCGGGAGACCTCCAGATCGCTGGCGGCAAACGCCCACAGGCATTCGTGGACGGTGCCGCGTACCGCATCCACCGAACAGCGAAGGCGCAGGGCACGGATATCGCTGTACTCGCCCTCGCAGAAGGTGTCGCCGCAGATCGCGTCGAAGCCATGCTGCAGACGGCCCTCCAGGGCAAAGAAGCGGTCCCAGTTGGCTTCCTTATGCGGGTAGTCGATCAGATCGACGTAGGGGAAGGCCTGGGCCGAAGGCGCGGCCAGCAACGCACAGAACAGGCCAAATGGCAGGGCGAACACGTTCATGCGGGAACTCCTCGGGAAGGTGCGTCCAGCCTGCCGGGCTGGCCGCGCTGCCCCCATCGGTGAACCCCGGCCGACGGCGTGGGCCCCTGCCGCGCCGTGCCGTCAGCCCCCCACCCTGCACAGCGACCGGCAAAGGCATAAAATGGAGAGCTATCCGTCTACATCCCCCACCTGGAGCACACCATGGGTCTGGAACTCGTCTCGCCCGGCAAGAACCCGCCGGAAGAAATCAACGTCATCATCGAGATCCCGAAGGATTCCGAGCCGGTGAAGTACGAAGTGGACAAGGAAACCGGCGCGATCTTCGTCGACCGCATCCTTTCCACCCCGATGCGCTACCCCTGCAACTACGGCTACGTGCCGAGCACCCTGTGCGGCGACGGCGATCCGGCCGACGTGCTGGTGGTGCTGCCGCTGCCGCTGGTCCCGGGTTCGGTGGTGCGTTGCCGTCCGGTCGGCGTGCTGAAGATGAGCGATGAGGCAGGCAGCGACGAGAAGATCCTGGCCGTGCCGGTCACCAAGGTGTTCGGCGGCTACGCGCACGTGGAAGACATCGAGCAGGTGTCCAGCCACTGGCTGGAGCGCATCGGTCACTTCTTCGAGCACTACAAGGACCTGGAGAAGGGCAAGTGGGTCAAGCTGGACGGTTGGGGCGGCGCGGCCGAGGCCAAGCAGATCCTGATCGAGGCGCACCAGCGCCATCTCGACAGCAAGGCCTGAGACTGAACAGCATTGCTCCGGCGCACGGCGTCGGAGCGATGCGGGTCACGTTTCATGACGGCGGCACATCACCTTTGCCGCCGTATTAGGTAAATTGCGTCACTTCACACGTCTTCGACATCGACCGTCGAGACAGCCAGGGGAATGTGTCGTGCGTATTCTGCTTGTTGGGGATACAGCCAGCCTGCCGGCTGAGCTGACCGAATTCATTGCCGATCTTGGGGAAGACTGGCAGCCGTTGACCGCCACCGATGGCCATGCCGCGATGACCGCGGTCGCCACCCAGGGCGTGGACGCGGTGATCGTCTGCCCGCAGTTGCCCGATCTCAACGCGACCACGTTGCTGGGACAGATCCGCACCTTGCGCCCGGAGACCATCCGCATCGCACTGGTCGATGCACAGCATGGCAACCGGCCGCCGCCGGCACGCCTGATCGGGGTCGCCCATCGCTTCCTGCCATTGCCGTTGGCACCGGAAGTGCTGCTGGAAGCATTGACCAGCCTGGAAGAGCTGCGCGAAGTGCTGGACAGCCCACGCCTGCGCGACGCCATCGGCCGCATCGAGAAGCTGCCCTCGCCGCCGCACCTGTACCTGAGCCTGACCCAGGCACTGGAACATGACGACGACGCCGACAGCGCCGATGTTGCCAAGCTGGTCGCCGCCGATCCGGCGATCGCGGCCAAGGTGCTGCAGCTTTCCAATTCGGCCTTCTTCAGCCAAGGCCGCACCATCGCCGACCTGCGCACCGCCGTGACCCGGCTGGGCCTGGCCACGCTGCGCGACCTGGTGCTGGCCAGCGAGGTGTTCTCCGCACCGACCTTGTCGGGCGCCGAACGCAATTCGCTGCAGCAGCGCGCCTTGATGGCCTCGCGATTGGCCGCACGCCTGCTGCCTGACTCCAGCGCCGAACTCGGTGCCACCGCCGCACTGCTGGCCGACATCGGCCTGCTGCTGCCGGGCGTGCGCAACGAGCGCAGCGAACCCGAGCTGGCGGACGACGATCGCCCTGGCCATGCCGAAGCGGGTGCCTACCTGCTTGGCCTGTGGGGGCTGCCGATGCCGATCATCGAGGCAGTGGCGTTCCATCTGCAGCCGCAGCGCGCCAACACCCGCAGCTTCTGGGTGACCGGTGCGGTGCACGTGGCACTGGCGCTGGTCAACGGCGATCCGGTGGATGAGGACTATCTGCAGCGCGCGGGTGTGCTGAACAAGTTGCCGCAGTGGCGCGAGCACGCCAACAGCCTGATGGGGCTGGTGCCCAGCGATGCCTGAGGCGTAGCGGCGGACGAGCGTAAAGCGAATGGGGGGCAGGCCGGGTGGCCTGCCCTTTTTCGTTGTGCCGGAAGATTCATCCACGCATGGCGTGGATCTACTGGAAGCGACCGGAGATTCAGCGGCGCGGGGCGTGGATCACCCGCTGGTGACCGGGGGCTCGTCCGCGCGGGGCATGAATCAATCGCAAGGGACCGTAGGTGCGCCATCGCACGGCGTGGACAGCCGCGTTGCCCGACCGCACAAACAAGAAAGGCGGACCTTGCGGCCCGCCCTCCTCTTTCTGCTGTCACGCTTCGATGGATCAGAAGCGCTGGGTGTACTTCATGTAGTAGTAGCGACCGATGTCGAAGCCACCGTAGTACGAGAAGCTCGAGTTCGGCTGGCTGTACATGACCGGGCCTTCGTGGTTGAACACGTTGTTGGCACCGACCGAGACCGTGGCCTGCCACGGCAGGGTGTAACGCACCTGCACATCGTGGAAGGTGTTCGAACCGACCTTGCGGGTCGGCTGGCCCAGGGTGTAGGCCGAGCTGAAGTCAGGCAGGTTGCACTCGGTGTCGTAGGAGCACGGCTCCTTCATGCTCGAGTAGTAACGCACGGCCCAGTTGACGCCCAGGTTGCCCAGGCTCCAATCGACATTCAGGTTCGAACGGACGCGGAAGTTCGCACCCCAGTCGCCGGTTGCCCAGCTGGTGTGCTGCTCGACCGGAGTCTCGGCTTCGTTGTCGCGCTTGTACTCGAGGTAATCGACGTAGGTGGTCTTCCAGTCAACCACGATCTTGCCGAAGGAGAACTCCGGCAGGCGGTACTTGATGCCCAGGTCGTAACCTGCGGTTTCCTGGTAACCACCGTTGATCAGGGTACGGGTAACGTCGACCACCTGGTTGACGGTGCGGCCTTCGGTACCGCGGCTGAAGCGGTCACACGCCGACGCCACGCCCAGCACGTAGCACTGGTTGAGGATCGAGGTCACCGACTCGGCGGCGATCACGTTGTCGATGCGGATCTTCCACCAGTCCAGGCTGACGTCCAGGCCCTGCACGAAGTTCGGGCTGTAGACCAGGCCAGCGGTCCAGGTCTTGGAGGTTTCCGGCTGCAGTTCCGGGTTGGAACCGGATTCGAAGGCGCTGTAGGACTGGGTGCCCGGGCCGGTCGACTGTGCGCCACCGGAGGTGATCTGGCGGAAGTTCGCCGGAACGCCACGTGCGCCGCAGGCCGCGGCAACCGACGGGTTGCGCGAAGCCGAACCGAAGCTGCTGTCGCACGGATCGGTGTAGGCGTCGAAGGTCTGCGAGGTGCCGCCGTACATGTTGGCGATGTTCGGCGCGCGGAAGCCCGTCGAATAGGTCGCACGCACCAGCAGGTCGTCGATCGGCTTCCACTTCAGGCCGAACTTGCTGTTGATGGTGTCGCCGAAGGTGTTGTAGTCCGAGTAGCGACCAGCCATGTCGAGCGACAGTTCCTTGGCGAACGGCATGTCGGCCAGCACCGGCACGTTCAGTTCGACGTAGAACTCGTCGAGCTTGTAGCTGCCCTTGGTCGGCGCGCCGGCCAGGTCGGTGCTCAGGCCCGACTGCAGCAGTGCATCCGGGTTGTACTCACCGCTTTCCTGGCGGTGCTCGTAACCGGCGGCGATGGCCAGGTCACCGGCCGGCAGCGTGAACAGCGAGCCGGAGATGTTGGCGCTGTAAGCCTTGGTGGTGTTGGTGTAGGTGTCGTGGCTCGGCAGGAACAGGTAGGCCTGCAGTGCCGGGTCAGCCAGCGAACCGTTGCCGGTGGAGCCGTACGGTGCGAGCGGGTTCCACGGGGTGCAACCAGCGATCACCTTGCCCGGGGTGCCGCAACGGGCAACGTCGCCGTCCATGAAGGACGGACCGACGGCGTTCTGCACGTTCGGGATGAACAGGTTGCCGGTGCCGGTCTTGACGCCCTTGTTCTGGTTGTAGACGTAGCCCACGTCCCAATCCCAGAACTTGTCAGCGAACTCGAACGAACCCTCCAGGCCGGCCGAGAAGCGGAAGGTTTCCTGCTCGGATTCGGTCTGGCGCGGGAATTCGGAGGTGCGACGGATGAAGTTCGCGTCCTTGCCCAGCGGGTTGTAGATGCTGTCGGCCGACAGCGGGGTGCCGTAGACCTCGGACTGGTACGGGTAGCCGGCAATCTGCGAGGTCGCGGTGCGCTTGGTGTACAGCACGTTCGCGGTGGCGCGGATGTTGTCGGTCAGGTCGTAGTTGCCGTTGGCAAAGACCGAGCGACGGGTCAGCTTGTTCTGCAGCCACATTTCCTGGCTGGCATTGGTGTAGTCGGCGGTGCCGAACTCACGGAAGTCGCCCATGCCGTTGCCGGCACCGGTATTGGCACGGGTGTACCAGATATCGTCGTTGGCGTCCTTCGGGGTACCCATGTCGTCGATCAGCACGCCATGGTTGGAAGCCGGCGACCAGCCATTGGCATCGTCCGCGGTCGGGTTCGGATGGAAGCGACCGTTCGGGTAGCGGCTGAAGGAGCGATCCTTGGCCTGGACCTCGTCTTCCTTGCTGTACTCGGCGCCGAAGGTGATCGAACCGCGCTCACCGGTCTGGCCGTAGACGAAGTTGTAGACCTGCTTCTGGCCGTCGCCCTGGCCGTACTGGCCACCGTAGACGCTGGCTTCCAGGCCGTCGAAGTTCTTGCGGGTGATGATGTTGACCACGCCGGCGATGGCGTCGGAACCATAGATGGCCGATGCACCGTCGGTCAGCACTTCGATGCGTTCCACGACCGAGGTCGGGATCGAGGCCAGGTCGGTGTAGCCGCCGGTGCTGGTGCCCATGCGCTTGCCGTCCAGCAGCACCAGGGTGCGCTCCGGGCCGAGGTTGCGCAGGTCGACGTACTGGCCGCCGACTTCTTCGCCCGAGGTCAGGGCATCGGCGCGGCTGATTGCCGGCGAACCGGTTGCCGACAGGTTCTGCACGATGTCGGCAACGCTGGTGAAGCCCTGCTTTTCAATGTCGGCGCGCTGCAGCGCGATCACCGGCTGCGCGGTTTCCATGCTCGCCTGGCGGATGCGCGAACCGGTGACCGAAATGCGGTCCAGGTCGGTCGTGCCGCCGGCAGCTGCGTCCTGCGCCGAAGCGAAGGACGGTGCCAAGGCAAGCGCAATGCCGGCCGGCAGCAAGCCGAGCCGCACTGCGGGAATACGAACGTTCATCAATCTCTCCAAGGTACGTGTTAGTAGCGTGTTAAAACGCCGTAGCACGTTACGATTGCGTTGCAGCGCTGTATTTGCGCGACACAACCGGAGACTTTGCGGAGTGTGGCGGAAGCTGTCCGTCGTTCTCGCGGAAGCGCGAGGCGGACTGGCCGTAGCGGGCGCGGAAGGCGCGCGCGAAGCTGCAGCAGTTGTCGAAACCGCTGGCGGCAGCGACCTCGCCGACCATCATGTCGGTGTCGCGCAGCAGATCGGCTGCGCGCTCGAGACGCAACCGTGCCGAAAGCGACTGCGGGCTTTCCTCGTACAGGCTCTGGAACGTCTTGGAGAGATACCAGCTGGAGAAGTTGGTCAGCTCGGCCAGTTCGCCGATGCGCACCACACGGTGGCTGTTGCCTTCCAGATACAGGCGCGCACGCTGCATGCGACCGAACACCTGGCGCTTGCGGCTGCGCGAGCGGCCGGGGCAACGCTGTACGTTGTCGGCCAGGCTGCGCTGCAGACCGGCCAGATGCAGCAGCAACGGACGCAGTGCCTGCGCCGGCTGCCCGCTGGCGAGGGCGTCCCGCCACAGGCGCAATGCCACGCGTGCATCGGCGCGGTTCATCAGGCCGCGACCGGCGTACAGGCCGCAGTCGGCCATTTCGGTCAGCACGCGCAGCGCTTCCACGTTCAGGTTCATGCCCACGCACAAGCCGTTGCGTCCGGCCTGGACCAGCGGCCTGGATTCCTTCTCGAACGCGATCCACTCGCCCTGGCGAAGCCGGAAGCGCCCTTCCTTGGCTTCCACCCAGGAGGTACCGCGCACCTGCATCCAGACGCTGAAACTGGTGCCGGCGGTCTGCAGGCTGCCGAGGCGGGCAACCCCCATGCAGGTCGGCGCGACATCGTCGATCGCCTTGTCCAGGGATACGGTTTGGCCACGATCAGCCAGCGAGAGTTGACGCATAGGGGCACCACGGATTTGCCAAGTACAGGCCTCCGTTTTGCCAAATGAGGTGACAGCGCGTCAGGAAAGACTGCCGAGATCGCCACGAATTCGCGGCGAGATCGTCACGAAGAAATTACGAAGGCCCTTTCTCGTTCAAGATCAATAATTTGGAGAATGCCGGGAACAGTGCGGGCGGTTGTTCGGGCAATCGCATCACACCGATGTCGGCACCATCGCTGATGGCCAGGGCCAGGTACAGGCTGTTTCCGTCGGCACTGGCGCTGAGTCCATTGCCCGCGCTCAGCCGCTGCGCGTCCAGGCAACGCTCCGCTTCTTCGCGTCCGGACTGGATACGGACCAGGGTCGTGCCACAGCTGGCACTGCTGCCGAGGTAGTCGATGCTGCCGTTGCCGGCCACCGTCCAGGTCCGGTAGCGCCAACGGCTGGGCCGGTCCTCACTGACCTGCTGCACGCTGGCAGGCGTCAACGCCGCGTCCACCGACCACAGTCCACCGGCTGCCAGCCGGGTGAACAGCACCCGCCCGCTACTGCGGTCGAAACGCGCCTGCGATACGCCTTCCAGGCTGGCCAACCGCCGCCACGGCTGCGCGCTGCGGTCGAACAGGCTCAAGCGGGTGTGCTGGTCGGCATCACGTTCAACCACCAGCAGCTGCTCCGCGTCTGCGCCGTACAACGCCTGCAATGGCTGCTCGGCGGGAACCGGAAGGCGATGCAGTTGTTCATCGCGCGGTGCGATCTCGTAGACAACCGCTTCGCCATGCTCATCGCGGCCCACCACCAGCAGATGCCGGCTGTCGGCCGACCAGTCGGGCGCCTGCCGTGCCTCGGGCTTCAGCCCCTCGATCGGCCGCAGCGACTCCGGCCGCTGCATGTCGGCCCACCACAGGGCGAAGCTGCCGGAACGATCGGAACTGAACACCAGTTGCCGCCCATCCGGTGCCACCATCGGTTGCCCGTCGCGGCCACTGGAGGCGAACAGGCGCTCACCGGCACCGCCCTGCGCGGGCATCCTGAACACCCCGAACTGCGCGCGCCGATGCACGAACGCCAGCATGTCGCCGCGGCGGGACACTGCCGGCCACTGCGCATCGTCGAGCCCAGCGTCGCGCAATGTGCGGCGCTCGACGTCGAGGTAGTACAGGCGTGCTTCGCTGTCCACGCGGCGACCGAACACGATATGCCGACCGTCGCCCAGCCACGCCCATCCACGCAGTTCGGCCGATTCGGTGGTCAACTGCTCGGGCGTGCCGCCGCTGGCAGGCATCCGCCACAGATCGCCCAGCTGAGGGTTGCGGACAAACACCAGCCATCGGCCATCCGGGGAATAGCGCGGGGCGTAGTCGAAATCATCCTCGTCGACAGCGTACTCCAGCGCACGCCATTGGCCGGTGGCCAGATCGAGCACGCGGATGCCGCGATGGGCATAGCGACCGACCATGCTGCCGAAGACCAGGCCACGGCCATCGGGCGTCCAGTCGAAACTGAGCAGCTCGGTGCCGTCGCAGCGTGTGGCCTGGCGCACGGCGCCGCCGGTGGCGCTGGCGATCAGCACCTGGCAGCTGGCATCGGCACCAAAGCGGGCGAAGGCGATTTCGCGGCCATCGGGCGACCAGTTCGGGAAGCGGTCGCTGGCACCTGCCGGTGGCGAAAGCAGCTGGCGCGCGGGCGCATTGCCGGAGGTCTGCACCTTGATGGCGTTGCCGCCGGTGCCATCGTCGTTGGCGCCTTCGTAGGCGACCTGCGATCCATCAGGAGAAAGTGTGGGATAGGTCTCAAAACCGGCCGTCGCGGTAATCAATCGATACGGCCGCTCAGGGCTTCCGATCACCCGCGTGCCGTTCTCCACTGCCGCATCCACCGGAGAATTCACCGGCGCCGGGCGGCGCAGCAGCAGTACGCTCAACACCACCAGCGCAAGCAGCATCACCACGCCCAGCGCCAGCAGCAGGCGACGGCGCAGACGGCGCCAGCGGCGGCTCCCGCGTTCAACCACGGGCGCGGCTGCGGGGGCCACGGCGTTCGGCGCAGGCGACTGCGGTGCGGACGATTCCTCTGCAACAGCCATCGCATCGGTCTCGTGGTCCGGCAACGGCTGCACCGGCACCAGCAGGCGGTAGCCGGTCTTGGCAATGGTCTCGATGTACGCCTGGCCATTGTCGTCGTCGACGCTGAACGCCTTGCGCAGCTGGGTAACAGCCTGGGTCAGCACATCGTTGGTCGGCAGCGTGTCCGGCCACACTTCGGCGAACAGCTCGTCACGGGTCACCACCCGCCCCGGCTGCCGCATCAACATGCGCAGCACGCCCAGCGACTTGGGCGTCAAACGGCGTGTACGGCGGGCACCGGCGACTTCGACCTCACGCGAGGACAAAGTAACGATGCACTCACCGACGCGGACGCGGTCGGATTCAGGCGACTGGATTTCGCTGTTGATCATTCGTTGCTATGGGGCTGAAACAGGCCGCAAACACTGTTCACCATCGATCCCTTCCCATCCTTGGCACAGCAAGAAGCCAGATTCCGCACAAAGCATCGGCGCATACCGCAAAAAAAACGAAGCCTCCGGATATTAGCCTATGCGGGTTACCTCGCCTATCGCGTGGTCGACATCAGGCTCTCTCTCGCCGACGCATTCACATAATACGCATCATCATTCGCGCCCTTTTGGGCGCGATATTTTTATCTGGCGTTCATTTTCAGAAGCGTTTCAGCATGGTCAGGCCAACCAGCCGCGAAACCACCAGCGCTACGTACATGACGCCGGAAAACTGCTCCAGCATTACCAGCGCGCGGGCCTGCGGATGCAGTGGCACGACGTCGCTGAGACCTACCCCGGACAATAAGCTGAAGCTCAGATAAAGCAGCTCCATCCATGTGCGCTGCGCGCCGCCACTGGCGCCCTGGAAACTGCCCGGATACCACTGCTGACATACGGCAAAGGTAAAAGCGAATGCCCATGCCAGCAGAGTGAACGTGGCACCGGCGGCGAACAGCTCGTCGCGCGTCACTTTGTGGTCCTGCAGCATGTAAGCGATCAGCGCTCCGGCGGTGTAGAAATACAGCAGGCTTTCCAGCAGCTGCGCGGTGATGCCCAGTGCAGGCCGGTCGAGCAGGGCCGCCGAAAGGGAAAACACCACCGCTGGGATGGCCAGCACCAACGCCAGCCATGTCCCCAGCGGGCTGCGCTGCACCACCCACAGTGCCAGGCCGAGCACGGCCATGCCGAATACGCCCACTGCCGCGCGCCCGGCAGCAGTTTCGTCCAACGCCGGGTACAGCAGTACCGACAGCAGCTGTGCTCCGAGCAGCCAGGCAGAGGGGTGACGGCGGGCGATGGCCAGCCAGCGGGTAGTTACGGCAATGGGCATGGTTCCTTATCCCCAGGGAACGTTGGGGCGAGGATAACGGCAAGGCTGTGAGATGGGGGACTGGACGGTGCCGGGCATGACCCGGCACTGCCCCTCTGCGATCAGCCCTGCTGGTACACCTCGGCGCCGGCTGCACGGAACTGTTCGGACTTCTCCTGCATGCCCTTCTCTGCGTACTCGCGCACGTCCTGGGTGATCTTCATCGAGCAGAAATGCGGGCCGCACATCGAACAGAAGTGGGCCAGCTTGTGCGCGTCCTTGGGCAGGGTCTCGTCGTGGAATTCCTTGGCCTTCTCCGGGTCCAGGCCGAGGTGGAACTGGTCTTCCCAGCGGAACTCGAAGCGTGCCTTGCTCAGCGCGTTGTCGCGCACCTGCGCCCCCGGATGCCCCTTGGCCAGATCAGCAGCATGGGCGGCGATGCGATACGCCATGATGCCGTCGCGCACGTCCTGGCGGTTGGGCAGGCCCAGATGCTCCTTCGGCGTGACATAGCAGAGCATGGCGGTACCGAACCAACCGATCATCGCCGCACCGATCGCGCTGGTGATGTGGTCGTAGCCCGGCGCGATGTCGGTGGTCAGCGGGCCAAGCGTGTAGAACGGTGCCTCGCCGCACTCGCGCAGCTGCTTTTCCATGTTCTCCTTGATCAGCTGCATCGGCACATGGCCGGGGCCTTCGATCATGGTCTGCACGTCGTGCTTCCAGGCAATCTTCGTCAACTCGCCCAGCGTTTCCAGCTCGCCGAACTGCGCCGCATCGTTGGCATCGGCAATGCAGCCGGGACGCAGGCCGTCACCCAGCGAAAAAGTCACGTCATAGGCCTTCATGATTTCGCAGATTTCTTCGAAATGCGTGTAGAGGAAGTTTTCCTTGTGGTGGGCCAAGCACCACTTGGCCATGATCGAGCCGCCGCGACTGACGATCCCGGTAACCCGCTTGGCGGTGAGTGGCACGTAGCGCAGCAGCACACCGGCATGGATGGTGAAGTAGTCCACGCCCTGCTCTGCCTGTTCGATCAGGGTGTCGCGGAAGATCTCCCAGGTCAGCGCTTCGGCGCGGCCGTCGACCTTCTCCAGCGCCTGGTAGATCGGCACCGTACCGATCGCCACCGGCGAGTTGCGGATGATCCACTCGCGCGTCTCGTGGATGTGCTTGCCGGTGGACAGGTCCATTACCGTGTCACCGCCCCAGCGGATCGCCCACACCAGCTTTTCCACTTCCTCGGCAATACCCGAGGACACCGCGCTGTTGCCTATGTTGGCATTGATCTTGGTGAGGAAGTTGCGGCCGATGATCATCGGCTCGCTTTCCGGGTGATTGATGTTGTTGGGCAGCACCGCACGGCCGCGGGCGATTTCCTCGCGCACGAATTCCGGGGTGATGATGTGCTGGATCGATGCGCCGAAGGATTCACCGGGATGCTGCTGCAGCAGTGCGGCATCGCGGATCGCGTCCAGTCGCTGGTTTTCGCGGATCGCCACGAATTCCATTTCCGGGGTGATGATGCCGCGGCGCGCATAGTGCATCTGGGTGACGTTGGCGCCGGCCCGCGCGCGACGTGGCAGGCTGCGCGCGGGGAAGCGCACCGGGTCCAGCTTCGGATCATGTTCGCGCGCGCGGCCAAACGAGGAGCTGAGGCCGTCGAGCTGTTCGGTGTCGTTGCGCTCCTCCACCCAGCCACGCCGCAATGCCGGCAGGCCCGCAGACAGGTCGATGCGCTCGTCCGGATCGGTGTATGGGCCGGAGGTGTCGTAGACGGTGACCGGTGCGTTCTCTTCGCCACCGAACACGGTGGGCGTGCGGGTCAGCGCGATCTCACGCATCGGCACCTGCAGATCCGGGCGCGAGCCGGGCACGTGGATCTTGCGCGAGCCGGGTATGGGCCGGGTCACGGACTCGGAGAGTTGCTGGGCCTGTTGCTGCAGGGCAGAGAGCTGTGCGTTCATCGGGCATCGTCCAGGAAGGTCAGGGACGAAGCGGCGGCGCACTGCCCCCGCGCCCGGACGGCACCAAGGCGCTCCTTGGGCAGGTTCCGGGTACGGCTGCATTGCAAAGCTTCCCTACGCCGGTATGAGCCGGATCAGGTTCCAAGGGACTATCTCAACCGTGGCCACAAGGCCGCGGTACCCCCGCTTCTTGGTGGGCATTAGAGCATAGAAACCACTCGGTCTCCTGGCCGATCGCCCACGCAGGGCGCGGATCTACCGCGCCTGCGTTAACAGAACCGTGACGTCGCATTCAGTAACGTGCACGCGCGCCGCACCATTGCACGCGGCGCTTTCCCTGCCGCCATAGCGGTACCTGTCCGGTGCGCACACTTTCGCCGGCCCACTCCCTGCAAGCTTTCGCTCGCTCCCCTCAATCCCTTGATCGGAGAAGCTCCTTCATGGTGTTTCGCATTTCCATCGCACTGGTGCTTGCCCTGGTGCTGCTCGCCGGCCTCGCGCCCGGCCCCTTCAATACCGTCGTGCAGGCGGCGCTGGGTGATGTTATCCGCAGCGTCGGTTGGCTGTACCTGCTGGTGGTATTCCTGGCGCTGGTGTTCCTGATGTACCTGGCCTTCGGCCGCTTCGGCAACCTGCGCATCGGTGGCGAAGACGCCGAGCCCGAGTTCTCGCGCGCCAGCTGGATGTCGATGCTGTTCGCTGCCGGCATGGGCATCGGCCTGGTGTTCTGGGGCGCGGCCGAGCCGATCTCACACTTCACCAAGCCACCGGAAGGAATTGAACCGCAGAGCATGGATGCCGCGCGTGCATCGATGCGCTATGCGTTCTTCCACTGGGGCCTGCATCCGTGGGCGATCTATGCACTGATCGGCCTGGCGATGGCCTGGTTCCAGTTCAACCGCAATGGACGCGGGCTGGTCAGCGATATGCTGCAGCCGATCATCGGCCGCCACCATCGCGGCTGGATCGGCCGTGTCGTCAACATCGCGGCGGTGGTCGCCACGGCGATCGGCGTGGCGACGACGCTCGGCTTCGGCACCATCCAGATCGCTGCAGGCGTGGAGCGCGTATTTGGCCTGCAGGCGACTGTACCGGTGCAGATGACCATCATCGCCATTGCCTTCGTGCTGTACATGGCCTCGACCGCCAGCGGTGTGGAGCGCGGCGTGAAGTGGCTGTCCAACTTCAACCTGGCACTGGCTGCATTGCTGGCCGCGACCGTACTTGTGCTGGGGCCGACTGGCTTCATCTTCGATACGTTCACCACCACGCTGGGTTCCTACCTCAACCAGTTGGTGACCATGAGCCTGCGCATGTCACCGTTCTCCGGCAGCACGTGGGTGGCCGACTGGACGATCTTCTACTGGGCCTGGTGGATTTCGTGGGCCCCGTTCGTGGGTTCCTTCATCGCGCGCATCTCGCGCGGCCGCAGCGTGCGCGAGTTCGTGATCGGCGTGGTGTTGGCACCGACCCTGCTGGGCTTCTTCTGGTTCGCCGTTTTCGGGGGAACGGCATTGTGGGCGCAGATCTTCGGCCACGCCGACCTTGTGCAGGCGCTGGGCAATGGCTATGAGACGGTGCTGTTCACCCTGTTCGACAGCCTGCCGGCGTCGCTGATGCTGTCGGCAGTGGCGTTGGTGCTGTTGATGATCTTCTTCGTGACCTCGGCCGATTCGGCGGTTCTGGTACTGGCCAGCATGTCCACCGACGAAGCCGGGGATCCGCCGCTGAAGCGCAAGCTGGCCTGGGGCATCGCGGTAGCGTTGATTGCGGCGGCATTGCTGCTGGCGGGCGGGCTGGATGCGCTGCAGGGCATGATCACGATTGCCGCGTTGCCGTTCGCGCTGCTGATGGTGCTGGTGATGGTGTCGCTGTACCGGGTCCTGGACCAGGAGTACACGCGGGAGCGGCGGCAGGCGCAGCGCCAGCGACGCATGATCGATGCGTGGATCGCACGCGAGATGGCAGCGCAGGAAGAGACCCAGGCGGAGGCAGCACGCGCGCAGGATCAGGATTGAGGGTGTTTTGCAGCCTGCGGCTGCACCGCTTTTTTCAGGCAAAGGCAACGGCCGAAGCCAAGGCGGCTCTGGGTTGTTGCTGGTTGGGCGGGGCGGTGTGGGTGGGCAGGACACGCCGTAAACCCATCCCTGGGGGCTCGATGGCGCCATCCATGGCGCCAACGGTCCTGCCCACCCACACCGCCCCGCCCCCGACAATTTCCCGGTGACGGTTGGTGGACCTACGCCATGCGTGGATGAAGGTGTATCGGAAAACAAGAAGGGGTCGGATCCGTTTTCCAATGGAAAACGGATCCGACCCCAACCATCAGCACGCGGCTGTTGCTGTTGCTTTTGATCTTCTTTTTTCTCTTACTGCGGTGGCGGCCGCAGGAAACTGTCAGAGGCCGGGTGGGTGGGCTGGGCGGGGGTGTCAGCCGCATGGATGCGGCTGCCAAGCCTACAAGGACGTACTTGCGGCGTCCCCCGAACAGCCCACCCACCCGGCCCAGCAAGCGATCCCGCTTCTGAACCCTCCGCAGAGGGGGCTCAGCCCGTTGGCCGGGAAACCTCAGTAGCCCGCCGCCTGCCCATCCTTGCGGCTCTCCGATGCGCCGTAATACACGCCCGTTTCCGGATCACGCAGGATCGCCTGATAACCACCATACGGACCATCGGCGAACACCACGCGGTGCCCCTTGCGCATCAGCGCCCGCACGGTCTCGTACGGGAACCCGGTTTCCAGATTGACCTCGCCACCATCGGTCATCGCCGTCGCCTGACCGGTCGGCTCGGTCGATCCCTCATGCTGGATGCGGGGGGCATCACCAGCCTCCTGCAGGTTCATGCCGAAGTCCACCAGGTTCATCACGATCTGTGCGTGCCCCTGCGGCTGCATCGCACCGCCCATCACGCCGAAGCTTGCATAAGGCTTGCCGCCCTTGGTGACGAAGGCCGGAATGATGGTCTGGAAGGGACGCTTGCCCGGTGCGTAACCGTTGGGGTGGTTCTTCTGCAGCACGAACATCTCGCCGCGATCCTGCAGGATGAAACCCAGCCCCGGCGGGGCCATGCCGCTGCCCATGCCACGGTAGTTGGACTGGATCAGTGACACCATCATGCCGTCGGCATCGGCCACGGTCATGTAGATCGTGTCGCCCTCTTCCAGCTGCTTGGGCGTACCCGGCTGCACTTCCTTCAGCGCCTTGTCCATCGAGATCAGCGCGCGACGCTGCGCGGCGTACTCCTTGGAAATCAGCTTCTGTACCGGCGCCGGTTGGAACGCCATGTCGGCGTAGAAGCGCGCACGATCGGCGAAGGCCAGCTTCTTTGCTTCCACGAACAGATGCACGTGCTCGGGTGAGCCGAACGGAATCTTCGAGAAGTCGTAGCCTTCCAGTACGTTGAGGATCTGCAGCGCGGCGATGCCCTGGCTGTTGGGCGGCAGCTCCCACACGTCGTAGCCGCGGTAGTTGCTGCTGACCGGCTCGACCCACTCGCCATGATGGTCGGCCATGTCCTGGTAGCTCAGGTAGCCGCCGTTCTTCTTGAAGTAGTCGCCGATGGTGTGGGCGATGTCGCCCTTGTAGAAGGCATCACGGCCGCCGTCGGCAATCTTCTGCAGGGTGTCGGCAAGGTTGGGGTTCTTCCACATCTCGCCCTTGCGCGGCGCGTGGCCATCGATCGTGAACTGTTGCTTGAAACCCGGATACTGCGACAGCTTCGGCACCGAGCGATCCCAGTAATAGGCGATCACTTCGGCAACGGGATGACCGTCGCGCGCGTAGCGGATGGCCGGGGCCAGGTTGTCGGCCATCGGCTTGCGGCCGAAGCGCTCGTGCAGCGCGAACCAGCCATCAACCGCGCCCGGCACCGATACCGGCAGCGGACCGGTCGCGGGGATCTCCTTCAGGCCCCGGCGCTGGAACTCGGCCAGGGTGAGCGACTTCGGCGAGCGGCCCGAGCCGTTGTAGCCGTAGAGCTTCTGCGTCTTCGGGTCCCACACGATGGCGAACAGGTCGCCGCCGACGCCATTGCCGGTGGGCTCCATCAGGCCCAGCGCTGCGTTGGCAGCAATGGCGGCATCGACGGCCGAGCCACCGGCCTTCATCACGTCCAGCGCGATCTGGGTAGCCAGCGGCTGCGAGGTGGCGGCCATCGCATGCGGGGCGATCACCTCCGAACGGGTGGCGAAGGTGTGGCCGGTAATGCGGTCGGCGGCCTGGGACAGCATGGGCACGGCAGCCAGCACGGCAGCAGCCAGCAGGGAACGGGCAAGACGTCGGGACACGGTCAGGTTCCGAGGGAAGGGGTGGTGACCCGATCTTCGCCGCTACCGCGACCGGGGGCCATCGGGCATAGGTCATGGGGCGCCTCATGGAGCCTCGGGCGCCATTGCCACGAACGCATCGCAATGCGCGCGGAACTTCCCGCGGCACACGGGGCGCTGCACGACCCGGCGAGCGCAGCTGGTATCGCCGGAATCCGCGCAAAAAACCCATTGGAAAGAGTGAATTCGGGTTCACCGAAACACTTTCAGCAGCAACCATCTTTGTGCCACAAGCGATTGCACTGCATGCAGCGGAAACTGACGGGAATAGTGCTGCGAGGGTTGACACAGCGGAAATGGCTGTGGTTTTCTCGATCACATGTTGCATCACAACACACCACCGCGAACCCACATCGAAGCCGCCGATACCGGCGCCGCCTCGCTGCGTTCGATTCTTGTGCTCGTACTTATTACCCAACCAACAGGTGCGGGACGAGCCAGCGTGTAAGCAACAAACACACCGGAACTCTTCAAAAACCCGCACCCGCCCAGGTGCGGGTTTTTTCATTTCAGGACCTGGTTTCAGACGCAACCACCATGACCACCGCCTCCTCCACAACCTGGACCTGCTGCACCACGAACTCTCGTGGTGGCAGTACCTGTGCGATGCGCGGCGCTGCCCTCCCCACTTTTCCCTGACCGGCCGGTACGTCGCTTCGACTGCCGGCCGTCTTTTTTCTTCCCACCCGCAAGGAACCTCCCCCATGAGCACCAACGAACTGCCCCAGACCAAGATCGCCGTCATCGGCTACGGCAGCCAGGGCCGCGCGCACGCGCTGAACCTGCGTGAATCCGGCTTCGATGTGGTGGTAGGCCTGCGTCCGGGCGGCCCCACCGAGGTCAAGGCACAGGCCGATGGCTTCACCGTGAAGGCACCGGCCGATGCGGTGAAGGATGCCGACCTGGTCGCGGTGCTGACCCCGGACATGGTGCAGAAGAAGCTGTACGAGGACGTGCTGGCGTCGAACATGAAGCAGGGCGCGGTGCTGCTGTTCGCGCATGGTCTGAACGTGCACTTCGACATGATCAAGCCGCGCGAAGACCTGGACGTCGTGCTGGTCGCACCGAAGGGCCCGGGTGCACTGGTCCGTCGCGAATATGAAATCGGCCGCGGTGTGCCATGCATCTGGGCGGTCTACCAGGACAAGAGCGGCAAGGCCGCCGAGTACGCGCTCGCCTATGCGGCCGGCCTGGGTGGTGCGCGCGCCAACCTGATCCAGACCACCTTCAAGGAAGAAACCGAAACCGATCTGTTCGGCGAGCAGGCAGTGCTGTGCGGCGGCGCTTCGGCACTGGTGCAGGCGGGCTTCGAGACGCTGGTGGAAGCCGGTTACCAGCCGGAAATCGCCTACTACGAAGTGCTGCACGAACTGAAGCTGATCGTCGACCTGTTCTACGAAGGCGGCATCTCGCGGATGCTGGAGTTCATCTCCGAGACCGCGCAGTACGGCGACTACGTCAGCGGCCCGCGGGTGATCGACGCCGGAACCAAGGCCCGCATGAAGGAAGTGCTGAAGGACATCCAGGACGGCACCTTCACCAAGAACTGGGTGGCCGAGTACGAAGCGGGCCTGCCGAACTACAACAAGTTCAAGCAGGCCGACCTGGAGCACCCGATCGAGAAGGTAGGCAAGGAACTGCGCGCCAAGATGGTCTGGTTGCAAGGTCAAGCCGCGTAACAACGCGGCACCCCCACCCGCTCTGCAAGGTTCCCCCATGAACTCTCCCACACACCGCAGCGCGCCGCCCAACGGCGCGCGCTGGCTGACCCAGGCGCTGGAGGCCGAGGGTGTCCGTACGCTGTTCGGCTATCCGGGCGGCACCATCATGCCGTTCTACGACGCGCTGGTGGATTCGTCGCTGAAGCACATCCTGGTGCGCCATGAGCAGGGCGCGGCACTGGCCGCCAACGGCTTTGCGCGCGCCAGTGGCCAGGTCGGCGTCTGCGTGGCGACCTCCGGGCCGGGCGCCTCGAACCTGGTCACCGGCATCGCCGATGCGATGCTCGATTCGGTGCCGATGGTCTGCATCACCGGCCAGGTCGCCACGCCGCTGCTGGGCACCGATGCGTTCCAGGAACTGGACGTGTTCGGCCTGACGATGCCGATCGTCAAGCACAGCTGGCTGGTGCGCAGCGTCGATGACCTGCCGCGCGTGGTGGCCGATGCTTTCCGCATCGCCCGCGAAGGCCGTCCCGGCCCGGTGCTGATCGATCTGCCCAAGGACGTGCAGCTGGCCGATGCCAGCCACCTGCCGGCGCATGTGCCGGCCCATGTGGAACCGCCGCCGGCCCCCGCCGACGCGGCCATCGCCGAGGCCATCGCGGCTCTGGCGGCGGCCGAGAAGCCGGTGGTCTACGCCGGTGGTGGCATCGCCCTGGGCGATGCCGTGCAGGACCTGCGCGAATTCGTCGAAGCCAGCGCCATCCCCACCGTGATGACCCTGCGTGGCCTGGGCGCGCTGCCTCCCCAGCACCCGCAGTCGCTGGGCATGCTGGGCATGCACGGCACCCGCGCGGCGAACATGGCCGTGCAGGAAAGCGATCTGCTGCTGGTGCTGGGTGCGCGCTTCGATGATCGGGCGACCGGCAAGCTGGCCGAGTTCGCACCGTTTGCCCGCGTGGTGCACATCGATGCCGATGCGTACGAGATCTCCAAGCTGCGCAGCGCCGATGTCGCCGTGCCCGGCAACGTCGGCCACGCCATCCGCGCCCTGCGTGCGGCCTTCCCCTCCCCCAAGGCCCACCAGGACGCATGGCGCAAGCGCTGCGCACAGCATCGCGATCGCTTCGCCGCACGCTACGACGCACCCGGCCAGCACATCTACGCGCCGGCGCTGCTGAAGCGCCTGAGCGAACTGGCGCCGGCCGATACGGTGGTGGCCTGCGACGTCGGCCAGCACCAGATGTGGGTTGCGCAGCACTGCCGCTTCACTCATCCGCGCAACCACCTGACCAGCGGTGCGCTGGGTACGATGGGCTTCGGCCTGCCGGCGGCGATGGGCGCGCAGTTCGCCTGCCCCGAGCGCACCGTGGTGCTGGTCTCCGGCGATGGCAGCTTCATGATGAACGTGCAGGAGTTGGCGACCATCGCCCGCTGCCGCCTGCCGGTGAAGATCATCCTGCTGGACAACAGTTCGCTGGGCATGGTGCGGCAGTGGCAGGAACTGTTCTTTGCCGAGCGTTACAGCGAGATCGATCTGTCCGACAACCCGGACTTCGTCGCCCTGGCCAAGGTGTTCGGCATCGCGGCCACGCGTATCGATGCACGTGATGACGTCGAAGGCGGTCTGGCCGCGCTGCTGGCCGAACCCGGCCCGGCCCTGCTGCACGTGGCCATCGATGCACGCGCGAACGTGTGGCCGCTGGTGCCGCCCAATACCGCCAACAGCACCATGCTGGAAAGCAACCCCGCACATGCACGCCAGGAGATCCCCAATGCAATACCGGCTTGACCTGGTGCTGCAACCGGCCGAGGGCGCGCTGCTGCGCGTGATCGGCATGGCCGAACGCCGTGGTTTCGCACCGCGCGCGATCACCGGTGCGCCGGTGGCCACCGATGATGGCCGTTGGCACCTGCAACTGGTGGTGGACAGCCAGCGCCCACCGGAAACGCTGTGCCGGCAGATGGAGAAGATCTACGACTGCGTTTCGGTGCAGATGACCGCACTGGAAGGAGCATCCGCATGAACGCCCGTATCGTATGCAACACGGTGCCGGTACGGAGGCGTCTTCTTCGCCGCCCGTGCCCGCATGCGGTGTTCCGCAACACGCCGCTGGTGGCCCATGCCGGCTGCTGATGCCAGCAAGGAAAGCGATGTCGGCGACGTAACCGTTGCCGACGTACTGGCCGCGCAGGCCCGCCTGCGCCGCTTCCTGCCGCCCACTCCACTGCATCATGCCGAGCGCTTCGGCACTTGGCTGAAGTTGGAGAACCTGCAGCGTACCGGTTCGTACAAGGTACGCGGCGCCCTGAATGCCCTGCTGGCCGCCCGCGAACGTGGCGATACCCGGCCGGTGATCTGTGCCTCCGCCGGCAATCACGCCCAGGGCGTGGCCTGGGCTGCTTATCGCCTGGATGTTCCGGCCATCGCCGTGATGCCGCATGGCGCACCGGCCACCAAGATCGCTGGCGTCGCCCACTGGGGCGCAACGGTGCGCCAGCATGGCAACAGCTATGACGAGGCCTATGCGTTCGCCGTCGAACTGGCGCAGCGTCATGGCTATCGCTTCCTGTCCGCGTTCGACGATGCCGATGTCATCGCCGGCCAGGGCACTGTCGGCATCGAGCTGGCCGCGCATGCGCCCGACGTGGTGATCGTACCGATCGGCGGTGGCGGCCTGGCCTCCGGCGTCGCTTTGGCGCTGAAGTCGCAGGGCGTGCGCATCGTCGGTGCGCAGGTCGAGGGCGTTGATTCGATGGCCCGCGCGATCCGCGGCGACGTGCGCGAGATCAATCCTGTGCCGTCGCTGGCCGATGGCGTGCGGGTGAAGATCCCCGGGTTCCTGACCCGCCGCCTGTGCACGTCGCTGCTGGACGATGTGGTGATCGTGCGCGAAGCCGAGCTGCGCGAGACCCTGGTGCGGCTGGCACTGGAAGAACACATCATCGCCGAAGGCGCCGGTGCGCTGGCCCTGGCCGCCGGCCGTCGCGTCGCCGGGCGCCGCAAGTGCGCGGTCGTCTCCGGCGGCAACATCGACGCCGGCGTGCTCGCCGGCCTGCTCACCGACATCCGCCCACGTCCGCCACGCAAGCCGCGCCGACGCCGGGCAGAAACCCCGCGCTCGCCCGGCAAGGCGACCGCCACCGCTTTTCCCACGCCTTCCCCTTCCCCCCTGCAAGCCGTCGCACCCGCTGTCGAGGAGATTTCCCTGTGACCACCATCGAACGAATTACCACCCCGCGCATCCGCATCTTCGACACCACCCTGCGTGACGGCGAGCAGTCCCCCGGCTGCAGCATGAGCCCGCCGCAGAAGCTGGTGATGGCGCGTGCGCTGGACGAACTGGGCGTGGACATCATCGAGACCGGCTTCCCGGCCAGCTCGCAGTCCGACCGCGAAGCGATGGCCCTGATCGGCCGCGAACTGCGCCGCCCGAGCCTGAGCCTGGCGGTGCTGTCGCGCTGCCTGCAGGCGGACATCGAGACCTCGGCGCGTGCGCTGGAAGCGGCGGCCAACCCGCGCCTGCACGTGTTCCTGTCGACCAGCCCTCTGCACCGTGAGCACAAGCTGCGGATGACGCGTGAGCAGGTACTGGAATCGGTACGCAGGCACGTAGCGCTGGCACGCTCCTACATCGACGATGTCGAGTTCTCCGCCGAGGACGCCACCCGCACCGAACTGGACTACCTGATCGAGGTCTCGCGCGTGGCGATCGCTGCCGGCGCCACCACCATCAACCTGCCCGACACCGTCGGCTTCACCACGCCGGAAGAGATCCGCACGATGTTCCAGCAGGTCATCGCTGGCGTCGCCGATGTGCCGAACGCGGCCAACGTGATCTTCAGCGCCCACTGCCACAACGATCTGGGCCTGGCCGTGGCCAACTCGCTGGCCGCCATCGAAGGTGGCGCGCGCCAGGTCGAATGCACCGTCAACGGCATCGGTGAACGCGCCGGCAACTGCTCGCTGGAAGAGATCGCGATGGTGCTGAAGGTGCGCCAGGCCTTCTACGAGCAGGACACCGCCATCGACACCCCGCGCATCGTCGGCACCTCGCAGCTGCTGCAGCGCCTGGTCGGCATGCCTGTGCAGCGCAACAAGGCCATCGTGGGTGCCAATGCTTTCGCCCATGAATCGGGTATCCACCAGCACGGCATGCTGCGTCATCGCGGCACCTACGAAATCATGCGTCCGGAAGACGTGGGCTGGGAGGACTCGCAGATGGTGCTGGGCCGCCACAGTGGCCGTGCTGCCGTCGAAGCGCGCCTCCGCGCCTTGGGCTTCTGGCTGGAGGAAGACGAGCTGAAGCTGGTGTTCGAGCAGTTCAAGGGCCTGTGCGAGCAGCAGCGCGTGGTCACCGATGCCGACCTGCAGACGCTGATGCAGGGCGGCTCCAACGCACAGGGCTACCGCCTGGCTTCGATGACCATCAGCGATGTCGGCAGCCGTGCCAATGCGCTGGTCGAACTGTCCGACCCGGACGGCAACCGCGTGGCCGAGACCGCGCAGGGTGATGGCCCGGTCGACGCACTGTTCGGCGCCCTGTCGGCCGCCACCGGCGTGCAGCTGATGCTGGACAGTTACCACGTGCACAGCGTCGGTATCGGTGCCGACGCGCGTGGCGAAGCCAACCTGAGCGTACGCCACGAAGGCGTCGAGTACGACGGCACCGGTACCAGCACGGACATCATCGAAGCATCCGCACTGGCCTGGCTGGACGTCGCCAACCGCCTGCTGCGCCAGCGCCAGGCCAACGCTGGCGTCAGCGCTGAAGCACCTGCCACTGCCACCGCCTGAGGAACCCAAGATGAGCGCCTTCGACACCGCAACCGCCACCAGCAACGCTGGTCAGCAGTGGAATGCCCAGGACTATGCGATCGATGCCGGCTTCGTGCCGACCCTAGGTGGTGCGGTAGCGCGTCTGCTCGACGCGCGCGCTGGCGAGCGCATCCTCGACCTGGGCTGTGGCGATGGCGTGCTCACCACCGAATTGGCCCTCAGCGGCGCGCACATGCAGGGCGTCGATGCTTCGCCGGAAATGGTGATCGCCGCCCGTGCACGGGGTGTCGATGCGCAGGTGATGGACGGCCACGCACTGACCTTCGATGGCGCGTTCGATGCAGTGTTCAGCAACGCGGCGCTGCATTGGATGCCCAACCCCGACCGCGTGCTGGAAGGCGTGCGCCACGCACTGCGCCCCGGCGGCCGCTTCGTCGCCGAATTCGGCGGTCATGGCAACGTGGCCACGATCATTGCCGCCGTGCAGGCCGCACGCGTCGCCCATGGGCATGGCGCCAGTGCATTCCAGTGGTACTTCCCTACCGCCGATGGCTACGCCGAACGCCTGCGCCAGCATGGCTTCCAGGTGCAGCTGATCGAATGCCTGCCGCGCCCGACCGCGCTGCCGACCGGCGTTGCCGGCTGGCTGCGGGTGTTCGCCGCACCGCTGCTGGACGACCTGCCGGCCGTGGCGCGCGCCACGGTGCGCGATGCCGCCACCGCCCTGCTGGCCGATCTGCCGCGCAACGCCGCCGGCCAGCCGCTGGCCGACTACGTGCGCCTGCGCGTGCTCGCGCGTCGGCGCTGACCTGCCCCTGTTACTTTCTCTTCGATGTCCGCTACTTCGTACTCCTGCCAGGCAAACGCATGACTTCCGCACCCCGCACCCTGTACGACAAACTGTGGGACGCCCACGTGGTGGTTCCAGAAACCGACAGCGCGCCCGCCGTGCTGTATATCGACCTGCACCTGATCCATGAGGTGACCTCGCCGCAGGCCTTCACCGAACTGCGCGAGCGGGGCCTGAAGCCGCGCCGTCCGGATCGGACCAAGGCCACGATGGACCATTCCACGCCGACCCTGCCGGCCGCTGCCGACGGCACGCTGCCCTACGCCAGTGCCGCCTCCGAAGCACAGGTCGCGATGCTGGCGCGCAACTGCGCCGAGCACGGCATCGAACTGTTCGACATGGCCTCGGACAACCGCGGCATCGTCCACGTGATCGCACCGGAACAGGGCTTCACCCAGCCGGGCATGACCATCGTCTGCGGCGACAGCCACACCTCCACCCACGGCGCATTCGGGTCGCTGGCCTTCGGCATCGGCACCAGCGAAGTCGGCCATGTACTGGCCACGCAGTGCCTGCTGCAGCGCAAGGCGAAGACGCTGGCGATCACCGTCGATGGCAAGGTCGCGCCGGGTATCGGCGCCAAGGACGTGGTCCTGCACATCATCGGCGTGATCGGCGTCAATGGTGGCACCGGGCACGTGATCGAGTTCCGCGGCAGCACCATCGAAGCGATGGACATGGAACAGCGCATGACCCTGTGCAACATGTCGATCGAAGCCGGTGCACGCGCCGGCATGGTCGCGCCCGACCAGGTGACGTTCGACTTCGTCGCCAATACGCCGCGTGGCCCCAAGGGCGCCGACTTCGACGCTGCCGTTGCCCGCTGGACGCAGCTGCGCAGCGATGAAGGCGCGCGCTTCGACAGCGAGGTGCACATCGATGCCGCCGATATCCGCCCGACCCTGACCTGGGGCACCCACCCCGGCACCGCCATCGCGGTGGATGCGCCGATCCCGGCGGCTAACGATGCCGCCGCGCAGAAGGGCCTGGATTACATGCACTTCCAGGCGGGACAGACGCTGGCCGGCACGCCGGTGGACGTGGTGTTCGTCGGCTCCTGCACCAATGGCCGGCTGAGCGACATGCGCGAAGTGGCACAGGTGCTGCGCGGCCGTCGCGTCGCCGAGCGCGTGCGCATGCTGGTGGTGCCTGGTTCTGAGATCGTCAAGCGCCAGGCCGAGGCCGAAGGCATCCATGAGATCGTGCGCGCGGCCGGTGCCGAATGGCGCGAACCGGGCTGTTCGATGTGCATCGCCATGAATGGCGACCTGGTCGCCCCCGGCCAACTGGCGGTCAGCACCAGCAACCGCAATTTCGAAGGCCGCCAAGGCCCGGGCTCGCGCACCCTGTTGGCCTCGCCGATGAGTGCTGCCTGGGCCGCAGTGCAGGGCCACGTTGCCGATGCCCGTGAGCTGTTCGCCCAGGAGGTGGCCTGATGAGCGGCTTCCGCACCCTGAGCTCGGCCAGCGTGGTGCTGCGCCAGACCAACATCGACACCGACCAGATCATTCCGGCGCGGTTCCTGTCCACCACCGAACGTGCTGGCCTGGGCCGCAATGCGTTCAACGACTGGCGCTGGCAGGCCGATGGCTCGCCCGTGGCGGACTTCGCCTTCAACCAACCGCACAATGCCGGCCGCAGTGTCCTGCTGGCCGGGCGCAACTTCGGCTGCGGCTCATCGCGCGAACATGCGCCGTGGGCACTGACCGATCTCGGCCTGCGTGCCATCGTCAGCAGCGAGATCGCCGACATCTTCCGCGGCAATTCGCTGAAGAACGGCCTGCTGCCGATCGTACTGGACGAGGCCGACGTGCAGCTGCTGATGCAGCGCCCTGACGATGAGCTGACCATCGACGTTGCGGCGCGCGAGCTGCGCACGCCCGATGGCCGCGTCTACTCCTTCCCGTTGGACGGCTTCTCGCAGACCTGCCTGCTGGAAGGCGTCGATCAACTGGGTTATCTGTTGGGCCGTGTCCCTGAAATCGAACGTTACGAGAGTGAGCATGCACGCTGAAATTGTTGTCCTGCCCGGTGATGGCATCGGCCCGGAAGTGGCCGCCGCCGCGGTCGCCGTTCTGAACGCCGTCGCCAGGCGCTTCAACCACACCTTCACCTTCAGCGAGCACGACATCGGTGGCATCGCCATCGACCGCCATGGCGAACCGCTGCCGGCATCGACCCTGGCCGCCTGCCAGGCCGCCAACGCTGTGCTGCTGGGAGCCGTGGGCGGGCCGAAGTGGTCCGACCCGAACGCCAAGGTGCGCCCGGAGCAGGGCCTGCTGGCGATCCGCAAGGCGCTGGGCCTGTATGCCAACCTGCGTCCGGTGCGCACCCACGAAGCCGCACTGCACGCCTCGCCGATCAAGGCCGAGCTGCTGCAGGGCGTGGACTTCGTGGTGGTGCGCGAACTGACCGGTGGCATCTACTTCGGCGACAAGACCCGCGATGCCGACAGCGCCAGCGACCTGTGCCGCTACACCGTGGCCGAGATCGAGCGTGTGCTGCGCAGTGCCTTCCGGTTGGCGCAGCAGCGTCGCGGCAAGGTCACTTCGGTGGACAAGGCCAACGTGCTGGAAACCTCACGCCTGTGGCGTGACGTAGCCGCGCGCATCGGCCGCGAGGAGTTCCCGGACGTCGCGCTGGAACACCAGCTGGTCGATTCGATGGCGATGCACCTGCTGGCCAAGCCGCGCGAGTACGACGTGATCGTGACCGAGAACATGTTCGGCGACATCCTCACCGATGAAGCCTCGATGCTGGCCGGTTCGCTGGGGCTGCTGCCTTCGGCCTCGCTGGGCGAGCCGGGTGCGGTGGGTATCTACGAGCCGATCCACGGCTCGGCCCCGGACATCGCCGGCAAGGGCATCGCCAACCCGTACGCGACGATCTTCAGCGCGGCGATGCTGCTGCGCCATTCGCTGGGGCTGGAAGCCGAAGCCGCAGCGGTGGAAGCGGCGGTGCATGCGGTGCTTGACGATGGCGTGTTCACGGCAGACCTGGCGGCGAAGGGCACGGCGGTGAGTACGGCGGCGGCTACCGACGCGGTGCTGGCCAAGCTGGGCTGAAGCAGGCGGGTGCCGGGACATGCCCGGCACCCTTTGCATGTCAATCGGTAGCAGCGAGCCCTGCCCGGCGTGCTGCTGATCGCCCGGCATGAGATCCGCTCAGCGCGAAGTGCTGCGCGCGTAGTCGCTGGCGCAACCGGCAACAACGCGACCTTCGTCGGTGCGCATCACGATGTGCTGCGGGATCCAACTGCCACCGCTGAAAGCAACCGGAGGCAACAGGCGCTGCCACGCATCCTTGCCGACCGTATGCGAGGTGTCCATGCCCGCCTGGGCTAGCACTGGCGCAACCGCAACACCCCCCAGATCCGCGCCGAAGAAACCACCGAACGCCAGCGCAATCGTGTGCGTGGAAACGCCGTACGCCTGGACAGGCACCTGCAACCCGATCAGCAGCAGGTGCAGATCATCATCACCAACGGTGTAGTTCACCTCGTTGACCGAACGGACATCCTGCGGCCACTCGAACTGGGGCTGTTCGGAAAGCCGCTGCCAGAACGCCTGCAGCCGGCGCATGCCGCCTTCGTCGGCGCGGCAGTGGATCGCATCCTGCAGGTCCTGGACGTCAACAGCCGGTACCTGAGGTACGGCTGCCTTGTTATCTTTCGTGGAAGGCGCGCAGCCCAGTCGATAGCCGTCGCCCGCACTGCGCACGATGATCGACGTGGTGGGCGCCGACCATAATTCGAACGGCTCCCGCAGCGTGCTCGACTGCAGCCGCAAGCCGTGCGCAGCGACGATACGATCGCGCTGTGCGGGGTCCAGCGCAACCGAGAACCCGAACGCATCGACGAACAGCCGCGGCACTTCGACACCGTGGACGGTCATCGACTGTGGCGGAGTGATGACGGTCACCCGGTGATCGTCATCCTCACCCTCCTGCTCGAATCGCCAGTCGCGCAGGTACGGCAGTCGTTCGGCAGCGTCGGCGTAGCGTGCCGCGCGCAGGCGGTTGACGACGGCCTGCTGGACGTCCGCACTCGCGCCGCACTCAAGTACGTCCCGCAGGCCGTGCTGGAACAGCAGAGCATCGGCGTCAGCCGGCTGCGCAATGGCAGAGCCGCTGCAGGCGATCAGCAGCAGCGCCGAGGCGCAGGTCGTGCGGAAGAACATGGCAGGCGCTCCGGCCCTGGAACTGGCCGCTATTGTGCCCGTGAACGCCCTGAAGCTGTCCACTTGGGGATCAACAGTAGATCCACGCCATGCGTGGATGAAGCCAGGAGCATCCACGCATGGCGTGGATCCACGGCACGAACTCAAGCCTCGCGTGTCTCTACTTTGTGGTGTAACCACCGTTTACGAGGATGGTCTGCCCGGTCATCCACCAGCCGTCGGTCACCAGGAAGCGGATCCACGGCACGATGTCGGCGATGTCGGTCAGGCCGGTACGGGTGAATGCCGACAGCGCCGCGGCGGTCTTGTGATACGCCTGCGCATCGGCACTCTCGGCCGGATAGAAGAACGGCGTATCCATGGGCCCGGGACCGATCGCAGTCACCGAAATCCCACGCTCGCCAAATTCCTTCGATGCTGCGCGGGTGAAGTGTTCCACTGGCGCCTTGGTGCCGGCGTAGCTGGAATAGAACGGCGTGAACGCACCGAGCAGCGACGTCACCAGCGTGCAGATGCGGCCACCGTCGTTGACATGGCGTCCGGCCTCCTTGAGAAAGAAGAACGCCGTCTTCGCGTTGACCGCGCTCATCTGGTCGTACTCCGCTTCGCTGATCTCCAGCATCGGCTTCTTCAGCACTTTGCCGACAGTGTTGATGGCGATGTCCGGGCGACCGACGGCGGCAACCGCGTCGGCGAACAGCCGCTCCATCGCCGCGGCCGAGGTCAGATCGGCCTGCAACGCCACGGCCTTGGCACCTGCGGCCTGCACGGCTGCAACGGTCGCCTCGGCATCGTCCTGTGTAGCGGCGCTGTTGTAGTGGATGACGATGGCCTTGGCGCCCTGCTCGGCGAAGTCGCGAGCGATCAGCCCGCCGAGATTCTTGGCGCCACCTGCGATCAGCACGGTCTTGCCCTGGATACGGTGGTCGGTCATGGCATCGGTCCCGGAAAGGGGCTGCCGGACTGGCAACCCTGTGCTGACGACGATATCGTGCAGAAATCGCGGATAAAGCCCGCAACATTGACTTAACTTTCCAGAGCGGGCGAACAATGGACCGGATCGAGCGTTTCCGCATCTTTGCGCGGGTGGTGGAGTGCACCAGCTTCACCCGCGCCGCCGACCAGCTCGGCCTGCCCCGCTCCACCGTCTCAGCGGCCGTGGCAGAACTGGAACAGCGCCTGGGTACGCGCCTGCTGCAGCGCTCCACCCGCAGGGTCTCCACCACCCACGATGGCGACACGTTCTACGCGCGCTGCCTGCGCCTGATTGCCGAAATGGAAGATGCCGAGTCGCTGTTCCGCACGGACGACGCGCAGCCGAGGGGCTTGTTGAAGATCGATGTGCCCAGCCGCATCGGCCGCCGCATCATCGCCCCATCCCTGCCGGACTTCTTCGCACGGCACCCACAGGTCGAGCTGGATCTGGGCATGACCGACCGCGCGGTGAATCTGATCGAGGACGGCTGCGATGCGGTGCTGAGGGTGGGCCAGTTGGGTGACTCCAGCCTGGTGGCCCGCACGCTGGGCCAGCTGGACTTCGTCAACGTTGCCGCGCCTGCGTACCTGCACGAGCACGGCATACCGCAGCATCCTGCCGACATGCAGCAGCACCGCGCGGTGAACTATGCGTCGCCGACCACGGCGCGAGTAGAGCCATGGGAATGGCAGGACGGCGCACAGCTGCGCACGCTGCCGATGCCCGGCTGGGTGCGGGTGAACAACGCCGAGGCATCGATTGCCTGCTGTGTCGCGGGGCTGGGACTGCTGCAGATTCCGCGCTACGACGTGCAGGCGGAACTGCACTCTGGTGCGCTGGTGGAAGTGATGCCGCAGTACGTGGCGCAGCCGTTGCCGGTGACCCTGTTGCTGCCGCATCGGCAGCATCGCGCACAGCGCGTGCAGGTGTTCCTGGATTGGCTGGAGCCGCTGCTGCGTGAGCGACTGCAGTTGCAGGGGTGATCGGCCGGGCGGCTGCCCGGCACCCGCAGAGGCGACTGCAACTGCAACAGCCAGAGCGGCTCTGGGTTGTTGCTTGGTTGGCGGGGAGGAGGCAGATGGCGGGACACGCCGCAATTACCTCCCTGTAGGCTCGGCCACGGCATCCATGCCGTGGCCGGTCCCGCCACCTGCCCCCTCCCCGCCTCCGATCATTTCCCGATGACGGTTGGTGGATCCACGCCATGCGTGGATGAGGTGTATCGGAAAACACAAAGGGGTCGGATCCGTTTTCCAATGGAAAACGGATCTGACCCCAACCATCAGCACGCGGCTATTGCTGTTGCTTTTCGCTCTTCTTTTTTCTCTTCCTGCGGTGGAGGCCGCAGGAAACCGTCAGGGGCCGGGTGGGTGGGCTGGGCGGGGGTGTCAGCCGCATGGATGCGGCTGCCAAGCCTACAAGGACGTACTTGCGGCGTCCCCCGAACAGCCCACCCACCCGGCCCAGACAAGCGATCCCGCTTCTGAACCCCAACCGCAGAGGGGGCTCAGCCCGTTGGCCGGGAAACCCGGGGCATTACGCCCCGGATTCGTCCGGCTTGACCCGGAACCACGCTGCATACAGCGCCGGCAGGAACACCAGCGTCAGCACCGTGCCCACGATCAATCCACCCATGATCGAAATCGCCATCGAGCCGTAGAACGCACTGCGCGACAGCGGAATCATCGCCAGCACCGCCGCCAGCGCGGTCAGCACGATCGGGCGGAAACGCCGCACCGTCGCATCGATGATCGAATGCCAGCGGTCATGCCCGGCATCAATGTCCTGCTGGATCTGGTCGATCAGGATCACTGAATTACGCATGATCATGCCCGCCAGCGCGATGGTGCCCAGCAGCGCCACGAAGCCGAACGGCGCGCGGAACAGCAGCAGGAACAACGTCGCACCGATGATGCCCAACGGCGCGGTCACCAGCACCATCGCCGCACGCGAGAAGCTGCGCAGCTGCAGCATCAGCAGCGTGGCCACCACGATCAGGAACAGCGGCATGCCGGCCTTGATCGAGTTCTGCCCGCGAGCCGAATCCTCCACCGAGCCGCCGGTCTCCAGCAGGTAGCCGCTGGGCAGGTCGGCACGGATGCCATCCAGGGTCGGCACGATCTGCTGCACCACGTCCAGCGGCTGCATGCCATCGCTGATGTCGGCACGCACGGTCACCGTCGGCAAACGGTTGCGGTGCCAGATGATGCCGTCCTCGAAGGCGTATTCCAGCCGCGCGACCTGCGACAGCGTCACCGCGGTGCCGCTGCTGGTCGGGATCGCCAGGCTGCCGAGCAGGTCCAGCTGCGCACGCTCGTTGTCCGGGCCACGCAGCAGCATCTCGATCTGGCGGTTGCCTTCGCGATAGGTGCTCACGCTCATGCCCGACAACGAGCTGCTGAGGAACTGGCTGACCTGCGCACTGCTGACGCCCAGCGCGCGGGCGCGGTCCTGGTCGATCACCAGCCGCACCACCTTGCTCGGCTCGCTCCAGTCCAGGTTCACGTTCATCACGTGCGGGTTTTCGCGCACCTTGGCCTCGACCTGGCGCGCGATCGCCTGCACCTGCGCGATGTGCTCGCCGGACACACGCATCTGCACCGGATAGCCGACCGGTGGCCCGTTCTCCAGGCGCGTCACACGCATCTGCACATCCGGGAACTGCCTGATCACGTCCTTCAGCATCCAGTCGCGGGTCGATTCGCGGGCCTTGGCGTCTTCGGTGAGCACCACGAACTGGGCGAAGTTGGTGGCCGGCAGCTGCTGGTCCAGCGGCAGGTAGAAGCGCGGCGAACCGGTGCCGACGTAGGCCACGTAGTTGCTGATGCCTTCGCGCCCCTTCAGCAGCTTCTCCAGCTTGTCGGCCTGTGCCTGGGTCGCGGCCAGCGACGCACCTTCGGCCAGCTCGATGTCCACCATCAGTTCCGGGCGGGTCGAGTCGGGGAAGAACTGCTGTGGCACGAAGCGGAACAGCATCAACGAACCGATGAACAGGGCGATGGTCGCAGCGATCACCCACCAGCGATGGCGCAGGCAGGTATCCAGGAAAGCCCGGAAGCGCGTGTAGAACGGCCGCTGGTACGGATCATGATCGTGCGCATGCTCCTTCGGCGCGATCCAGCGCGCGAGTGACGGATGCCGGTCGGCCCACTGCAGGCGCTTGGCGCGCCAGCGGCCGGCCAGGCTGTCCGGCTTCGGCAGCTGCGGGTTGAACAGGTCCGGCAGCATCTTGTCACCCAGGTACGGGATGAACAGCACTGCGGCAATCCACGACACCACCAGCGCGATGGTCACCACCTGGAACAGCGAGCGGGTGTATTCACCGGTGCTTGATGCAGCGGTGGCGATGGGCAGGAAGCCAGCAGCGGTGATCAGGGTGCCGGTCAGCATCGGGAAGGCCGTGGACTCCCAGGCGAAACTGGCCGCGCGCAGGCGGTCGTAGCCCTGCTCCATCTTGGTGGCCATCATCTCCACCGCGATGATCGCATCGTCCACCAGCAGGCCCAAGGCCAGCACCAGTGCACCCAGCGAGATCTTGTGCAGGCCGATGTCGAAGTAGTGCATGACGAAGAAGGTCATCGCCAGCACCAACGGGATGGTCACGCCCACCACCAGGCCGGTACGCAGGCCCAGCGAGAAGAAGCTGACCAGCAGCACGATCACCACCGCTTCGGTGAGCACCTGCACGAACTCGCCCACCGACTCTTCCACCGCATGCGGCTGGTCGGACACCTTGCGCAGCTGCATGCCGGCCGGCAGGGTCTTCTGCAGGCGTTCGAACTCGGCATCCAGGGTGGCACCAAGCTTGAGGATGTCACCGCCGTCCTTCATCGCCACCGCCAGGCCGATCGCATCCTGGCCCATGAAGCGCATCTTCGGCGAGGCCGGATCGGCAAAGCCACGCTTGACCTCGGCGATGTCGCCCAGATGCAGCGTGCGTTCGCCGGCCTGGATCGGGAATTTGCGGATGTCCTCGATCGAATCGAACTGACCGGTCACGCGCAGCTGCACGCGGTCGGTCGGGGTTTCGAAGAAGCTGGTGGCGCTGACCGCGTTCTGGTCGGCCAGCGCCTGCTGCACCTGTTGCAGCGATACGCCCAGCGTGGCCAGCTTGGTGTTGGACAGCTCGATCCACACCTTCTCGTCCTGCAGGCCGACCAGGTCGATCTTGCCGACGTCGGGCACGCGCTGCAGTTCCAGCTGGATGCGGTCGGCATAGTCGCGCATCACCGCGTAGTCGAAGCCTTCGCCGGTCAACGCATAGATGTTGCCGAAGGTGTCGCCGAACTCATCGTTGTAGAAGGGCCCGACGATCTCCCTCGGCAGCGTCGCGCGGATATCGCCCACGCGCTTGCGCACCTGGTACCACAGGTCCGGAATCTGCTTGGAGCGCAGGCTGTCGCGCGCCATGAAGATCACCTGCGATTCGCCCGGCCGCGAGTACGAACGGATGAATTCGTACTCGCCGGTGTTCATCAGCGCTTTTTCGATCGGCTCGGTCACCTGCCGCGAGACCTGCTCGGCGGTGGCGCCCGGCCACATCGTGCGTACCACCATCGCCTTGAAGGTGAAGGGCGGATCTTCAGACTGGCCCAGGTGCTTGTACGACCAGGCACCGATGACGGCGAACGCCAGCATCGCGAACAACACCAGCGCACGGTTGCCCAGCGCCCATTCGGAGAGATTGAAGCGGCGCACGGGTCAGTGCCCCTTGCCTGCGGCCGGCGCCGGCTTGGCGGCCGACGGTGCCAGCACCGGGCGGTTCTGGCGGTCGACCGGCGTCACCACCTGGCCTTCGCGCAGCAGATGGCCGCCGGCAGCGACCACCCAGTCCGTCGCGCCCACGCCGGACACGACGGGCACGGCCTGCGCGCCGTAGGCACCCACCTGCACCGGCGTTGCCTTCAATGCACCATTGGACGGATTGACCACCCACACGCTGGCCTTGCCATCACTGCCGCGCAGCACAGCCGCCAGCGGCAGCTGCAACGCACCACTGCGCCCGGCGGTGGCAAACACCCGCGCACTCTGGCCCAGTTCCACTTCGCTCAGTGCTTCCGGCGCCAGGCTCACGCGCGTGGCATAGGTGCGCGCCTGTGCATCGGCGGCCGGGGCGATCTCGCGCAGGGTGCCCGGCAACAGCTGGCCCGGACGGTTCCACAGTTCCACCTGCACCGACTGGCCGACCTTGTAGTCGCGGATGCTGCTTTCCGGCAGCGCGATCAGCACCTCACGGCCACCATCGGCGGCCAGGGTGAACACCGTCTGCCCCGCGCTCACGACCTGCCCGGCTTCGGCCTGGCGGCTGGCGATCACGCCTTCGGCGGGTGCGCGCAGCTGCGCGTACTCGGCCTGGTTGCGGGCCACGGCGAGGTTGGCCCGGGCAGCGTTGGCCTGGCCCTGTGCAGCCTTGAATGCCGCCGTCTGCTGGTCCAGTGCCGAGCGGCTCACCAGCTGGTCTTCCGCCAGCTTGGCATAGCGCTTCTGGTCATCGCGCGCGCGCACCAGGTCTGCTTCCGCCGCCGCCAGCTGCGCCTGCGATGCCGCCGCCTGCGAGGCGTAGTCGGCCGCATCCAGCTCGGCCAGCAGCTGGCCCTTCTTCACCCGCTCGCCTGCGTCGACGAGGCGCTTGACCAGGTTGCCGCCAACCCGGAACGACAGTGGGCTTTCCTGGCGGGCACGCACCTCGCCGGGGTAGGCGGCCGCGGCCTGTCCATCCTGCGTGGTGGGATGCACCACCAGCACCGGGATGGCCGCCACCGGCTCGGCGGCCTGCTTGCCGCACGCTGCCAACACCACGACCAGTACGCCTACGCCCAACCAACGCATGTTTTTCATGAGGTACAGGACCTGAAAAGAAATCCGGGGGGAACGCGCCGGCAACATACTGTTGCAACGCGGACATTAGTGAACCAGCCGGTATAGTATAAATATCGAACCGCTTGGTCTAGTATTAGCGGAATGAGTTCTCCCACTTCCCGAAAGCCGACGGCCAAGCCCGCTGCCAAGGCTGCCGGTCCCGGGCGCCCCAAGGATCTGGGCAAGCGCGCGGCGATACTCGAGGCAGCCAAGACACTGTTCATCGAACAGGGCTACAGCGGCGTGAGCATGGACAGCATTGCTGCCCAGGCCGGCGTCTCGAAGCTGACCGTCTATAGCCATTTCGGCGACAAAGAGACCCTGTTCTCCGAAGCTGTGCAGTCCAAATGCATCGAGATGCTGCCCGACGCGCTGTTCGTGGCCAACGTGGAAGGCCCCCTGCGCGACCAGTTGTTGGGCATCGGCATGGCGTTCTTCGAGATGATCACCTCCGACGCGGCCCTGTCGATCCAACGGGTGATGATGGCCCCGGAGACCGATGAGCGCCTGCGCGAACTGTTCTGGCAGGCGGGGCCCCAACGCACCTGCGAGGCGCTGGCCGACTTCATGCGCATGCGTGCCGAGCGCGGCGAACTGGACATCCCCGACTGCTACATCGCCGGCCAGCAGTTCCTGACCCTGGTGAAGGGCGAAGTGCACATGCATATGATGTGCGGCATGCCACTGTCACCCGTCGAGACCGATGCTGCGATCCATGTGGCCGCCAGTGTGGATTTCTTCCTGCGCGCCTACGCGCCGCGGGGGGCTGGGAACGCTGGATAACCAAAACTGAACGAACCGGAGGTCGCGATGACTTCCGGCACTGCGACCCCGGCCACCCCGCAGCTGATGCTCTGGGCGCGCCGCCGGCCTCCGGCACCGGTAAAATGGCCGGCCCACTGCGCTGGATTTGAACCTCATGACGATTGATTACGCCCACGCCCGCGAACTGATGGTGGAACAGCAGATCCGTCCCTGGGACGTGCTGGACATCAAGGTGCTCGACGTCCTGGCCCGCCTGCCGCGCGAGGCCTTTGTCGCCGACGCGCACCGGGCGCTGGCCTATGCCGATGTCGAACTGCCGATCGGCAACGGCCAGAAGATGATGAAGCCGGTCATCGAGGGCCGTACCCTGCAGGCACTGGATCTGCAGCCAGGTGACGAAGTGCTGGAAATCGGCACCGGCAGCGGCTTCCTGTCGGCCTGCATCGGCGCGCTGGCGCGCGACGTGCTGAGCCTGGAAATCGATCCGGAACTGGCCGCCGCTGCGCGCGCCCGCCTGGATGCCACCGGCCTGGGCACCAACGTGCGCGTGGAAGTGGCTGATGGCCTGTCCTGGCAGACCGAACGCCGCTTCGACGTGATCTGTGTCACTGGCGCCGTCGACGTGGTGCCGTCACAGTTTGCTTCGTGGTTGCGTCCGGGTGGTCGCCTGTATGTCATCCAGGGCCGTTCGCCGGCGATGGAAGCACTGCTGGTGAAGGCCGATGGCAGCACCGAGTCGCTGTTCGAGACCGATATCGATTACCTGCGTGGTGCCGCCCCGGCCCCCCAGTTCCACCTCTGAGTCCAAGGAAGCCGCAATGATCCGCCGATCCCTCGCTGTTGCGCTGGCCACTGCCCTGCTGCCGTTGTCCGCCCATGCCGCCGACCTGCTGCAGGTCTATGAAATGGCGCGCAATGGTGACCCGCAGCTGTCCGCCGCCGAATCCACCCGGCTGTACGACAAGGAAGGCGCCGTGCAGGCGCGTGCTGCCCTGCTGCCGCAGATCAATGGCCGGGCCCAGTTGAACCGTTCGCGCAGCGAGCCGAATGCCGACGCCAACTCCGGCTCGTTCACCAGCAAAAGTCGCAACTATACGGTCGATGGCACCCAGACGCTGTTCAATTGGACGCAGATCAACAACCTGCGTTCGCAGCGCGAGCTGAGCAAGGCGGCTGATTTCACCCTCGACTCGGCCAACGACAACCTGATCGTGCGCACCTCGGCGGCCTACTTCAACGTGCTGGTGGCGATCGAATCGCTGAACGCAGCACAGACCAACGAAGCGGCCGCGAAGAAGCAGTTCGACTTCGCCGACAAGCGCCTGGAAGTGGGCTTGGCGCCGATCACCGACGTGCACGAAGCACGCGCCCAGTACGACCAGGCGCGCGCCAACGCGATCGTTGCGCAGAACACGCTGGCCGACAACTACCAAGCCCTGACCGAACTGACCGGCCAGCCGGTGATGAACCTGAAGGGCCTGCCGGCCGATTTCCGTCCGGAAGTGCCGGCCAACCGCGGCAATCTGGACCAGCTGGTTCAGCAGGCGACCACGCAGAATCCGGCGCTGAAGGCGCAGGAGCTGAAGGTCGGTGCCGCCGAAGCCGGCGTGCAGGCCGCCCGTGGTGGCCACTACCCGACCCTGTCGCTGGGCGGCAGCTGGGGCAAGAGCGCGACCTGGGGCGACAGCGTCGGTGCCGGTTCGCTCTCACCCGATGCACGCACCAACAGCATCGGCCTGACCCTGAGCGTGCCGATCTTCTCTGGCGGCGCCACCCAGTCCGGCGTGCGCCAGGCGCTGGCCCAGCGTGACATCGCCCAGGATGGTTTCGAGCAGCAGAAGCGTGCCCTGGACCGCAATACCCGCAACGCCTACCAGACCCTGGTGCAGGGCATCAGCGAAGTGGAAGCCCGCCGCCTGGCCGTGGTTTCCGCACAGAGCGCCTACGATGCCTCGCAGGTCGGCCTGGAAGTGGGTACCCGCACGGTGCTGGACGTGATCCAGAACCAGCGCATCCTGTTCTCCGCACAGCTGGATTACGCGCAGGCCCGCTACAACTTCCTGCAGAACCGCCTGCTGCTGAGCCAGGCCGTGGGTGGCCTGGATGTCGCCGAGCTGCAGGACATCAACCGCCTGCTGACCCAGGACGCGGGCAACCCGTCCACGACCACGAACTGAGTCGGCGCCACCGGTCTGATCGAAAAGCCACCCTCGCGGGTGGCTTTTTTTTGGCTCGCCACGCCGGCAGGTCTACCTGGAACACCAGACATATCGGTGGACGAGCCTGCCGCCCAGCAACACAAGCAGGACCATCAGCACCGGTACGAAAGTGCGGGCCATGACGGCCGGCAACAAGCACAGTGCGGTCGCCACAGGTGCGAGCACCATCGGGAGGAGCCTGCGCTCGTCGGTCGCCGCCCTTGCCTGGCATTGGCTGCGGGCAACGCCGGCGCACATGGCGGCCAGTACCAGCAGGCCTGCAGGCCCCGGCAGCTGTGGAAGCCAGCTCTCCGGCAGCAACAACGCCAATACCGCGCCCAGCACGGTCAGTGCAAGCGTCAGCAACAAGCGTGCGTTGGCGCCCGCATTGCCGCACGCCGACGGGCAGACCTCCAACCCCAACCGCGCGGCCAGCAACAGCAACACGATCTGCAGGGCCGCCAGCCCCGCGCCGCCCGCCAACGGCAACAGTGGCAGCAACCATTGCAGCTGCGGCACACCCTGCAATGCCACCGACAGCGGTCGCGTGCTGGCCAGCGCGGCAAACTCGACCAGGCCCGACTGCAACGCAGCCAGTACCATCAGCCACACCATCGCCAACAGCACCGCTGCGCCGGCAGCTCTGGAAATCTGCGAACGAGCGCGCGGGACCGTGCCGCAGAATCCCGCCAGCAGGCCTGCACCGAGCAGCACACCGAGCAATGCCACGCTCGCTGCAAGCACGCCGCCCAACCCAAAGCGATAGGGCGCGATGGCCGAGGGCAGCCACGGAATCCAATGGGCGTAGTGCACATGGCGAGCCGCCAGCAACAACAGCAGCAAGCCAACGCCCAGCTTCACCGTCAGCAATGCACAGGCCAGCAACAGCGCGCGCGGGATCCGCAGCAAAGCGGTGGCCGCCCCCAGCAGCAACAGCATGATCGACGCCGCCATCGGCAACGGCATCCACTGTGCGGGCACGGCATCGATGACCTCCGCGGCTGCGTACAGATGGCGTGCCATCGATTGCGCCAGGCCTGCGATGGTCACCGTCAGTTCCAGCAGCAGGGCAATCACCAGTACATCCGCAGACAGCTTGCCCCAGGCGGCACGCAGCAGACCATGAAGACCGGAAGCATCCGGCGAGCGCCGCATCGCCATGCGCAGGCAGTACAGCATCGGCAGCGCGCCCAGCGCCGCCAGCAACAGGCTGAGGACAATGGCGGGCCCCGCCTGCGCCGCCGTGTGCTGGCCGACCAGCACGACAACGCTGCCGCCCATCAGCAGGGTCAGCGCCACCACCAGCAGATGGTCGGTGCCCAGCCCTCCGGTCTTCGCACTGCCCCGCAGCGCGCCTCCGTTGTCGGCAATCATTCAAAGCTCCCTTGATGTCGTCCAAGCGTGGTCGACAGCAGGCTGGCAGCCTGATGGGGAAAAGCGGAATCGGAATCGGCGCCGTAGGCACCATGATGTGACAGCCTGCACGCAGCCGACGGCACAAGCGGTCCGGCTACGACAGATTCAACACCGTCAAGCAGACTTAATGCAGGCGATCACGACAGAGCCACCTGGGAAGACGCCTGGCGGCAACACGCGGGCTCAGGCCAGCGGAGGCGGCAAATGCGGAGCCACCAGCTGCAGCGTCCGTTGCAGCGCGCCGCGACCATTGCTGACCAGCGTGCAACCCGCGCGGGCCATGTCCTCACGCGCCTGCGCGTCGTCGAGCAGGTGCAGCAGCAGATCACCCACCGCCTGCACGTCCTCACCGATCAGCAGTGCGCCGGCCTCACGCATGCGCCGCGAGATCTCGGCGAAGTTGTGCAGGTGCGGGCCAGTCACCGCTGCGGTGCCCATTGCCGCAGGCTCCAGCAGGTTGTGGCCGCCGATGGCCTGCAGGCTGCCCCCGACGAAAGCGACCTGGGCGCAGCCATAGAACGGCATCAGTTCGCCCAGCGTGTCGATGACGAATACATCGCTGCCTGCCGCTGGCCACTGCTGCGCGCGCCGCGTCGCCACGCTCCAGCCCTGCTCGCGGGCCAGCGCCTCCACCTTGGGGAAGCGCTCCGGGTGCCGCGGCGCCCACAGCAGCAGCAGGTCCGGATGCTGCTGGCGCAGGCGGCGGTGCAGGTCGATCACTGCCTGCTCTTCGCCGTCATGTGTGCTGGCCGCGATCCACACCGGGCGCGTGGCAGGCACATGGGCATGGAACTGTTCGATGAAGGGCTGCACGTCCGGCGTGGCGATGTCGAACTTCAGGTTGCCCAGTGCCTGCACCTGTTCCGGCGCCGCGCCCAACTGCACGAACCGCGCAGCGTCATCCTGCGACTGTGCGGCCACGCAGGTGACCGTGCGCAGCGCACGCCGGATCAACGCCGCCAGCACGCGGTAGCCGCGCAGCGATCGGGCCGACAGGCGCGCATTGAGGATGTAGACCGGAATGCGACGGTCGCGGCAACCGAACAGCATGTTCGGCCACAGCTCGGTTTCCAGGATCAGCGCCAGGCTGGGCTGGAAGTGCCCCAGGAAACGGTTGACGCTGCCCGGCACGTCGTACGGCAGGTACACGTGGTCCAGCGCATCGCCCCACAGCGCGCGCACCCGTTCCGAGCCGGTCGGGGTGATGGTGGTGATGACCCAGCGGATATCCGGCCGCTGCTCGCGCAGCGCATTGACCAGCGGCGCAGCGGCGTTGACCTCGCCCACCGAGACCGCATGCAGCCAGACCCGCGGCTGGCCGCTCGGCTGCGGATAGGACGCATACCGTTCATCCCAGCGCCGGAAGTATTCACGGACCCGGAAGCCGCGCCAGACCAGGTGGTACACGGTGATCGGCAGCAGGAGGTACAGCACGGCCGAGTACAGGCCACGCAGGATCCATTCGACAGGGTCTTTACGCATGCGGCAAGGATACGGGAGCCCCCCGGGAAAGACACGCGGCCGGGTTGGTAGAATGGCGGCATGTCCGATGCCACCACCGCCGTCCGTCCGTCGCTGCGTGATCCACGCAACTGGCCGATGTTTGCCGTCATGTTCACTGCCTTCGGGATCGCCCGGCTGCCGTGGATGCTGCAGCGCGCGCTCGGCCGCGGGGTCGGCTCGATCGCCTGGCGCCTGGCCGGCAGCCGCCGCCATGCCGCCGAGGTCAACCTCAAGCTGTGCTTCCCCGAGAAGGACGAGGCCTGGCGCAAGCGCCTGGTGCGCGACAGCTTCGATGCGCTGGGCGTCGGCATCTTCGAATGCGCGCGCTCCTGGTGGGGCAGCATCGACAGCATCCGCCCGCAGGTGCACATCGAAGGGCTGGAACACCTCAAGCAGATGCAGGCCGAGGGCCGCGGCGTGCTTCTGGTCTCGGGCCATTTCATGACCCTGGAGATGTGCGGCCGCCTGCTGTGCGACCACGTCGACCTTTCGGGCATGTACCGCAAGCACAAGAACCCGGTGTACGAGTGGGCGGTGAAGTTCGGCCGCCTGCGCTACGCCAAGGCGATGTATGCCAACGAGGACATCCGCGCGACGGTGCGCCATCTGAAGAAGGGCGGCTTCCTCTGGTACGCGCCCGACCAGGACATGCGCGGCAAGGACACCGTGTTCGTGCCGTTCTTCGGCCACACCGCATCCACCATCACCGCGACCCACCAGCTGGCGCGGATGACCGGTTGCGCGGTCATCCCCTACTTCCATCGCCGCGAAGGCGGGAAATACTTCCTGAAGATTGGTGCGCCGCTGGAGAATTTCCCCAGCGAAGACGTCGAGGCCGATACCGCGCGGGTCAACCAGGCCATCGAACAGATGGTGCGCGAGGCACCGGACCAGTATCTGTGGATCCATCGCCGCTTCAAGCGCCAGCCAGGTGGGCGGAGCGATTTCTACAAGTGAGATGACGGGCGGTCGGGAGCACCCCATCCACGCATGGCGTCGGGCTGCTGATCGGCATTCCCAGTAGATCCACGCCATGCGTGGATGCTCTCCGTTCCGACACCGGAATCTACAACGGCCAACGACACCACGCATGCGGGTATTTCCCCAACTCGCCGGCCAGTCCGGCCCGCACCGGATTGGCCAGGATGTACATCGCCTTCTCATGAAGGGATTCATCGGTGCGTACCGCATGGTCGTGGTAGCCGTGCTGCCAGAGTGGTCCTTTCCGTCCCAGTTGCCGATTCAGCAGCCGACTGCTGCGTGATTTGAGTACGGCCATGCACTGGGCCAGCGTTCCCTTCTGCAGTTCCATCAGCCAGTGCAGGTGGTCGGGCATCACCACCCAGGCATGGCTGTGGCTGAAACCGTTGCGTTCGATGAAACGCAGGGTATCGACCAGAACCGCCACGTTGGCGGCATCGGCGAACAAGGGGGTACGGCCAACGGTCGCCGTGGTCAGGGAATAGATGTTGCCCGTGCGGGAGTAGCGACCGTAACGGAGTCTGGGGCTGGCCATGGGCACAGACTGCGGGTTGCGCGACCCTGCGTGCATTGGCGGACCACCTCGCGGCAGGTCGGGAAAAGCCGCGACGACGGCCAATGTTCATGGGAAAGCCCATCCACGCATGGCGTGGATCTACTGATCGGCATCTCCGGTGGATCCACGCCATGCGTGGATACGACCACCCGCCCCGCGCAATCCAGTAGATCCACGCCATGCGTGGATACGACCACCCACCCCGCGCAATCCAGTAGATCCACGCCATGCGTGGATAGGCCCCAACCCGCACACGCAAGTAGATCCGCGCCATGCGTGGATACGCCCAACCACCCCGAGCAATCCAGTAGATCCACGCCATGCGTGGATGCGGAGATTACCCGGCGCCCGGCTGATCATCCGGTTCGCGCGCCAGCAACGTGCCGACGAACAGCGCGGCGAGCAGGACGGTCAAGCCGCCCCAGAACGCGGAATAGAACGCCAGGTGCGTATTGAGCGGGAACACAGTGACCGCCAATGCCAGCATCGCCGGGCGTGCACGTTCGCGCGCCGGGGCCGGGGCGAAACGCCATGCCCGCCATGCCTGTGCCACCGCCGCCAGCCACAGCAATAGACCCAGCACGCCGGTCTCGGCAAGAATCTCCAGCACGATCTGGTGGGCGTGCAGCGCCGGCATCGTGCCCCACACCGCCGGCCCTTCATCCGCAACGCAATGGGGATAGGCATCGCGGAAGCCACGAGCGCCGACACCATTGATCGGATGCGCTTCGATCATGCAGGCCGCCGCGCTCCAGATGCGGGTACGGCCGGACAGCGCCTGTTCGACCCCGTCATCGCCACCTTCCCAGGCCATTGCCGTGCGCGCCACACGCTCTCGCAACTGCGGCACGCTGGCGGTCAGTACGCCCGCCGAGAGAACACCCACCAGCGCCAGCAGGCCCAGCCGCTTCCATCCCAGTTGGCGCACACCGCTGTAGACAACCACCAGGCCGAAGGTGATCCATGACGCTCGCGAGCCGGCCAGCAGCAGCACCACGCCCACCGCGGCGACGGCCAGCAGCCAGCCCGCATTGCCGAAACGGCGCGCCACTGGCAACAACAGGAACGGCGAAAGACTGGCCAGCACCTGGCCGAACTTCAGGTTGCACGGTCCCAGCGCTCCGCTGAGACGATCAGCCAACGCGGCTTCTTCAGCCGGGCACAATGCGTGGCCGCTGATGGCCAGCTTGATCTGCTGCAGCGACCAGAACCAGGGGCTGGTGCCTGCCAGTGCCTGCACGAGCGCGTCGAGCGTCCACAGGCCGGTGATCACCGCCAACCCACCCAGGGTCAGGCGCCGCCGCTGCGGGGTGGCCACGGCGATCGCCACCAGCCACATGAAAGGCAGATAGCGAAGTCCCGCCGCAGCCTTGGTCCACGACGCCGACGGGTCCACGGCATCGAAGGCCGAGAACGCCTGCGGCAACCAGTAGCCGAGGAAAAGAATCGATGTCAGTGCCCACGCTGCCGGGCTCAGCAGATGCGGTCGATGCTGCACCCGGCGGATGACCATGCGTGCCGCGGCGTACAACGCTCCCAGGCCCAGCACCGTTTCGGCGATGCCTGGCAGCGGCCACAACGCGACGTAGGCCAGCACCCACCAGGGTGCCCAGCGGCCAGCGCGCTCGTCGCGCAGGGGCGGCGTGGCGTCAGCCAGCGAGGTCGGCATAAAGGCGGAGGGTATCGCGCTGCATGGCCTGCAGGGTAAACGGGATACGGCCCGGCAGCGATGGCGGCTGTGCCAGCAAGGCCAGCGCACGTTCACCCAGCAGCTGCGCATTGCCCAGCGGCACGGCGCCACTGGGCTGCAGCTGCTGCAGCAGTTCGCCCACGCCGCCGTGGTCCCAGCCCAGCACCGGCCTGCCGACCGACAACGCTTCGACCACGGTGCGACCGAAGGCCTCCGGCTTGTCAGACAGCTGCAGCACCAGATCGCTGGCGGCGTACGCCTGGGCGATGCGCGCGGTCGGCGTGCTGATGTGCACGGCCCCGGTCACGCCAAGCGCGTCTGCCTGCCTGCGCAGCTCTGCCACATAGGCTTCGCGGCCAGGCTCGTCGGTGCCCAGCATCCACAGCTGTGCCGGCACGCCTGCTGCGCGGACATCGGCCAGCAGCTGCAGCGCGTGGGCATGGCCTTTCAGCCGGGTGCCACGACCGGGCAGCAGCAACAGCGGTCCATCGACCTTGGCCAGCCAGGGATAGTCCGCCGCCAGCGCCAGCCGGGGCCGCCGATCGGCGCGGGCCACACGTGGGAACTGGCTGACATCCACCCCACGCGGGATCACCTGCAGCCTGTCGCCGGCCACCGTCGGGTAATGCGTGTGCACGTAGTCGCGCACGCTGTTGGATACACAGATCACGCGTTCGCCGCTGGTCATCACCGCGCTGTAGCGGCCGGGCGAATTCAGCCCATGCACGGTAGTGACCCAATGCGGGCGCTCCGCCGGCTGCATCGCACGGATCGCATACAGCCCCAGCCACGCCGGCAGGCGCGATCGGGCATGGACGATGTCGGCGCCCACTTCGGTGAACAAGCGGCGCAGGGTCGGCAGATGGCGCAGCGTCAGCAGCGACTTGCGGCCGATATCCAGGGTCAGGTGCTCGGCACCGCTGTCGAGCAGCGGCTGCACCAGACGACCACCGGCCGACACCACCAGCGCGCGATGGCCGGCAGCGACCAGGGCGGCCGCGATTTCAAGGGTCGAGCGCTCGACACCGCCGGAGTGCAGCGCCGGCAGCAACTGCACCACGGTCAATCGGCGCATCGAGGGGGCGGCCGCTTAGTCGGCCAGCACGAACACGGCACCGCAGTAAGCACACTGCGCTTGCCCGTTGGGTTCGTCTTCGATCGGCAGGTACACCCGCGGATGCGAGTTCCACAGCGCCATTTCCGGAGTCGGGCAGCTCAGCGGCAGATCGCTGCGGTGCACGGTGTAGCGCTTTTCGGCGTTGGCGGGCGCGGTGGCGGTATGGCTCATGGCGGATGTCGATGAACGGATTGCGAGGCCTGCGATTCTAGCATCTGGGCCCGGCAAACACCGTGCGCGGCGTGGCCGCTGCGCGCGGCGGCCAGCTTCACCCCCACGCCGTGGTCCCGCCATGCAACCGCCCTGCCCGCTCCCCGGCGGCGGCGCCGAGCCACGGCGGCAGGAAATCCCCATGCGCACCAGCCAGTTCCGTGCAGAACCGGTCTTCGTTCGAATTTCCCGCATTTGGATCGAACTAAATGGCACTTGTCAGGGCGCTGCCAGCTGTTGCAGCATCGGGTCCGATCCATTCCTGACCCGATCGCATGGCCCGCCCCCCACCGGACCTGCATCGTCTCCCGACTGCCCTGCGGCGGACGGGGCGATGCTGTCCGTGGTGTTCGCCGATGCGGGTTCTGCCTGCCGCCTGCCCTACCGGGAGACCCTGCATGACCCTGTCCGATCCGCGCCGCGCCCTGCTTCCGCTCGCCCTGGCCCTGGCCTGTGCGACCACTGCGACACCGGTGCTGGCGCAAGGGCTGCAGACCTCCTTCGAGCCGGGCGAACCGGCACCGGCCAGGTCCGCTGGCGCGCTGTCCGTCGAGGTCGGCAGTGGTCCTGCCGCGCCGTACGCGGCCAAGCGCAACGTCGGCTACAGCGGCCTGCATGCGTTGCATTACAGCGCCAGTGGCGGCCAGGCGCGCCGCGAACTGTTCAAGACCGATCTGCCCATCGACACCGACACCACGCTGTCCTGGCTGGTACTGCCGGAGATCGTCGGCAAGGACACCGTGGCCTCCACCCATGTCTCGCTGGACCTGCTGCTGGACGATGGCAGCCGCGTCTCCGCCAGCGGCGCGCGCGACCAGCACGGCGTAGCGCTGGGCGCACGGGCGCAGGGCGATTCGAAGACGTTGTACCCGCAGCAGTGGGCGCGCAAGGCGGTCAGGCTGGGCGACATGCCGGCGCTGAAGGGCCGCCGCGTGCTGGCCATCGAGCTCGAGGTGGCCAGCGCCAACGGCGCGCCTGTGTCGGGCTGGATCGACGACGTGCGCCTGGACGTGCAGCCACGGCAGGCGCCGCAGCGCGTCTCCGACTGGGTACTGACCACGCGCGGAACCCAGGCCAACGGCACCTTCTCGCGCGGCAACAACTTCCCGGCCACTGCGGTACCGCACGGTTTCAACTTCTGGACGCCGGTGACCGATGCCGGCGCACTGAACTGGCTGTACCGCTGGAACGAGCAGAACGATGCGAAGAACCGGCCGCAGCTGCAGGCGTTGGCGCTGAGCCACCAGCCCAGCCCGTGGATGGGCGACCGCCAGACCTTCCAGGTGATGCCCTCCGCCACGCGCGGTGTACCTGAAGCTGATCGCAGCAAGCGTGCGCTGCCCTTCGACCGCGCACAGGAAAGCGCGCGCCCGTATCGCTACGACGTGCGCTTCGACAACGGCATCGCCGCGTCCATCGCCCCCACTGACCATGCCGCGCTGTTCCGCTTCGATTTCCCCGCAGGCGGCGACGCCAACCTGCTGTTCGACAACGTCGATGCACGCGGTGGGCTGACCCTCGATGCCGCCACGCAGACGTTGTCCGGCTACACCGATACCCGCAGCGGCCTGTCCAACGGCGCCACCCGCATGTATGTGGTGGCCAGCTTCGACAAGCCGTGGCGCAGCAGCGGCCACATCGGCACCGGCCGCCCGACCGGCTACATCAAATTCGACGCAGGCAGCGAGCGGCGGGTGACGATGCGCATCGCCACCTCGTTGATCTCCGTCGAGCAGGCGCGCCACAACCTGGCGCTGGAAATCGCCGCAGCCGATACGCTGGAAAGCGTAGCCGGGCGTGCACAGGATGCGTGGGATGCGCGCCTGGCCCGCTTCGACATCGGCAACGCCAGCGACGACCAGAAGACCACGCTGTACTCCAGCCTGTACCGGCTGTACCTGTACCCCAATTCCGGCCACGAGAATGCGGGCACCGTCGCCGCTCCCGACTGGCGCTATGCCAGCCAGGCCAGCGCCGCCGATGACAACACCGACGGCAGCGCGACACGCAGCTTCGCCCCGGTCCGCGACGGCAAGGTGTTCGTCAACAACGGCTTCTGGGACACGTTCCGCACCACCTGGCCGGCGTATGCGCTGTTCACCCCGGATGATGCCGGGCAGCTGGTACAGGGTTTCATCGAGCAGTACCGCGCCGGTGGCTGGGTCGCGCGCTGGTCCTCGCCGGGCTACGCGGACCTGATGGTCGGCACCAGCTCGGACGTCGCCTTCGCCGATGCGTGGCTGAAGGGCATCGGTGGCTTCGATCCGGAAGAGGCCTACGCCGCAGCGCTGAAGAACGCCACCGTGGTGCCACCGGACCGCCACGTCGGCCGCAAGGGCATGGATCGTTCGACGTTCCGCGGCTATGCCAGCGCCGACGTGCATGAAGGCATGTCGTGGACGATGGAAGGTGCGCTCAATGATTTCGGCATCGCCAACATGGCCGATGCCCTGGCCAAGCGCGCGACGACACCGTCCGCACGCGAACGCTACGCCACCGAGGCCGACTACTTCCGTCACCGCGCCGGCAGCTACGCGACGTTGTTCGATCCGGCCGCCGGCTTCTTCCAGGGCCGCAGGCCCGATGGCAGCTGGCGCCTGCAGGCCAAGGACTACGACCCGCGTGTGTGGGGCCACGACTACACCGAATCCAATGGCTGGACGTTCGCCTTCACCGCCGCGCATGACGGCGAAGGCCTGGCCGCGCTGTACGGTGGCCGTGACAAGCTGGCCGCCAAGCTCGATACCTTCTTCGCCACGCCGGAAACCGCCGACGCCGCGTTCGCCGGCTCCTACGGCGGCACCATCCACGAGATGACCGAAGCGCGTGACGTGCGCATGGGCATGTACGCGCACAGCAACCAGCCGGCACACCACATCCCGTGGATGTACCTGTATGCCGGGCAGCCGTGGAAGACCCAGCAGCATGTGCGCGAGATCCTGTCGCGGCTGTATGTCGGCAGCGAGATCGGCCAGGGCTACCCGGGCGACGAGGACAACGGCGAGACCTCGGCGTGGTACGTGATGGCCTCGCTGGGCCTGTATCCGCTGCGCATGGGTGCACCGGAGTACGTGATTGGTTCGCCGGCGTTCCAGCATGCGCGCGTCGAGCTGCAGGGCGGCGCGGCGTTGACCGTCAATGCACCGCAGAATTCGCCGGAGAACGTTTACGTGCAGTCGCTGAAGATCAACGGCAAGCCGTGGACCAAGACCTGGGTGCCGCACGAAGTGATCGCCAGGGGTGCAACCCTGGACTTCGTGATGGGCCCGCAGCCGTCACGCTGGGGCAGCGGCGTCGATGATGTTCCGCGCTCGCTGACCGCGCGCGGCCAGCGCCCGCAGTTGCTGCACGATCTGCTCGGCAATGGCGCGCAGGCGGCACTGGCTGATGGCCGTGCCCTGCCCGCGCTGATCGACGACGATGCCAACACGGCCGTGCCGCTGGGCGGCGGCGTGACCATCGCACTGAGCCACGTGGGCGATGGCGTACCGACGATGTACACGCTGACCAGCGGTGACGGCACAATCCGTGGCGGTGAGTGGACACTGGAAGCGCGTGCCGGCAACGGGCGCTGGGTAACGCTGGACCAGCGACGCGGCGAAGATTTCACCTCGGCGCGGCAGACCCGCCCGTTCCGTATCGCCTCGCCCTCACGCTACGCCGAGTACCGTCTGCGCCTGGCTGCGCCGGGGCGCCTGCAGCTGGCCGAGATCGAACTGTTGGCGCCCTCCCCCCTACAATGACGTCCATGCGCCTACGTTTGCTCCCCCTCGCTCTTGCCGCCCTTGTATTTCCCAGCCTCAGCCACGCACAACCGCAGACCCGGGCCTTCGATGGGCAGGTCAGCCGTGACGGGGTGACCCTGTACTACCAGGATGCCACCGGCGCGCTGGCCGCACCGGTGCGCAAGCGCATCATCGATACGTTCTACTTCGCTTACCTGCGCGAGCGTGCGGACTTCCGCCCGGCCGCGCCGAACGAGGTGCGCATCGTGATCGATCCGGCGTACAACGGCGTCGCCTTCGTCGGCGACAAGGACAAGGCCAGCACGATCACGATCAATCCGGGCTGGCTGGTCCAGCACCCGGATGACATCGATCTGGTCACCCACGAAGCGATGCACATCGTGCAGGGCTACCCCAGCTATGGCGACAAGCGCGTGCCGGGCTGGCTGGTGGAGGGCATTGCCGACTACGCCCGCGATCGCTACGGCATGAACAACGCCGCTGCCGGCTGGGCGTTGCCGGACAAGCTGAGCCAGGGCCAGACGGTGGAAAGCGGCTACCGGGTGACCGGTGCCTTCCTGAAGTGGGCCGAAGCGGCGCACCCGGGACTGGTGCTGGCACTGGACAAGGATCTGCGCGACGGGCGCTATGCGCCGGCGCTATGGCAGAAACACACTGGCAAGACCCTGCCGGCGCTGTGGGCGGAGTATGCCAAGCCGCGCTCCCCGGCCCCTGCGCCGCCGCCCGCGCGGCGCGCGAAGCGGCGGTAAGCTCGACGTTGCTGGGGCGATGCCCCGGCCTTCAACGCGACTGCACGAAGCCGGCGTACAGCGCGAACAGCTGCTGGAAGTACCGCTTGCTCACTCGACTGCGCATGACACTGCTCCGCCCATGGAAAGTTGGTCGGGCCCAGGGTGGGAAGGCCGGTCCGGTCCCTTCCCACGGCCAGGCCGCGTGGGCGTATTGGGCCGCAGCGAGGTTGCAGGGCGATTACCGGGCGGCGTAGCGGGTGTGGCAGGCGCCTGCGGGTAGAGCCGGCCGCTGGCTCGCTGTCGCGGTGCACCTGGACATGATGGCGGTTGCCGGCCAGCGGCCGGCACTACCGTTTCGACGTTGCGAAAACAGAAACGCGCCCCGTGGGGCGCGTTTCTGCAGATCGCATCAGAACGAAGGCTTATGCCTTCTTTTCCGCTTCGATCTGCTTGCGGATCTGCGCATCGACTGCTGCAATCGCGGTCATGTTCAGGATCCGGCGCGACGTCGCGCTGGTGGTCAGGATGTGCACCGGCTTGTTGACGCCCATCAGGATCGGACCGATCGCCACGCCATCGGTGAACACGCGCACCAGGTTGTAGGCGATGTTGGCCGCTTCCAGGTTCGGCAGCACGAACAGGTTGGCACGGCCCTGCAGGGTCGAGCCCGGCAGCAGCTTCTGGCGCAGGGCTTCATCCCATGCGGTGTCGCCCTGCATTTCGCCGTCCACGTTCAGACGCGGGTTGCGCTTGAGCAGCAGCTCGCGCACCTGGCGCATCTTCAGCGCATCCTTCGAATCGTGGCTGCCGAAGTTGGAGTGCGACAGCAGTGCCACCTTCGGTTCGACGCCGAACAACTTCATGCGGTACGCGGCCTGCAGGGTCGCTTCGCACAGCTGCTCTGCGGTCGGGTCTTCCTGCACGTGGGTATCGACGAAGAAGAACACGCCCTGCTGGTTGATCACGCCGGTCATCGCCGAGGTCGAGGTGACCTTCGATTCCAGCGGCAGCACGCTGCGCACGTAGCCCAGCTTCTTGTGGAAGCGGCCGACGATGCCGGTCAGCATCGCATCGGCTTCGCCACGGGCCACCATCACCGCAGCGATCAGGGTCGGGCGCGAACGCATCAGGTTCTTGGCGGCGGCCACGGTGACGCCACGACGGCCGGTCAGGCCGTGGTAGTACTGCCAGTATTCGTTGAAGCGCGGGTCGTCATTGATGTTGGTGACTTCAATGTTCTCGCCGATCTTCAGGCGCAGGCCGAGGCGCTCGATGCGCGATTCGATCACTTCCGGGCGGCCGATCAGGATCGGATGTGCCAGGCCGTCGTCGACCACGTTCTGCACCGCCTGCAGCACCACTTCTTCTTCGCCTTCGGCATACACCACGCGCTGCTTGTCGCTGCGCGCGCGGTCGTAGACCGGCTTCATCATCAGGCTGGTGCGGTAGACGAACTGCGACAGCTTCTGCCGGTAGGCTTCCATGTCGGCGATCGGACGGGCGGCCACGCCCGAATCCATCGCGGCCTGGGCCACGGCGGCCGACAGTTCCACCAGCAGGCGGCGGTCGAACGGACGCGGGATCAGGTATTCGCGGCCGAAGCTGGGGGTCTCACCGCCATAGGCAGAGCCCATGTCGGTGGCGGCGCGGCGGGCCAGCGCGGCGATCGCGCGCACGCAGGCGATCTTCATTTCCTCGTTGATCGCGGTCGCACCGACGTCCAGCGCACCGCGGAACAGGTACGGGAAGCACAGCACGTTGTTGACCTGGTTCGGGTAGTCCGAACGGCCGGTACCGATGATCGCGTCCGGACGCGCGGCGCGCACCAGTTCCGGCATGATTTCCGGGGTCGGGTTGGCCAGGGCGAAGATCACCGGGTCCGGTGCCATCGTATTGACCATCTCGGCGGTCAGGATGCCCGGCGCCGACAGGCCCAGGAAGATGTCCGCGCCATCGACGATCTCGGCCAGGGTGCGCTTGTCGGTGTCGCGCGCATAGCGCAGCTTTTCCGGGTCCAGGTCGGTACGGCCGGTGTGGATCACGCCTTCGCGGTCGAAGGCCAGGATGTTCTCCGGCTTAAGGCCCAGCTGCACCAGCATGTTCACGCAGGAAATGCCGGCCGCGCCCATGCCCGTGGTCGCCAGCTTCACTTCTTCGATCTTCTTGCCGGTGATCGCCATGGCGTTCAGCACCGCAGCACCGACGATGATCGCCGTGCCGTGCTGGTCGTCATGGAACACCGGGATCTTCATGCGCTCGCGCAGCTTGCGCTCGACGATGAAGCACTCCGGTGCCTTGATGTCTTCCAGGTTGATGCCGCCGAAGGTCGGCTCCAGCGAGGCGATGATGTCGACCAGCTTGTCCGGGTCGTTCTCGTCCACTTCGATGTCGAACACATCGATGCCGGCGAACTTCTGGAACAGCACGCCCTTGCCTTCCATCACCGGCTTGCCGGCCAGCGCGCCGATGTTGCCCAGGCCCAGCACCGCGGTACCGTTGGAGATCACCGCCACCAGGTTGCCGCGGGCGGTCAGCTCGCTGGCCTGCTGCGGATCGGCCTTGATCGCTTCACAGGCGTACGCCACGCCCGGCGAATACGCCAGCGACAGGTCGCGCTGGGTCAGCATGGGCTTGGTAGCGGAAACCTTGATCTTGCCGGGCGGAGACATCCGGTGGTAATCGAGGGCGGCCTGTTTGAAATCTTCGTTGGACATCGATGTGGGTTACATGAATGGGCAGAAGGGACAGGGGATCATACCCCCGTTGGAGCGGTCGGACCTGTCGCTATGCTGTCGCAGTGATGCTGCGACCGCACAATTCCATGGCGTATGCGACGTTACCAGAGCACAGCTTCGGCGCTGGCGATGACAGCCGTGGGACGCCTTGAAACGCTGCGGGGCCGTGCCACTGCTGTGACCGGCCCCGCAGTACCACACACCCGGATCAGCCCTTGGCGGGCAGCGCCTCGGTCATCGCCAGCGGCACGGCATCGACCGGCGGCGGCAGTTCGCTTTCGCGACCATCCAGCGCCAGCGTCAGGCGGTCGCGGTCCAGCGCACCTTCCCAGCGCGAGACCACCACCGTGGCCACCGCGTTGCCGATGAAGTTGGTCAGCGAGCGGCACTCGCTCATGAAGCGGTCCACGCCCAGGATCAGCGCCATGCCGGCCACCGGCACTTCCGGCACCACCGCCAGGGTTGCGGCCAGGGTGATGAAGCCGGCACCGGTGACGCCGGCAGCGCCCTTGGAGCTGAGCATCGCCACCAGCAACAGCGCGATCTGGTGGCCCAGGGTCAGCTCGGTGTTGGTGGCCTGGGCGATGAACAGCGCGGCCAGGGTCATGTAGATGTTGGTGCCGTCCAGGTTGAACGAGTAACCGGTGGGGACCACCAGGCCGACCACCGACTTGCTGCAGCCGGCACGTTCCATCTTCTCCATCAGCGACGGCAGCGCCGACTCCGACGACGAGGTGCCCAGCACCAGCAGCAGCTCGGCCTTCAGGTAACGGGCCAGCTTGAACACCGAGAAGCCACACAGACGGCAGACCACGCCCAGGATCACCGCAACGAACAGGAACGCGGTGAGGTAGAACGAGCCGACCAGCCAGGCCAGGTTGACCAGCGAGCCGACGCCGTACTTGCCGATGGTGAAGGCGATGGCACCGAAGGCACCGATCGGCGCAGCCTTCATCAGGATGTGCACCAGCTTGAACACCGGCGCGACCAGCGCTTCCAGGAAATTCTGGATCGGCTTGCCCTTCTCGCCCACCGAGGCCAGCGCGATGCCGAACAGCACCGCCACGAACAGCACCTGCAGGATGTTGCCGTCAACGAAGGCGCTGATCAGCGTCTTCGGAATGATGTCCATCAGGAAGCCGACCAGGGTCAGGTCGTGCGACTTCTCGACATAGCTGTGCACCGCGGTCTGGTCCAGCTCAGCCGGGTTGATGTTCATGCCGGCGCCGGGCTGCACCACGTGCGCCACGATCATGCCGACGATCAGCGCCAGCGTGGAGAAGAACAGGAAATACGCCATCGCCTTGGCGAACACCCGGCCCACCGTGCGCAGGTGGGTCATGCCGGCGATGCCGGTGACGATGGTCAGGAAGATCACCGGCGCGATGATCATCTTCACCAGGTTGATGAAGGCATCACCGAGCGGCTTCATCTTCTCGCCGATCAGCGGCTCGTAATGGCCGAGGACAGCACCCAGGACGATCGCCACGATCACCTGGAAGTACAGCTGGCGGTAGAGCGGCAACGGCTTGCTGGGCATCGGCGCAGCGGTCGGGATGTGCATGGCGGACTCCGGAAGGGGCGTTTTCAGGCACGTACGGCCCCGGAAGTGCACGGGAACCGTTACCGTGGAAACTGACCGCACGCCCCTTGACTACAGCCGCGGGGTGCGACCAATGGACGCCTTTGTACGCGCCACGCACCGCCACGCAGATAACCTATTGGTACTAGCCCCCCGGTTCAGGTGGCTGCGCTGCCTACACTGGCGCCGCACCGCTGATCGCGGGGATGCCGGTGGCCCGACCTGAACGGCCGGGCGCGTCATTGCGAAAGTTCCGGCCATTGCGGCCGTTGTTGTCCTGTCCACACGCAATCTGAGAGAGCCGCACCATCATGCGCCCGATTCCCACCTTGCTCGCCCTTTCCCTGGCGGCGCTTCCCGCCTTCGCTTCGGCTGCCGATTTCGACAACTGGCCGACCAAATACGCCTTCGGCGACGGCACGGAACTGGCCGCCACCGCCAACATCGCCTACGACTACAACGACTTCTCGTCCGCCAGCGGCATCGAGGATGACGACGCGGTGCGCCGCAAGGAATTCGGCGCGACCCTGAAAAAGAAGGGCGTGTACGACGCAATGGTCTACTACGACTTCCAGGCCGATACCTGGCTGGACGTGTTCGTGCGCTTCGAGAGCAAGGCGTTCTTCGGCCGCGATGTCGGCCGCTTCCGCTTCGGCTACATGAAGACCCCGGTCGGCCTGGATGCCAACACCTCCTCGCGCGCCGGCAGCTTCCTGGAAACCGCGCTGCCCGTGCAGGCGTTCTACGCAGGCCGCCGCACCGGCGTGGAATGGGTGCTGGAGCGTCCGCAATACCTGCTGCAGGCCGGCGCCTATGGCGGCAAGGACCTGCAGGGCGACAACCCCGGCACCACCCAGGCGGTGCGTGCGGTGTGGACGCCGGTGAAGGCACCGGGTGACGTGATCCACCTGGGCCTGGCCTATTCGCAGGAAAATCCGCGCGGTTACCACGATGGCCGCGACGTGCACCACGAAGCCAGCGCGCGCCTGCGGGCCCGTCCGGAAGCCGGCCTGACCGACATCCGCCTGGTCGATTCGGGGGCCTTGGTCACCGCCGACCAGATCCGCCGCACCGGCCTGGAAGGTATCTGGATCCGCGGTCCGTTCTCGCTGCAGGCCGAAGCGCTGCAGGCCACCGTCACCCGCAATGATGGCAAGCCCGACTACACCGGCCACGGCCAGTACGCGATGGCCAGCTGGGTGCTGACCGGCGAATCGCGCCCGTACAACGCCGGCGCCGTTGCCAACATCAAGCCGGCGCACGACTACGGTGCGGTGGAACTGGTGGCCCGCTACAGCCGTCTGGACCTGGACGACGCCAGCATCCTCGGTGGCCGCCAGCACGACCTGACCCTGGGCGCCAACTGGTACCTGACCAGCCACTTCAAGTTCCAGGCCAACTACGTGAAGGTCGACGCCAGCCGTCGCGGTGTGCACAGCACTCCGGAGATCTTCGAACTTCGCGCGCAGATGCACTTCTGATCCCTTCCACGTGTCAGATCCCGGCGGGCGTGCATGCCACGCCCGCCGGCCCTGCGTAGACTGCCGCCATGTACTGGCTCAGCCGACACCGCCTGCAGTTGCTGACCGTTCTGGTGATGGTGGCCGGCACCGTGCTGTGCGCGGCCGCCGCAGGCCACTATGCCTGGCGTCGCGCGCTGGGCACCGAAAGCGCGCAGGTGCAGCGCCAGCTGCAGCTGTATGGCCAGGGACTGCAACAGCGCATCGACCGGTTCGGCACCCTGCCGCAGGTGATGGCGCTGGATCCGGACCTGCTGCAAGCACTGCAGGTGCCGCCCTCGCCCGCCGAGCGGCAACGCCTGAACCTCAAACTGCAGCGCGCCAACCAGGTCACCCGCACCTCGACACTGACCCTGGTCGGCCACGATGGCGTGGCCGTGGCCGCCAGCAACTGGGACCAGCCGACCAGCAACGTCGGCGAGGATTACAGCTACCGCCCCTACTACCAGCAAGCACTGGCCCATGGCCGTGGTCGCTTCTACGGCATCGGCATGACCACCGGCGTGCCCGGCTACTTCATGTCCGAGGCCATCCTCGATGCCGACAGCCAGCGCATCGGCGTGATCGTGATCAAGATCGAGCTGTCGGCGCTGGAACAGGAATGGTTGAACAGCCCGGACGTGGTGCTGACCAGCGACAACCACGACGTGGTGTTCCTGGCCAACCGCGATGCCTGGCGCTACCGCCTGCTGCGCCCGCTCGGCACGGAGGAACGCAACGAGATGCGCGCGGCGCGGCAGTATGCCGACCGCTCGCTGCAGCCGCTGCGCGTGCGCACCGAAGATGTGCTGGCCGATGGCGGCCGCATGGTGCGCCTGCTCGACCCGGCACTGCCGCAGGCGATGCTGTGGCAGACCCTGGCGCTGCCCGACGAAGACTGGAGCCTGCACCTGCTGCACGACGCCAGCGCGGCCACCAGCGCCGGCCGCGGCGCGGCAGTGGCCGGCGCCGCCGCTTGGCTGGCGCTGGGTTTCCTGCTGCTGTTCGTGCAGCAACGGCGTCGCCTGTCCAAGCACCGCCAGCGCAGCCGGCGTGAACTGGAAACCCTGCTCAAGCAGCATGCACAGGAACTGCGGACCGCCCAGGACGGCCTGCTGGAAGCCGCGACCGATGCCGACGTTGGCTTGAGCCGCAGCCTCGAACATCTGCCGCAGGGCGTGGTGGTGATCGACAAGGAACAGCGTCTGGTCGCGTGGAATTCGCGCTATCTGGAGCTGTTCCGCTTCCCGGCGGGGCTGGTGCGGGTGGGCCGTCCGATCGAGGAACTGTTCCGCTTCAACGCACGTCGCGGCCTGTTGGGGCCCGGCCCGATCGACGAGGCCATCGAACGCCGCCTGACCCACCTGCGCAGTGGCCGCCCGCACATGCGCGAGAGCGAGAAGGACGACGGCACGGTGCTGGAGATCCGCGGCAACCCGTTGCCCGATGGCGGCTTCGTCACCAGCTATGCCGACATCACCAGCTACAAGAACGCTGCACGCGAGCTGCGTTCGCTGGCCGATGCGCTGGAACACCGCGTGGCCGAACGCACCCAGGATCTGGACGAAGCCCGCCGCGAAGCCGAGCAGGCCAACCGTTACAAGACCCGCTTCGTCGCCTCGGCCGTGCACGACCTGCTGCAGCCGCTGAACGCCGCGCGCATGTTCGTGTCGGTGCTGCGCGGCAAGCTCACCGACCCCGAACAGCAACAGACCAGCGACCATATCGACGCCGCACTGGCGGCGCAGGACGCGATCCTCAACAGCCTGCTGGATATTTCACGGCTGGAGTCGGGGTCGTTGCAGGTACGGGTGCGCGCATTCGCGCTGTCTCCCTTGCTGGAAACCCTGGCGCGCGAGTTCGGCATCGCCGCACAGAGCCGGGGCCTGCAACTGGACTGGGTGGACACCCGTGCGGTGATCGTCAGCGACGAAGCACTGCTGCGGCGCATCCTGCAGAATTTCCTGTCCAATGCGCTGCGCTATACGCCACGTGGCCGCGTGCTGATCGGCTGCCGGCGTGCAGGCGACCAGCTGCGCATCGAGGTGCATGACCAGGGACCAGGTATTCCGGAAAGCCTGCAGGGCGAGATCTTCGAAGAGTTCCGGCGCCTCAACGACGGCGTGGAGCAGGAACGGGGCGCCGGCCTGGGCCTGGCCATCGTCGAACGCATCGGTCGACTGCTCGGACACCGCATCAGCCTGCGTTCCGCGCTGGGCAGGGGCAGCGTATTCGCGGTGAGCGTGGCACTCGGGCGCGCCGACGAGGTGATTGCGCCGCCGGCGGCGCCGGTCGTCGCGACCGAACCGTCCGATGACAGCCCGCTGCGCGAATGTCGGGTCTGGAGCATCGATGATGACCCCCACGTCTGTGCGGCAACCCGTGCTCTGCTGGAACGCTGGGGCTGCCATGTGGAACTTGCCGATGGCCCCCAGGGGGCACTGGAAATCGCCAGTGCGCTGAACGTGCCGCAACTGTTGCTGCTGGACGTACGCATGGGGCAATGGCACGGACCGGACCTGTATGAAGCGCTGTGCACGCTGTGGAAGGCGCGGCCACCGGTGATCCTGGTGACCGCTGAGCGCGATGATGCGCTGAAAGTGCATGCTGCGGAGAACGGCTGGGGCTTCCTCCTCAAGCCCGTGCGGCCGCCGGCGCTGCGGGCGTTGATGACGCAGCTGCTGTTGCGGCATCGCGGGTAAGCCAATCGCACCTGAGCGAGGGCCAGCGGTGGGCGTCAGAGCGATCGTCTCCCACATACAGCTACGCCGAAGCATCTGAAGCTCGGCGCGGGATACGAGAACAGATTCATGTTCTCTACCGATCCCAAACTGAATTCGATCAGCGGGAACTGATCAGGAAAGCGGAACTGCATCCGCAACGACGCACTACATGCGCCAACGTCCCGTCTCTGTCAGCCATCCAATCCAACGCGCGCATCACCCTCCGGCTCCAGCGCCTTCACCAGCACTGCTGCCTGCGTGCGGCTGTGGCATTCGAGCTTCTTCAGGATGGCGGTCACGTGCACCTTCACCGTGTTTTCGGCCAAGCCCAGTTCATAGGCGATCTGCTTGTTGAGCAGCCCGTCGGCCAGGCACAGCAGCACCCGGAACTGCTGCGGCGTCAGCTGCGCCAGGCGGCTGGCCAGCAACGCGTCGGCCTCGGAACGCTCGGCCGCCATCGCCGGAAACCACAGGCCACCATCGAGCACCGCTGCCACCGCTTCACCGATGGTTTCGGCAGGCGCGGACTTGGGAATGAAACCAGCCGCGCCGAACTGTTGCGCGCGACGGATCACCCGCGGGTGGTCGTTGGAGGACAGAATCACCACCGGAATGTCCGGGTGCGAACCGCGCACGTGCAGTAGCGCGGAGAATCCATGTGCGCCCGGCATGGTCAGGTCCAGCAGCACCAGATCCACATCGGGCTGTGCGTCCAGCGAAGTGGCCAGTGCTTCGGCGCTGGCGACCTCGCGTACCTGCGCCAGCGGCAGACTCTGCCGCAACGACTGCACCACTGCCGAACGCAGCAGCGGATGGTCATCGGCGATCAGGATGGTGTATTCGCTCATGCGGCCATTGTACGGGCAGCGAACTGCCTCCGCCGGGCATGGCCCGGCGCTACCGGAGCACCAGTACGGGCGCTACCGCCCCGCCGGCTCCACGCTGCTGCGCCATGCATCCAGGAACTGGCGGCGCTTGAGCGCATCCAGGTAGACCAGCAGGCCGGGGCCGAGCTGGATCGGGCGACGGCTGCGGCCAGGGGCATCCCCGCCGCCTGCATCGCTGCGCACGATCGGCATCAGCCGCGCTTCCCGCGCGAGCACCTGCTGGCCGCGCGGTGACAGCAGGTAATCGAGGAAACGCCGCGCTTCCTGCGGGTGCGCGCCGGTGCGCGGAATCACCGCCGTACGCAGCACCACCAGCGTGTAGTCTTCCGGCTCGACGATGGCCAGCGGTGCGCCCGCATCGATACGCGCCTGCGCATACGAGCCCAGCACGTTGTAGACCAACGACAACTGGCCGCTGGCCACCTGGTCCAGCAGCACCCCGGTACGCTCCTCGCGCACCACCGCGTTGTCGCCCAGCGCACCGAGCAACGCGCCGGCGATGCTGCCGCGCTGCGCGTCCTGGGTCGCCAGCAGGTAGCCCACGCTGCTGCGTTCGATATCGTAGGTACCGACCTTGCCGCGCAACGGCGCCCCCTCCGCGCGCAGCAGGTCCAGCAACTGTCGACGCGTGTGCGGCGCTTTCGCCGCCGGCAGCCTGCGGGTGTTGTAGACCACCACCACCGGTTCGTAGCTGATGCCGAATGCCTCGCCACGCCATTGCGCCCACGCTGGCAGCGCCTGCGTCTGCAGCGAGCGGTGTGGCAACGCGTGGCCGTCGTTGACCAGCTTGGTCTGCAGGTCCATGCCGCTGGAGATCAGCAGGTCCGGCGACGCAGGCCCGCTGCGGTCGCGCAGGTAACGCGCGTACAGATCCTGGGTGATGATGTCTTCGTACATCACCTCGCTGCCCGGATGCAGCCGCTGGTAGTCAGCGATGACTTCGGCGAAGACCTCGATATCGGTGGTGCCGTGGATGCGCAGCTGTGCGGTGGCGGCGCCCTGGGCGGGGAAGCGGCGTACATCGCCCGGTGCAGCGAGTGCCGGCACGGCCAGCAACAGGGCAACAACAACGACGAACAGGCGGATCATGTGCTGCTCCGGGGCAGGCGGATGGTGGCGACCAGGCCGCCCTGCGGTCGATTGCTGAGATCGATCTGGCCGCCATGGCTGTCGACCACGCGCTTGACGATGGCCAGGCCAAGGCCTGCACCGCCGGAGGGTGCGCCCTCGCCGCGCGCGAAACGCTCGAACACGCGTTCGGCATCGGCGGCGGCGATGCCGGTGCCGTGGTCGGCGATGGTGAGCACGGCCTGTCCGCCTTCAGCGGTCAGCGCGATCTGCAAGGGACCATCGCCGCCGTACTTCAGCGCGTTGTCGACCAGATTCTTGATGGCTTCGCGCAGCAGCAGCGCGTCGCCATGCACCTGCACCGGCTCGGCCGTCATCGCCAGCTGCACGCGCGGGGCGGGCCCTGCCTGCGGCAGCGCTTCATGCAGGGCCTGGTGCACGGTCTCGGCCAGGTCCACGGTGGCGAAGCGCTGCAGATGTGACCGATGGATCACGCTGGCATCGCTGAGCAGCTGGTTGAGCAGCCGGCTCATGTGGGTGGCGTTGCGCTCGATCGCCTGCAGGCTGCGCCGCATGTCTTCCGGATCGTCGTCGTCCAGCGCCAACTGTGCCTGCGCACGCAGCGCGGCCAAGGGCGTGCGCATCTGGTGCGCGGCCTCGGCCATGAACGCACGCAGGGTTTCATTGCTGCTGGACAGGCGCTCCATGAAGCGGTTCAGCGCGGCCACCATCTGATCCATCTCGCGTGGCACGCGCGCATCCAGCGGTTTCAGGTCGGACGGCTCGCGGCGTGACAGCTCGCGCTCGACCCGCACCAGCGGCCGAAACGCGCGGTGCACGCCGAACGCCACCAGTGCCAGCAGCAATGCCGAGAGCACGCCGATGGCCAACAGCGCGCGGGTGACCAGTTCCTGCGCCACCGCTTCGCGTGCACGCCGGGTCTGCCCCACCTGCACCTGCACCTCGCCCTGCGCGGAGGCCGCGGCAAAGCTGCGGCCGACCACCACGAAACGCACGATCTCGCCGCTGTAGGGCGCATCGAACAACTGCGGTTGCGTGCCCGGCCGCTGCGGCGACGCAGGCAGGTCACCGTAGCCGGTGATCAGGTTGCCGCGGCTGTCGGCGATCCGGTAGAACACGCGGTCTTCCGGCGCCATCGCCAGCAGGTCCAGCGCGGCATACGGAAGGTCCACCTGCCACTGGCCATCGACCAATGCCACCGAATCGGCGATCGACAGGGCCGAAGACACCAGCAGATGGTCGTAGGAGCGGTTGGCGGCGCGTTGGCCGTAGTCGCGTGCAGCGAACAGCAGCGCCACCGCGAACACCGCCAGCAACGCGCCCAGGTACAGCAGCAGGGTGCGCCGCAGCGACCCGGGGGCGGCACTTGCGCTGCGCGCGTCAACCATCGGCATCGGACGGGCCGTCGCTGGCTTCAAGCAGATAGCCGACACCACGCACCGTGGTGATGCGCAGCGGCGCGCCTGCCAGCTTTCTGCGCAGGCGACCGATGTACAGCTCGATGGCATTCGGCCCGGCTTCGTCATCGAAGCCGAACAGGCCATTGCCGATCTCATCCTTGCCCACCACCTGACCCAAGCGTCCGACCAGGATCTCCAGCAGGCGATATTCGCGGTTGGGCAGCTCGATCGGCTCGCCATCCAGGGTCACCCGGTGCGCAGCGTTGTCGAACTGGAAGCCGCCGATCTGCACCACTTCGCTGGCCTGCCCGCGTGCGCGCCGCAGCAGCACGCGGCAGCGCGCTTCGAACTCGCGGAAGTCGAACGGCTTGCCCAGGTAGTCGTCAGCGCCGACATCGAGCGCCTGCACGCGATCTTCGATGCCATCGCGCGCGGTCAGCATCAGCACCGGTGTGCTGTCACCACGCTCGCGCATGCCGGCCAGCACCCGCAGCCCATCCAGTTTCGGCAGGCCGATATCCAGCACCACCAGATCAAAACTCTGGTAACGCAGCACGCTGGCGGCGGCCAGGCCGTCGGCCTGCCAGTCCACCGCGTGACCACTGCGGCGCATGCGACGGATGATCGCATCGGCCAGGTCCGGGTTGTCTTCGACCAGCAGCAGGCGCATGGGCACAACAGTGGGAGGGGAAGCGAATGCTACCGCATGGCGCCGGACCTGCCCGTCGGGCCCATGCCCGGCGGCCTTTACGCTGCACCGCACAAACCGCTGACAGGACGATGACAGCTTGCGCGACACAGACTGCGGCCGCGCACCGTCCGGTGCCCACGATTGCCGCGCGCCTGGCGTGCACCTGGGAGGGTTTGTGGAATTGAGCATTGCCTGGCGGCGTCCTGCCGCCATGATGGCCCTGGCTGCGCTGGCCGCGCCGGTCTTCGCCGAAGACGAACGTCCAGTGACCGCCACTGTGGGCGGCCGCCTGCACCTGGACTTCGCCACCTTCGACAACGACAACCGGGGTACGCCGAACAAGGACGACACCGAGATCCGCCGCGCCTGGGTTGACGTTTCCGGCAAGTTCTTCGTGGTCGACTACAAGCTGGAAGCCGATTTCTCCGGCGACCGTGTCGAGGCCAAAGACGTCTACCTGAGCCGCAGCTTCGGCGATGCCGGCCGCCTCACCGTGGGCCAGTTCAAGCAGTACTTCTCGCTGGACGACCGCACCGGTTCCAACTACGGCAGCTTCCTGGAGCGCGGCAACGCCGGCACCACGCTGGCACCGCTGTACCGGCTGGGCGCCTCCTGGCAGGCCAATCCGGGCGATTTCACCTGGGCGGCCAGCGTGTACAGCCTGGAGAGCATCGATGCCTGGCAGGTCAAGGGCCGCGCTGCGGGTGGACGCGTCACCTGGGCGCCGTCACCCAGCGAGGGCGACGTGCTGCACCTGGGCCTGTCGCTGGCCCGCGAGGCCTATGACAACCCGGGCGGCAACGGCACCCCGGGCCTGAAGATCCGTCCGCGTCCGGCCGGCCATCTGTCCGACGAAAGCCGCCTGACCCTGGTCGACTTCTCCGCTGGCCGCGATACCGACGTCAACAAGTGGTCGCTGGAATATGCGCAGGTGCGCGGCCCGCTGTCATGGCAGGGTGAGTTCAGCGGTGCCACCTTCGATGATGGCGCCCAGCGCGGCGACGTGATGGCCGCCTACGGCATGCTCAGCTGGTTCGTTACCGGCGAAAGCCGCGCCTACGACCGCAAGACCGGCCGCTTCGCCCGGGTCAAGAACATCCGCCACAAGGCCGGTGCCTTCGAAGTGGCCCTGCGCTACGACCAGATGTGGGGCGCGCAGCACCTTGATGGTGCGCCGGACCTGCGCCGTGGCAGTACCGAAGGCTGGACGCTGGGCGGCAACTGGTACCTGCGCGACAACCTGCGCTTCATGCTCAACGTGATCGAAAGCCGCAACCGCGACCGCCTCGCTGGCACCACGGTGGATCGCACGCGCGCGGTCACCGGGCGCCTGCAGTTCGACTTCTAACGCGTTTTCCCCCGGGCGCGCACGCTCCCGGGCCCCCTCCACGTTCCACGCCCTGTTTCCTCTAGGAGTCCGCAGATGATGCTGAGCATCCTCGGCTTTGGCATGGTCATTACGTTCATGTACTTGATCATGAGCAAACGACTGTCGCCGCTCGTTGCCCTGATCACCATTCCCATCATCTTCGCCCTGATCGGTGGCTTCGCCGCCGGCATCGACGAGATGATGCTGGAAGGCATCAAGAAGATCGCGCCGACCGGCGTGATGCTGATGTTCGCCATCCTCTACTTCGGCGTGATGATCGATGCGGGCCTGTTCGATCCGCTGGTGCGGATCATCCTGCGCTTCGTCAAGGGCGACCCGATGAAGATCGTGCTCGGCACCGCCGTATTGGCGATGCTGATCTCGCTCGACGGCGATGGCTCGACCACCTACATGATCACCGTCTCGGCGATGCTGCCGCTGTACCAGCGGCTTGGCATGAACGCGCTGAACATGACCTGCGTGACCATTCTCGCCGGTGGCGTGATGAACCTGACCCCGTGGGGTGGCCCGACCGCGCGCGCGGCCACCGCCTTGCACGTGGACCCGGCCGATGTGTTCGTGCCACTGATTCCGTCGATGGTGATCGCCTGCGCTGGCGTGCTGCTGCTGGCCTGGTACCTGGGCCTGAAGGAGCGTCGTCGCCTGGGCGTGGTGACCCTGCCCAAGGGCGGCAGCTGGATGGACAACAGCGTGTCCGACGACGGCAACACGCTGCCGACCGTGGAAGACGCCGAAGACACCAAGCGCCCCAAGCTGCTGTGGGTGAACCTGGTGCTGACCCTGGCGCTGATGAGCGCCCTCATCATCGGTGTGCTGCCGATGCCGGTGCTGTTCATGATCGGCTTCGCCATCGCGCTGGTGATCAACTACCCGAACCTGGCCGAACAGCGCCGCCGCGTGGTCAGCCATGCCGGCAGCGTGTTGTCGGTGGTGGCGCTGATCTTCGCCGCAGGCATCTTCACCGGCATCCTCAACAACACCGGCATGGTCGAGGCGATGTCGCACAGCTTCCTGGCGATCATCCCAGACAGCTGGGGCCCGTACCTGGCGGTGATCACCGCCGTGGCCTCGATGCCGTTCACCTTCTTCATGTCCAACGACGCGTTCTACTTCGGCGTGCTGCCGATCCTGTCCGAGGCGGCCGGCAACTACGGCATCACCCCGGTGGAAATGGCCCGCGCGTCGCTGGCCGGGCAGCCGGTGCACCTGCTCAGCCCGCTGGTGCCTTCCACCTATCTGCTGGTGGGGCTGGCCAAGGTTGAATTCGCCGACCACCAGAAATTCACCCTGAAGTGGGCGATCGCCATTTCGCTGCTGCTGATGATCGGCGGCCTGTTGTTCGGGCTCTATCCCTTCACGGCCTGATTTCCTTACCAAGGAGCGTTCTGCAATGACTCTTCGCATCGCCTACGTCACCAGCGGGATGGGCAGTGTCGGCACTGCCATCTGCCAGAGCCTGGCCCGTTCCGGCCATACCGTGGTCGCCGGCTGCGCACCCAACTCGCCGCGCAAGGCCAACTGGCTGCGCGAGCAGCGCGAACAGGGCTTTGATTTCATCGCCTCCGAAGGCAACGCGACCGATTGGGCGTCGACTACGGCGGCCTTTGGCAAGGTTCGTGCCGAGGTCGGCGAAGTCGACGTGCTGGTCAACAATTCCGGCGGCAGCCGCGACCTGCTGTTCCGGCAGATGACGGTGGAGGACTGGAATGCGGTGATCGCCTCCAACCTCAACTCGCTGTTCAACCTGACCAAGCAGGTGGTCGATGGCATGGCCACGCGTGGCTGGGGCCGCATCATCAACATCGGTTCGGTCAGCGCCCACAAGGGCCAGATCGGCCAGGTGAACTACGCGACGGCCAAGGCGGCGATGCACGGTTTCAGCCGCGCGTTGGCGGCTGAAGTCGCCTCGCGCGGGGTCACCGTGAATACCTTGTCGCCCGGTTACATCGCCAGCCAGGCGATCAGCAGCTTCCCGCCGGACGTGCTGGACCGGCTGGCCGCGTCGGTGCCGGTGCGGCGCCTGGGTCGCCCGGAAGAAGTGGCCGGCCTGTGTGCCTGGCTGGCCTCTGATGAAGCCTCCTACGTGACCGGTGCGGACTATCCGGTCAACGGCGGCCTGTACATGGGGTAGCCCTTCTCCACGCATGGCGTGGATCTACTCCCCTCCCCCGGTAGATTCACGCCCTGCGCGGATTCCCCCGCAATGCCGTTCGTTGGTTTTTCGTAAACAAGGTTTCATGTTCCCTTCGCATAGTGGCCATGCACCGCGCCCCGGGCCGGTGATCACCCCCCATGCAATGGACCATCATGCAGACCCGATATCTGACGATCGCCGTGGCGATCGCGCTTTCCGCCGCCAGCGTCCACGCCGCTGAAGCCACCGACGCCACCGCCGATACCGCGCTGAGCGCGCAGACGCTGGATACCGTCTCGGTCATCGGCCAGGGCGAGACCCGCCAGGTGCAGCGCATCACCACCGTCGACAAGCAGGTGCTGCCGCCGGGTACCAGCGGCCAGAAGATCCTCGACCGCCTGCCGGGCGTGTCGGTGCAGTCCAACGATGCCTTCGGTGCGAATGAAGAATCGCAGACCATCAGCCTGCGCGGCTTCGACAAGAGCCGCCTGGGTTACACGCTGGACGGCATCCCGCTGGGCGACAACAGCTACGGCAACTACAACGGCCTGAGCATCGCCCGTGCGCTGATTGCCGAGAACCTGGCCGGTGCCGAGCTGTCACAGGGCATCGGCTCGCTGGGCGTGGCCTCGACCAGCAACCTTGGCGGCACCATCCAGTACTTCTCGATGGATCCGTCCACCGAATTCGGCGGCCGCGCCAGCATCACCGTGGGTGATGACAACCAGCGCCGCGGCTACCTGCGGGTGGACACTGGTGACATCAACGGCTTCTCGGCCTACGTGTCCGGCGTGCACCAGGACCAGGACATGTGGGCCGCGCCATACCAGAACCAGACCACCCGCCAGTTCAATGCCAAGGCGGTATGGAACGTGGGCGACAACCGCTTCGGTGCCTTCGTCGCCACCTCGCGCGCCAGCCAGGCCAACTATGCCTACCTGTCCAAGGACATGCTGGCGCGCGGCCTGGGTTATGACTGGAACATCTATGCACCGGACTGGGACCGCGCGGTCGCGGCTGCATACTGCGCACCGGGCACCTACAACAAGGCACACTGTGCGTTCAGCGGCGGCGTCAACAGCATCGACGATGCCTACTACCAGAGCCGTGCGCTGCGCGACGACAACCTGTATTCGATCGACGCCGACATCCGCCTGGGTGAGCAGGGCCGCCTGAAGCTGCTGGGCTACCACCACGAAAACCGTGGCCAGGGCCACTGGTGGGCACCGGGCCAGCCGTCCTACCCGGGCACGGACAAGATGCTGCCGATCTCGATCCGCAGCACCAACTACACCATCAACCGCGATGGCGTGACCGCTGCGCTGTCGTGGATGCTGGGCATCCACGAACTGGAAGCCGGCGTGTGGTACGAGCAGAACGACCATAACGTCTCGCGCAACTTCTACTACATCAGCGGCCCGTTCCTGGACGACCTGTACCTGCAGAATCCGGACCGTCGCCTGTTCAACCAGGACTTCGACATCCGTACCCGCCAGTTCTATGTGCAGGACCGCATGCGCTTCCTCGACCAGCGCCTGACCGTGGACGTGGGCATCAAGAGCCCCAACACGCGCATGACTGCCAAGGCCCAGCCGGGCGTGGAAACCAGCATCGCCTCGGGTACGCTGACCGCCAAGGAATCGGTACTGCCGCAGCTGGGCGTGGGCTTCAAGCTCAATGCCAACAATGAAGTGTTCGCCTCGTACGCCGAAAACATCGCAGCCTTCGTCGGCGGCGGCAGCGGTGGCCCGCTGCAGGTGTCGCCGGAATCGTTCGCGGCCAGCGCCGGCCTGGAGCCGGAGAAGTCCAAGAGCCTGGAAGCTGGTTTCCGTACCTTCGGCGAGAAATACCAGGCGTCGATCGCGGCCTACAACGTGAAGTTCGACAACCGTCTGCTGTCGTTGAACCCGTGCTCGAGCATCGAGGTAGGCACGCGTCCGGAGTGCGTGACGCGCTTCATCAACGTCGGTTCGGTGAAGAGCCATGGTGCCGAGCTGACCTTCATCCTCAAGCCGGTCGATGGCCTGCAGTGGTACAACGCGCTGTCCTGGAACAAGACCACCTACGAGGATGACTACACCTCGGGCGGTGCGATCGTGCCGGTGGCCGGCAAGATCACCGTGGATACGCCGCAGCGCATGGCGTCCAGCGAGATCAGCTGGAACCGCGATGGCTTCTTCGCCAGCCTGCGCGCCAAGTACACCGGCAAGCGTTACTACACCTACACCAACGACCAGTCGGTGCCGGGCGTGACCACCTTCGATGCCGGCGCCGGCTACGACTTCGGCCCGGGCATGGGCCTGCGCAACGTGCGGGTGTCGTTGAACGCGACCAACCTGACCAACAAGCGCTATGCGGGTCAGCTGAGCTCGTTCGCACCGACCGATCCGAAGGGCACGCGGTATGCGATCCATGCGAGTGCGCCGCGGCAGGTGTTCATGACGGTGGCGGCGGAGTTCTAAGTCGAAAGCGGGCGCTGCGGCGCGTTGATTGTTCCTGCATGGCGTGGGTAGGCAGGCCCATGCAGGACACGCCGTAAACCCGTCCCTGGGGGCTCGATGGCGCCATCCATGGCGCCAACGGTCCTGCATGGGCCTGCCTACCCGCGCTGGACAGTTCCCCGCGCCGGCGCGGAGGCAATGGAAAGCAAGAGCAGAAGCAAAGAGCCGGGCAGTGCCCGGCTCTTTGCTTTTAAAGCTCTTCAAGCGCAATCCCTCTGGTGGATTGCTGGCCGTCTCGCAGGAAATTGTCTGGAGCGGGGGGCTTGCGCTGGCCAGGACCGTCCACGGCATGGATGCCGTGGCCGAGCCTACAGGGACGTACTTGCGGCGTGTCCTGGCCAGCGTAAGCCCCCCGCTCTCCCCAATATCAATCAAGACGCCACAAGACGCCAACGCATTTCATTCCGGCGCCAGCTGGTCCATCCGGATGCGGTTGGCGAACAGCGAGAACGCCAGCATGCCGGCCAGGCCATTGGCCCGGCTCATCCAGTGCGGCAGCCAGCGCGGTGGCTTCAGCACGCCCGATTCGAACAGCGGGGCGAACGCGATCGCATCGGTCAGGCTCATCTTGCCGGCGAACAACCAGCGGCAGACCTGCAGGCGATCCTCGGCCAGCATGTGGCGGAAGAAGGTATGCACCGACACCAGACCGCGCAGGTACACCGTGTCCTTGGTGAAGGCCAGGCCCCCACTCGGCGGCACACCGCGGAATACCCGCTGCGCAGAGGCGAAGCTCTCTTCCGGGTTCTGCCCGGCGTCGCAGAAGTAGCGGAACACCTCGATGAAGTCCGCACCTTCGCGCGCCATCGCGATCGCCTCGGTACGCAGGCTGATGCGCTTCAGGCGCTCGATGTCGATGCTGCCAGTGATCTGCTCGGCAAACGTCGCCAGTCCTTCCTGGGTGGCCGTCACCCGTGGCGAGGACAGTGCCAGGCTCGGCAGCACCGGCTGCGCGCGACCGTTCAACGCCGTCAGCGAATGCACCAGCGCTTCATGATGGAACAACTGCGCGCGATCGTAAGCGCTGAAACGCGCGCTGGTGCGCAGGCGGATGCGGGTCGGTCCGGCAGCCGCCTTGGAAACCAGCTCCGGGTCCAGCTGCACCTGGATGATGCGTGATTCGAAGAACGCGTCGAGGTCATTCTGCAGCTGCAGCTGCAACGCGATCGCCGATACCGGCACCTGCTCTTCCGGTGCCAGCAGTTCGTGATCCAGTTCGGCGGCAATCTGGATGAAGTGGCGCGCCGCATCGCGCGTGCTCGGTCCGTTGCCCGGCAAAGGCTGCTCGGGCGACCCGAACAACTGCATCGAACAGGCATCCACGGCCGCGGTACCGAGGCCTTCCAGCAGCTGCGCTGCCAGATCCCAGCTCTGCGCGGACTGCTGCACGTAATGGCCCAGCGGATGGTTTTCGTCACACTCGGCAGCGAGCGCGGCCAGCGCGCGACGCTCGTCGCTGAAATCCAGCTTCGGGTAGTCGACCACCGGCAGCGTCGGCTGGCCACGGGCCACGCTGTCCAGGAAGGGTGCCTGCAGTGTCGCCGGCCAGCTGGTCAGGCCCAGCAGGCGGATGCCTCCTACGGCCTCGACCAGGCGCGCATCGAGCGCTGCATGGTGGGCCACGTCACGGTCCAGCGTCGCGGTCGGTTCCATGGGCGGACTATAACGCCCTGCCCGCGCGTTGGTAGGTGCCAACCTTGGTTGGCACAGATAAGCATGCGCGGAAAGCATCCACGCATGGCGTGGATCTACTGGACTGCCCCTGCCGTGACAGTGCCAACCAAGGTTGGCAGCCACCATTCTCCAGCCTTAGCGCCTGCGCGGTTTGCCCGCCGGGCGGAACTGCTGGCTCTTGCCCTTCCTGCCACCGCGTTCCTGCGCGGTCTCGGCCTGGCGCACGGCCAGCTTCGCGGCGGCGGCGGCCACTTCTTCCTTCAACTTGAAGTAGTTCTGCAGCCGGCTCTCTTCGATCTCGCCGGCATCGATCGCCGCACGCACGGCACAGCCGGGTTCCTGCTGGTGCATGCAGTCGCGGAAGCGGCACTGCGCGGCCAGCGCTTCGATATCGGCGAAGCCACCTTCGGCCAGCGTCTCTTCGCCGGTCGGCTTCAGTTCGCGCATGCCCGGCGTATCGATCAGGCAGGCGCCCATCGGCAGTGGCATCAGTGCGCGGTGGGTGGTGGTATGGCGGCCGCGCGAATCGTTGGCGCGCACCGTATTGGTCTTCATCCGCTGCTCGCCCAGCAGCGTGTTGGTCAGCGTCGACTTGCCCGCACCCGACGAGCCCACCAGCACCACCGTCCGGCCGGGACCCAGCCACGGCTCCAGCACTGCAACACTGTCGGCATCCAGGCCATTGATCGCATGCAGGGCGATGCCCTGCATCTCCAGTTCTTCCAGCACCGCCAGCGCGTCGTCGCTGTACTCGGTCTGGTCGGCCTTGGTCAGCACCACCACCGGTTCGGCACCGCCACCGCCCACCAGCAGCAGGTAGCGTTCAATACGGCGCGGATTGAAGTCCGCGTCCAGGCCACAGACGATGAAGACGGTATCGATGTTGGCCGCGATCACCTGCTGGTGGTAATGCTCACCGGCGGCGCCACGCTTGATCGCGGTACGTCGCGGCAACAGGGCAACGATGCGGATGCCATCCAGCAGCACCCAGTCGCCCACCGCCGGCCGTTCGTGGCTGGGGAAGCGCGGGCGCTGCCACTCCGGCAGCGATTCGGCCTTGATCGATGCCTCCGGGCCATCAGCCACCACATAGTGGGTGCGATGCTGCTCGATCACCCGCGCCGGGTGGGCCTGCTGGTGTGCGGCCATCACGGCCTGCCAGTCGGCCTGCTGCGGCGGGCCCGGCCAGGGCCAGCCAATGGTCTGCAGAGCGGTGAAATCGGGGGTCTGGGTCATCGCCGCCATTCTACCTGTGTGGTGCCGCCCAGCCCAATGTTGGCGGGCCCTGCGGCCCTTGCCATGCGCTGCAGCAATTCCGCTACCATGGAAGCCCCATGCCTTTTGCGGCCCACCGCCCATGTCCACTCCCTCGCCCAAACCCCTGGTCATCCGCGAGCGCCTTTCCGAAGTGCGCTACGAAATCCGCGGAGAACTGGCACGGCGAGCCCGGGAGCTGGAAGCGCAGGGCCACAAGCTGATCAAGCTCAACATCGGCAATCCCGGCGCTTTCGGCTTCCGTGCACCGGAACACCTGCAGCGCGCGATCGCCGATGACATGGGCCGCACCGATCCCTACACCCATCAGCAGGGCCTGCCGGTCGCCCGCGAAGCCATCGCCGCCGCGTACGCCCGCCGTGGCGCACCGGATGCCCACCCGGACCGCGTGTTCGTCGGCAACGGCGTCAGCGAGCTGATCGACCTGTCGCTGCGTGCGCTGCTCAACCCGGGCGACGAAGTGCTGGTGCCCTCGCCGGACTATCCGCTGTGGTCGGCCTCGACCATCCTCAACGACGGCCGCCCGGTCTACTACCGCTGCGCCGCCGAGAACGGCTTCCAGCCGGACCCGAGCGAGATCGAGACGCTGGTGTCCTCGCGCACCCGCGCCATCGTGCTGATCAACCCGAACAATCCCAGCGGCGCCAGCTACCCGCGCGAGCTGCTGGAGCAGGTGGTCGAGATCGCGCGCCGCCACAACCTGCTGCTGCTGGTCGATGAGATCTACGACCAGATCCTGTACGACGACGCGGTGTTCCAGCCGGTCGCACCGCTGGCCGGTGACCATCCCTGCCTGACCTTCGGCGGCCTGAGCAAGGTGCACCGCGCCTGCGGCTGGCGGGTGGGCTGGGCACACCTCAGCGGCGACGACGCACGGCTGGGCGACTTCCGCGCCGCGCTGGACCTGCTGGGCGCGCTGCGCCTGTGCGCCAACGTGCCGGGCCAGTACGCCATCGACGCCGCAGTGAACGGTCCGGACACCATTTCGGAGCTGTGCGCACCGGGTGGCCGCCTGTATGAAACCCGTCGTGCAGTGATTGAAGCCTGCGAGGCCAGCGAACACCTGTCACTGGTTGCCCCCGCCGGCGCGCTGTACGCGTTCCCGGCCGTGGTCGGTGCCGCTGCCAAGGGCTTTGACGATCATAATTTCGCGCTGGACCTGATGAACAACGACGGCGTGCTGGTGGTGCCGGGCTCAAGCTTCAACGTGCCTTACCGCCACCACTTCCGCGTGACCCTGCTGCCGGAGGCGTCGGTGATGCGCGACGTGTTCGCCCGTATCGACCGCGCCCTCGCCCGCCGTGCCGAAGATGCCACCAAGGTGGTGCCGCTGAAGCCCCGCCGGTCGGTGGCTTGATCGATGGGCTTTACGTATCTGGCCCTGGGCGATTCCTACACCATCGGTGAAGCGGTCGCGGTCGACGGCCGCTGGCCGCATCAGCTCGCCGCCGCCCTGCGCGCGCAGGGCGTCGCGCTGGGCGATCCGCAGACCATCGCCACCACCGGCTGGACCACCGACGAGCTCGACGCCGGCATCGACGAAGTTGCGCCGCAAGGGCCGTTCGACTTCGTCAGCCTGCTGATCGGCGTCAACAACCAGTATCGCGGGCGTCCGCTGGACGAGTACCAGGTGCAGTTCCAGGCCCTGCTGCAGCGCGCGATTGGTTTTGCCGGCGGCCGTGCGGACCGGGTCCTGGTGCTGTCCTTCCCGGACTGGGGCACTACGCCGTACGGTGCAGGCAGCGGTCGCGACCTGGGCCAGATCGAACTGGAAACCGACGAGTTCAACGCTGCCGCCGAGGTGATCAGCACCCAGCAGGGCGTGGCCTTCGTCGACATCACCGATATCAGCCGCGACACCGGCGCTGACCCGGCAATGATTGCCGAGGATGGCCTGCACCCGTCCGCACGGATGTACGCGCTGTGGAGCGCGCGTGCGCTGCCGGTGGCCGCACACCTGCTGGGCAGGACGGACTGAGACGATGGACGGCACGCCACGGAACGGCACGCCCCTGCCCTGTTCGCCGCTTGATGCCGGGCAGGCGCGCCTGATCGCCGAGTCCTTCCGGCCGATGCAGGCCTGGGGCAGCCGCCGCGATTACTACTACACACGCGGCAAGCTGGGCAGCGACCCGCTGTATGACGGCGTGCTGCAGCACCTTCCCGATGACGGCCAGCCGGTGCTCGACCTGGGCTGCGGGCTGGGCCTGTTCGCGCACGTGCTGCGCCAGCGTGGCCGCCAGCAGGGGTACCTCGGGGTGGACGTGGACAGCGACAAGATCGCCCGTGCGCAGCGCGCCGGCAGCGGCCTGGCCAACGTACGGTTCGACTGTCTGGATGTGCAGGCGCCGTTGCCGGTGCATGGTGGGCATGTGCTGCTGCTGGATGTGCTGCAGTACCTGGACGAAGCACCGCAACTGGAGCTGCTGCGCGCGGTGAGCGCGCGGGTCGCGCCCGGTGGCCGCCTGCTGCTGCGCACGCCGCTGGCGACCGGCGACCGCCGCGACCGCACCACGCGGGTGGCTGACCGATTGGCCTGGCTGGTCGGCTGGATGGGCACGCGACCGCGTCACTACCCGGATCCGCAGCGGCTGCAGGCCACGCTGGCGGCTGCCGGCATGCAGGTGGCTCCGTTGCGTCCGCTGCATGGGCGCACGCCGTTCAACAGCTGGTTGCTGGTGGCCGAGCGGCCGGGAACTGCGGCCAACGGCTGAGCCGCTCGTGGTGGGCGGCTGTCTACGGGGGCTGCCCGGGCGGATGGGCACGGACGGTTTACGGGCGCGTCCACCACGGAAGACAGGAGAAAAGCGAAGAGCAAACGCGGGTCGCTTCGCTCTTGCCGCGCTGCGCGCTCGCCGGGCGTGGCCCGGCGCTACCGGTCACCTGGCCGGCAGTTCGGCCTTCAGGCCACGCTCGTCCAGCACCTGCAGCACCCGTTCGATGATGGCCAGGTTGTGGCCATGTGCGGCACCTTCATGCAGCAGCACGATCGCGCCCGGGCGCAGGTCCGGGAGCAGACGCGCCAGCACGCCATCCGGGGTGCAGCCGACGCCGTCATAACCGCGGGCGCTCCAGCCCACGCGCACCAGGCCCAGCTTGCGCAGTACCGGCGCCACGAACGGGTTGGTCATGCCCACCACCGAGCGGTACCAGCGGACCGGTCGCCCACTCACTGCCTGCAGCGCCTGCTGGCAGCCCTCGATCTCCGCCGCCATCGTGCCCGGGCCCAGCCGCCAGAAGCGCGCCTGTGGATGGCTGTGGCTGTGGTTGCCGAGGTCGTGTCCGCGACGCAGGATCTCCTCCACCAGGGCCGGATGCGCCAATACGCGCTCGCCGACCAGGAAAAAGGTCGCCTTCGCCTGGTGCCGGTCCAGCAGATCCAGCACTGCCGGGGTCTGTTCACTGGGGCCGTCGTCGATGGTCAGCCAGACGCTGTCGCCGGCCGCGGGCAGCCGGCTCAGCACCGGCGCGTAGAAGCGGCTGTTGGGCAGGAACACCGGCACCATGAACAACGCGTGGCTTGCCACCATCAGGGCCAGGCCCCAGTGCCAGCCCGCCAGCACCCAGACCAGGATCACGGCCAGCTGCGACAGCACCAGCCAGGGCACCCAGCGCCAGGGGCGGGTCGGGATGCGATGCAATGTTCCTGCGTTGGTCATGCCCCATGATGCCATGGGGGGTAGAATTGATGATTCGAATTCTTCGGACCCATGACTGCCATGTCCCTCGATCCCGCCCTGCGTTCGCGCATCGAAACCATCCTCAACGACAACCGCGTCGTGCTGTTCATGAAGGGCCAGCCGTCGATGCCGCAGTGCGGCTTCTCGGCCAAGGCCGTGGGTGCCCTGCAGGACCTGGGCGTGGAGTTCGCCCACGTCAACGTGCTGGCTGACGCGGAGATCCGTGAAGGCATCAAGGCCTATGGCGACTGGCCGACCATCCCGCAGCTGTACATCGACGGCGAACTGGTCGGCGGCAGCGACATCGTGCTGCAGATGGCCGCCAGCGGTGAGCTGAGCAGCGTGCTGGGCCTGGCTGCACCGGACCGCACCCCGCCGCGCATCACCGTCACCCCGGCCGCGGTGGAAATGCTGAAGGGCGCGCTGGCCGATTCGCCGGGTGCGTCGCTGCAATTGGGCATCGATGCCCGCTTCCAGCCGAACTTCCAGCTGGCCCCGTACGATGAAGGCGCGATCGCCGCCGAGTCCAATGGCCTGCGCGTGCAGTTCGACCTGGCCAGCGCCCGCCGCGCCGATGGCATCACCATCGACTGGGTCGACGATATCCGTGGCAAGGGCCTGGCAATCGACAACCCGAACGCGCCCAAGCCGGTGCAGGAAATCAGCGTGCGTGATGCCGACGACCTGGTGCGTGCCGGCAACGTGATGCTGGTGGACGTGCGCCCGGCCGAAGAACGCGCCATCGCCGCTGTCGGCGTGCCGTTCAAGAGCTTCGATGGCAATGGCCGCGCCGAGCTGGAAGCCCTGCCCAAGGACACCGCCCTGGCCTTCCTGTGCCACCACGGTGGCCGCAGCGCGCAGGCAGCAGAGCAGTTCCGTGCGCTGGGCTTCAGCAAGGTGTTCAACGTCACCGGCGGCATCGATGCCTGGTCGGACGAAGTGGACAACGGCGTGCCGAAGTACTGATCGGCTGCAGTTGAAACCCACAAAAACGCCGGCGAAAGCCGGCGTTTTCCGTTGAATCCATCCACGCATGGCGTGGATCTACTCCTTCCGGGTTATCCGGCAAAACCGCCTTCGGCCAGGTAATCCAGTTCTTCCGGCGACGGAATGCGGCCAAGCACAGCATTGCGGTGCGGGAACCGGCCGAAGCGGCGGATGATGTCGCGGTGCAGTTCGGCGTACCGCAGGTATTCCTTGTCACCCAGCACGTCGAACATCGCGACCGAGCGGTCCTGGTCCAGCGGATCTTCGGAATGCTCGAACGGCAGGTAGATGAAGGCGCGCAGCTTGGGTACCAGCTGCAGGTCCAGCCCTTCTTCGATCGCGCGCATGGCGTAGTGCCGGGCCAGACCATCGGTGGCATAGGAATGGGCCGTGCCGCGGAAGCAGTTGCGTGGGAACTGGTCCAGCAGCAGCATCAACGCCAGCGCGCCCTCGGCGCTGCTCAGCCAGTGCTCGCGCGCGCGCGATGCGGCGGCATGGTGTTCGTCCGCGAACAGCGTACGGAACCGTGCGTCGAACGCATCATCGCGGGCGAACCACTTTTCAGGGCCCGCGTCTTTCCAGAATTCCACCACTTGCGCGGCAACGTCCATCACCTACTCCCAGGGCCGGCGCACCGCGCCAGGCCATCATCATCATTCGTCGAAGCGCAGGTGGCGGACCGACTTGCCGTTGCGCCGGATAAGCTTAAGCGCCTCGATACCGATCTGGATATGGTTTTCCACGAACTGCGAGCTGACCTTGGCGTCGGACGCCTCGGTCTTCACCCCGTCCGGGATCATCGGCTGGTCTGAAACCAGCAGCAGGGCGCCACTGGGGATGTGGTTGGCGAAGCCGGCAGCGAAGATCGTCGCGGTTTCCATGTCGATGGCCATGCAGCGCATCGCCCGCAGCCGCTCCTTGAAGGCCTCATCGTGTTCCCATACCCGGCGGTTGGTGGTGTAAACGGTACCGGTCCAGTAGTCGTGGCCAAGGTCGCGGATCATGGTCGAGACCGCACGCTGCAGGGCGAAGGCGGGCAAGGCCGGCACTTCCGGCGGCAGGTAGTCGCCCGAGGTGCCCTCGCCACGGATGGCCGCGATCGGCAGCACCAGGTCGCCCAGCTCGTTCTTGCGCTTCAGCCCGCCGCACTTGCCCAGGAACAGCACCGCCTTGGGCATCACCGCCGACAGCAGATCCATGATGATCGCGGCATTGGGGCTGCCCATGCCGAAGTTGATCATGGTGATGCCGTCGATGGTGGCACTGGCCATGGGCCGGTCCAGGCCGATCACCGGCGCACCGGTCAGCGCGGAGAACGTATGCAGGTAACCCCCGAAGTTGGTCAGCAGGATGTGCTGGCCGAACTTGTCCAGGGGCACGCCGGTATAGCGCGGCAGCCAGTTGTCGACGATGTCCTGCTTGCTCTTCATGGGCGGTCCGGTGCGGCGTGGGGAGCACCATTTTCCGGGAGGCGGACGTTGCCGTCGAGATGGCAGATGACGCCCCGTGAAAAAGGACACTTGGCAAGCAGGCCAGTCCCCGGCTAGCGTCGGTGGGTTGAACACGCTGCCAAGGGGATCTGCATGACATCGACGTTGTTGCGCGCCGGGTTGGGTCTGGCGCTGGTATCGCTGAGCACGGCGCCGGCCGTGGGCGCTTCGCGCTTCGTGGCCGATCCCTACCCGAGTACCTACCAGGCGCATCCCGATGGGCCGTTGCTGATCCAGAACGCCACCGTGCTGACCGGCACCGGCCAGCGCCTGGACAACGCCGATGTGTTGCTGCGCGATGGTCGCATCGTCGCCGTCGGCGATGCGCTGCAGGTCGACGCTGGCGTCACCCGCATCAACGCCGACGGCAAATGGGTGACCCCGGGCCTGATCGACGTGCATTCGCACCTGGGCGTCTATCCCAGCCCCGGCGTAAGCGCGCACAGCGACGGCAACGAGATGACCGCGCCGGTCACCGCCAATGTCTGGGCCGAGCATTCGGTATGGCCGCAGGATCCCGGTTTCCAGGCGGCACTGGCCGGCGGGGTGACCAGCATGCAGGTGCTGCCCGGTTCGGCCAACCTCGTTGGTGGCCGCGGCGTAACGCTGAAGAACGTGCCTGCCACCACCTACCAGGCGATGAAGTTCCCCGGCGCGCCGTGGGGCCTGAAGATGGCCTGCGGCGAGAACCCCAAGCGCGTCTACGGTGGCGGCAAGGGCGTGGCACCTGCCACCCGGATGGGCAACGTGGCCGGTTACCGCGCAGCCTTCATCGACGCGGCCGACTACATCGCCAAGAACAAGCCAAAGCCGGCCAAGCGCAAGGGCTGGTTCGGCAGCGACAAGGGCGACAGCGCCGGTGACGCCGGCGGCAAGCGCGACCTCAAGCTGGACACCCTTGCCGGTGCGATCCAGGGCGATATCCGCGTGCACATCCACTGCTACCGCGCCGATGAAATGGCCACCATGCTCGACCTGTCCAAGGAATTCGGCTTCAAGGTGGCCGCCTTCCACCATGGCGTGGAGGCCTACAAACTGGCCGACCGGCTGGCTGCCGAAGGTGTGTGCGGTGCACTGTGGGCCGACTGGTGGGGCTTCAAGATGGAGGCCTTCGACGGCATCGCCGAGAACATCGCACTGGTCGACCGGCCGAAGAACAGCTGCGCCATCGTCCACTCCGACTCGCCCGAAGGCATCCAGCGCCTGAACCAGGAAGCGGCCAAGGTGATGGCCGCCGCGCGCCGCGCGCACATGCCGGAGATCGCACCGGAACGCGCGATCACCTGGATGACCGCCAACGCCGCCAAGGCGCTGGGCATCGAAGCACAGACCGGCACGCTGGAGGCCGGAAAGATGGCCGACGTGGTGATCTGGAACGGCAACCCCTTCAGTTCGTATGCACTGGCCGAACAGGTGTTCGTCGATGGCCGCCGTGTGTACGACCGCAGCACGCCAGCGGCGACGCCGCGGTCTGATTTCCAACTTGGGCAGGAGCTGCGCTGATGGGCATGTTCAAGACAATGGCGAAATCTGCCGCGACGCTCGGCGCTGCCGTCATGGCGCTGGCCTGCATCGCGCCGTCTGCACAGGCGCAGGACCTGCTGGTGCGCGGTGCGACCGTCGCTACCGCCAGCGCACGTGGCAACGTGGAGGACGCCGATGTGCTGGTGCAGGGCGGCATCATCCGTGCGGTGGGCCGGGGCCTGTCCGCACCGGCCGGTGTGCCGATGGTCGAAGCCAAGGGCCGCATGCTGACCCCTGCCCTGTTCGGTGGCATCACCGAGATCGGCATCGAGGAAGTATCCGGTGAATCGAGCACGGTCGACAGCGCACTGAAGATCGGCGAGCAGCCGCTGCGCCCGGAGTTCGACGTGACACTGGCCTATAACCCGGCGTCCGTGCTGATTCCGGTGGCACGCCTGGACGGCATCGGCTTCACTGCGCTGGGCGCGGCCACCGGCGGTGGCTTCGTCGCCGGCCAGGGCGGCGTGGTGCGTTTCGATGGCAGTGCCGACCCGATCGGCCCGCGCGCGCTGTTCCTGCGCCTGGGTGCGGCGGCATCTGAACTGACCGGTCAATCGCGCGCCGCGCAGTGGATGCTGCTGCAGCAGATGGTCGATGAAGCGCGTGGCCAGGTTGCCGCCGATTCGCCGCATGCGCTGCTGACCCCGGCCGGTCGCCGCACGCTGGCCCGCTATCTGTCCGGGCAGGGCCGCATTGTGGTGGAAGTGGACCGTGCAGCCGACATCCGCCAGCTGCTGCGCTGGGCGGCCCGCGAGAAGGTGAAGATCGCCGTCGCCGGCGGTGCCGAGGCCTGGCAGCTGGCACCGGAACTGGCAGCGGCCAAGGTGCCGGTATTCGTCGACGCGCTGCGCAACCTGCCGACGACCTTCGACCAGATCGGCGCCACCCTGGAGAACGCCGCGCGGCTGCAGCGCGCGGGCGTACCGGTGGCCTTCGCCCAGCGCGATGACGCCTCGCACAATGCACGCAAGATGCGCCAGCTGGCCGGCAACGCGGTGGCCAATGGCCTGCCCTGGGCCGACGGCCTGGCCGGGCTGACCCGGGTACCGGCCGAGGTGCTGGGCGTGGCCGACCAGATCGGCAGCATCGAGCCGGGCAAGCGCGCCGACCTGGTGCTGTGGGAAGGCGATCCGCTGGATGTGGCGCACTATGCCGAACAGGTCTGGCTGGGCGGCCGGGCGATGCCGATGCGCTCGCGCCAGACCGAACTGCGCGACCGCTACCTGCAGCGCAACGCGCAGCCCTGACCGTTACGAGGAGCCATCGATGCCCACCCTCCGCTGGTATTTCGACTTCGTCTCGCCCTACTCCTACCTGCACTGGCAGAAGGTGAAGCGGCTGCCGCAGTTCGGGCGCATCCAACCGGTGCCCATCGCCTTTGGTGCGGTGCTGCACCATCTGGGCAACCTGGGCCCGGCGGAGATCCCGGCCAAGCGCCGCTTCATGTACCGCCAGCTGCTGTGGACTGCGCAGGCCGAGGGCACCCCTCTGCGCTTCCCGCCCGGGCACCCGTTCAATCCGCTGGCGGCCCTGCGCCTGTGCCTGGCCGCCGGTGCCAGCACTGCGGCGGTGGACGCGCTTTTCGACTGGATCTGGCGCGACGGCAACGCCGGCGACTCGGCCGAGACCCTTCGCGAACCCGCCGCCCGGCTGGGTATCAGCGACGTAGAGGCGGCCATTGGCGAGCCGGCCATCAAGGAGCAGTTGCGTCGCAACACCGAGGCGGCGATCGAGGCCGGGGTGTTCGGCGTGCCGACCTTGGCCATCGACGGCGAACTGTTCTGGGGCAACGATACCCACCCGCTGATGGCGGCGGTGCTGGACGACCCCAGCCTGCTGGACCGGCCGGACTGGCAGCACGCCGTGGCCCTGCCGATGGCGGTGCAGCGCAGTCGCTGAACAGGCAGTGGCGCATTTCCCTCGCGCGCCCGATCCCGTTTTGAGATAGTTTTCACATTTCCGAACCTACAACCGCCCTGGAGGGGGAGCCGCGGATGCGCATCGGAATCGTCGTCGACTCTGCCTGCGACCTACCGCAGGACTTCATTGCCGAGCACAACATCGTGCTGCTGCCGATCACCGTGCGGATCGGCGAGGCCGTACTCGCCGATCATCGCGACGAGCAGGCAACGCTCAGCTTCCTGCACGCGCACGTCGCCGAGCACGGCGCCGAAGCGGAGACCATCCCCTTCAGCGTCAACCAGATCCGCGACCTGTTCCTGCAGCGGCTGGTGATCGACTACGACCACGTGTTCTGCATGACCATCACCAAGACCCGCAGCCCGATCCACGACAACGCGCTGCAGGCCAGCTTCGCCATCCTCAACGACTACAAGCCGGTGCGGCAGGCGGCAGGCTTCAACTCGCCGTTCGCGCTGCGCGTGCTGGATACCCAGAACCTGTTCGCCGCACAGGCGGTGACGGCGGTGGAAGCAGTGCGCCTGCGCGCCAGTGATGCCAGCGTGCAGCAGATACGCGAGCGTCTGGAAGAACTGGCCGGCAACGTGCACGGCTACATGGTCACCCGCGACCTGTACTACATGCGTGCCCGCGCCCGGCACAAGGGCGACCGCAGCGTTGGGCTGCTCAGCGCAGCACTGGGCAGTGCGCTGGACATCAAGCCAGTGCTGCATGGCTATCGCGGCGAGACCGGGCCGGTGGCGAAGATCAAGGGTTTCGACAACGCCGTGCTGAAGCTGTTCGGCGTGGTCGGCCAGCGCGTACGCGCCGGCCTGATGACGCCGACCGTGTGCGTCAGCTACGGCGGCGAACTGGACGAGCTGCGCGCCCTGCCCGGCTATGCGCAGATGAAGGAGGTCTGCGCCGGCCATGGCGTGACCGTGTACGAATCGGTGATGAGCCTGACCGGCATGGTCAACGTCGGCAAGGGCGCGGTCACCGTGGGCTTCGCCGATGGGCCCCATCGGTTTGAATGAAGGCCAACCGCACTCTGGAATCTGCACATCGATTCCACCGCGCCTATGCCAGCCTAGCCGCACCTCAAGGAGATCAACATGCCTGCGCAGTACCACATCAGCCTGCCCGAACCGTCCAAGGCCCGCGGCAACGACCCCGACCTGTCTTTCCATTCGCAGGGCGCTGCCGGCTTCGCCGAAGAACTGCAGAACGCGCTGCGCAATGGCAGCCTGTTCGAGCGCTGGCGCGACAAGCAGCCGGACCCGGATGCGGTGGAGCCGCAGTGGGGCGTGACCGATCCGGAGGCCACCGTGACCGGTGAGCAGAAGGATCTTCGCATCAACCTGGTGGCCACCACCCGCATCGACAGTGACGTGTTCAAGCAGCGCCTGCGCCTGCTGGCCGGGCACCACTGGGAACTGCGCGACGTGCGTTGAGATCCGGCTCTGGTAGATGCCAACCTTGGTTGGCGCTTCTGGAAGAGTGCTGCCAACCAAGGTTGGCAGCTACCGAGTCGCCAGGCAGCTCCATCTCGCCAATTTGTCGCGAATAGCCCGCCGCCGATGGCGCATGTTCTGGTAGACGCCAACCTTGGTTGGCACTCTGCAGCGCACCGCTCATATGGCTGGCACACTGGTCGGATGAGAAACAAAGATGACATCACCCGCCCTGGCACGCGCGGCGAGAAGAAGCTTCACGATGCTCCACGCCGACTTCGCTACCTGCGACATTGGGCTGACTGCTTCAAAGGTGCCTTTCCCTCAGAGGAGCTGGAGGGCCGGGCTCGTTACTGGAACTACAAGGTTCCCACCCGCGCAGGTCTGATCGAAGGCCCTGCCACCACGCTGAGGATCCAGCGTGCTTGCGCCCAATCGCTCATCAGCGCCTGCGCAAACCTGATCCAGTCACGGCCAGCCTCACAAGCAGACGTGCGGGTAACCTGCTGTATCGCTCAGCCCGGGATGTTCTCCAGCGAGATATGCCTTTACCTGGACGAAGAGTACTTCCAAGGCCATGTCGCGGCGACGGCGGATGGACAGGTCACCGCGATCAACTCGCGCAGCCTTGCCACCGAATGGGGGCTCGTCCTGCCCAAGGGCATTGGGGAGCGAGGTGTGCAGATCAGCATTCCTCGCACCGATCACGATGACGGACTGGAACAGGAATACTGGTTCTTCGGCGAGGTAACCGACCAACGTTGATGGTAGCGACTGGATCTGCCCTGGTAGACGCCAACCCTGGTTGGCGCTTTCCAAAAAGGATGCCAACCAAGGTTGGCATCTACCAGTTCCTCGTGGCTGGCACTACCGAGCACCCGGATCTGCTGCTATCGTGCCGCCGCCAACGGCGACTGCACGGATTGCACATGGACCCCAAGCTGAAAGCCCTCATCGAGCAGACCAACCTGTCGGACCTGCTGCCGTCGGCGCCCAAGGAAATGGATCTGCAGCAGCCGGTAGCGCCGCCGGAACCCGCAAAACCGCAACCCGCCCGTTCCACCAACGATGCACTGCAGGTGCATTTCGGTGGCACCGACATGGTCGGCGAGCTCGCCAACGCGCCCACCAGTGGACGGATAAAGACCTTCGCGATGATCCTGCTGGGCGGGCCGACCATCGTGCTCGGCCTGCTTCTGCTGGGCATGGTCTGGACCGAGCCTGGCAAGTCGGTGTTCGCGCTGGTCTACGGCACGGTCATCGCAGCGGTGTTGATCGGCATCTGGCCTTATCTGCTGTTCCGCAAGCGCGAGAAACCGTCGGACTGACGACCAGGGTAGTGCCGGCCGCTGGCCGGCAACCCATGCATCCCGCAGCGCGCGATACAGCTCTACGCGTGCAATCGCGGCCGTCGCCTGGCTGTTGGCCAGCGCGGCCTGGTTGTCCAGCGCGATGCGCTGCGTGCTCAACACATCCAGCATGTCGACCACGCCGGCCTGGTACTGCCGGCGCGCTGCGCCCAGCGCCGTCTCGCTCTCATCTACCGCCACATGCAGCTGAGCGGTACGTTGCTGCTCGGCGGCATAGCCGTCGATGGCGTCGTCCACTTCATGCCAAGCCTGCAGCACGGTACGGCGGAACTGCAGCGCCGACTGTTGCTGCTGCAGCCTGCTCAACGCCAGGTTGGCCTTCAGGCGTCCGCCCTGGAAGATCGGCAGGCTGATAGACGGCCCGATGCTGAAGCGGTGGGCGTTCCAGCCATCCAGGTCATCCAACTGCTTGGCTTGGAAACCGGCATCGCCATTCAAGGTGATGCGCGGCAGGAAGCTGGCCTTGGCCACGCCGATACCAGCCGTGGCTGCATGCAACGCAGCCTCGGCACGGCGGACATCGGGGCGACGCTCGGCCAGTTCACTGGGCACGCCCACGGCGACGGTCGGCAACGCAGGCCAGTCGCGGCGCGCGCTCTGCAACTGCGCGTCCAACGCCTGTGGCGGCTGCGCCAGCAGGAACGCCAACGCATTGCGCAATTGTGATTCGCGATGCCGCAACGGCGCGATGCGCGCCTGCAACGATGCCACCTGTGCCGCCGCACTGGACACCTGCAACGTGCTGGCCACGCCCTGGCGTTGGCGCGCTTCGGTCAGCCGCTTGATGTCGTGGGCGATGCTGAGGTTGTCCTCGGTAATGGCCAGCAGCTGGCGTGTTGCGCGCAACTGCAGGTAATCGCGCGCGGTCTCCGCCAGCAGCGCGATACGCACCGCGTGTGCATCTTCCTCGGCCATCTGCACGCGTGCGTCGGCGGCTTCCACCTGGCGGCGTACGCGGCCCCACAGATCCAGTTCCCAGCTCATGCCGATGCCGGTCTGGAACAGCCCATAGTCATCACGACCACCATTACCGGACGGATCGTTCAGGCCTACCTCGCTGTTGCGCGCGCGCACGCCGCTGGCGGTGGCACTGACGCTGGGCAGGCGATCGGCAGCGGTGACGCCACGCGCGGCGCGGCTCTGCTGCACGCGGTTGGCGGCCAGCTGCAGGTCGAGATTGGCCTGCAGCACCTGCGTCGCCAATTGCCCCAGCAGCGGGTCATCGAAACCGGACCACCAGCGGGCGTCGTCATCCAGCGCAGCTGACGCCACCGCTTCGCCCTGCCACTGCGTGGGCAGTTCGGCCTGCGGGCGCACGAAGTCCGGGCCCAGCGTGCAGGCGGTCAGCGCCGTGCACAGTGCCGCTGCAGCCAGTACACGTGGGAGTACGCGGATCATGCGCCCTCCCCGCCCTTGCGGTGCTGCTCGCGCTGCGCGCTCTGTACCCGCTGCGAACTCTGCAGATCCACGCTGGCTTCCACCGACATGCCGGCACGCAGCTGGCCCAGCAACGCCTGCCCGGGCTCCAGCACGATCTTCACCGGAATGCGCTGCACTACCTTGGTGAAGTTACCGGTAGCGTTCTCCGGTGCAATCGCGGCGAACGTCACGCCGGTGGCTGGTGCGATGCTGTCGATATGGCCACGCAGCGGCGTGCCGGGGAACACGTCCACCGTCAGCTCAACCTGTTGCCCGGGCTGCATGCGGGTCATCTGCGTTTCCTGGAAGTTGGCGACCACGAAGGCGCGCTGCAGTGGCACGACCGCGGCCACCGGCGTGCCCGGGGTCAGGTAGGCACCGACGCGCACTGCGCGGCGCCCAACCATGCCGTCGATCGGTGCGCGCAGCTCGGTGTGCGACAGATCCAGCTCGGCGCGTGCCTGCGCGGCTTCAGCACGCTGCACCGCTGCCTGCGCGGCCTGCACGCCGGCAGTGAGGATGTCGGTGCGTTGGCGCGCGGTCGACAATGCGGCCTGCCCCTGTTGCAGGTGCGCACTGGCCACGGCCTGCTTCGACTGCGCCTGCTGTGCGTTCTGCACGGTACCGGCACCGTCGCGGGCCAGCTCCCGGTAACGCTGCTGGTCGGCGCTGGCCAGGGTCAGCTCGGAACGGCTGACATCCACACTCGCCCTGGCCTGTTCGATCAGCGAGCCCTGCTGTGCCAGCGCTGCTTGAGCGTTGCTGAGCTGCGCACGCGCATTGGCCAGGTCGGCGCGGGCAGCCAGCAACGCGACCTGGTAGTCACGGTCATCGATGCGGGCCAGCACGTCACCTGCCTTCACCGCTTGGTTGTCCTGCACTTCCACCGCGCTGACGAAGCCAGCGATCTTCGGTGCGACCACGGTGTAGTCGGCGACCACATAGGCGTTGTTGGTGGTCTGGTGGCGGCCATCGCGCAGCAGCAACCAAGCACCACCGGCCAGAAGCAGCACGCCCAGGCCGAGGCCGGCGTTGAGATACGTTCGATTGATTGTCATGAGGGGATTCCTGCGAAGGGGATCAGGCCACGGCACGTGGCGGATGGATGCGGGTGGGCATCCAGGCAATGAGCGGAATGAAGGCCAGCGCGACCAACGCGACCAGCAGGTAGAGATCGGCCGAGGTCAACGCCTGCACCTGCGCATGCAGGCGCGCGCCAAGCTGCGGCCCTTCGGCCAGCCACGGCTGTTCGCCAAGTCGCTCGACCAGCACGGTGGAGTGGAAATGGCGGCGTCCCTGGGCGACCGCTTCAAGCACGCCGCTGGCCAGTACCGCGGCAAAGCCCTTCACCGTGTTGAACCACGCCGAGGCGAAGGGGCCGTCCTGTGGCGCCAAGCCGCCGGTGGCCAGCATCAGCAGCGGCAGCACCGCCATCGGCTGCGCAAACACCTGCAGCAGCTGGACCCACAGGAAGTTGTCGCGTATCCAGCTGACGTCCAGATGTGCGCCCAGCCAGCAGGCCAGCGCCAGCATCGCCAGGCCGGTGGCCTGCACCCAACGGCAATCGATCGCGCGGATGTTCAGCAATGCGGCGACCAACGGCAGCGCGATGACCTGCGGCAATGCCACCCACAGCAGCATCGGCGCAGTCTGCTGCGGCCGATAGCCCTGCACGCTGGCGAGGAAACCGGACGGAATGGAGATCACCGCCAGCAGCACGAACAGCACGCCACCGAGGGTGATCAGCGAATAGCTGAGGTTGCGGTTGGCCAGCAGCTGCAGCTTGAAGAACGGCAGTGGATGGAACCACTCGTTGATGAAGAACAACACCAGCAGACCCGCACCACCACCCAGCATCAGCGTGATCAACGACGAGTCGAACCAGTTCAAGCGCGGGCCCTGCACCAAACCCAGTACCAGCAGCACCAGCGCCGGCAGGCCGAGCATCAGGCCGACGCCGTCGAACTGTGCGAAGCGCTCCAGCCGCAGGGGATCCTGTGGCAGGCCCCAGCCGACCATCGCCATCGCCACCAGGCAATAGGGCACGATCTGCCAGAACGCCCAGTGCCAGCCCACCTGCTCCACCCAGAATGCGGCCAGCGGAGTGCCCATGCTCGGCCCGAAGGTGGCGGTCAGTGCGTAGGCGGCCAGGCCGTACAGCTTGATGCCCGGCGGCAGGAAGCGCAGCGCCACGCTCATCAGCAGCGGCGGCAACGCGCCACCACACAGGCCCTGCAACGCGCGCAGCACCAGGAACGTCTGCAGGTTGGGGGCCAGCGGGCACAGCACGCCCAGCACCATGAACCCGCCGATCATCGCCAACGCAAAACGGCGCAGCGAGAAGGTGGCGGCGCACCATGGTGCGAACGCCATCGCGCTGACCGACATCGCGCTGTACAGCGCCACGATCCAGCTGCCGTCATCGACGCTGAAACCCATCGCACCGCGGATGTCGGCCAGCGCGACCTTGGTGACGTTCTCGTTGAAGCCCGACACCAGCACCGCCAGCAGTACACCGCACAGCCCTACCAGGATGCGCCGATCGAGCCCGGGTGCAGCGACGGGCCGGGGCGCTGTCGGCGCCGGCAGTACGGCGGCGGGCGTGCTCACTGCCAGCTGCCGATCCGTGCAGTGCACGGCATATGAGGAGTCATTGGATTGCGCTCAGTGAAACTATCGGGAGCGCAGTCTAGAAAGGCCGTTGCCTGCGAAAAATGGCGTGCCCGGCATCGCAGGCGTGCGTACAACGCACGCCCGCCGGCGATCAGTGGCGGGCCGCCTCGACCGAATCGCACATGCCCTTGATCGCCCGCCGCAGCCACTGGTGGGCCGGGTCGTTGTCCATGCGTGGGTGCCAGGCCTGCACCAGCGCTACGGTCCGCACCGGCACCGGCAGCGGGAACATCCGCAGCGGCAGGCCCATGCGGGTGATGCGGTCGAGCATCACGCTTGGCATCTGCGGCAGCACCAGGTCCGAATCGGCGGCAGCAAAGATCGCGCCGTGGAAGGTAGGGATGACCACCGCCACCCGCCGTTGCAGGCCAAGCGCTGCCAGCTCTTCGTCGATCGGGCCATGCGCAAGCCCGCGCCGGGACACGGCGATGTGGTCGCACGCGGCGAAGCGCTCGACACTGATGTCGCCGTCGAACAACGGATGATCCTCGCGTGCCGCGCCCAGCAGCGAGGTGGTGAACAGGTGCTGCACCTTGGTTTCCGGGCTGTGCTTGCCGGCCGTGCTGATGTACAGGTCGATCCGCCCCTGCACCATCGCATCGTCATCGGTATCGCCTTCGGGCACGAAGCGCAGCATGCAGCGCGGTGCCTGCTGGCGGAAGACATCACGCAGGCGGCCGCCATAGCTGCCGATGAACACATCGTTGGCGCGCACGCTGAACGTTCGTTCCAGCGTGGCCATGTCGACCTCGCGGCCCGCATTGAACACGCGGTGTGCCTGCTCGATCACATCGCGCACCTGCTCACGCAGTTCCAGCGCGCGTGGCGTGGGGGCGAGCCCACGGCCGGCGCGCACCAGCACCGGATCACCCAGGGCTACCCGTACCCGGCCCAGGGCACGGCTCATCGCCGGCGCACTGAGGTTCATCCGCCGCGCGGCGGCGGCCACGCTGCATTCGTCGATCAGCACATCCAGTGCCAGCAACAGGTTGAGGTCAGGCAGGGGCATGGCAGTCTCCCGTAAATGCGATGACTCTACTGCAATCCAAACCGACCAGAGTTGCGTCCTGCGCACGCATTGACTGCGGCGCACGGCATGGGTGCGCGCGACGACATGAGCGACCATCACCGCCCTGCAAAGGAGCTTTTCATGTTCAACACCCTGCTGGTCGCGCTTGATGGCGGCCCCCAGCACGACCGCGTGCTGGACCTCGCCGCCGCCATGGCTGGCCCCCGCAGCCGCCTGCACCTGCTGTGCGTGCTCGACCCCGAATTCGCACTGGCAGCAGATGCCAGCGATGCCGACCGCCGCGAATATCCCGCCGCCGCCCGGCAGCAGGCGCATGCCGAAGCCGTGCTGGCCGACGCCCTGGCCGAGCTGCGCGAACGCGGCGTGGACGCCATCGCACAGCTGCCCTCCGGCGACCCAGGCGAAGTGATCAGCGCGCAGGCGCGTCGCCTGCAGTGCGACCTGATCGTCATCGGCCACCGCCATCTGTCACGTCTGCAGCGTCTGTTCGAGCCCTCGGTCGGGCAATGGACCATCGACCACGCGCCCTGCCCGGTGCTGGTGGAAACGCGCGATCCGTAGGTATTCCCGGCATGGCCTCGCGTTCCCCTGTATTTCCCACCCGCGTGAGTTATCGCGCTTTCGGCCGTCAGTTCAGTCGCGGCGAACAGGCCCTGCTGGCTGCGCTGCGGCAACTGGGCGACCCTGCGCTGCAGGCCGAGGGCCTGCTGCAACTGGCCGCCCTGGGCCTGGATGCCGAAGGACGCGACGCCTTCCGTGAACTGCTGCCATTGCTGGCCACGCCGCATGCGCCGATCGAGCTGCTGCCGGCCGGGTCGCCGTTCATTTCCGCCAGCGAACTGGACCTGCTGGTCTGTCTGCTGCGCATTGCGCAATGGCGGCACGCACGCCCACGCGAGGACGAGGTGCTGGCGCCGCTGCGTCGCCAACTGGCATGTTGTGCGACGGCGGTGCGCGCCACGCCGTTGACGTTGCGGCAACGGTCGCTGTCACCCGTAGGCCTGCGCCTGCTGGATCCGGCCGGATGGCTGCGCCAGCGCTGATCGGCCGCGCACCTTCCTGCCGCGGCCGTGGCCCAGGCGTGCTCAACAGTCCAGCGTGTCGTGCGCGCCCCCGTGGTCGTCCAGCACGTGCGCGTGCAGGATCACCCGGTTGCGGCCTGCACGCTTGGCCGCGTACAGGCCGGCATCGGCATCGGCCAGCAACTGTTCGGCGCTGGCCAGCGCCGGTGGGTGCAGGTAGCCCACACCCACGCTGATGCTGACCGGACCCTCCGGCAGCGGCAGCGCTTCCACCGCCTCGCGCAGGCGTTCGGCCAGCGCCAGCACACCCGACAGCGGGCTGCCGGGCACGATCACTGCGAACTCCTCACCGCCATAGCGCGCCACACTGTCGGCCGCGCGCCCGGCAGTGGACTGCAGCACCGCAGCCACCGCCTGCAGGCAGCGGTCGCCAGCGGGATGACCGTGCTCGTCGTTGAATGCCTTGAAATGGTCGATGTCCACCAGCAACAGGCCCAGTTCGGTGCCGCTGCGGCGCGCGCGGTTCCATTCGGCCAGCAGCAGCGTATCGAACTCACGGCGATTGGCTACGCCGGTCAGGCCATCCTGCCGCGCCAGCTGATCAAGACCCGCCTGCCGTTCCAGCAGGTCGATCTGCAGCAGGGTGCTGCGCAGGCCGAAGCCCAGCGTCGCCACCACGAAGCCGGTCACCGCCAACGGCCGCGCGTGGTCGACCACCAGGGTGCCGACTACCAGCAGCAGCAAGGGCAGGATGATCGGGCCGCCCGCCTGCACCAATCGCAGCAGGCGCGGATGCAACACGAAGCCCGGAGCAGGTGCCTGGCGCAGTGCCAGTACCGCCAGCAGCAGGAACGGCAGGTCGATCAACAGATCGTTGTAGGCGCCGAACGACTGTTCGGAGGTGTAGTGATTGATGTAGAACGCCAGCAGCAGATAGCTCAGTGCGTACAGCGCCAGCGCGCGGTAGAAGCTGCGCCGTTCTGGCGCATCGCCGGCGACCCAGCGCACCACCGCGAAGCCGGCGATGCACAGGTTCTGGATGTCGAACATGCGCTGCATGTGGGCCATCGCCTGGTCATCGATGTCGATGCGGTCGGCAAATGACTGGGTATGCACGAAGAACAGGACACCCAGCAGCGCAGCCATCACGCCGTCGATCAGGCTGATCATCCGGCGTTCGCGACGGGCGCGGGCCAGGATGAACACCAGCGGCACGCCGTACAGCACATACAACAGCAGGCTGGCGCGCGGGGTGATGTCGGACCGTCCGGCCCCCAGTGCGTCGGCCATGTTGAAGGCCATGCCACCGGCCCAGAGCAGCAGCGCCATTGCCGTGGCCCGCCAGCCCAGTGCAGCGCGGTCACGCTGGCCACGCCACAGGCAGGCCGCGGCGGCCAGCAGAGGCGCCGCGGTCAGGAACACGAACGATCCCCCACCCGCCGTACCCGGCCAGAACGCCACGACCACGCCATGGCAGATCACGAACATCAGCGCCAGCACAACCAGCATGCATCCCCCATGCGCAAGGCCGTATGGCGGCACGATAGCGCGCCGCCACGCCACAGCGGCGTGATCCGCGTTGGAAAAGACGGATACGCGACAGTGGCAGCCGTCTCGCGAAATGGTTGCCCGGCGACGCTCGCGGGCCAGCCGGGAAGCCGCCCGACAGCCGCGACCTGTAAAATGCGAAAATCCCTCCCCATCCTGGCGAGCGCCTCCGCGCCGGCCACCCCAGATATCCCGTGAAAACCCCCGAAGGACTGCGCGCCCTGATCGACGACGGCGTGATCGATGAAGTGCTACGGCCGCTCAAGAGCGGCAAGGAAGCGGCCGTGTACGTGGTACGCAGCGGCAACGAGGTGCGCTGCGCGAAGGTCTACAAGGACATGGCCCAGCGCAGCTTCCAGCAGCGCGTGCAGTACCAGGAAGGCCGCAAGGTGCGCGGCAGCCGTGAGGCGCGTGCGGTGGGCAAGGCCAGCAAGTACGGCCGCAAGCAGCAGGAAACGGCCTGGAAGAACACCGAGGTGGACTCGCTGTACCTGCTGCGTGATGCCGGCGTGCGCGTGCCCGAGCCATACGGCTACTTCCACGGTGTGCTGGTGATGGAGCTGGTCACCGATGCCGACGGTTTCTCCGCCGCCCGCCTGGGCGAAGTGGAACTGGAGCCCGAACAGGCCCGCCAGTTCCACCAGACCCTGGTCCGCCAGGTGGTGCGCATGCTGTGCTGCGGCCTGATCCATGGCGATCTCTCGCCGTACAACGTGCTGGTCGGTCCCGATGGCCCGGTGGTGATCGATTTCCCCCAGGTGGTCAGTGCAGGCGGCAACAACGCCGCGCGCAGCATGCTGCTGCGGGACGTCAACAACCTCACCGCCTACTTGGGCCGTTTCGCCCCTGAACTGCTGGACAGCTGGTATGGCGAGGAAATGTGGGCGCTGTTCGAGGCTGGCAGCCTGCTGCCGGACAGCGAGCTCACCGGCACCTTTGTGCACGATGAATCTACCGTCGACCTCGACAGCGTGCGCCACGCCATCAACGATGCGCGCGAAGAAGCCCTGATCCGCCAGCAGGGCCGTGAAGCGGCGGAAGAAGACGACGACGTATAAGCGCCACGCCATGCGTGGCGGCTCGACGCTACGGACAAGCCAGAGCAGCCGAGCGTGGGCTCGGCTACAGGGTCAGGCCTTCAGTGCGCGCGCGTGGTGGGCGATGTGCTCGCCGATGAAGCTGGCGATGAAGTAGTAGCTGTGGTCGTAGCCCGGCTGCAGGCGCAGGCTCAGCGGATGGCCGGCCGCTTGGCAGGCCTGCTGCAGGCGCTGAGGCTGCAGCTGGGTCTGCAGGAACTCATCCCCCTCACCCTGGTCGACCAGCAGCGGCAGTCGCTCGCTGGCGTTGGCGATCAGCGCGGTGGCGTCCCACTGCGCCCAGTCGGCCGGGTTGTCACCGAGGTAGGCCGTGAACGCCTTCTGTCCCCACGGCACCTGGCTGGGCGCAACGATCGGCGAGAACGCCGACACGCTGCGGTAGCGTCCCGGGTTGCGCAGCGCGATCACCAGTGCACCGTGCCCCCCCATCGAATGGCCGCTGATCGCGCGTGCGTCGTTCACCGGGAAATTTGCCTCGATCAGCGCCGGCAGTTCCTGCACCACGTAGTCATGCATGCGGTAGTGCTTCGCCCACGGCGCACGGGTAGCGTTGAGATAGAAGCCCGCGCCCTTGCCCAGGTCATAGCCCTCGGCATCGGCCACGTCATCGCCGCGCGGACTGGTATCCGGGGCGACGATGATCACGCCGTGCTCCGCCGCATAGCGCTGCGCACCGGCCTTGGTAATGAAATTCTGCTCGGTGCAGGTCAGTCCGCTCAGCCAATACAGTACCGGCAGCTTCTGGCTGGCGGCCTGCGGCGGCAGGTACACGGCGAACTGCATGTCGCAGCCCAGCGTGGTGGAGTGATGGCGATAGACGTCCTGCCAGCCGCCGGCACAGGCGCGGTGTTCGATGCGTTCCATGATGTTCTCCTGCGCGGTGCGTCAGCGCACGCGTGCTTCTGGTAGATGCCGACCTTGGTCGGCTTATCCACGCACGGCGTGGATGCCTTTGTTTATCAGTTCATCCAGCTGCGCCAGCAGGCGCAGCAACGGTTCGACGCCAGGCTGGCCATCAAGATTGCGATAGGCCGCCACGGCCACATCGCTGCGCGGCGGCCATTGGCCGTCAGCCCGGGCCTCATGCAGACGCGGCAGGAATACCAGCCCCAGCCACTGCTCGAATGGCATGCCATCGTCGCTGCCGAAGGCCGAGGTCACCGCACGCGGTGGCCCCACTTCGCCCACTACCCAGCCCAGCGCACGCAGCCCCTGCTCGATCGGGGCGACCAGGGCCGCGCGCGGGTCTTCCGCACGTGGCCGGCGCAGGGCATCCAGCCAGCCCATGACGCGCCTCAGTAATGGACGACCGAACGGATCGACTTGCCTTCATGCATCAGGTCGAAGGCTTCGTTGATCTTGTCCAGGTCCATGGTGTGGGTGACGAACGGGGCCAGCTCGATATCGCCCTTCATCGCGTCTTCGACCATGCCCGGCAGCTGGCTGCGGCCCTTCACGCCACCAAACGCGGTGCCCATCCACTTGCGGCCGGTGACCAGCTGGAACGGACGGGTGGAGATCTCCTGGCCCGAACCCGCTACGCCGATCACCACGCTCTGGCCCCAGCCGCGGTGCGCGCATTCCAGCGCCGCACGCATCACGTTGACGTTGCCGATGCACTCGAAGCTGTGGTCCACGCCCCAGGTGGTCATTTCAACGATGACCTGTTGGATCGGCTTGTCATGATCCTTCGGGTTGATGCAGTCGGTGGCACCGAATTCGCGGGCCAGCTCGAACTTGGACGGATTGGTGTCCACTGCGATGATGCGCCCGGCCTTGGCCTGGCGCGCGCCCTGGATCACCGCCAGGCCGATGCCGCCCAGCCCGAACACCGCCACGCTGTCGCCTTCCTGCACCTTGGCGGTGTTGTGCACCGCGCCGATGCCGGTGGTGACGCCGCAACCGAGCAGGCAGACGTGCTCCGGGTTCGCGTCCGGGTTGATCTTGGCCAGCGACACCTCGGCAACGACGGTGTATTCGCTGAAGGTCGAGCAGCCCATGTAGTGGTAGATCGGCTCGCCGTTGTAGCTGAAGCGGCTGGTGCCGTCGGGCATCACGCCCTTGCCCTGGGTGGCACGCACCGACACGCACAGGTTGGTCTTGCCGCTCTTGCAGAACAGGCACTCGCCGCACTCGGCGGTGTACAGCGGAATCACGTGGTCGCCCGGCTTGACGCTGGTCACGCCCTCGCCCACTTCCACCACGATGCCGGCGCCTTCATGGCCCAGCACCACCGGGAACAGGCCTTCCGGATCATCGCCGGACAGGGTGAACGCATCGGTGTGGCAGACACCGGTGTGGGTGATCTTGACCAGCACTTCGCCGGCCTTCGGCGGGGCGACGTCGATCTCGACGATCTGCAGCGGCTGGCCGGGACCAAAGGCGACGGCGGCACGGGATTTCATGATGGCACTCTCCAAAAATGGCTTGCGGAAAACAGGATGCGCGGCGCTGTGTCGCGCCGTCGTTCATTTCAGGTACGAGCGGATCAACGCGCTCATGTCGCGCACGCGTTCTGCGCGTTGTTCATCGGAGGCGGCGGGCTGGCCAAACTCCTCGCGCAGGTGCGCTTCCATCACTTCGGACATCAGGCCGTTGACCGCCCCGCGGATGGCGGCGATCTGCTGCAGCACCGGCCCGCAGTCGGCGCCGGCTTCCAGCGCACGGTCCAGCGCATCGCACTGGCCGCGGATGCGGCGCACGCGGGCGAGAACCTTCTTTTTTTCTTCGGGGGAGTGCGGCATGGCAGGCCGGCCTCGGAACTATACTGGGGGATAGTATACAGAAGCCGATCCGGAGCTCAATCGAAGGCCCCGTCTGCGGCCAACCGGGTCAGCTCCTCCACCACATAGCGCACCTTCGGCCGCAGATGCCGGGTCTGCGGCCACAGCGCGTGGATGTCCACATGGTGTTGCGTGCAGTGATCCATCACCGACTGCAACGCACCCGACTCCAGATGATGACGCACCAGTGACATCGGCATCTGGCAGATTCCCAACCCGGCGATGGCGCCCTCGATCACGGCATCGCCATCATTGAGCTGATGGGTGGCACTGGGAATGAAGCTGCCGTTGGTGCCCTCGCTGCCGATCCGCCACGCCACCGACTGGCCATGACGGAAGCCGACCACGCTGCGATGGTCGCGCAGCTCGTCCAGCGTCTGCGGCACACCAAAGGCCTGCAGGTAGGCCGGTGACGCGCAGGTCACCAGCCGCTGGCTGGCCAACTTGCGTGCAACCAGGTGCTCGGCATGGTGCAGGCCGCCGAAACGGATCAGCAGGTCGATGCCTTCCTCCAGCGGATCGACGAAGTGATCGGTGAAGGTCATCGTCAACTGCAGGTCGGGGTGTTCATTGCACATGCGCAGCAGCACCGGCAGCACCACCAGCCGACCGAACGAGGACGGCATGTCGATGCGCAGGCGGCCGCTCGGCAGATGCGCAGCCGAACCCAGGCACGCTTCAGCTGCCGCGATTTCATCCAGCGCCGCCGCGCACGAGGCGTAGTACGCCTCGCCATCGGTGGTCAGCGCGATGCGCCGGGTGGTGCGATGAAACAGGCGCACCCCCAGCCGCGCTTCCAGCCGGGCGATGGCCTTGCCGACCGCCGAGCGCGAGATGCCCAATGCATCGGCAGCCTCGGTGAAGGTGGCCGAGCGCGCCGTGGTGACGAAGGTCGCCAGGCCATTCAGGGATTCGACGGGAAGCATCGGCGGACTCGCTTATTGGGGACAGATAGTCCCGCTTGACGGGAAATTTACCGTCTTTATGCGCCTGCATGTCAACTCCATCATGGTGCTGTCGCGCCGTTGGCGCCCTCCCCGTATCGAGATGACTGACATGACCGCCACCCTGTTCCGCCCCTTCGACCTGGCTGGACTACCCCTGCACAACCGCATCGCGATGGCGCCGATGACCCGCGCCCGCAACCCCGGCGCCGTCGCCAACGCACTGACCGCGCAGTACTACCGGCAGCGCGCCAGCGCCGGCCTGATCATCAGCGAAGGCACGCCGGTGTCGGCGCAGGGCCAGGGCTATATCGACGTGCCCGGCATCTGGTCCGCCGAACAGGTCGCCGGCTGGAAGCTCGTCACCGACGCCGTACACGCTGCACAGGGCGCGATCTTCGCCCAGCTGTGGCACGTCGGCCGTATGTCACACAGCTCGCTGCAGCCCGACGGCGGCCAGCCGGTGAGCGCCGGCACACGGCCGGTGGCGAGCGATCCGAAGAACACCTCGTTCGTGTATCTGGACGACGGCAGCCGTGGTCATGCCGATCCGACGCCGCCGCGCGCACTGCGCACCGACGAAGTGCCGGGTATCGTCAGCGACTTCGTTCGCGGCGCGGAAAATGCCATCGCCGCCGGCTTCGATGGCATCGAACTGCATGCCGCCAACGGCTACCTGTTCGAGCAGTTCCTCAACCCGATCACCAATGATCGGCAGGATCTGTACGGCGGTTCACTGCGCAACCGCGCACGGCTGATCCTGGACACCGTGGATGCGATGGTTTCGCGCATCGGCGCGCATCGTGTCGGCGTGCGCCTGGCGCCGAACAGCCAGACCTTCGACATGCCGGCCTATGCCGAGAACGAAGCCAGCTATCTTTATCTGGCCGAAGAGCTTGGCAAGCGCGGGTTGGCGTATGTGCATCTGAACGACAACTACCTGCGCGGCGAGCCCGTCATCGGCGAGGCGTTCCTGAAGACCTTCAAGCAGAGCTACGGCGGCACCGTGATCCTCGCCGGTGGCCTCACCCGTGAGCGTGCTCTGCGCCTGGTCGAGGACGGCATCATCGACCTGGCCGCGTTTGGCCAGCCGTTCATCGCCAACCCGGATCTGGTCGAGCGTCTGCAGCGCGATGTGCCGCTGGCCGTGCCCGATCGCAGCACCTATTACGGCGGCGGCACCGAGGGCTACCTCGACTACCCGCTGGCACAGCCACGCGTGGATGCGGTGCACGCCGTGCCATCTTGAGCGTCATGGAGCCTTCTCCACCTTGGTCGCGTCCGAGTCGTGGGTCAGTACGCGGGTGGTGATCTCCCCCTTGGCTGAATCTCTGCGACTCAGTTCAAGCCGTCCCTGGTTGCCCTGCGCAACCAGGCTGGCAGCAAAGCTGCCTTCATTGGACAGCGTGGTGATCACGGCCGTGCCATCGGCCGCGACCCTCATACCCGCCCGGTCGCGCACTTTGTAACCCACGCCAACGGGCGCATCCAGCGCCATCACCGCGCTGCCATTGGCCATGGTGCCGATGCCACCGCGCTCATCGCCTTTCGCATCGTAGATCGTCATTCCCGTTGCGCGCGAGTTGCGCGCGACATCATCCACATCCTCGGCAATCTGCACGCGCGTGCGCCCTTCACTGTCGAGCACGGTCAGCTTGTAGGTACGGATCTCCGGCACCACGCCGGCATCGGGCGTGGCTACACTGGTCCCGACCAGAGCCAACGATGCGCCCAGTACGAACATCGAGACTGCCAGCAGATTCCTGCGCCGTAGCCTGTGCTCCAGTCGTTCCAAGCGTACGGTCATATCCTGCTCATGCATGTTGCACTCCCTGGTTGGCTCTGTGATGGGTCCGTCACCTGCTCTCGGCTTCCACGTGGATCACACGGTTGGAGGCTCCGCCTTCAGCAGAAGCCACCCGGTTCAGCTCCAGCTGTCCTTCCGCCCCCTGCGCGACCAGCCTGGCAGCAAAGCCACCGGCGTTGGACAGGACACCGATGAACGCCGAACCGTCCGCTCCCACCTTCATCCCGGCCCGATCCGACACGCGATAGCCAACGCCGCGCGGCGCATCGAGAGCAACCGTGGCACTGCCATCGTCGGCAGTCACCATGCCTCCGCGTTCCTGTTCATTGCCATCGAAGATGATCAGCCCCGCCACCCGCGCATTGCGCTTGATGTCCAGGTCCGGCGCGTCCTCACCGATCTCCACGCGCTTGCGGCCCTGGTGGTCAAGCACGATCAGGCGATGGGTGCGGATCTCCGCAGCAATGCCGGCCTCCGGCCGGGCAGAACCACGACCGGCCAGCATGATCGACATCATCAGCACGGGTGCTGCCACCAGCAGCCAGCGCCATCGGCCTGCCCGTTGCTCCAGCTTGCGTACTCGCGCTTCCACTTCCAGGTTCCGCATGGAATCCTCCCTGGCAACGGGGCCACCGGTCGGAACGACGAGGCACCCGGTCTGGAACTACAGTTCGATCCTAGACGTCACATCCGCGTCCAACAACATGACGAAAGTCCCCATGAACTCCGTCACCATGTCCTTCATCGTCAACCTCGACGTCCCCGATCTTGCAGCGGCCGAAGCGTTCTACACCGAAGCCTTCAGCCTGCGGCTCGGCCGCCGACTCGGCCCGGGCGCGCTGGAACTGCTCGGTGGTCCCACGCCGCTATACCTGCTGCAAAGCGATGCCGGCAGCGCAGCGACCGAGCACGGCGATGTACGCGACTACGAGCGTCATTGGACGCCCGTGCATCTGGACTGGGTAGTCACCGACATCGACGCTGCGCTTGCCCGCGCGATCGCGGCCGGCGCCATCCTTGAACAGGCCGTGCGCGAACACAGCTGGGGAAGGATCGCCGTGCTGGCCGATCCCTTCGGCCATGGCTTCTGCCTGATCCAGTTCAGCGATGCAGGCTATGACGCCCTACTGGCGTAGCACGCGAGTTCACCACGGTAACGGCACCGCCTCACCATTGGCGCGCTCGCCGTAGTACAGCGACGGCAGCAGCCGCGACAGGAAACTGAACTCGGTATAACAGTGCTTGAGCAGGCCCAGGCCAATCGCATCGTTGGCATCGCGCTGCGGATCTTCACTGTCCAGGCCCAGCACGAAGCGGCTGCGCAGCACGCAGCCGAACGGCGTATCGCGGGCGACGTGCAGCATCTGCCCGTCGCAGGGATCACCGTGCGCATCCAGCCGAACGTGCTCACCAAAACCGATGCGCGCGGCAATCACCGCCGAGACATCGCCCGCCTCCTGCGCCGCCTGCAGACGCTCAGACGTCAGCAACGTGCGCGGATCGTGGAACTTCAGGCGCGCTGCCACCGGCGGGATGTCGGCCAGCGACTCGACGGCCTGGATGCTCGCGCCATGGTAGCTGCGCCCGCGCTGCCAGGCCGCGTCCCAGCCACGATGCTCGACATGGTCCATCGGGTGCCACCAGCGGATGTGCTGGGTGGTCTCGAAGAAGGTGAACCACCAGTCCAGCATGCGGCCCTTGCAGCCATGCAGATCGGTGCGCACCGCCACCAACAGAGTGCCGTCTTCGCGGCGCTGGATGCCGGTTTCCAGGTGCATCGGTGAGGGGTGGAGCAGATCGTGGTGGTCCAGCCAGGCGTGAGCGTTGGCGACGGTGTCCATGGTGAATCCTTGGGGAGGTGAAGTCCGGACAATACGGAAACGCACTTCGTTTCGCAATTATCGAAATGCGCTAGAATGTGCGCGATGACCGCTACTGCGCCTCCCGATCCGATCGCACCACCCCGTCGCCGCGGGCGTCCAGCACGGCCAGAGGCCGACGTCCGCCATGCCGTGCTGCAGGCGACGCTGGATCTGCTGCTGGCGCAGGGCTACGAAGCGACCACCATCGAAGCCGTCGCCGTGCATGCCGGCGTGGCCAAGAAGACGGTGTACCGGCATGCCGGCAACCGTGATGAGCTGGTAGGCCTGGCGGTGCGCGAGTGGACCGATGGCTTCGCACCGCAGCTGCAACGTGATGCCCGCCACGCCGATGACGTGCTGCCGCTGCTGCACGACATACTGCAGGCGGTGTGCGCGCAGGCATTGTCAGCGCAGGCGGTGCGGGTGTTCCGCCTGTTGACGACCGACTTCCCGGGCAAGGAAGCGCTGCTGCGGGCCTATCTGGACAATGGCATCGGTCGCGGCCGTGCGCTGCTGGCGGACTGGCTGCGGCGGCAGCAGCAGCGTGGCCTGCTGCGCGCCGGTGATCCAGAACGGATGGCGCGTCTGGTGCTGTCCATGGCCGTGGCCGAACCCCTGCGCGAACGCGCCATTGGTGTGGTTGCCGAAGACGCATCGGTGGATGCACACCTGCGTGATTGCCTGCACCTGATGGAGCCGATGCTGCGGGCTGCGTAGCCTGGCGCCATCCACGCATGGCGTGGATCTACTGTGCAACGGCATCCACGCATGGCGTGGATCTACTGGGTGCAACGGCATCCATGCAGCGCGTGGATCAAAACGGGCGTGCGGCGATGGTCAGTAGATCCACGCCACGCGTGGATGCGATCCACCGCGATTCATTCGCGCAACATATCCACGAACGCACGCAGCGCACCGGGCATCTGCCGCTGTTTCGGGTAGTACAGCGCAAACCCGGCGAAGGGCTCGCTCCAATCTTCCAGCACCGCCACCAGTCGGCCGTCGTCCAGATACGGTCGCGCGGTGTCTTCCAGCACATAGGCCAGGCCGATGCCATCGAGCACCGCGCCAACCACGGTGCCCTGCTCGCACAACGTCAGCCGACCCGGTACGTCGATCTCCAGTGTCTGGCCCTCGCGCTCGAACTGCCACTTGTACAGATGGCCGCTGGCGAAGCGGAAGCGCACGCACTCATGCGCGGCCAGGTCGCGCGGATGCTGCGGTGCCGGCCGGCGCCGAAGGTACTCGGGCGAGCCGACGATCAAGCCGCGCAGCGGCGGCCCCATCGGCACCGCCACCATGTCTTCGGGCACGAACTCGTGCAGGCGCACGCCCGCGTCGTAACCCTCGGCAACGATATCGACCAGGCCATCGTTCTCGGTCAGCTCCACCCGTACGTCCGGATGCGCGTGCAGGAACCGCGCCAGCCGCGGCCCCAACTGGGTCGCCACCGCCGCCCGCGTCGCATTGATCCGCAGCAGGCCGGCCGGCACCGCGCGGAAGTGGTTCATTTCCTCCAGCGCGTCATGCACCTGCCCCAGCGCCGGCTGCAGGCGCTCCAGCAGGCGCTGCCCGGCCTCGGTCAGGGCCACGCTGCGGGTGGTACGGTGGAACAGGCCCACCCCCAGCCGTTCCTCCAGCGCGCGGATCGCATAGCTCACCGCCGAGGTCGACAGGGCCAGTTCGGCACCGGCGCGGCGGAAACTGCGGTGGCGGGCGACCGCAGCGAAGGCGGCCAGGTGGGTCAGGTTGTCAGTGGCCATGATTGTGCAGTCTGCCTTGATGAATCATGCCGATATATACGCTTCTTACCCTGAGGTACGGAGCGTATTGTAAAACGCCTTTCGACAAACCCTGCCAAGGATTCCCCATGTCCCTCGCCCGTGGTTACGCCGCCCACACCCATACCGACCCGCTGGTGCCCTTCGAATTCGAGCGCCGCGCGGTTGGCCCGAACGATGTGCGCATCGAGATCCTGTACAGCGGCATCTGCCATTCCGACCTGCACCAGGCCCGCGACGACTGGGGTGGCTCGATCTATCCGATGGTGCCGGGCCACGAGATCATCGGCCGGGTCACCGAAGTCGGCAGCGAGGTCACCCGCTTCAAGGTCGGCGACCACGCCGGTGTCGGCTGCATGGTCGATTCCTGCCGCCATTGCGATGCCTGCCAGCACGACCTGGAGCAGTACTGCGCCGAAGGTGCGACCTGGACCTACAACGGCCGCGAGCGTGAAAGCGGCGCACCGACCTACGGCGGCTATTCCGACCACGTGGTGGTCGAGCAGCGTTTCGTGGTCAAGGTCTCCGAAACGCTGGACCTGAAGGCAGCCGCGCCGCTGCTGTGCGCCGGCATCACCACCTGGTCGCCGCTGCGTCACTGGAAGGTCGGCCCGGGCCAGAAGGTCGGCGTGATCGGTCTGGGTGGCCTCGGCCACATGGGCGTGAAGTTCGCCAAGGCGCTCGGCGCGCACGTGGTGATGATCACCACCACCCCGGAAAAGGGCGCCGATGCCAAGCGCCTGGGCGCTGACGAAGTGCTGGTCTCGCGCGATGCCGAGCAGATGAAGGCGCATGCCGGCAGCTTCGACTTCCTGCTCAACACCATCCCGGTCGGCCATGACACCAACCCGTACATGGGCCTGCTCAAGCGCGAAGCGACCATGTGCCTGGTCGGTGTGCTGACCGAACTGGACCCGCCGTTGACCGGTGGCAGCGTGATCTTCGGTCGCAGAAACCTGACCGGCTCGGCGATCGGCGGCATGGCCGAAACCCAGGAGATGATGGACTTCTGCGCCGAGCACGGCATCGTCAGCGACGTAGAGATGATCGACATCAAGAACGTCAACGAAGCCTGGGAGCGCATGGCGAAGAACGATGTGCGCTACCGCTTCGTGATCGACATGGCGACGATCAAGAACGCGGCCTGATCCAAGGCGGTTGTGAAAACGAAAAACCCCGGCAATGCCGGGGTTTTTTGGTAGTGCCGGCCGCTGGCCGGCAACCCCGTACATCTGCCGGCCAGCGGCCGGCACTACCGCAAAGTGGTCAGTAAGCGAACTCGCGGAACACCGGATCCACGTCGCCGTGCCAACGGCCATGGAACAGCGCCAGCTTGCGCTCGGCCGGGGTCAGGCCGGACTCGACGATTTCCTGCAACACGTCCAGGAACTTGCTTTCATCCTGGCCATCGGCATTGCGCGCCGCACGGCGCTTCAGGCCTTCCACGGAAATCTTCACCGCTTCGCGCGCCAGGTCGCGCACGGTGCCATTGCGGAACGGCAGGTTCATCGCATGCTTGGGCACCCCATCACGCAGCGCATGGCGTTCAACGAGGCTGAAGTCGCGCACCAGATCCCACGCCGCACCCAGTGCGGTGTCGTCGTACAGCAGGCCCACCCAGAATGCCGGCAGCGCACACAGGCGGCTCCACGGGCCACCATCGGCACCGCGCATTTCCAGGTACTTCTTCAGCCGCACTTCCGGGAACGCGGTGGTGGTGTGGTCCGACCAGTCGCGCAGCGTCGGCAGCTGGCCCGGCAGCACCGGCAGCTTGCCCTGCATGAAGTCGCGGAAGCTCTGCCCGCTGGCATCGTGGTAGATGCCATCGCGGTAGGAGAAATACATCGGCACATCGAGCAGGTAGTCGACATAGCGCTCGTAACCGAAGCCGTCCTCGAACACGAAGTCGAGCATGCCGGTACGGTCGGCATCGGTATCGGTCCAGATGTGCGAGCGGTAGCTGAGGTAGCCGTTCGGCTTGCCTTCGGTGAACGGCGAGTCGGCGAACAGTGCGGTGGCGATCGGCTGCAGCGCCAACGACACACGGAACTTCTTCACCATGTCCGCTTCGCTGGCGTAATCCAGGTTCACCTGCACGGTGCAGGTGCGGGTCATCATGTCCAGGCCGAGCGAACCGACCTTGGGCATGTACGAGCGCATGATCTTGTAGCGGCCCTTGGGCATCCACGGCATTTCATCGCGCGTCCACTTCGGCTGGAAGCCCATGCCGAGGAAACCCAGCTGCAGTTCGCCGGCCACCTGCGCCACTTCATTGAGGTGGGTGCCGGTTTCCACGCAGGTCTGGTGAATGGTTTCCAGCGCCGCACCGGACAGCTCCAGCTGGCCCGCCGGCTCCAGGGTCACCGAGGCGCCATCACGCAGCAGGGCGATGGTGTTGCCGTTCTCCTGCACCGGCGTCCAGCCGAAGCGGACCAGGCCGTTGAGCAGGGCCTCGATGCCGCGCTCGCCATCGAAGGTCGGCGGACGCAGGTCATCCAGGCGGAACCCGAACTTCTCGTGCTCGGTACCGATGCGCCACTGCGAACGGGGCTTCTCGCCGGAGGCGATCTCCGCCACCAGTTGCGAGCGGTCGGTAATGGGCGTATCGGCGACGTGGCTGGGGCTCGACAAGGGGGTGGCTCGCTGGACGGTGGCAGGGGATGTGGGGCTGGGAGCCTTGCATCGCAAGGGCGCACTATAGCGTGGCGGCTCGTTACGTCATGCGACGGTGACGGGTTTCAGCATCCTACCGACACCCTCTTGACCCTCGTACACTCAGGGCCATGAGCCGCCATTCACGACATCCCGAGCTGCACCGTGCTGATCGCGTCGGCTGGCTGCGGGCCGCCGTACTGGGCGCCAACGATGGCATTGTCTCGGTCGCCGGCCTGGTGGTCGGCGTGGCCGCCAGCGGCGCCTCGGCCAGCACGATCCTGGCCACCGGCGTGGCCGGCACCGTGGCCGGCGCGATGTCGATGGCCGCCGGCGAGTATGTGTCGGTACAGACCCAGGCCGATACCGAAAATGCCGATCTGGCAATGGAGAAGCGCGAGCTGCACGAAGACCCGCACAGCGAACTGGACGAGTTGACCGCGATCTACCGCCATCGCGGGCTGGAGCCGGCGTTGGCGCGCCAGGTTGCCGAACAGCTGACCGCCCACGACGCGCTGGGTGCCCACGCGCGCGACGAACTGGGCATCACCGAGGAACTGCGCGCGCGGCCGTTGCAGGCCGCATTGGCGTCGGCTGCCGCCTTCACCTGTGGCGCCGCGCTGCCGGTGCTGACCGCACTGCTGACGCCGGTACAGAACGTCGCCACGGCCACCACGGTCAGCACGCTGGCCGGCCTGTGCCTGACCGGCGCGATGGCGGCACGCGCCGGCGGCGCATCACCCACGCGCGGCGCCCTGCGCGTGATGTTCTGGGGTGCACTGGCGATGGCCGCCGCGGCCGCGGTCGGTCGCCTGCTGGGCGCGCACGTCATATGACCGGCATACCCCCCACCGCCATGGCACTACTGGCGGAGATGGCCAGCCTGGCCGGCTGCCAACGCGCTGAAGGCTATGCCTGCATCACCGCCCGCCGCGAGCACGGTGCCAGTTCGGTGGAGATTCCCCAGCCACAGTTCGCCATCCTGCTGGAAGGCCGCAAGCAGGTACGTACCGCCCACCAGTCGCTGACCTTCGTGCCCGGCGACATCCTGCTGATCACCCAGCGTTGCCGCATCGACGTGGTCAACACACCGGACCCGCAGACCGGCCGCTACCTCAGCGCGATCGTGCCGCTGTGCACGGAAGTCCTGGCGGCGGCGCGCACGCTGTGGAGCGAGGCCTTGCCAACGGCCGGCGCGGCACTGGCCCGGCAGGCGCTGGGCGACCACGCCACGGTACTGCGCAGCTGGCGGCAGTCGTTGCAGGACGGCCACTACAGCGAAGCGCGGTTGGCGCTGGCCACGCTGGTGCTGGCGTGGTGTCGGCAGGGCCACGGCAACCTGCTGTTGCCGCACGCACCGACGCTGGGCGAGCAGATCCGCGACCGTATCGCCGCCGAGCCGGCCCGCGACTGGCAGTCGCGCGACGTTGAGGCGCACTTCGCGCTGAGCGGTGCGACCCTGCGGCGGCGGTTGGCCGCCGAAGCCACCAGCCTGCGCCAGCTGCTGACCGAAGCGCGCCTGGCCCATGGCATGCAGCTGCTGTACACCACCGATCTGCCGTTGAAGACCGTGGCAGCACGCGCGGGATATCGTTCCGCAGCGAGTTTCAGCAAGCGCTTCGCCGAGCAGTACGGGCTCGCTCCTACCGACATCTAGGGTTGTTCGGCAGGGCTGCGCCCTGCACCCGCAGAGGCTCTTCAAGCAACGGCAACCACAACCGCAACAGCGGGCATTCCGTGGGATGGTGGGGCGGTGTGGGTGTGCAGGACACGCCGTAAACCCATCCATGGGGGCTCGATGGCGCCATCCATGGCGCCAACGGTCCTGCACACCCACACCGCCCCACCCCCGACAGTTTCCCGGTGGCCAGTAGATCCACGCCATGCGTGGATGATTTCCTCCCCGTCCATTCGATTCATTTCGATGATTCCGAATTGAATTCGAAGAGCATCCACGCATAGCGTGGATCTACGTGTCGACCAAGGTCGACACCCACCAAGAGCAGGTCATGCCATCCCAACAGATCGCAGAAACCTGTCGAAGGCGGGGTGGGTCCGGTTGCGGGGGCGTGAGCGCCATGGATGGCGCGACCGAGCTTACAGGGACGTACTTGCAGCGTCCCCCGCAACCGGACCCACCCCGCCTCCCCACAGAAAGCCCGCTTCTGCTGTTGCTTCGGCCGTTGCTGTTGCTTCGGCCGTTGCCTCTGCGGGTGCAGGGCGCAGCCCTGCCGATAACCCCCTTGAGCATTCCGCGCAGTGGTTTGAGCGCCGCACGCACGCGTAACGCGGCACGCTGTGCGCACCGGGCCTGCCCATCACTCATCGAGAAGAACCGCCATGACCCTGCGCCCCCTGCCGCTGCGCGCCGCCCTGCTGCTGGCCCTGTCCTCCCTGCCGCTGGCTGCGCTGGCCGAGGCCACCTCGCCCGCTACCACCCAGCAGGTGCCGGGCGTGCAACACCAGCGCATCGGTGCGCTGCAGGTCACTGCCCTGTTCGACGGCGTGGTCGCGCTCGGCCGGCAGGAAGTGGTCGGCGTGCCACCAACGCTGGTCAGCCGCCTGCTCGAAGGCCGCTACGTGCCTGAAGACAAGAAAGGCCTGCAGACCGCGATCAACGCCTTCCTGGTGCGCCAGGGCAAGCACCTGACCCTGGTCGATGCCGGCACCGCGCAGTGCTTTGGCCCTGACCAGGGCCAGGTGCTGGGCAACCTGCGTGCGGCAGGCGTGGACCCGGCCGAGATCGATGAGGTGCTGCTGACCCATGCCCATCCCGATCATCTGTGCGGGATCCTCGATGCACAGGGCAAGCCGGCCTATCCGAATGCGACGGTGTGGCTGTCCAAGGCCGATGCCCGCTACTGGCTCGACCCGGCCAGCGAAGCCACGGCAGCGCAGGGCGTGCGCTTTGCCTTCGCGCTGGCACGCAACGCGATCGCGCCGTACCAGGCCGCCGGTCGCCTGCACACCTTCCAGCCTGGGGACGCCCTGCCGGGGCACGCGGTGGCGATGGATACCCACGGCCACACGCCGGGGCACGTGTCCTACCGTTTCGACAGCCAGGGCCAGTCACTGCTGGTGTGGGGCGATGTGCTGCATTTCCATGCAGTGCAGTTCGCACACCCGGAAGCGGCATTCGAGGCGGATTCGGATCGCAAGGCGGCTACGGCCAGCCGTCGCAGCCTGTTGCAGGAAGCCACCGCCAAGGGCTGGTGGGTTGCCGGCGCGCACCTGCCCTTCCCCGGGCTGGGGCACGTGCGCAGCGAAGGCCAGGCCTATGCGTGGGTACCGGCGGAGTTCTCGCCGTTGCCGAAGGAGTGAGTGAGCGAGGTTGCCGGCCAGCGGCCGGCACTACCTGACAACGCCCGGCTGCGAGCCGGGCGGCGGGGCCTATTCCAGCCCCAGCCAGCCGCCGATGATGCCGCGGGCTTCATCCACGCCGGTACGGGCCGAGCCGGAGAACACCTGCACACTCACCGTATCGCCGAACGACGAATGCAGTTCCTTGCGTACCTTCTGCAGGGTCTGCATCTGCTGGCTGCGGCTGAGCTTGTCGGCCTTGGTCAGCAGCGCATGCGCCGGCAGGCCACGCTGCACGGCATAGGCCAGCATCTGCCGGTCGTAGTCCTTCAGCGGATGGCGGATATCCATCACCACCACCAGGCCCTTCAAGGCCTCGCGGGTGCGGAAGTAGCGGTCGATGAAGGCCTGCCAGTGCGCCTGCAGGTCCAACGGCACCTTGGCGTAGCCGTAACCGGGCAGATCGACCAGATGGGCGTCCGGGGTAACCTGGAAGAACACCAGCTGCTGGGTCCGGCCAGGCGTCTTGGAGACCCGGGCCAGGCTGTTCTGGCGGGTCAGCGCATTGAGCGCGCTGGACTTGCCGGCGTTGGAGCGACCTGCAAAGGCCACTTCAGAACCTTCATCGGGCGGCAGCTGCCCCATGTTGTGGGCAGAGAGGTGGTATTGGGCGCGTTCGATGAGCAATGACATGCGCATAGGATCGCATGTTGCGGCGCCGCGCGCCCGGCCCGGGGCCTTCCAGCCGGAAAATGCTGCACTGCTGCGTTGACCGTGCAAGGAAACGGCGTTGATAATCCGGGCGATGCCGGCCGCCGCCGCCCGGCCGGTCCATACGGAGCTTCAGCATGCGCCACGCTCGCGTTCTTGCCGTATCCGCCCTTGCTACTGCCGTTGTTGCCGCTGCTGCCTTTGCGCAGACCACGCTGACCCCGCTGCCCGACAACGGCCCGATCAAGACCGCCTCGCTCGAGGTGGATTTCAGCAAGACCACCTGGGGCGACGCCAAGGCCGGCCAGACCAAGGCCACCGCGTGTGCCGCCTGCCATGGTGCCGATGGCAATTCCACGGTGGAGATGTATCCCAGCATCGCCGGCCAGAGCGAGCGCTACGTCGCCCAGCAGATGGCCCTGATCGCCAATGGCCAGCGCAGTTCCGGCGCCGCCGTGGCGATGGTGCCCTTCGTGCAGAACCTCACCCCGCAGGACATGCGCGATATCGGCGCGTTCTTCGCTACCCAGAAGGCCAACGCCGGCATCGCCGACGACACGCCGGTGGCCGAGGGCCCGTACAAGGGCATGAAGTTCTACCAGATCGGCCAGCAGCTTTACCGCGGCGGCGACGCCCAGCGCGGGCTGCCGGCCTGCATGGCCTGTCACGGCCCCAGCGGCGCCGGCAACCCCGGCCCGGCCTACCCGCACATCGGTGGCCAGCACGCCAGCTATGTCGCCCGGCGCCTGCAGGAGTACCAGGCCGGGCAGACCAACGAGACCGACAAGGCGCACTTCCAGATCATGGCCACGGTGGCGCAGAAGCTGACCGAGCAGGAGGTGCAGGCCCTTTCCAGCTACCTGCAGGGCCTGCACAACAAGGCCGACGATCTCGCCGCCGAGGGCGCTTCGACGCGACCGGCTGCCGCCCCCTGACCGCCACTGGTCGGCGCCGGTCGCCACGACGGCCCGTCGCTGCGGTATGTTTCCTTCACGCCGGCGGCTGCGCCGGCGTTGTCATTTTCAACGGAGATGCGTGTCGATGAGGTTGATTCCCCGCCTTCTGCTGTCCCTGCTGGTGCTGCTGCCGTTGGCGGCCTGCGCCGCCACCCCCGCCAACGCCCCGCTGGTCGAAGGCAAAGACTACGAGCGCATCGCCCAGCCTGGCCCGTTCCAGCCGCTGGCCGGCAAGATCGAGGTGGTCGAGGTGTTCGGCTACACCTGCCCGCACTGCGCCCATTTCGAACCGCAGCTGGCCGCCTGGGCCGCCAAGCTGCCGGCCGACGTGCGCTTCACCCCGGTCCCGGCCGCCTTCGGCGGTGCCTGGGATGCCTGGGCGCTGGCCTACTACGCCGCCGACGAAGTGGGCGTGGCCAAGCGCAGTCACGCCGCTGTGTTCAAGGCCCTGCACGATGACGGCACGCTGCCGATGCAGAACGTCTCGGCCGATGAGCTCGCCAGCTTCTACAAGGCCTACGGTGTGACACCGGAGCGCTACACGCAGGCCCTGCGCGGTGAGGCGGTACAGAAGAAGGTCGATGCCGCCCGTGCCTTCGCCCAGCGCACCCAGGTGCCTGGCACCCCGGCCATCATCATCAATGGCCAGTACCTGGTCCGTGGCAAGAGCTTCGACGACCAGCTGCGCATCGCCTCGGCGCTGATCGCCCAGGCCCGCGCCGCCCGCGGCCGCTGAACCAACACACACCATCGACACGGCGCTGTCGCCGCCGCATGTCATCATTTCCCTCTGGCCGGCGCCTGTCGCCGGCCCCACCTTTCCAGATGCTGGAGACGTTTCCATGAAGACCCGTTTCGCCGCCCTCGCCCTCGCAGCGCTGCTGCCGCTCCTGGCGGCCTGCAAGGCCGACGATGGCACCGCCAACACCTCCGCCCCGGCAGAACCGGCGGCGACCCCGGCCACCACCGAACCGGCAGCGCCGGCCGCAGGCAGCGAAGCCGCTGCCCCGGTTGCCGAAGGTGACAAGACCGCTGCCAGCGCCGCGCCGGCCCCGACCACCGCCGCGCTGACCGGCCCGGCCCCGGTGGAAGGCGCCGACTACCAGCTGATCCCGAACGGCCAGCCGTTCCAGCCGGCCGCCGGCAAGGTCGAAGTGGTCGAGATCTTCGGTTACGTCTGCCCGGCCTGCGCGGCGTTCCAGCCGCTGGTCAGCCCGTGGAAGGCCGGCCTGCCGAGCGATGTGAACTTCGTCTACGTGCCGGCCATGTTCGGCGGCACCTGGGACAACTACGCCCGTGCCTTCTACGCCGCACAGACCCTGGGCGTGCAGGAGAAGACCCACGAAGCGCTGTACTCGGCCATCCACTCGCAGAAGACCCTGAAGGGCGAGCGCGGTGCCGATTCGGTCGATGACATCGCCAAGTTCTATGGTGCCTACGGCGTGGATCCGAAGCAGTTCGCCGCCACCATGGGCAGCTTCGCGGTCAATGCCAAGACCAACTCGGCCAAGCAGTTCGCCCAGCGCAGCCAGATCAGCGGCACCCCGTCGATCATCGTCAACGGCAAGTACCTGGTGAAGGGCAAGAGCTTCCCGGACATGCTGCGCATTGCCGACCACCTGATCGCCCGCGAACGCGGTGCGGCCCAGGCTCACTGATCAAAGAGACGTTTTCCCGGCCGTGACTTCCCCCACAACACGGACCCTGCGCTTGCTGACGGCCAACATCCAGGCCGGCTCGAGTACCCGCCGCTACAGCGACTATGTGACCCGCAGCTGGTCACATGCGCTGCCGGCGGGTCGCAAGCGCAGCAGCCTTGACGCGATTGCCACTTTGGCGCGCGGTCATGACATCGTCGGCCTGCAGGAGGCCGACCCGGGCAGCCTGCGCTCGGGCTTCACCAACCAGACCCATTACCTGGCCCAGCGCGCCGGCTTCAATTACTGGAGCCATCAACCGAACCGGCGCATGGGCGGCGTCGCCTCCAGCGCCAACGGTCTGCTGAGCAAGCTGGAACCGGTGGAAGTGCAGGACCATGCCCTGCCCGGCCGTATCGGCGGGCGCGGCGTGCTGCTGGCCAAGTTCGGCGATGGTCGCGATGGCCTGGCTGTTGCGGTAGCGCATCTGTCGCTGGGCGCCGGTTCGCGGATGGCCCAGCTCGGCTTCATTGCCGAGCTGTTGTCCGACCACCCCAATGCGGTGCTGATGGGCGACTTCAACTGCCTGGCCGAACGTCCGGAAATGCAGGTGCTGTACCAGAAGACCCGCCTGCAGCCGCCCGGCTGCATCGTGCCGACCTTCCCCAGCTGGCGCCCCGACCGCGCCATCGACCACATCCTGGTCAGCAGCGGCCTGCAGACCCGCACCGTGGAAGCGGTGCCGGCGGCGTTCTCCGACCATCTGGCCCTCGCAATGGCGATCGACGTCCCCGCCGACGCCCTGCGCTGACGCTTCTGGTAGGTGCCAACCTCGGTTGGCACGCTGATCTGGTGGATGCGGACCGTTGCTCCTGTGGGTGCGGACCGTTGCTCCTGTGGGTGCGGACCGTTGGTCCGCACGCTCTCCGCCGGGAATGCCCCGGCACTACCCCGCCTGCGCCACCGGCACCTTCAACCGCCGTGCGGTCATCGTGCTGCCCACCGAGGCCAGCACCGTGCAGCCGATGGCCAGCCACTGCAGACCATGCAGGTGCTCGTGCAGCAGCAGCATCGCCCACAGTGCGGCCACCGCCGGTTCCATGCTGATCAGGATGCCGAAGGTCTCTTTGGGCAGGCGCTTGAGCGCCATCATTTCCAGTGACATCGGGATCGCGCTGGACACCAGCGCCACCACCAGCCCGGCCAGCAGGATCTTCGGCTCCAGCAACGCCGCGCCGGCATGCACCACGCCCACTGGCACCACCACCAGCGACGCGGCAAGGAGCCCCAGCGACACCGAATGCCCAGCATGCAGGTGGCCGGCGCGCTTGCCGAACACGATGTACAGGCCCCAGCACGCTGCTGCCCCCATGGCGTACAGCACGCCCACCGGATCCAGTGCCGGGCCGCCGCCGATCGGCAGCAGCAACAGCAGCCCGACCGCCGCGCAACCCACCCACAGGAAATCGATCGGACGCCGCGACGACAGCATCGCCACCGTCAACGGGCCGGTGAATTCGATGGCCACCGCGATGCCGAACGGGATCGTGCGCAAGGCCATGTAGAACAACAGGTTCATCAAGCCCAGGGTGAGGCCATAGCGCAGGATGGTGACCGCATCCACGCGGCTGGTCTTCCAGCGCCATGGCCGCCAGAACAGCAGCAGCAACAGCGCCGAGAAGCCCACGCGTAGCGCGCTGGTGCCCTGCGCGCCGATCAACGGAAACAGCTGCTTGGCGTAGGAGGTACCGATGGCCAGTGCGGTGACCGAGCCGAGCACCGCCAGCGCCGGCAACATCGGCGCGATTCGAGAAGTCTGCATGCCGCCAGTCTATTGCGCCGGCGGCGAGCACTTGGCTCAATTGACGGCCCGTCCGTGCAACTTCTGCTCACCATGGCCACCGCCCCCGTGCTGGACAGCTTCGACCGCGCCATCCTCGCCCTCCTGCAGCAGGACAACACCCTGCCGCAGCGGCAGATCGCCGAAGCCGTGCACCTGTCCACGCCGGCGGTGCAGCGGCGGATCAAGCGCCTGCAGGACAGCGGCGTGATCGCCGCCAATGTGGCGGTGATCGACGCCGCGAAGATCGGCCGGCCGCTGACCATCATCGTCGAGGTGCGCGTGGTCAGCGAACAGCGCGAGAAGGTCGCCCCGTTCCGCCGCCGCGTGCAGGACGACCCTGCCGTGCAGCAGTGTTACTCGATCACCGGCGACGGCGATTTCCTGCTGCTGCTCTCGGCGACATCGATGGAGGAATACGAGGCGATCACCGAGCGCTTGTTCGGTGGTGATGACAACATCGAGCGCTTCCGCACGTCGGTAGCGCTGGGCACGTTGAAGCGTGGTTTCGACGTGCCGCTGACATGACGCAGATGCAGTCGAGCGTGTCCTGCTCCTACACTGCCAACGCATGAACACCGCTTCCCCTTCCAATGCCAGACGCCTGCGCCGCTGGTTGCTGCGTGGCGCCATCCTGCTGATCCTGGCCATCGCGGCGATGGCCTTCTGGAACAGCCCGTGGGCCGCCGCACCTAAGATGCTGTGGACGCTCTCGCGCATGCCGCCGGCCACGCAGCTGCCGGTGCCGGTGGAAGGCGTTCGCCCGCGCCAGATCGCCGATACCTTCGGTGCGCCGCGCGGGCGTGACCGCACGCATGCTGGCATCGACATCTTCGGCAAGCGCGGTACGCCGGTGCGCAGCGCCACCCCCGGCGTCATCGCCGACATCCGCGAAAGCGGCCTCGGTGGCCGCCAGGTCTGGGTCATCGGCCCGGGACGCGAGCGCTATTACTACGCGCACCTGGAAGACTGGGCCGATGGCCTGGGGCGCGGACAGGTAGTGCAACCCGGCGACCTGCTCGGCCATGTCGGCGACAGCGGGAACGCCAAGGGCACGCCGCCCCATCTGCATTGGGGCATCTACGGCGCCGATGGTGCGCGGGACCCGCTGCCGCTGCTGCAACCGCAGGGCACCCGCTGACGGCAACCGAGCCGAGCCTTGAGGCCGCACGCGTTTGTTCATGATTTGTAAATGGGAATAGTTCGTATTACCATTTCTTTCGTTTACGGTGGTGCCAGGACGGCCTGCCCGCCCTTCCCCTACCCGTAGCGCCTCGACTCCTGGATGACGGCCGAACGCGCGTGCCCGTTGCAGGAATCCGCATGATCCGTCCCGCCTTCCGTACCCCGCAGCCGCAGCGGCTGTCCGTTGCCGTGCTCGTCGCGCTCTGCGCCGTCGCACCCACCGCCTTCGCCGAAACCGCCACCGACCCGACCACCCTCGACAAGGTCGTGGTGAAGGGCGAGCGTGCCGAAGGCTATTCGGTGCGCCGCACCTCGGCCGGTACCCGCTTCGACCTGGCGCCGCGCGAAATCCCGCAGTCGGTCAGCATCATCAGCCACCAGCGCATCGAAGATCAGAAGCTGGACGACATCATCGACGTGCTGGGCAACACCACCGGCGTGACCAGCACGCAGTCGGACAGCGAGCGCACCGAGTTCTACGCGCGCGGCTTCTACATCGACAGCTACCAGTTCGATGGCCTGCCCACGCAGATGGTGCAAAACTGGAGCTACGGCGACTCCGGCCTGGACCTGGCCCTGTACGACCGCGTGGAAGTGGTGCGCGGCGCCACCGGCCTGCTCAGTGGCGCCGGCAACCCCTCGGCATCGGTGAACCTGATCCGCAAGCACGCCGATAGCGCTGAGTTGACCGGCAGCGTGTCGGTGAACGTCGGCAGCTGGGGCCGCACCCGCACCACCGTGGACGTGGGCAGCGCGCTCAACGCCAGCGGCACCGTGCGCGGCCGTGTGATCGGCAGCTACCTGGACACCGACGGCCAGATGGATCGCTACAACCAGCGCAAGACGCTGGGCTATGCGGTCATCGATGCCGACCTGACGCCGGACACCCAGCTCAGCGTGGGCTACGACTACCAGCAGAAGCGCGCCAACGGCGCTACCTGGGGCGGCTTCCCGATGCTGTATTCCGATGGCTCGCCCACCGGCTACGACGAATCGTTCAACGCGAGCCCGAAGTGGACCTACTGGGACACCACCAGCAAGCGCGCCTTCGCCACCCTGCAGCACGCCTTCAGCAACGGCTGGAAGTTCAAGGTCGGTGCCACCCACGATGAGACCCGGGCCGACGACAAGCTGTTCTACCCGGCCTACAACGACTGGACCACCGGCGCGTCTAACTTCGACAAGACCACCGGCGCCGGCATCTCGCCGTCAGCGGGCTTCTACAACACCGAGCGCAAGGTCACCGGCGTTGATGGCTACGTTGACGGTCCGTTCCAGCTGTTCGGCCGCGAGCACCAGTTCATGGCCGGCCTGAGCTACAACAAGCGCGAGTACGCCAATTACGGCGACTACCAGGTCGGCGGCGCCGGCCAGACCTGGAACCCGTTCACCAGCTACCTGAACTGGACCGGCAACATCAGCGAGCCGAACTGGAACCCGCTGGCGCTGGCCAGCGAAGGCACCATCACCCAGAAGGCCGGCTATGCCGCTGCACGCCTGTCGCTGGCTGACCCGCTGAAGCTGATCATTGGCGCCCGCTACACCGACTGGAAGAGCGAAGGCGAAGGCGCCGACCGCGCACACAAGGTCACCACGCCGTATGCCGGCCTGGTGTTCGACATCAACGACACCTACTCGGCGTATACCAGCTACACCGAAATCTTCCAGCCGCAGACGCTGAAGGAGCGCAACGGCAGCTACCTCGATCCGGTCGATGGCAAAAGCTACGAAGTGGGCATCAAGGGCGCATGGTTCGACAACCGCCTGAACGCCTCGCTGGCCGTGTTCCGCATCGAACAGGACAACGTCGGCCAGGCCACCGGTGAACCCGTGCAGGGCAGCCAGAATGAGTTCGCCTATCGCGCCGCACGTGGCACGGTCAGCCGTGGCTTCGAGTTCGAACTGAATGGCGAGCTGGCAACGGGCTGGAATGCCACCTTCGGTGCCTCGCGCTATGTGGCCAAGGACATCAACGGCGCCGATATCAACACCAACCTGCCACAGACCGCGCTGAAGCTGTTCACCAGCTACACCCCGCAGTCGCTGCAGGAACTGACCGTCGGTGGCGGAGCCAACTGGCAGAACCGCATCTACTACCCGGTACCGGCCTACGGCCGCATCGAGCAGAGCGGCTATGCGCTGGTCAGCGCCTTCGTGCGCTACCGCATCTCGCCGGAGTTCAGCGTGCAGGCCAACCTCAACAACCTGCTGGACAAGAAGTACCTGTCGCAGATCAACGGCTACGGCGCGTATGGCGATGGCCGCAATGGTTCGCTGACCTTTACCTGGTCGTTCTGACGACCCGCTGAGGGCAAGGGAAGGACCGGCACTGGCCGGTCCTTCCCTTGCCCCTCCCCGTTTGCGCGGACGGGCACTATCGCGGCAACACCGAAGCTCCTAAGCTTGCCGCCAGCCGGCTGCAGGATCGCGCCGGCCCCAGGGAAGTCGAACCCGACCAGGCAGGGAGTGAGCGATGAAGAAGTGGATTCTGATCGTTGCCGTACTGACAGTGAGTGGCTGTGAAACCCTGAAGCCCAGGACCGTGTCATCGGCTGAAACGGGCGCGGCATCGCGACTGGAGTTCCAGTCCGGCCCGGACAGCGCCGCGGCAGCCGCGAAGGCAGCCATTGCCGAACAGAAGTGGAAGCTGCTTTACAGCGGCACGGAAAGGCCGAAAGGCGACCACGGCTTCCAGAGCAACAACCACCTCGGTGGCGAAACCGACGACCAGCTTGCCTGGAGCAAGTCCGCTCAGGCCGGCCTGAAGCCCACCGCCTATCTGCAGGCAAAGACACCCACCAGCGCCTTCAGCTGGGGCGCGGAACTGTTCGTCGTTGTCTATGCCACCGAGACCGGCGGCAGCGCCATTGCCATTTCGGCCTCGACCAGCCAGGCCCTCGAAAAGGAAAAGCTGGACAGTTACATCCGCCAGCTCGGCAGCGCCATCGACCAGCGTCTGGACTGACTACCCTGAGCCAGCGCTGCGCGCACCTGGGCCTGGCCGACACTGACGTTCAACAGGAGATCTGCACGATGAAACTGCGCATTTATGTTTCAGTGGCGATGACAATGGCGGGCATGAGCGGTTTTTCCGCTCATGCGGTGGATGCCGCCGCAGTCGCTCCCCACCGGCAGGACCTGAAGACCTTCTTCCAGTCCGAACAAATCGACTACATGACCGGGCAATGCCTGCAGCATTCGCCTGAGCTGGGCAGGCAGATGCAATCGGCTGCACAGCAATGGCGCCACGACAACGCCGCCGCCACCCAGCGCGGCAGCGACGCCGCACTGAAACTCTACCCGCAACTGGGCGAAGACATCGCCACCCAGCGCAGCCGCGTTCGCGAGCAGTCCGCCAAACAGACGGAAGCGGAGCTGGCCGCTGATCCACAAACAGCCTGCCAGCAGGCACTCAACGGCATCCGCTTCAATGTGCCACTCGAGATGCAGGGGCCGACGTTGACCAGCCCCGTGCTGCGCGCCGACATCTTCAAGCAGGCCTCTTCCGGTGCGGCCATCCTGCTCGACTGCACCGCACTGCAGAGCATCCAGACCGAAGTGGTCAGCGATGGTGGCAGCGGCTCGCAGCGCCGTATCGAGGAGCGCTGGTCGTTCAAGGGCTGCGACAGAACCATCGCCGCGGCGGTCCACTATGCACCGGCCGAGGGCGGCACATCACTCGTTGTCAGTTTCCCTGGAACAGGCGCCAGGCACCGAACCACGCAGGCGCAGCCTCGATGACGCCGGGCATGGCCCGGCGCTGCCACAGCAACAGCGGCGCCGGAATCACTCCGGCGCCGCCGTCCTCACATCAGAAACGCAGGTCCGCGCGCAGGTACCAGTAACGGCCACGCGGAATGTCGTAGGTCGAGGCGTCATAGCCGTTCAACGAGCATGACAGGCAGATCGGCGGATCCTTGTCGAACACGTTGTTCAGGCCGGCCGTCAGCTGCAGCCCCTTCATCCAGTCGATCTTGTAGCCCACCTGCGCGTCATGGAAGGTGGTGGCCGACAGTGTGTTGGTGCCGGCGGCCTGGTTGCTGCACACCGGGAACGCCACGGCGTCACCGCAGTCTTCGGTCAGTTCGGAAATGTGGCGTACCGTCCAGTTGGCACTCCAGTTGTCCAGCGTCCAACCGATGCTGGCGTTGCTGGTCCATTCCGGAATCGAACTGTCAGCCACTTCAACGCCGGGCTTCTGCGGCTGCCGCTGGCCGGCCGCGCCGGTGGCTTCGTAACGGCCCACAAAGGTGTTCTTCCAGCCCAGCTTGAACTGGCCGATCGAGCTCTGCGGCAGGGTCCAGAACAGGTCCACATCCCAGCCGTCGGTCTTGATCGAACCCAGGTTGGTCAGGCGGTTGTTGAAGCTGCTGACCGCACCAGTGCTGGCACGGGTGATGCCATCGCAGTAGATCGGGTCCAGGGTGTCCACGCACAGGTCCAGCTGGGTCTGCGCGTTGATCGCCTGGATCGCGCCATCGATGTTGTGGCGGTAGAAGGTCACTTCCACGTCGAAGCGCTCCGACCACGATGCATCGTTGCCGAACCAGGGGCTCCACACGAAGCCGGCACTGAAGCTGCGCGAGCGCTCCGGCTCCAGCTCACGGTTGCCGCCGGTAGTCACCGAGATCTGCGAGTTGGCCTGCTGGAAGCCCGCCGGCACGCCCAGCGAGGCACAGTTGGCCGCGCTGCCACGGGGCGGTGTGCCGCCCAGACCGATCGAGCAGGGATCGAACAACTGCAGGTCGGCGCGCGCAGCCGAACCGTACAGCTCGCCGATCGACGGTGCGCGGAAGCCCTCGGCATAGGTGGTACGCAGCACGAAGTCATCGGTCACCTGCCAGCGCAGGCCGTACTTGGGCGTGAACTCGCCACCGAAGGTCGAGTAATCCGAGTAGCGACCGGCCAGGCTCAGGTCCAGCTTCTTGCCCAGTGCCGAGTCGGCGAAGATCGGCACGCTCAGCTCCAGGTACGCTTCATTGACGTCGTAGGAACCGGACGTCGGCTGCGACGGTACACCGTTGTAGTGGCCGATCACCGTCAGCGGGTCAGGCTGGTACGAGCCTTTGTATTTGCGGTGTTCGAGGCCGGTGGCGAAGGACACCGGGCCAGCCGGCAGGGTGAACAGATCGCTGGACAGGTTGGCGGTGAACAGGCTCAACTCGTTCTGGCTGCGGTCGCGCACCACCGGCTGGATCCAGCGCAGCATGTCCGGGGTGATCGAACCTGCACCACCGAAGATGTTCAGCGGCACGCAGCCTGGCGTGGCCGCGCACACCGCCGGATCACCCAGCGCCATGTTGACGTTGTAGATGTTGTAGCTGCCGTAGTTGGTCTGCTCGGCCTTGTTCTTGCTGTACATGCCGTTGACGTCCCAGTACCAGCTGCGGTCGGCCGCCTGGAAGTTGCCGACCAGGCCGGTGGCGAAGTACGTGGTGTCCACCTGCTGCTCGAACACGCGCGCGCCGCCTTCCACCGGGCGGCGACCGATCAGGCTCATGTTGCCCGACGACACCAGGTCGAAGCCGAACGGGTTGTACGGGTTCAGTGCCGAGACCACGATGTTGTCGGCCAGCGGATTGCCGGTGGCGCCATCGGGACCGAAGAACAGCGGCTCCGGGCCGGCCTGGTTGGTCGACTCGCGGCGGTTGCCCAGTGCCTTGACGTACCACTGCACGTTGTCGGTGATGTCGAAACGGAACTGGCCGAACAGGCCCTTACGCTCCGACGGCGTCAGCACCATGTTGTATTCGGCGAAGTTGAAGCGGTCGGCGCTGGTGAAGCAGTGGTAGTCGTCGGTGCGGTTGCACCCGGCGCTGCCGTCGTAACGCGGGCTGCTCACGCCGGTGTTGGGCACGATGTCCTGTTCGGCACCGGTATTGGGATCGACGAAGGCGAAGCGGCCCTGTGGAATGCCGCCGCTGCCGAAGGCCAGGCCGGTGCCGGGAATCGGGAAGCGCGACTGCTCGCGGTCCTTCGCATACACCGGGTCCTGCTTGGTCCAGCTGGCACCCAGGAACAGGCTGTAACGGTCGCCGCTCTTGCCCCAGGCCAGGTCCACGCCCTTCTGCGTGCCATCGCCCTTGCCGTACTGGCCATAGTTCAACGTCACCTGGCCGCCATCGAAATCGCGGCGGGTGATGATGTTGACCACACCGGCGATGGCATCGGAGCCATACAGCGACGACGCGCCGTCCTCCAGCACTTCGATGCGTTCAACGATGGCCAGCGGAATGGTGTTGAGGTCGGTGGCCGAGCCCACGCCCGAGGCCGAGGATTCGTTGACCCAGCGGATGCCATCGACCAACACCAGCACTCGCTTGGCACCCAGATGGCGCAGATCCACCTGCGCCGAACCGGCGCCGACGCCACTGCCGTCAGGCGGGAAACCGAAGTTGCCCGACGAATTGAACTTGGCATTGAGCGCCGAGCCCGAACCGGTGAGCTGTTGCAGCACTTCACCGATCGAAGTCAGACCAGTGCGTTCGATGTCGGCGCGATTGAGCGTCTGGACAGGCACCTGGCCCTCCACTTCAGCACGCTTGATGCGGGTGCCGGTGACTTCGATCGCGTCCAGATTGGTGGTGGCCGATTGGGCAGCAGCACCCATCGGTGCCAAGGCGGTCACGCACAGCGCGACGGCGACCGCCAAGGGGCGGTGGTGCAGGTAATTCATTCGCTCTCTCTCCAAAGGAATGTCGGGACATGGACTGCCGCGCTCCCCCCTGCATGGCGGCAGCGTCTCCTTTGTAAACAAGCGGTAAAAATCGCGGCGTGATGCCCGACACTCTTTCACGCGAATTTGACGATTCTGAAAGCAGATAACGTCAATTAGCTACGTATTCACCGAAGGCGGCGATCTACATCGGCACCCTTCTGAGCGCCTGTTACCCAAATGCGGCCCTCCCTCAGGAAGGCCGCACAGGGGAAGCATCACTGCACGAACGCGATGCGTTCCATGCCGGTGGCTTCGGCGGCGGCCAGAATCTTGGCCATGCCGTCGTACTCGGCCGACGGATCGGTGCTGATGCGCAGTTCCGGCAGGTTGCCGGCATGCTCACTGGCCTGCGCCTGCAGGCGCGACTGCAGATCGCCGATGGCCATCGGTTGCCCGTCCCAGCTCAACTGGCTGGACGCATCCAGGCGCAACTCGATCGGCGGTGGTGGCTCGGGGCGATCAACCACGCGATCGGTGGCCTGCGGCAACTGCACGTTGATCGGCCGCGACAACATCGGCGCGGTCACGATGAAGATGATCAACAACACCAGCATCACATCCACCAGTGGCGTGACGTTGATGTCCGCCAGCGGGCCGCTTCTTCCTGCGCTACTGAATGCCATGTGCCGCTCCCTGCAGCAGGGCCGGTTGCCCCAGCTCGACAGTACGTCGCCGACGACCACGCGTGGCAGTGCTCGAAGGCGGGGCATTCAGCTGTCGTTGCTCATGCCTCCGCCATAGCCTTGCAGGCGCTCCTGCAGAGAGTCGAGTGTGTCCGAGCCGATGAGCGCCCACAACAACAGGCGACATTTACGGGGGCACAGTGATCCCGCCATCAACAGGCCCCGGCGCTGAAGGTGGATTTCCCCACCGGCAAAGCCGTAGGTGTGACGTGCCGTCGCGCCGGCGCCGGTGCGCGACGCGATGATGATGGGACGATGCACTGCGGCACGCGCCAATGGTTCAACCCAGCCCGAAGGGACATGACCGGCACCCATCGCCGCTACTACCACCCCCTCGCATCCGCTTTCGAGCACTGAATGCAACAGCTCCGGACCTTCACCCAGCGTTGCCTCCAGCAGCGCCACCCGCTGTTGCACCCGCGTGGGGGCGAGTGCAACAGGACGTTCCGGAGCCGGACCTGCATACCTGCACTTCCCTTCCTGCACCGAGCCGATGCAGCCATGACCCGGTGATTGGAAGGCGTCGAGGTCGAGGCTGTGCACCTTGCGTACCTGATCCGCAGCGTACAGGCGGTCCAGCATGGCGACCACGACGCCGCGCCTGCTTGTACGCGGATCCAGTGCCGCAACCGCTGCGGCCAGCACATTGCCGGGGCCATCAGCACCGGCTGCATCTGCGCCGCGCATGGCACCGGTCAAGACCAGCGGCTGTGGATGCGGCCATAGCAGATCCAGCAGGTAAGCCGACTCCTCGAGCGTGTCGGTGCCTTGGGTGATGACAACGCCGTCAGCGCCGTCGCCCACCATCGTGTCGGCCCAGTCCCGTGCGGCAAGCACGTCAACCCAAGACATCGATGCGCTAGGGGACAGACCGAGCGTGTGCGCCTGCACGGATGCCAACGTGGCCAGTCCAGGAACTGCGTCCACCAGCATCTGTGCGGAAACCTTCGGCACGATACCCACCTCCGCCGCATCTCCTCGCATGCTGAGGGTACCGCCGAGCGAGCCCAACGCCAACCGCTTCATGGAGCCCCCTTCAGTATCCAGCCCACGGCAGGCACTATCACCAGCACGCCTGCCAGCATCGACAGCAGATTACCGATGTACGGATGCACGTGCGCAGGTAGTCGCGCCGAAAACGCCGCGGCCATCGGTGGTGTCAGCAGTGCAGCCAGCAATGCGGACAACACCACCACCGCAGCGTTGGCACCGTGGATGAGAATGCAGGCAGGAACCACGGAGACGATCGGGATATACGTGGGGTACCAGCCACGCTGGATCCAGCGCTCCCGCCACACCCAGACACCTACCGCCGATGCGAGCGCCTGCCCGCATAGCAGCGCCATCAACCCGCCGGTGCCATAGAAGGGCCCGGCCGGCTGCAGCAGGGCGGCCAGCAGCACACCGCCGATCAGCCCGGCACTGGCCAGCTCGTTACCCAGGAACGGCGCTTCACTGAAATCCGCCAGCACCCGGCGCATACCCCATTGCCAGCCATGCCGCACCACAGGTGTGGCGGGTGCTGGCGCGGGCGCTGCAGGCGCCGGCCGCTAGCCCAACCGGTGTGCGGCGGCAAAGGCGACCGCGCTTGCCAGTGCCATCGCGGCGACATTTCCAACGACGGCAGGTAGTCCCAACGGCGCGCAGACGTGGTTGACCAGCAGCAGTGCCATGGGCGTGACCAGCAATGCGCCAGATGCAGCGGCGATTCCCGTAATCTTCCATCCGCCGCCGAACAGCAGCACCATCGCCGCCGGCAGCGATACCGCAGCAACAAACGTGGGTTGCCAGCGCCCGTCCTGCACCGCGCTGGCAAATACCATGTTGGCAAGCACCAGTCCGCCGATCGAAGCCACCGCGACCCAGGGCCAGCGGCCAGTGCCATAGCAGACCGGAAATCCCTGCCATCGCTTTCCTCGCCGGTGCGCCCAATGGGCCAGTGCAGCACCGCCGATCAGACCGAGCGAGGCGAACTCGTGCTTGTAGAAGGTCACTTCACTGGCATCGCCAACCCACCATCGCCAGCGGCCCGCCCATGTTGCGAGGCTGCCCATCAACTGGCTGTGATCTGGCCAGAGCTGGCCGGGGGACATCGTGCGCCAACCGGCTACCATCGTCACGATGATCGCCAGCGCAAACGTCGCTGAGAACAGTGCCCAGCCCCAGTGGCTGCGGGCGGCTGGCGACTGGGCCGGCAAGGGGGGGCGCGCCATGCGGGAGCCTCAGCGCGGCAGCATGGGATGCTGGCGATAGCCCAGCATCGGATCGAAGAGATCGGTACGCCTGTCGCGGCAGAGATCGTTCAGGGAATTCCAGATCGGCGCGCTGCGTGCCGTGGACAGGTCCACCTCGGCCATCACCACTGCCTCGCCTTCAGGCGCTGCGATCGGGGCCAGCGGCCATCCGTTGGTACCGACAATCAACGAGCACCCCAGGAAGCGTTCCCCGCGATCTGTACCGACGCGGTTGGCCGCTGCGATGAACACGTTGTTGACGTGTGCGGCGGTCATCGTCAGGTAGCTGGCCATGCAGCGCCCGCTTTCATCGAACAATGGCGGCGGCGTCCACACCCAGCAGTTGAGGCTGAGGATGATGTCGGCCCCCTGCAACGCAAGCAGGCGTGGCACCTCCGGGAACCAGACATCCCAGCAGATCATCAGGCCGATCCGGCCAACGCTCGTCTCGAACACCGGATAGCCGAGGTCGCCGGCACAGAAGTAGAGCTTCTCACGGCACCATAGATGGGTCTTGCGATAGCGCCCGATATAGCCGCCCGGACCGAACAACACGGCGGTGTTGTAAAGACGGGCACCATCGCGTTCAGCAATGCCCACGGCCAGATGGATGCCCGCCTCGCGCGCGAAGGCCTCCCAGTATTGCGCCGTCGTTCCATCAGGCACGGATTCAGCCATCGCAAACGCTTCTGCCCGGCTGTCGAATGAATAGCCGGTGGAGCAGAGCTCCGGCAGCACGACCAGGTGCGCGCCCCGCTCCACGGCCTGTGCAGCAAGCAGCCGCGCCCGCTCGATGTTGGCCGAAACGTTTTCCGACCCGCATTGTGGATCGAACTGGATGACGGCAACCGAGACAGGACTGAATGGCGTGGGCTGGACTGACATGCGATGGGCCTCTGCAGGGACGGAGCGGCTGCTCCTGTTTGACTGCAGCAGGCACGCGTACTGCGACCGCTTCAATTGGCAAAAGCGTCAACTGAGTGAAACGCCTTCAAAGCGGGCTTTATGCGACCACGCTCACCGAATTCCGCCCTGGACCGGCCCGAGCATCCCGCCTGACCCACCGCCAAAGCAGGCCGTTTGCAACAGGGCAGCCACCGTGTACGCAATGCGAAACTGAATTCAGCCACCGCCCGCTATGCTGGTCGCTATGACCCGACGATCTTCGACCGCCCTGTCCCTGCTCCCGCTGGCCACCACGCTGCTGATCGGCTGCGCGAGTGCCCAGTCCCTCGATGCCCAGAACGCCCAGTTGAAGGCCGCCATCGCCGCCGCCGAACGGGGCCAGTACGATGCCGGCCAGGCCGCCGCGCTCAGCCGCCATCCAGCGTATGGCTGGCTGGAGTTCGCCAACCTGCGGCGCAACATCGACACCGTCGATACGGCGCAGGCGCAGGCCTTCCTCAAGCGCTACCAGGGCCAGGCCGTGGCCAACAGCTTCCGCAGCGCCTGGCTGCCGTCTGTAGCGCGCCGGCAGGACTGGCCGACACTGCTGGCCAACTGGGTTCCGACCGAAAATATCGGCCTGCGTTGTGCGCAGCTGACGGCGCGCCAGGCCACCGGCAAGGTGGACCCGCAGTGGATCGGCGAAGCCCAGGATCTGTGGCGCAAGAACGGCAAGTCGCTGCCTGATGCCTGCGACGCCGTGTTCGCCGTGCTGCAGGCGCAAGGTGGCATGAGCGATGTGCTGCGCTGGGAGCGTATCGATGCCGCTGCCGATGCACAGCAGCCGGCGGTGATGCGTACGGCCGCCCGCGGCCTGCCGGCCGGTGACCTTGCACAGGCCACTATCTACGCCGCGTTCGTCGACAAACCCAATGCCAGTGCCCTGAACTGGCCGCGCAACGAGCGCAGCCGGCGCATCGCCACCGATGGCCTGGCCAAGCTGGCCAAGGCCGACCCGGATGCCACCGAACAGCAGCTGCCGCAGTACGCGCAGGCGTTGGGCCTGAGCGCCGAACAGCAGGGCCAGGTGCGTTACCAGATCGCGCTGTGGACGGTGGCGTCCTACCTGCCCGACTCTGCCCGCCGCTTGAATGCCGTACCCGATGCGGCCTATGACGAACGCCTGCACGAATGGCGCGCACGCGAAGCGATGTCGCGCGGCGATTGGCCGGCCACGCTGGCAGCGATCCGCAAGATGGGCCCGACCCAGCGCAACGATTCACGCTGGCGCTATTTCGAAGGCCGCATGCTGGAAAAGACCGGCCAGGCACAGCAGGCGCAGCCGCTGTTCCGCGAAGCTGCGCGCGCACCGACCTTCCATGGCTTCCTCGCTGCGGACAAGCTGCAGCAGCCCTACACGCTGTGCCCGTGGAAGCCCAACGACAGCGCGCAGGCGCAGGCCGCGGTGGCGCGCGATCCGGCCATCCAGCGCGCGATGGCGCTGTACCAGATCGACCGCGCCGGTTGGGCGGTGGCCGAATGGAACAACGCACTGTCGCGCTTCGATGACACCCAGCGTCGTCTCGCGGTCCGCGTGGCGCAGGACAACGGCTGGTTCGACCGCGCGGTGTTCTCGCTCGGCAAGCAGAAGCAGGAGCAGCGCCTGTACGACCTGCGCTTCCCGCTGCACCACGACGCTACGATCCGTCGCGAGTCGGCGCGCAATGCGCTGGATCCTGCCTGGGTGGCCGCTGAAATCCGTGCGGAAAGCGTGTTCAGCCCGCGCGCGCGTTCGCCTGCCAACGCCATGGGCCTGATGCAGGTGCTGCCGGCGACCGGCGCTGGTGTGGCCAAGTCCATCGGCCTGACCGGCTACGGCGGCGCTGACAGCCTGTATGACCCGGACACCAACATCGCCATCGGCAGCGCGTACCTGCGTCAGTTGATGAACAAGTACGACGGCCTGCCCTACGTGACCATCGCCGCCTACAACGCGGGCCCAACGCCGACCGCACGCTGGCAGACCCAGCGCCCGGGCTTCGATCCGGACCTGTGGATCGAGACCATCAGCTACAAGGAAACGCGCGAGTACGTGGCCCGCGTGCTGGCCTTCAGCGTGATCTACGACTGGCGACTCAACGGCGACGCACTGCCGCTGAGCGACCGCCTGATGGGCCGCCTGGTGGACAAGCGCAAGAGCTTCACCTGCGCCGCCGACGCGGACCAGGGCGGGGATTGATCGACATCCGGTAGTGCCGGCCGCTGGCCGGCATCCGTTATTGTCCAGGGTAGCCGGCCAGCGGCCTGCACTACCGGTACATCCATGCCCAGCATGCGATCATCCCCCGCATGAAGATCTATCTTGTCGGCGGCGCCGTGCGCGACCGCCTGCTGCAGCGCCCTGCCGGCGACCGTGACTGGGTCGTCGTCGGCGCCACGCCTGCGCAGATGGAAGCGCAGGGCTTTACCGCCGTAGGCCGCGACTTCCCCGTCTTCCTGCACCCGAAGACCGGCGAGGAATACGCGCTGGCGCGCACCGAACGCAAATCCGGCCGTGGCTACCGCGGCTTCGTGGTCGATGCCGATCCGGCGGTGACGCTGGAAGAAGACCTGCAGCGCCGCGACTTCACCATCAACGCCATCGCCTGCGATGAAGACAGCGGCGCGCTGGTCGACCCCTATGGCGGCGCGCGCGACATCGAGCAGCGCGTGCTGCGCCATGTCGGTCCCGCCTTCGTAGAAGACCCGCTGCGCGTGCTGCGCGCGGCGCGCTTCATGGCCCGCTTCGCCTCGCTCGGTTTCACCGTCGCGCCGGAAACCATGGAACTGATGCGCGAGATTGCCGCCAGTGGCGAGCTCGACGCACTGGTGCCGGAACGTGTATGGCAGGAACTGCGCAAGGCACTGGTGTGCGAACGCCCGTCCGCGTTCCTGCGCACCCTGCACGACGCGCACGCGCTGGGCCCGATATTGCCGGAGCTGGAAGCGTTGTACGGCGTGCCGCAGCGCGCGGAATTCCATCCGGAAGTCGATACCGGCGTCCACCAGGAAATGGTCAGCGACATGGCCGCGAAGCTGGCGCCCGGTGATGACCTGGTCGGCTTCGCCGCACTGACCCACGACCTCGGCAAGGGCCTGACTCCGCCCGAGGAATGGCCGCGCCACATCATGCATGAACAGCGCGGCATCACGCCGCTGAAAGCACTGTGCGCGCGCCTGAAGATTCCGGCCGAGCACCAGCAGTTGGCCGAGGCCGTTTGTCGCGAGCATCTGAACGTGCATCGCATCGACGAACTGCGCGATGCCACCGTGCTGGAACTGCTGGGCCGCTGCGATGCACTGCGCCGGCCGGAACGGGTGGCGCGCATCGCGCTGTGCTGCGAGGCCGACAAGCGCGGCCGGCTCGGTTTCGAGGACAGCGACTACCCGCAGGGCGAAACGCTGAAGCGCCTGCACCAGGCGGCGCTGTCAGTGCAGGCACGTGATCTGGATACCACCCATTTGAAGGGTCCAGCCATTGGCGAAGCGCTGGCCAAGGCGCGGGTGAAGGCCATTGCCGCCGCGCGCTGAAGCATCTGGTAGTGCCGGCCGCTGGCCGGCAACCACAGCTTTTATCAGTGCGCCATCCCACGTGTAATCGCCGCAGCACGTTCCTTCAGCTGCGCCACCGCGTCGGGAATCATCTCCATGCCCACGTCCAGGCCCGGGTTCAGCACCAGGCCAACGCCCTCGCCGATGCCCGACAGCAGCGCATGCACCGCGATGGGCATGGCATGGGCGAACTGCGGCAGCTGCTCGTGCCAGATTTCCGCGCGCTCGGGCGCAGTGAACACCGCGAACATCGGCTCCCCGCCTTCGCTGGTCAGCACCAGCGGCGAAATGCTCTCGTCCCAGGCACCGTCTTCACCGATGGCCTTGTCCAGCAGCACGAACACCGGCGCGGTCAGCAGGCCATCGAGGAACTGCGAGGCCGTGAGGGTTCCGTCCTGGGCCTGCAACAGGCGCACTTCCAGGTCGTTGGCGGGTTCGAACGGCGTTTCGTGGTCCATGGTCGGTTCCGGTACGTGATTGCTGGCTGCAACTTTAGCAGGCCGCGTCCTCAACCACCGTGCCCTTGCCGCCACATCCACCCCGCCACTGCCAGCCCGGCCACCACCACCAGCATCACCGGCAGGCCGAAGCGGTGTCGCCACGGGATCGGCACCCCGCCCAGCTGCTGATCCATGCTTTCGGTATCCAGCACCCAGCCGTGTTCGCAGCCGGTGCAGGCCAGCTCGTAACGACGCTGGTAGACGAAGCCGAACAGCAGGTCGATGCGCGCCATCTTGTAGCGCAGTTGGGGGGCAAATTCGGTTTCGGTCTGGCAGCGCAGGCAGTGGTGCGATTCGGTGGGGCCGACAATCAGCACCCGTTCGTGTTGGCCGATCAGCAGCATGGCTCAGCCCTCTTTACAGGCGGGCTGGGCCAGCAACCAGGCTTCGGCCGCCGCCACCGTGGCGTCATCGCCAGCGGTGGCCTGGTCCGGCACGATCTTCCGCCCGTCGCCATTTCCGTTGCGATCGCGCATGACGCTGGTGGTCAGCACCAACGCGCTGCCGTCCACCAGTCGGCGCACCACGTTGGCAGTCGATACACCCGCCGTGGGCTGGCCGAAACTGCGGGTCTGCGCGCGGCCGCGGAACGCCAGAACGGTCGCCTCGCCGGAACTGGCGGTGCGCGGGCCGGTCAACACTGCCACCGGAGCGCCAACAAGGCTGGGTAGATAGCCGGGCTGGCCGAAATCCAGACGCGTCGCCTCCCCCATGCGCACACCACTGCCGGTGGTCTGCCACCGTACCGGACCGTCGGCGGTCTCGAATGATCCCACGTCCTCGACGCCCATTGCCGAGGTGCGCAGCAGCGGCGCAACGCCCAGCAGCATCGGCCACATGTTGCCGCCGGTGTTGTCGCGCAGGTCGACGATCCAGCCACAGCGAGGCGTGCTGTCCTTTTCACGGATGATGTTCTGCCAACTCACCGCACGCTGGATGTTCTGTTGCTGCAGCTGCTGCGGCGGCGCACCGGGGTCTGCCGCATAGCCCTCGATCAGCACCTGGCCGATACGCGGGTCACGTGCGCGAGTGGCGTCGCTTTCGCTGCGGGCAGCAGCGGTGGCGTTTTCGCGGGCGAAACGCTCCACGCGTTGCTGCTGTCGTTGCGGGGTCATCCAGCTGCCGTGACCGCCTGAACTGCGACCGATGGCCTCGGCCAGGACGGTCCGGACCTTGGCCGGATCGCCCTGCGCGTCCTTCAACCGCGTGCGCGTGACTGGCCAGTCGACCCTGCTTCGGTACAGCGCCTCGCGTTCGAGCATGTCCAGCAGCTGTGCCTGCGCGGCGGGTGAGGGGATCTCGATGGTGTCGGCCGCAGTGGCAGCGGTCGCTGCCAGCAGCGTGGCGATCAAGGCGGCTCGTGCCGGCAGTCCCTTGCTGTTTCGCATCGACATCTCCCTGTCGTTGGATGAAGGCGAAGCATAACGGTGCCGGAGCGGTGTGTTCCATCGCGCACCCTGTCGTGTTTGGCTTGGCAGGGCGCGTCGTATCGATTTGCAACTTTGCCCATGTCAGCGCGACCGCAAAAGCGCGAAGGTCGCTGTGCCAGCGCCACCTGCGCTGGCCGGGATTGGCGTCCCGAATCAAACATTCAAGCGATCAGATTGCCGATTCAGCGGCAATCACGACAATGCACCTGCTCGCCCATGGCGGGCGGTGCGTGGGGATCCTCGCGATCCGTCGGCTTTTTCGCTTGGATTTTGACCGGCACGCCAACCCGCACCGCCCGCCACCTTGCATCCCGCAGGTGGCCTTGCCCTGTGAGGTTGCTGCCATGACTACGCTCTACCCCACCTATCCCCGCCTGCACACATTGCTGGGCGATGCCCTGCCCGACCTGCAGCTGCCCAATGCCACTGCCGAAGCGTTGGAAGACGCACTGACCGAAGCCGATGAAGCTGCTCCCACGCCCGCCTTCTTCAAGCGGCTGCGCGAGGTCACGCGCTGCCACGCCGCTGACGGCGAGCCGTGGACGGAGCTGCGCATCACGCCGGCGCGTGCGCGCGATCTGGCCTGCACCACGCGTTGCCTGCTGGCGTTGTCGGCGCTGGGGGGTGTGCTGCTGGCGACGCAGGCGGCGCGTGAACTGGACGACGCGGAGGCGCAGTGCCCGCCACAGACCGAGGAAGGGCTGCTGCATGCGGTACAGCTGCTGGCCGAACACGCGGGCGCGTTGCTGGGGCGTTCGCCGTTGTGATGTGGCGGCATTGGGATTGCTTGACTGGTGGAAGGGCGTGTCGACCGAGGTCGACACCTACCAGAGCGGTTCATGGCGTCGGTTGGATTCGTGCCGACCAGGGTCGGCACCCACCAAAGCGGCCAAAGCGAAGGGCGCTACCAATCCGCGCGCAGGCCGATGTTGCCTTCGATGATGCGGCGCTTGCCGTTGTCGCTGCCACCAACCTCGCGGGTATAGTCGGCCACGGCATACGCACTGATCGCGCGGTTGAAACGTCCGACCACGCCGACACCGGCTTCCAGTGCGCGCGAGCGCTGCGAATTGATGATCGCGTCGCTGTCGAACAGGATGCGGTCCTCTCCCGAACGGCCATGCCAGTAATTCAACTTGAAGTACGGCTGCCAGCCGTTGTCGGCCAACTGGTAATCGCCCGCCAGGCGCAGGCCGACGCGGCCGGTCCAGGCGTTGTCGTTATCGAAGGAAACGGTGGACACCAGATCACGCTGGTCATCCAGTGAACTGCGCTGCCAGATCACCTGCAGCTGCGGCTCCAGCCACCACGATGACTACCCGAACTGCAGCAGTGGCTTGCCCGCTTCCAGCGAGAGCGTGGTGCCATCGCCCTTGAGGTCGATGCCCAGCCCGCGCGAGGAGCGCGTGCGGCCGTCGTAGCGGCTCTGCATCGCCACTGCGTCGATGTAGCCGCCGCTGCTGTCGGTCAACGTCCAGTACAGGCCCACGTGCTTGTCGTCCAACCGGCTCTGGCCCACCAGAACGTTGTCCCAGCCCACGGCCAGGCCGGTGATCCTGCCATCGGCGCGAGTGCGGCCGACGAACACGCCGATCTGGTTGCGGTGGCTGTCACCGCTGGCAGCCCACACATCCAGGCCTGCCTGCACACCCATCACGTCACCATCGAAGCCGGGCCGTGCATCGCCTTTCCAGTGGATCTCGCTGCTCTGCCCGACCAGCCGTCCCCATGCCGTGCGGAAGGCGCCCTGGTTGTACAGCAGTCGCTGTTCGCCCTGGCGCTCATGGAAGGTCCCCAAGCTGGCCAGCGAGGTCTCGCGCAGCAGCGGTGATACCACGGCGTAGGCCGCGGTCTCCAGGCGGTACAGCGGCACCAGGCCGTTCTCGTCCGGTGCGGCAGGTCTTGCCCCCGCAGTGGGCGGCGGCGAACCGGTACCGGGCAGGCTGCCACCGGCCACCGGCACGTCCGGCACGGGTGGATCGCTGGGCGGCGCTACGGGCGCAGGTTCCGGCGGCGGTGGCGGCGGTGCGGCTTCGCCTGCGGTCAGGTCCGGATCGACTGCGCCCTCCGGTGGCGGTGGGGGTGCCGGGGGAATCGGAGGCGGCGGCGCGACGGGCGGTGTCGGCGGTGGCGGTGGAACCACTTCGCCACCACCGTTCGGCGCGGGGCCCGGCCCGACCGCAACTGTCGATCGCAGGTACCAGTTTTCACCGGTACCCGCACTGACGCCGCCCTTGAACAGGAAGTACTCGTAGGCACCGGCCGAGACCGGCGCGAACAACGAGAAGGCACTGGGTGCGGTGGTGGCACCGTTCAGCGCCTGGACCACCAGGATGCCGTCGACCAGCGTGGCTGCTCCGCTGCCGCCCGCGTTGAGGATGCCAATGCCGGTGCTGCCGGTGGCCGTGCCGCCGTCGATCACCAGTCGGTCGCTGGTGGCGTTGTCCGCCGCCAGCACGGTACGCAGGTACAGTCCGCCACCATCGCCGCGATAATTGCCGCGCACGGTAAATACATCGCCCGGCGCAGAGCCGGTCAGATCGATGCGCCCGGCGTTGACCACATTGACCAACGCGCTGCCGCTGAAGGGACGCACTGCATGCGCCCCGCTGCCTGCATAGATCGTGCTGGTGTCATCCAGGATGAGCGAACCGGTACCGCTGACACTGTCACCGAGCACCAGATCGCCATCGAAGGTGAGCTCGGTGCTGCTGGCCAGGCTGATCGCTTCCCAGTTCTGGAAGCGCCCGACGCCGCTGCCTTTGACGTTGCTGAAGCTGAGACGATCATTGCCACTGCCGCCGTCAAACAGCGGTACCGCGCCGATGTTGCCCTGGTTGAGGTTGCTCAGCGTGGCCACGTCGTCGTCGGGGCCTGCGTCGATGGCGCCGTACACGATGCCGCCGCCGTTCCAGTTGAAGGTGTCGTTGCCGGTGCTCAGCAGCACCTGGCCACGCACGGTGCCACCGGTGATGGTGACGCTGTCGGCGCCGCCACTGACGCTGATGTTGCCGCCGATGTAGGCGTCGTTGGAGATGATGATGGTGTCGGTGTCGAAGCCGGTGACCACGTTGCCGTCGACGGTGCCGCCGGACATGTCCCACAGGTTCTTGTCCAGCTTCATGTTGACGCGTCCGATGCGGCCGTCGGTCATCCACGCCTGGTCGCCATCTTCGAACGCGCCGACGATGCGGCCACCGCTCATGCGGAAGGTGTCGATGTTGTCGCCCTGCTGCAGGGCGCCGATGGTGCCGCCGGTCATGACGAAATCATCGCGGCCACTGCCCTGCGTCACCAGCCCGGTGATGGTGCCGGCGTTGATGGTCAGCTGGTCATCGCCATTGCCCTGGTCGAGGCTGTCGATGGTGCCGCCGCTGAGCAGCAGCACATCGTTGCCATCGCCCTGCTGCACGCCGCCGCTGATGCTGCCGGCCAGCATCTGCAGACGATCGTTGCCGGCACCGAACTGCACGCCACTGCTGCCACTGATGGTGCCGCGGTTGACCAGCTCGCTGTCGCCGGCACCGCTGAACTGCAGTGCGATACCGCTGCCGGAACTGATGCTGCCGGTGTTGTCGACGCGGCTGCCACCGCCAAGCTGTACCGCAGTACCGCTCGCCGAGCTGATGGCGCCGAGATTGGTGAGCACGTGCCCGCCAGCGCCGAGCAGGGAGATGGCGCTGCCCGCTCCGGCCTGCTGCAGCTGCGCGCCATTGCCAACATTCACGGTGATGCCTGCAGCGCCACTGGCGCTGATGGCTGCTGTCTCGGGATTGGGGGCGGTGCTGCTGCAGGTGACGGTCTGCCCGGCGACGGGAGCCGTCGCATCGCACCCGGCCCAGGCGGCAGGGGCGGACAAGGCGAGCAACGAGGGCATCGCCAGGATCTGCAGAAGGGAAACGGTCAGACGGCGTTGGCGGAACCCGCGCGGGACGACATGGGACATACAGCACTCCTGGGTCGGGGATCAGGAACTGCGGATGGTCTGTACGACACTGCTGATGCAGTCTGCCCTGCCATGAATGGTTTCGATAGGTGAAATTGCAGGCAAGCGGTCACGTTTTCGATGTGAAACCGGGAAGCGCTCACGCGGTCCGCATGTCGATGAACCAGTTCACCTTCGTCAGCCTGCCAAGAGCATCCACGCATGGCGTGGATCTACTGCAATCCTGGCCCAGTAGATCCACGCCATGCGTGGATGACCCCGCAACCCACCAGCACAGTAGATCCACGCCATGCGTGGATGGGCCGTTCTCCACCATCTCTGCCGCGCTCAGATCTTCAGATAAATGCGACGTCGGTCCAGCCACCAGGCTACGCCCCACCACAGCGCAACGAACACCAACGCCTGCAGCATCGAGGCCAGCTCCAGCGCCTGCGGCATCGCCGCAGCCAGTTGCTGCCAGACCCACCCCCAGGCGCCGGTCGCCAGCAGGATCACTGACATCACCGAGGCACCCAGATAGGCGGTGATCGCATTGACGCCAAAGCGCCGGCCCAGTGCCGGCCATCCCTTGCGGTCGATCAGCAGGTGGCCCAGCCACAATGCCAGCGCGGCCAGGCCACCGGTCCACAGCACGTAGCTGGGCGTCCACAGCTGCTTGTTGAGTGGCAGTACGGTTGCCAGCAGCAGGCCGAGCACGGCGGTGACCGCACCCAGCGCGGCCAATGCACCGGCGCGGCCACTGCGCAGCAGACCGCCGGCCAGCAGGCCCAGCACGGTGCTGGCCAATGCGCCGAGACTGCTCAGCAATCCTTCCGGGTCATGGCCCAGACCGGTATCGGCCTGCCATTGGTAGATCCATGGCGCGAACAAGGTGGTATCCAGGCGACTGGCCGGGTTGGTCCACGGCACCAGGTCACCCACGCCCAGCAGCAGCGCGGTGTAGCCCACCAGCAGCGCCACCAGCGCGGCCGCCTGCACGCGCGGGCGCGCATACACCGCCAGCACGCCCACCACGGCCGCGCACAGCGCAATGCGCTGCAGCACGCCCCAGATGCGGAAATGGTGCGTGTGCAGTGCCCACCACACCAGCAGGTGCAGCAGCACACCGGCAACGGCGATGCGCAGTGCGCGTTCCAGCACGCCACGTGCAAGTGCTGGCCGTGCGGCCGCATCCAGCGCGCGCGGTGCAACGCTGAAGGCCATCGACACGCCTACCACGAACAGGAAGAACGGGAACACCAGGTCGGTCGGCGTGCAGCCGTGCCATTCGGAATGACGCAGCGGTGCGAACACCGCGCTCCAGTCACCTGGGTTGTTGACCAGCAGCATCGCCGCCACGGTCATGCCGCGCAGGGCGTCGATCGAACCCAACCGGCGTGGCGGCGCGCTGCTCATCGTCAGGCCGCCTCGTACTGGCCGGCGATCCACGTACCACGCACCTGCAGCGCGTCGTCCAGCAGCACCAGGTCGGCCTGGTAGCCCTCGGCGATGTAACCCAGGCGATCATCGACATTGAGGAACTGCGCCGGATAGGTCGAGGCCATGCGCGCGGCTTCGGCCAGCGGCTGGCGCAGCAACTGCACGGTGTTGCGCACGGCAGTGGCCATGTCCAGCGCCGAACCGGCCAGCGAGCCGGCCGCGTTGCGCACCACGCCGTCGATGGCAGTGATGGTTTCGCCATACAGCACGTAGCTCGGATCGTCGGCACCGACCGGCGGCATCGCATCGGTCACCAGCAGCAGGCGGCCACGCGGCTTGGCCGCCAGCGCTACCCGCAGGCTGGCCGGATGCACGTGCACGCCATCGACGATGATGCCGATCCAGCTGTCGCGATCTTCCAGCGCCGCGCCGACCGCGCCGGGCTCGCGGCCCTGCAGCGGCGACATCGCGTTGTACAGATGGGTGAAGCCACGAATGCCGGCATCAAGGCCGGCACGGATCTCTTCATAGGTACCGGCTGTGTGGCCAGCGGCGACGATCACACCACGCTCGACCAGCGCGCGGATGGTCTCCAGCGGCACGCGCTCGGGCGCCAGGGTCAGCAGGGTCACGCCGTTGTCCAGCGACGACGCCAATTCGATTTCCTGCTCGTCCGGCACGCGGAACTTGCTGGCATCGTGCGTGCCCTTGCGCGCCGGTGCGATGTACGGGCCTTCCAGGTGGATGCCGATCACGCCCGGCACGCCCTGCGCGATGGCCTGGCGCATCGCGCCGATCGCCTCGCGCATCACGACCACATCGTCACTGATCAGGGTCGGCAGCATCGCCGTGGTGCCGAAACGACGATGCGCACGGGCAATCGTGCGCAGCGACTCGACGTCGGGCGTGTTGTTGAACAGCGCGCCGCCACCGCCATTGACCTGTACATCGATGAAGCCGGGCAGCAGCCATCCACCGCCCAGATCCACCTGCTCGTCGGCCGTACCCAGCTGCGGCGCCGCGTCGGGCAGCAGCGCGCTGATGTGGCCGTCTTCGATCACCACCGCAAGATCATCGCGGAACTCATCGCCGGCAAGAATGCGGGCATTGCGCAGGACGGTTGCCATCACACCGTCTCCGTCACCTTGTTCAGATGCGGCGGCAGATCCGGGTTGAAGCCACGGCGCAGCGCCAGTGCATTGATCGCGCGGTAGAAGCTCTGCACCGTCAGCAGCGGCGCGCACAGCGGATGCGGCGCGGCAGCGACCGGCAGATTGCCGCCGGCACCGGCCAGCCACACCTGGGCACCACGTGCGGTGAACTCTTCAGCCACGGCACGGGTGCCGGCGCCGGTTTCATCGGGCTGGGCGAAGGCCAGCACCGGGAAGCCGCGATCGACCAGCGCCATCGGACCATGCTTTACCTCGGCCGAGCTGTAGGCCTCGGCATGCAGGCTGCAGGTTTCCTTGAACTTCAGCGCAGCTTCCTGCGCCGCACCCAGGCCGAGGCCACGGCCGAGCACGAACAGGTTGTTGGCCTCCACCAGGCCATCGGTCACCGCGCTCCAGTCGCACTGCCAGGCCTCGCGCATCGCATCGGGCAGCAGGTCCAGTGCATTGCGCAGCGCGCTGTCCTGCTTCCAGTACGCCGCCAGTTGCAGCAGCGCGGACAACGAAGCGAGGTAGCTCTTGGTCGCGGCCACGCTTTTCTCCACGCCGGCATGCAGCGGAATGACCGTGTCGGCCAGTTGTGCCAGCGGTGAATCCTCGACGTTGACCAGCGCCACCACGCGCGCGCCAGCGGCCTTGGCCGCCTCGGCATTGCGCAGCAGGTCCGGGCTCTTGCCGGACTGCGAGATGACAATGAACAACGCACCGCGCAGTTGCAGCGGTGCGGCGTAGACCGAACCGACCGATGGCGAGGCCGAGGCAACGACCAGGCCCAGCTGGGTTTCCAGCAGGTACTTGCCGTAGGTGGCGGCATGGTCGGAGCTGCCACGTGCGCAGGTCACCACGAACGGCGGCGGCGCAGCGCGCAGGCTGGCTGCCAGCGTCTCCATCACGGCGTGGTTGCGGGCGAACTGGCGGGCAACGACCTCGGCCGCTTCGGCAGCCTCGGCGAACATCAGGGTGGCGGTGGGATCGGACAGCGACATGGCAGGCTCAGGAAGGATCGGAAGGAAGGGGGCGCGCGGCGGCAGGACGCATCGGTGCGGTCGAGCCGCGCACCACCAGTTGCGGCACGAAGCCCTGGTTGTGCAGCGGCGCCGGCGCATCGTCGTAGGCATCGCTGCGCAGCTGTGCGATCAGCAGGCGCGCGGCATGGCGGGCGATGTCTTCGGTGGCCTGCTTGGCGGTGGTCAGCGGCGGCCACGACTGCCGCGAGAACGGACTGTCCTCGAAGCCGGCAATGGACAGGTCGTAGGGCACGTTCATGCCGGCCGACTTCGCTGCGGCCAGCACGCCGGCGGCGATTTCATCGTTGGAACCGAAGATGGCGGTGGGCGGTTCGCGCAGTGCCAGCAGGCGCCGCGCACCGCGGAAACCATCGTCGAAGGTGTAGTCGCCCTGCACCACCAGATGCTTGTCCAAGGTCATGCCGTAGTCCTTCAGCGCGGCCTCGTAACCGGCGTAGCGTTCGCCCGAAGAACGGTGCGAGGTGCCACCCCAGAGGAAGCCGATGCGCTGGTGGCCCAGCTGGATCAGGTGCTCGGTGATTTCATAGGCAGCTTCGCGGTCGTCGACGAACACGCAGGCGCCATCGGCCGGATCTTCGGTGGCGGCAATGATCCGCACCAGCTTGATGCCGCGCGCGGTGAGCGCCTGGACCAGGTCGCGACGTTCGGACATCGGTGCGGTCAGCACCAACCCGGCCAGGCGCGAGCGCTGCACCCAATCGGCCAGTTCATCGGCCAGCAGCGGCGAACTGGAATCGCACGGATGGATCTGCAGGCCGAAGCCGGTTTCGCGGCAGGCGGCGAGCACGCCGTTCTGCACGCCGATGATGTGGTACGGGTTGGGGTTGTCGTACACCAGCCCGATCACGAAGGTGGTGCCGCTGCGCAGGTTGCGCGCCGACGGATCGGGTTCGTAGTCGAGCTCGGCAATGGCACGCAGCACCCGCGCACGGGTGGCCTGCATCACCGAGGGCTCGTTGTTGATCACCCGCGACACCGTCTTCAGCGAGACCTTGGCCTTTTCGGCAACGTCCTTGATGGTCGCTCTGCGCATCGGCTTTTCCTGGGGTTGGCTGCCGTCCATCATCGCCGATCAGACCTTGTCCTGCGGCAGGCCGACGCGATGGCCGACCACCGAGTAGAACAGGATGTACAGGTAGCAGGGCACCATCAGCAGCAGGAACACCAGCTGGAAGTCGATGTGCTGCTTGAGCACGGCAAACAGCTGCGGAATGATCGCGCCGCCGGCGATGCCCATCACCAGCAGCGCCGAACCGGTTTCGGTGAAGCGGCCCAGGCCACGGATCGCCAGCGGGAAGATCGCCGGCCACATCATGGCGTTGGCAAAGCCCAGCAGGGCCACGAAGGCGACCGACACATAGCCATGGGTGAAGAAGGCGCCCAGGCAGAACACCACGCCCAGTACCGCAGAGACGGTCAGGTAGCGCGACTGCGAGACCACTCGCGGGATCAACGCCAGGCCGACCACGTAGCCGATCAGCATGGCGAACAGGGTGACCGCGGTGAACATCTTGGTCTGGTCCAGCGGCAGGTCGAAGCCATGACCGTAGGTACCGATGGCATCACCGGCCATCACTTCCACGCCGACGTAGACGAACAGGCACAGCACGCCCAGCCACAGGTGCGGGAACTGGAAGATGCTGCTGCGCTCGGCCTTGCCCGGTGCGCCGGCCGGGGTGGCATTGGCCTCGGAGGCCTTGATTTCAGGCAGCGGCGAGAACAATACCGCGACCGCCAGCACCACCAGCAGGCCGGCCATGGCCAGGTATGGCGCGTGGATCTTGGCCGCGAACTGGTTGAGCAGCGTGGTCTTGGTGGCCGCATCGGCGGCCTGCACCTGAGCGTCGAGGTCACCGATGCCATGCAGCACCAGAGTGCCGATCAATATCGGCGCCAGGATGCCGGCAATCTTGTTGCAGATGCCCATCATCGCGATGCGCCGTGCGGCGGTTTCGATCGGGCCGAGGATGGAGATGTACGGGTTGATCGCGGTCTGCAGCAAGGCAAGTCCACTACCGATCACGAACAGACCGCCGAGCGCGCCGGGATACCAGCGCTGGGTGGCGAATTCACCGAACAACGCCGCGCCGCCGGCCATCACCAGCAGGCTCAGGCTGAGGCCCTTCTTCATACCGGTGCGGCGCAGGATCCATGAGGCCGGCAGGGCCAGGAAGAAGTAGGACAGGTAGAACACCATCAGCACCAGGAAGGCGCCGACCTCGCTGAGCTCGAAGGCGAGTTTGACGAAGGTGATCAACGGGCCGTTGAGCCAGGTGAAGAAGCCGATCAGGAAAAACAGCACGCCGACGATGGCGATGGACGAGGCCACGTTCGGGCGTGCGCTTGCAGCGGGGACGGCTGACATCAGGAAGGCTCCTGCGGCGACGGCCGCAGAACACGGCGTCGGAGAGTGGCTGGGAACAACGTTGTCACATTCTTTCGGTGGACGACGACCGTTTGTCAACTTCCATGCACAGCCCACCGCACCCGATGCTGCACTGCGCAACGCGCTTGCACGGCCATGCGCTGAATGCGCTTCGCCCTTGAAGCCCCTTGCTGCAACGGTTCTGCCATGGATGCCGTACTCACGCCATGTAAACGTTTACGGCGATCTGCATTCGCTGCGGCGCAGCAACGAAAGTGTCACGAACTCGTTGACATCGTTGTCAACGCGGTTACAGACTCCGCCCCAATCGCCGGCTCCATCGTTGCCCTCTCCGGGGCCGGCCCCACCTGCAGCAGGAGCCCGCGTGACCGCCAGCCATCCCGCCCCGGCCCATGTCCTGTCCCGCGTCGCGCCCTCGTTCCTGGCCGCCGACGTTGGCGGCACCCATGTGCGTGTTGCCCGGGTCCAGGCCAGTGGTGACGATGCCCATCCGGTGCAGGTGCTCGATTACCGCAAGTACCGCAACGCCGACCATGCCGGGCTCAGCGCGATCCTCGCCGACTTCCTGGCCGAAGGCCCGCGCCCGTCGCACTGCGTGGTCGCCACCGCTGGCTATGCCCGCGAAGACGGTACGGTGATCACCGCCAACGTGCCATGGCCGTTGTCGGCCCGGCAGATCGAGGCCGATGTCGGCCTGCAGCGGGTGCACATCGTCAACGACTTCGAAGCCGTGGCCTATGCGGCCGCGCAGGTCGATGCCAGTGGCGTGCTGCACCTGTGCGGCCCAGACAGCGCACCGCGCGGCCCGACCCTGGTGGTCGGCCCCGGCACCGGTCTGGGTGCAGCGTTGTGGATTCCCACGGCCAACGGCCCGGTGGTACTGGCTACCGAAGCCGGGCAGCCGACCCTGGCCGCCAGCACCGAACTGGAAATGGCGATCGTCCGCCACATGCAGCGCGACCGCGCGCATGTGTCGATCGAACATGCCATCTCCGGCCCCGGCCTGATGAACCTGTACCGCGCGATCTGCGCACTGCAGGACCAGGCGCCGGCGCTGGCCAGCCCCGATGCGGTCACCGCCGCAGCAATGGCAGACACCGATCCGCTGGCACGACAGGCGCTGGATGTGTTCTGCGGCCTGCTCGGCAGCACCATCGGCGACATGGCCCTGTTCTATGGCGCCCACGGCGGGGTTTACCTGGCCGGTGGAATCCTGCCGCAGATCCGCGAGTACCTGCGCACCAGCACCTTCGTCGAACGCTACCTGCAGAAGGGGCCGATGGGCGAGGCGCTGGCACGCATCCCGGTGAAGGTGGTCGAACACGGACAGCTGGGCGTGATCGGCGCTGCCAGCTGGTACCTGCTCCACGCCGACGCCTGAACCTGAAACGGCTTCAACGCAATCGCAGCACGCAGTACGTGGCACGCCAATGCCCGGGACATCGCCGCCGCCCCGCGCACGTCATCGCAACCGCAATCCCATATCGCCGCCGGCATCCAATCGAGTGATGAGGAGAGACATCATGAATACCCGCAAGACCTTGCTTTCGGCCGCCATCATCAGCTGCATCGCCTTCAGTGCGCACGCGCAGCAGGCCGCCCAGACCGCCACCGATCTGGACACCGTCACCGTCACCGGTATCCGCGGTTCGATGGAAAAGTCGCTGGACACCAAGCGCGACGCCAATGCGCGCGTGGAAGTGGTCACCGCCGAAGACGTGGGCAAGCTGCCGGCGCACAACGTTGCCGACACCCTGCAGCGCCTGCCGGGCGTCAATATCAGCTCGTCCAGCGCCGATGAAGGCGGCTTCGACGAAGCCGACCGTGTCAGCCTGCGCGGCACCAGCCCCAGCCTCACCCAGACCCTGATCAATGGCCACACCGTCGGTTCGGCCGACTGGTTCGTGCTCAGCCAGGGCAACAACGTCGGCCGCAGCGTCAGCTACTCGCTGCTGCCGTCGGAACTGGTCAGCTCGGTTGAAGTGAACAAGTCCTCGCAGGCCAAGCTGCAGGACGGCGGCACCACCGGTACCGTCAACATCATCACCCGCAAGCCGCTGGAGTTCTCCAAGCAGTTCACCGCTGAAGGCTCGATCGGCATGGTGCGTTCGGACCAGGCCAAGTCGAATGACCCGCAGTACTCGGCATTGTTCAACTACAAGAACGAAGAAAACACCTTCGGCGTGATGGTGCAGGGCTTCAGCCAGAAGCGCGAACTGCGCCGTGAAGCACAGGAAATTCCGGGCGGCTTCTTCAAGATCGGCGCCGGTGATCCGGTTGCCAAGACCAATCCGGACCTGATCGGCGTCAACGTTCCCGGCCTGCTGGGTTCAACCCTGTTCGAACAGACCCGTGAGCGCAAGGGTGGCCTGGTCTCGCTGCAGTTCAAGCCGACCGACACCCTTACCCTGGGCCTGAACGGTTTCAGCTCCGAGCTGAAGGCGAACAACTACAACCGCAACTTCATGATGTTCGGCAACAGCTTCGCCAAGGTGCAGGCGCCGAACCCGGGTTATGTGGTCAAGGATGGCGTGCTGACCAACGCCACCTATGCGGGCGTGCCGGGCACCAACTACGCGGTGTACGACATGATCTACCGTGAGTCGAAGGCCAAGTCGAGCTACGTCACCTTCGATGCCGACTGGCAGATCAGCGACAGCCTGACCGCCAAGTTCCAGGCCGGCAGCACCAAGGGCACCGGTGAGACTCCGCGCCAGTACATCGCCGAGGTCACCGTGGGAAGCGGCGGTGGCGCCAGCTGGGCTACCCATGGCGCCGGCTCGCCGATCGACTGGAACGTCGGCGGCGACCTTTCGCCCAACGGCGTGACCAGCTTCGGCACCTGGGGCAACCAGCAGGTCACCGCCGAAGACAAGGAGAAGTGGGCCACGCTCGACTTCAACCAGTACTTCAACGACGGCGGCGTGCTGAGCTCCATCGACTTCGGCCTGCGCTTTGCCGACCACAAGCGCGAAGCGCTGTCGCCGGAAGGTGCAACGCCGGGTGATATCTGGAGCGCGCTGAAGAACGGTGCCACCTCCAACTATCCGAACGGCTTCGCTGGTGATATCGGCGGCACCTTCCCGCGCAACATCTGGTACTTCACCCCGGGTGCGTTGAAGGACGCGGTAACCAACAACTCCACCTGGCTGGCGGGCAACGACGGCCCGACCGGTCGCCACAACTACGGTGCCGAGTGGCAGGTGAAGGAAAAGAACTTCGCCGGCTACGTGCAGGCCAACTTCCGTGGTGACTGGTGGGCAGGCAACGTGGGCCTGCGTTACGTCAACATCAAGCAGGACATCAACACCTACAACGCGGTCAGCAATGCCGCCGATGCCGACGTCAGCAGCCTGTTCGGCATGTGGGAACGCGTGGCCTTCCAGAACAAGCGCAACCGCGTGCTGCCCAGCGCCAACATCAAGTTCGACCTGGACGACAAGCTGGTGCTGCGCGTAGCGGCCTCGCAGACCCAGACCCTGCCCGATTACTCGGCACTGGGTGCATCGTCGTACGGTTCGGATCTGAACCGGACCGGCGGCGGCGGCAATCCGAACCTGAAGCCGACCCTGTCCACCAACCTGGATGCCAATCTGGAGTGGTACTTCATGCCGCGCGGCCTGCTGTCGATTGGTGCGTACCACATGGACCTGAAGGACTACATCGCCTTCGACGTGGTTTCGCGCCAGCTGTACAGCGAACTGACCAACCAGCTTGAGACCTACCAGATCTCCACCCCGATCAATGCCGACGGCAAGGTCACCGGTGTGGAAGTGGCTTATGAGCAGCCGATCGGCGAGTACTTCGGCGTCAATGCCAACTACACCTACGCCAACGGCAGCACCGCGCACACCTGGTCGGACGGCTCGCACAACCTGCTGGGCACCTCGAAGAACACCTACAACGTGGGTGCCTACTTCGAGAACGAGCGCTTCGGCGCGCGGGTCAGCTACACCCACCGCTCCTCGTTCCTGATCAGCCTGTCGGGCACCAACCCGTACTACCAGGATGACTTCGGCACGCTGTCGGCGTCGCTGAGCTTCAAGGCCACCGACTGGCTGAGCATCAGCCTGGATGGCCTGAACCTCAACAACCCGACCTACAAGTACTACCAGACCGCGGCCATTCCGACCTCGTTCTACAGCAACGGTCGCCAGTACTACCTGAACTTCCGCTTCAAGTACTGATCCAACGGCAGCTTCATCGCCGAGTCGTGCACGCACGCCGGGCCTGGGTCATTCCGGGCCCGGCGTTTTTCATGTATAGCGAACATCGCACCCGATTCAAGGAGTCCTTCCGATGACGAAGCCCACCCGCGCCAGGATGCGCAGCCTTCTGTTGCTGGGCAGCCTGCTGGCCGCCCTGCCCGTGCTGCCGGCACTGGCCGCCGATGCCCCGGCACTCGATACCGGCCCCGGACCGCAGTTGCGCGCCGGCAGCCTGATGTTGATTCCCGCACCGGCCAACGTGCAGCGCGGCAACGGCGCGGGCATCACTGTCGGCGCGGGCACCGTGTTGCATGCCGATGGCGAAGCCGCACAGCGCGTCGCTGCACAGTTCGCCGATCTGCTGGCGCGCAGTGGTGGGCCGCGCCTGGCAGTGGCCAACGGCAAGGCCGTCACCAAGGGCGGCAGCATCCGCTTCCAGATCGTGCCGACCTTCCGCGACAGTGGCGAGGGCTACACGCTGGAAAGCACCGCGCAGGGCGTGGTGGTGCAGGCCGGCAACGAGTCCGGCCTGTTCTACGGCGCCACCACGCTGGCCCAGCTCGCCACCGGCGGCAGCAACGGCGTGCTGCCGGCCGTGCAGATCCAGGATGCGCCGCGTTTCAGCTGGCGCGGCTTCATGCTCGACTCGGCGCGGCACTTCCAGAGCCTGGACGAGATCAAGCGCGTGCTCGATGCGATGGCCGCGCACAAGCTCAACACCTTCCATTGGCACCTGACCGACGACCAGGGCTGGCGCATGGAGATCAAGCGCTACCCGAGGCTGACCGAGGTCGGCAGCTGCCGACTGCCGGCCGGTGACGGCGGCATCGATCCGGTCAGCGGCAAGGAGCATCCGTACTGCGGCTTCTATTCGCAGGACCAGATCCGCGAAGTGATCGCGTACGCGGCCGCGCTGCATATCCAGGTGATTCCGGAGATCGATGTCCCCGGCCACGCCACCGCTGCCATCGCTGCCTATCCGGAACTTGGCACGATCAACACGCCACTGAAGCCGTTGAGCGAATGGGGCGTGTTCCCGAACCTGTTCAACGTCGAGGACGGCACCGTTACCTTCCTGGAAAACGTGCTGGAAGAAGTGATCCAGCTGTTCCCGGCCAGGTACGTGCATGTGGGTGGCGACGAGGCAGTGAAGGACCAGTGGGAGGCATCAAAACAGGTGCAGCAGCGCATGCGCGCGCTCGGCATCAAGGATGAGATGGCCATGCAGAGCCACATCATCAAGCGCCTGGAAACCTTCCTGGAACAACACGACCGCCGCCTGATCGGCTGGGACGAAATCCTTGAGGGCGGCCTGCCGCCGCAGGCCACGGTAATGTCCTGGCGTGGCACCGAAGGCGGCCTTGCTGCGGCCAGCGCCGGCCACGATGTGGTGATGTCGCCGGTCAGTCACCTGTACTTGGATTACCTGCAGACGGCCTCGCCAAACGAACCGCCGGGCCGGCCGACGCAGGTGAACCTGGCCAAGCTCTACAACTACGAACCGGTGCCGGCCGAACTGGCCGCCGACAAGCGCGGGCACATCCTCGGCCTGCAGGCGAACATGTTCACCGAGCACACGCGCACCTACGCGCGTCTGCAGCACAACCTGTTCCCGCGCCTGGCCGCCGTGGCCGAGACCGGCTGGAGCACGCCGGAGCATCGCGATTTCCGCGACTTCCTGGCCCGCCTGCCCTCGCAGCTGCAGCGCTATCGCGCCTGGGGCCTGGCGTATGCACAGACGCCGTTCGAAGTAGGCGTTGCCTACACCGATGACCACGCGGCGAACACGGTGACCGTGTCGCTGGCCAATCCACTGGGCTATGAAGTGCGCTACAGCAGCGACGGCAAACCGGTGACCGCGCAATCGCCGCTGTACCAGCAGCCACTGACGTCCACGCTGCCGGCGACGGTGCAGGCTGCCGCCTTCTACCAGGGCCAGCCGCTGGCTGCGAAGCCGACGGTGGCGGCATACACCGCGCAGTCGCTGCTGTCGCGGCACAGCGAAGCACTGCGCAGCTGCGTCGGCGAGAAGGGCTTGGTACTGCGCCTGGAAGATGATGGTCCGCGCGAAGGTGCACGTGCGGTGTTCACCGTCGACATCTTCCAGCCGTGCTGGCGTTGGCCGCAGGCACAGCTGGATGGCATCGGCAGCGTGGAAGTGCGCGCGGGCCGCATTCCGTACTACTTCCAGCTGGCCCACGACGAGCCGAAGCGTCGCTTCGAAAAGGCCCGGAGCGCGCACGGCGAAATGCTGATCCGTCGCGGTGACTGCACGGGCAAGGTGCTGGCACAGGTGCCGCTGCCGGCGCAGACCGATGCCGATGGCTTCGTGACCCTGCGTGCGGAATTGCCGAAGGGCACTTCGGGTACGGGTGATCTGTGCATCAACTTCACCGGCGACACGCGCCCGGCGATGTGGGTGCTGGATGAGGTGACGCTGGGGAAATAACAGCGGATCTGCCTGTGGCGGGTTTCATCCACGCATGGCGTGGATCTACAGTAGAGCCAGGCCATGCCTGGCTGCCTTTGGTAGTCGCCAACCTTGGTTGGCGCGCCTTACCCCCGCCAGCGCAACAGGATGTCGCGCAGCGGGGTCAATGCGGTAGCCATCCCCGCCAACACGCCAACGGTGTTGGCCACCGCGTCCATCGGATCGGCCATGCGGTTGCTGGTCAACGCGCCCTGCGCGAACTCGATGCCGACGCCCATCAGCACCAGGCCAGCACCCACCCACAGCAGCGGGCGGCCTCGTCGGAACAACTGCACCGCGCTTCCAGCCAGGATGAAATAGGCCAGGAAATGCTCGCCCTTGTCGCTGTTTTCCGGCAGCGGGATCGGCGGTGGTGGAATCAGGCAGACCACGATCACCGTCAGCACCGCCAACACCCATAGCGCGGTCCACAGGCGCGGCCGCCGCAGCGGCTTGATCACCGGCGACGCTGCACTCACAGGCGCCAGCTCAGGTCGCCCAGTTCGAAAGCCGGTTCGAAATCAACGTCGCGCTGCAGGCCAATGGCCTGGAAACGCTCGCCCATCTCCGTCGGCAGGGTCAGCTTCTTCACCTGGTCGCGCAGCTGGATGCGGCCCACTTCATCGGTGCGCTCCTCGGCCAGGGTCAGTACCTGGTCCAGGCCGTTGCCGAGCAGGAAACTGGCCTGGCTGCAGTACCCGGCCAATTCAAATCCGCCATGCAGGCCGGCCTCGGCCATGGCAGTGAAATCGACCGATGCGGTGATGTCCTGCAGGCCCGGCCAACGATGGATCTCGTTGTGCACGTGGTGGCGGTAGAACGCGCGCACGGTGCCGTCATCGCGTTCTTCCTGGTAGAACTCTCCCCGGTTGTAGCCGTAATCCACGAACAGCATGGCGCCGCGCCGCAGGCCACCGGCCACCGCCTGCAGCCAGTACGGCAGCTGCGGCAGCACTTCGGAACGGTAGCCGTCGGCAAAGGGCTTTTCCAGGTAGCGCTCGAGATGGCGCACCGCGCCGTTGAGCAGCAGGTCGGCCGGCTGCGCGCCACGGATGAAGTTGCCCTGCGCGTCCAGTTCGACGGTTTCCTCGTATACCTCGCCGTCCTTGATGAGGAAGCGCGGTGTCGGCAGCGCATCGATCACCTCGTTGGCGAACACCACGCCGTCCCAGTCGTCCTCGAACGGACGATCAAGCCATTCCACCCGGCCGGCCAGTTCGGGCGGCAGGTTCTGCTGCAGGCGCTCCTGCTGGCGATGGCGCAGGTCCGCACTGGGTTCAAGGATCGCGTAACGGGCCGGCAGCGCCTCCAGCTCGGCCAGGCGCAACAGCACCGCCTCTGCGAAGGCGCCGGTGCCGCCGCCCAGTTCCAGCATCCGTGCGTGCGCATCGAGCTGGCCGAACACCGGCGCCAGCGCATTGGCCACGCTGCCGGCGAACAGGCTGCCGAGTTCTGGTGCGGTGGTGAAATCGCCGCTGCCGCCGAATTTGCTGGCACCGGCGCTGTAGTAGCCCCAGCCCGGCGTGTACAGGCACAGCTCCATGAAGCGGGAGAATGGCATCGCCCCACCCTGTGCGAGGATCTCGGCACGCAGGGCGGCGGCCAGTTGATCGCTGTGGGCCTGGGCATCGGCTTCGGGCAGGGGGAAGGTAGGCTGCATGGCGTCTTCGAATGCGGTGACAATGGTGCACAGGATAGCCGAGCCTTGGAGGACCCTCGATGAGTGACACCGCCCCCGTGGCCCTGATCACCGGCAGCGCACGCCGGATCGGCGCAGCCATCGCCCGCCAGTTCCACGCCTGTGGCTGGTCAGTGGTGCTGCACGCGCATACCTCCAGCGCCGAACTGCAGCAGGCCGCCTTCAACCTGGACAACGAGCGCCCCGGCAGCGTGCTGGCGTTGCAGGCCGACCTGCGCGACGCCGATGCCCTGGCCGATCTGGTCGAGCAGGCGGTCACCCACTTCGGCCGCCTGGATGCGCTGGTCAACAACGCCTCCAACTTCTTCCCCACCCCGCTCGGCCAGGTCACCGCCGAGGCGATGGACGAGCTGTACGCGGTCAACGCGCGCGCGCCGCTGCTGCTGGCCCAGGCCGCCGCGCCTTACCTGCGCCGCCAGCACGGCTGCATCGTCAACCTGACCGACCTGCACGGCACCGACCCGATGCGCGACCACATTGCCTACACGATGGCCAAGGCGGCGCTGGAAATGGCGACCCGCTCGCTGGCGCTGGAACTGGCGCCGAAGGTGCGGGTGAACGCGGTGGCACCCGGTGCGATCCTGTGGCCGGAACAGGGCAAGGACGACTTCGCCCGCGAGGCGCTGCTGGCGCGCACGCCGCTGGCGCGGATCGGCACCGTCGAGGAAATCGCTGAAGCGGTGTACTGGCTGGCGGCCGAGGCCAGCTTCGTCACCGGCCACACGTTGCGCGTGGATGGTGGGCGTACGGTCAGCTGAAATGCTGCCGGCCAGCGGCCGGCACTACCGGTAGTGCCGGCCGCTGGCTGACCGGATCGACGAAGTCCGGGGCGATGTCAGCCAGCGGCTTCAGCACGAAGGCATGCTTCAGTTCCGGGCGCGGAATACGCAGATGGCCGGGGCCCTCCACCACCAGGTCGCCATAGAACACCACATCGACGTCCAGGGTCCGGTCGGAGAAGCGCGGGCCACTGCGGTCACGACCATGCGCATCTTCCAGCGCATGCAGCCAGTCATCCAGTTCCTGCAGCGGCAGGTCGGTCTCGAGGGCAACGCCGTTGTTGAGGAAGGCCGGGCCGTCGAAACCGACGGCAGCGGTGCGGTAGGCGGCAGACACCTGCAGCGCGCCAAAGCGCTCGCGCAGGGCCGCCACCGCAGCGTGGAGGTAGCGGCGGGGATGGACGTTGCTGCCCAGGCTCAGGAGCACGGTGGTCATGCGGTTCCGGTGACGGCAATCAGGTGGAGCGCGGGCATGCCATCGTCACAACGGCCTGCCTACAATCCGGGACGCATATGATAGGGCACCGACATGACCTATTGCGTTGGAATCGAGGTGGACGAGGGCCTGGTCTTCGCCGCCGACACCCGCACCAATGCCGCGCTGGACGATGTCCGCGTGCACCGCAAACTGCACGTGTTCGAATATCCCGGCCAGGCCGCCTATGTGGTGATGGCCGCTGGCAACCTGGCCACGACCCAGTTGCTGGTGTCGCGACTGAAGCGCGATGCCGAGGAGCGGCGCACACCGAACCTGCGCGACATGGCCCATCTGTTCGAGGCTGCGGCCTACGTCGGCTCCCTGCTGGTGGACAGCCAGGTACAGAGCCAGCACACCGAGCATGGCCACGACGGGGTGAACACCCAGGCGACGCTGATCTTCGGTGGACAGATTGCCGGTGAACAGCCCGGCCTGTACATGGTCTATCCGCTGGGCAACGCCATTGCCGCCTCGCCGGAGACGCCCTATCTGCAGATCGGTGAATCCAAGTACGGCAAGCCGATCCTGGACCGCATCCTGACCCCGTCCACGCGCCTGGAAGATGCCGCACGCACGGCGATCGTCTCGCTGGATTCGACCATCCGTTCCAACCTGTCGGTGGGCCTGCCGGTCGACCTGGCGCTGCTGCGCGCCGGCGAACTGCGGATCAGCCAGCAGCTGCGGCTGGGCGCCGATTCGCCGCTGTATGCCGACATCCACCAGAACTGGTCGCGACGGCTGGAACAGGCGGTGGAAAGCCTGCCGCGGTTCCCGTGGGAACCCCAGGACCGGTAGTGCCGGCCGCTGGCCGGCATCTGCGTGTGGTCGGATCATTGCGGATGCCGGCCAGCGGCCGGCACTACCCCTGATTTCAGCCCAGCGCGTCGGCCACCGCGCGGAAGACCTGCTGCATCTGGAGCGGCTTGCGCAGCAGGTGCACCTCGATGCCAGCGGGGAACACATCAACCGGCATTTCCCCGGCAGCATCTTCCAGCACCAGCGCCGGGCCGCGATAACCGAGCGTGGCCATCTCGCCCAGCAGCTGGCTGGCCGACAACAGCTTGGAGCCGGCATCGGCAATCACCAGCGCCGGCATCGCCTCCTGCTGCATCCAGCGCAGCGCAGCCGGGCCATCGGAGGCCAGCTGCAGCTGATAGCCCTGGCTGGACAGCGCATTGCCCAACAGCGACAGGCGCGTGGCTTCACCATCGACCACCAGGATCGACTGGCCGCTGCCCAGCGCCACGAGCTGTTCGATCGGTTCGCCGCCCTCGGCGCTGGCATGCATCGGCAAGCGCAGCTCGAAGCAGGTGCCCCGCCCCAGCTGGCTGTCGACGTGGATGCTGCCACCGGCACCTTCAACGATGCGCTTGCAGGAAATCAGGCCCAGCCCGGTGCCATCGGCCTTGGTGGTGAAGAACGGGTTGAACAGGTGCGACAACGTGTCCGCATCCATGCCGGTGCCTTCATCGACCACCGCGATGCGCAGCCAGTCCTCGCCATCGCGCTGGCCACCATGGCTGGCGGTCAGGCTCAGGTTGCCACCCTGGGGCATCGCCTGGATCGCGTTGAGCGCCAGGTTCAACAACACCTGCTGCAACTCGGTGTAGTTGGCATCGACCACCAGCCCCTCATCCTCGACCACCAGGTCCAGGCGGACGCCATCGGGCACGTTGCTGCGCAACAGCAGCGCCACGGCCTGGAACAGGTCATCGATGTGGATGCGTTCGCTGGCCTTGCGCGAGCCACGCACGAACGACAGCATCGATTCGGCCATCTCATGGCCACGGCGACCGCACTCGGCGATCACGTCGGCCAGGTGGTGCAGCTGCGGATCTTCGGTACGCGCCTTCAGCAGGTCCGGCATGATCAGCAGCGGCTGCAGGATGTTGCGCAGATCGTGGCTGAGCCCGGCGGCCAGCAACGACAGGCTTTCCAGCCGTTGCGCGCGCATCAGCTCGGTTTCCACCCGCGAGCGCTCGATGGCGCTGCGTGCCTCACGCACCGCGCGCGCCACGGCCGACGGCAGGCGCGCCGGCTGGTGCTTGATGATGTAGTCGTTGGCTCCCTTCTGCAGGGCCGCCACCGCATTCTCCTCGCCCATGGTGCCGGAGACGAAGATGAAAGGTACCTCCGGCAACGCATCGCGCACGATGCGCAGCGCGTCGTCGCCGGAGAAGCCAGGCATGCTCAGGTCGGACAGGACAATGTCCGGCTGGAAGCGCGCCAGCGCATGGCGCAGGTCGTCCGCGCTCTCGACACGCTCGAAGGTGGCCTCAAGGCCTGCATCGAGCATCTGTTCGGACATCAGCTCGGCATCCTCCGGGGAATCTTCCACCAGCAGGATGCGCAATGCGCCGAGCGCGGGACCGGTCAGGGGCATGGGCCTACTCGATCTCCGGAGCCTGGTTGATCAGTGCCCAGAACTTGCCCAGGGTCTGCACTGCGCCGAAGAACTGGTCCACGTCCACCGGCTTGACCACGTACGCGTTCACGCCCATGTCCCAGCTGCGGGCCAGGTCGCTTTCCTCGCGCGAGGAGGACAGGATCACCACCGGCAACCGCTTCAGCTCATCGTGTTCGCGGATCTGCCGCAGCACTTCCAGGCCATCCATGCGCGGCATCTTGATATCCAGCAGCAGCACCGCCGGCAGGCCCTCTTCGCGGCTGGCGAAGGCGCCACGGCGCAGCAGATAATCCATCACTTCCACGCCGTCTTCGACGTGCACGATGGGATTGGCCAAGCGCGCTTCCTGCAGCGCATCGATCGCCATTTCGGCGTCGGCCGGGCTGTCTTCGGCCAGGAGGATGGTGCGCAGCGTCGTCATGCGATGGGGCCCTGTTTGTCCGTGTCGAGCACGGGGGGAAGATAGAAGTGGAAGGTGGCGCCGGCATCCGGTGCGGCTTCGGCCCAGATGCGGCCGCCATGGCGGGTCAGCACCCTGCGAACGCTGGCCAGGCCGATACCGGTGCCGGGATAGTCGCTGGCCTTGTGCAGGCGCTGGAATACACCGAACAGCTTGCCGGCGTAGGCCATGTCAAAGCCTGCACCATTGTCGCTGACCGTGAACTGATGACCGCCATCGGGCTGCTGCTGGTAGTCCACGCGGACCTTGGCCGGCTCGCGGTTGGCTGAATACTTCACCGCGTTGCCCAGCAGGTTCAGCCAGACCTGGCGCAGCATGTTTTCGTCGCCCACCACGATCGGCAGCGGCGCGATGCTCCATTCCACCTGATGGGCGTGGCCACTGCTCTCGGCTTCGCTCTGCACGTTCGCGTCGAGCATCGCGCGCGTATCGGCCACCAGCGACTGCATGTCCACGGTCTGCTGGCGCATCGCCACACGGCCCAGGCGCGAATAGACCAGCAGGTCGTCGATCAACGTGGCCATGCGCCGCGCTGAACCGGAGATCACCCCCAGGTAGTGCTGGCTCTTCTCGTCGGCAGCCTCGCCCAGATGGCGCGACAGCTTGTCCGAGAAACCGGCGACATGGCGTAGCGGCGCGCGCAGGTCGTGCGACACCGAGTAGCTGAACGCTTCCAGTTCGCGGTTGACCTCCGAGACCTGGGCAACCTTGCCCTCCAGCTGCCGGTTCAGTTCTTCAACACGTGTCTGCACCGCACGCTGCACGGTCACATCGCTGACGGTCAGCAGCACCACTTCATCGTCGGTGTCAGGCAGCGGCATGCGCCGGGCGTTGAGCAGCATGTAACGGGACATGCCGTCGACGGTGCGTTGTTCGTGTTCGAAATCCCACAGTTCGCGGCCGCGCAGCAACACATCGGCCAGACGCTGGCGCACCACCGGGTCACGCCACGCGCCCTCGCCTACGTCTTCCAGCAGCAGGCCGTCGGCGCGCTCATCCTGCAGCCCGTACAACTCGGAGAACGCGGGATTGTGCAGCTGCACGCGCAGCTCGCGATCCAGCAGCACGATCGGTTCGCGCACGGTCTGCAGCACCGACGCCGCGCGTGCCGCAGCGCGCTGCGACTGCCGCTCTGCCTGCAGGCGGCGGCCGATCTGCCGTTGCAGCAGCCACAGCACCAGGCCGAGCAGTGCCAACTGCACCAGCAGCGAGCTCCACGACACGAAGTTGGTCTGCCGCTTCTGTCGCTCCGCCTGCGCGGTGCGCTGGGCCAGCAGCGCTTCCTCGCTGGCCTGCAGCTCTTCTACCAGGCCGCGGATCGGGTAGCGCGTGCTCAGGTCCTGCACCAGCTCGCGCTGGTCGCTGTTCGGCTCGGACTTCGCCAGTTCACGCGCAACCCCCAGCCGGCCTTCCAGCATCGACTGGATGCGGCCGATGCGGATCAGCTGGTCGGGATTGTCGCGGGTCATCCGGCCCAGTTCGGCCAGACGCTCGGGGATGTCGTTGGCCTTGCCCATGCGCTCGCGCAGGCCCGGCGCGTCCACGCCCTTGGACAGCGTCAACGCCGCCGACTCGATGTCGCGCACGTCGGTCTGCAGCTGCTGCAGGGCGACGGTCACCTGCTGGGTATGGGTCACCCAGCCCATGGCCAGTTCGTTGTCCTGCTGCAGTTTGCGCAGGGTCAACCACGGGACCACGATGATGGCTGCCGCTGCCAGTGCCAAAGCAGGCAGTCGCCAGCGATCCCAGATGTCATCACTGAAAACCAGCGCCATAGTTCCTCGTCAGCTCAGCCGGGGAGTGCGATCCGGGCAGGACCGGCCACGGCGGAACCGGCAATATAGCGCAGCCGGTCACATCTCTGGGGCAATGGGTCATTCGGCGGGGCGCCCACCAGCACGTATCGAGCAGGCGCCACAGCACAAAACAGGGGCGCCCCCGTGGGAGCGCCCCTGCCGATAACCTGCGGCGTCGATCAACGCTTGGCGGCACTGACCTTCAGTGCGGCGGCATCAACGCGGGTCACGCCCTTGATGCCCTTGGCGGTGGCGATGGCCTTGTCATGCTCGGCCTTGGTGGCAACGGTGCCACTCAGGCTGACCACGCCATTGACCGTCTCCACCTTTACTTCGGTACCCGGCACATTGCTGCTGGCGAGCAGATCGGCCTTGACCTTGGTGGTGATCCAGCTGTCGGTGACCGGCTCGTTGGAATCATGGCGGTCTGCATGGGTCATCGCCGAATGATCGGTTTTCGGCGGGCTCTTCGCTGCGGCGTCCTGGGCGAATGCGGCCGAGGAGGACAGCGCCAGGCCCAGGGTGAGGGCGGAAGCCAACAGCGTACGGGTCGTGGTGCTCATCGTTTGGTTCTCCTACTGGTTGGTGCGCCCAGTGTCGCCAAGTGCTTGTAGTGCAGGCGTGGCGCTGCGGTCACGCTCACGTGAATGGGCGCACCCGCAGCGGGAATGGTTCAGCTTCCGGGCGCGTAGTCATCTCGTTTACCCTGAGGTTCCTGTCCTGCACTTCACGAACTGCGCGGAGTCCTCCCATGCGCCCTGAGCTGCAACTGGCCCTGATCGGCTACGGCCTTGCCGGCCGCGTCTTCCACGCCCCGCTGATCCAGCACACGCCGGGGCTGGCCCTGCACAGCGTGGTCAGTTCGCAGCGCGATACGCTGCTGCGCACCTTCAGCGACGTCCACGTACGCGCTACCGCACAGGAGGTCTTCGATGACCCTGCGGTAGATGCGGTGGTCATCGCCACGCCGAACGAACAGCACGCGCCATTGGCCATCGCCGCGCTGGCCGCCGGCAAGCATGTGCTGGTGGACAAACCGTTCGCCGTGAGCGTGCGCGAAGCCGAACAGGTGCTGGCCGCAGCGCGCGACGCTGGACGCATCGCTACCGTGTTCCAGAACCGGCGGTTCGATGCGGACTTCCTGACCCTGCAGGCGCTGCTTGCCGACGGCACGCTCGGTGACATCGCCGAATGCCACGCACATTTCGACCGCTATCGTCCGCAGGTGCGCGAACGCTGGCGCGAGCAGGACGGGCCGGGCAGCGGCCTGTGGTACGACCTGGGGCCGCACCTGCTGGACCAGATGCTGGTGCTGTTCGGCTGTCCGCAGGCGATCGATGCGGACCTCGCCGTGCAGCGCGAAGGCGGCGCTGGTATCGACTATTTCCATGCGGTGCTTCACTACCCGCGCCATCGCGCGATCGTGCATGCCGGTTCACTGGTCGCTGCGCCTGCACCGCGTTTCGCCGTGCATGGCACGCGGGCCAGCTGGATCAAGCATGGCCTGGACGTGCAGGAGGCGCAGCTGCGTCGCGGCATCGCGCCAGGTGCGCCGGGATGGGGCGTCGATCCGCGCCACGGCGAGCTGCTGCACTGCGATGCGGAGGACAACGTCCAGCGCAGCACCGTGGACAACCTGCCGGGCGACTACCGGCGCCTGTATGCCGACTTCGCGGCGGCGATGCAGGGTGAGAGCGAGCCGACGGTCAGCGCGCAGCAGGCGCTGCAGGTGATGCGGTTGCTGCAGGCGGGGATGGACAGCGCGCGCGAAGGGCGGCGGGTGCAGGTGGGGTGATCGGCAGGGCTGCGCCCTGCACCTGCCGAATCAACGTCAACGTCAACGTCAAAAGCGGGCATTCCGTGGGATGGCGGGGTGGGTCCGGTTGCGGGGGACGCCGTAAACCCGTCCATGGGGGCTTGGCCGCGGCATCCATGCCGCGGACACCCCCGCAACCGGACCCACCCCGCCTTCGACAGTTGTCCGCAATCTGTCGGAGCGACACGGCATTGCCTGCTCTTGGTGGGTGTCGACCTTGGTCGAGCCAGTAGATCCACGCCATGCGTGGATGACGTCGAAACGATCAAAGAAGGCTTTTTGTAGAGTCGAGCCATGCACGACTGGCTTCGCTCACGCAATTGCGGGGTCAGAGCCCTTTCCTGCGGAAAGGGATCCGACCCCGGCCAGTACTTACGACTTCTTGATGGCGTGGCCGCCGAATTCGTTGCGCATCGCTGACAGCAGGCGGTCGGTGAACGAATTGGATTCGCGCGAACGCAGGCGTTCGAGCAGCGAAAGGGTGATCACCGGGGCAGGTACGTCCAGCGCGATCGCTTCGGCGACGGTCCAGCGGCCTTCGCCGGAGTCTTCCACGTACGGTGCGATGCCATCCAGCGAGGGATTGCGCTTGAGTGCTTCGGTACTGAGGTCCAGCAGCCACGAACGCACCACGCTGCCGTGGCGCCAGACCTCGGCCACCTGGGCCAAGTCCAGTTCCATTTCCTGCTTGCGCTCCATCAGTGCGAAGCCTTCGGCGTAGGCCTGCATCATTCCGTACTCGATGCCGTTGTGGACCATCTTGGTGAAGTGGCCTGCGCCGGACGGGCCCACGCGCGCCCAGCCACGATCTTCGGCCGGCGCGAGCGTGCGCAGCAGCGGTGCGATCTGCTCGACCACCGCTGCATCGCCACCCACCATCAGGCTGTAGCCTTCCTGCAGGCCCCACACGCCGCCGCTGGTGCCGCAGTCCACGTAGCCCAGGTCATCTTCGGCCAGCGCTTTGGCGCGGCGGATCGAGTCCTGGTAGTTGGAGTTGCCACCGTCGATGACGACGTCACCTTCGGCCAGGTGCGGGGTCAACTGGCCCAGCGTCTGGTCCACGGTTTCGCCGGCCGGCACCATCAGCCACACCACGCGCGGCACCGGCAGCGCGGCCACTGCGGCGGCCAGCGAATCGACCACCTCCAAGCCGGCCTCGGCGGCGCGCTGGCGGGCGCCCTCGCCCGGGTCGTAGCCGACAACGCGGTGGCCACCGCGGTGCAGGCGCTGGGCCATGTTGGCGCCCATCCGGCCGAGGCCGATCATTGCAATATCCATTGTTTCACCTTCAGTTGGGGTCTAGGGTCAGGCTGCCTGGCCTGCCGGTGGCTGCGCAGTGGCGCAACTGCGCCTCGCGCCAACGCCGGTAGAGCGTGGTATGCAGATTGTGCAACGCCAGGTCGATGGAAAACGGCGTGCGCGGATTCCGATCGAGCAGGCGAATGATGTGGTAGCCGACAGGACGTATACCGCGTGGGTGCGCGTAGATCACGAACTGCTGGTAGAACGCATCGTCCAGCAACTGGTCCATCTGCTGCACGACGTCACGATAGCGCGGGGCCAACTGCGTACGCAGCGCCGGATCGCGGTCGTACAGCAACCGCTCGAAATAGCGTTGGCCGACCCGCGGAATGCCCTGCGCCAGCTGCCACAGGGCACGGTTGCGCTGGTCATACCAGGCCAGGCCACCGTGCTCCGCCAGTGCCTGCGCCGCGCCTTCGCCCACCTCCACCACGACGAAGTTCTCCGCCTGGTTGCTCAGATCGTCCAAGGTGCCTTTGTCGAAGACGTGTTCGATGAAGCCCGGCAGCCCGACAAAGGCCTGCCGCCCCATCGCCGACGTGCGCACGGCCTTGCCGTCGGCCATGAACTGGCCGGCCTGCGCGCCCAGCAGGATGCTGTCGGTGTCGTGCAGGCCAAGGAACGTGCCGATGGACAGTTCGGCGGGCGCGAATTCCGCATCGAAGGCCGCATCGCCGTACAGCTCGCGCTGCGTAGCCAGCTGCGCGACCTGGCGGCCGACGCCGCACTCGGCGCGAACGTGGCCCGTATAGAACGCATCCAGTGCGCGGCTGTTGCTCGCGGCAGGTACATAGCCGCGGCCGAAGCTGCGCCCCCGCTGCCAACCCTGTGCCGGGGCGCCGCGTGCGCCAAAGCCGATCCAGCCCAGCTGCACACCGGTGAAGCGGAAGGATTCATTGTCCTGCAGTGCCTGCGTAGCGCGTTGCACGGCAGCGCCCAGTTCAAAGGCGTAGGCGCAGACCGTGGCCGGGTCATCCAGCAACTGCTGCAACAGGGCCTGCCGGTCGGCCGCGGCCAGCGTTCCCGGCCAACGCACGCGTAGATCACCGGCCGCCTGCGCTTCGGCCAGCGAGGCACGCGCACACACCGGCCCACCCTGCACCTGTGGCGTGGTGATCGCTGCGGTTTCAAAGCGCCATCCCAGCCGCTGCAGCAGGCCTTGGCTGCACTCGGCCGTAGCGGCCAGCGTGCTCAGGGGCCAGCCCAGCAGCAGGGCCCACGCCATCACCCTGCCGCGCACGCTCAGCCCTGGTCCGTTGCTGCCGGCGCTGGTTCGGGCTCAGGCCCGGCAGGAGGCTGCGGCGACGCGGCCGGCTGCGGTTGCGGCTCTGCTTTTGCTGCCGCCGGCAGATACTGCTGCAGGCGCTGGAAGAAGCGCCGATAGAACTCGGCATCGGTGATCGTGCTGCTGGCCACTTTCACCAGTGAGTCGTCATTGCTGCCGAACGGCAGCGACACCGAACCCAGCGCGCCCACGCCCACACTGGCCGAGGTCGGGCTCTTCTTCAGTGCATAGCGGTCCTGCACGGCGCTGACGAACACCAACGCCTGGCTGCCACGCGGCGCGCACGAGATACGCAGCACCAGCTGTTCATGGTCGTCCTCGCGCGGCTGGAAGTTCTTGTTGCCTTCCACCTGCGCATCGTCCGAGCGTGCGATCGCATAGCCCTGGCTGAGCAGCGTGCGCCGGGCTGCTTCGCAGGCTTCGACCGGACGGCCATCGACGGTGCGCGAGAAGGTGTCGCCGGAGTCGAAGGACTCCCGCAGCAGACTGCTGTCGGCGGCACGACCGCCACAGGCGGTCAATGCCAAGGCACTGGTGGCAGCCAGCAGGGAAGCAGAAAGAAGGGAGGCCCGCATGGGTACTCCTGCGAAGACGTTATCCCCGAGGGTAGCCCCCTGCCCGTGTGCGCCGGGTCGAAAACACCGGTGCCGTCCGCCACCGTTGTACCCGGTTCATGCAAAAAGGGGACGGAAGGATCAAGTCGTTTGTGCCACTAACGACTTGATCCCTCCGTCCCCCTTTTTCAGTCAATCAGTCGGCCCAGCGGCCTGCGGCGGTGGACTGCGGCAGCACCTGCGCCGACAGCGGACGGTCGGCCTCGAGCAGGTTCACCGCGTCGGCCAGGATCGAGGCCGATTCACGCAGCAACGGATCCGGACGCTTCTCGGCGGCCTTCTCGCGGGCGGCATCCTTGACGATGTCGCGCTCGTTGCCGGTCAGGCCGTCATCGCTGCTGTCATCGGCCAGCGGGTCCAGGGCCAGGCCCAGTTCCTTGCGCACGATCTGGCGCTGCTTGCGCTGGGTGTCCTGGCGCTCGCGCTCGGCACGACGGGTCGCTTCATTCAGCGAAACGTACTTCTTCGCCGCTTCAGTACGGAACTGTTCCACGTCCTCGTTCCACCACTGGAATTCCTTGTCTGTGGCGATGCGCGAGTCGTGACGCGTTTCCAGCTTCGGCAGCAGCGGCGCGAAGTTGCCGTACTGGGTGTGCGGCACCGCGGCGATGCGGGTCCACGGCAGCGCGTTGTCGTAGGTGCTCTCGCCGAACTCGCTGGCATCGACGCTGGCCGGGAACGCCAGGTCCGGTACCACACCCTTGTGCTGGGTGCTGCTGCCGCTGATGCGGAAGAACTGGGCGATGGTCAGCTTGACCTGGCCAAAGCGCTGGGCTTCGCCGCTCGGCCAACGGTCCAGGTCGACGATGTTCTGCACCGTGCCCTTGCCGAAGCTGGTTTCACCGATGACCAGACCGCGGCCGTAGTCCTGGATGGCACCGGCAAAGATTTCCGACGCCGACGCCGAACCACGGTTGATCAGCACGGCCAGCGGACCGTCCCATGCCACGCCCTGGTTGCGGTCGCTGTTGACGGTGACACGGCCACCGGATTCGCGCACCTGCACCACCGGGCCCTGCTCGATGAACAGACCGGTCAGCTCGATGGCTTCATCCAGCGAACCGCCACCGTTGTTGCGCAGGTCCAGCACCACGCCGTCCAGCTTGTCGGTCTTGAAACCGGCCAGCAGCTTGGCCACGTCGCGGGTGGCCGACGCGTAATCGGTGGCGTTGCGACGACGGCCTTCGAAGTCCTGGTAGAAGGTCGGCAGCTTGATCACGCCGACCTTGCGTGCCGGCTCGCCATTGACGGCCGGAATGGTCATGGTCTCGCCCTTGGCGGCCTGTTCGGCCAGGCGCACCTTCTGCCGGGTCAGCACCAGGGTGTGGTGCTTGCCGTCGACGCCCGCTTCGGCCGGAATGAACTCCAGCTTCACCTGGGTGTCCTTGGCGCCACGGATCTTGGCCACGACATCATCGATGCGCCAGCCGATCACATCTTCCACCAGCCCGGACTTGCCCTGGCCGACGCCGACGATGCGGTCACCCGGCTTCAGCGTGCCGTCCACGGCCGCCGGACCACCGGCGATGATCTCGCGGATCACCACCACGTCGTCCTGGCGCTGCAGCTGCGCGCCGATGCCTTCCAGCGACAGCGACATTGCCTGGTTGAAGTTTTCGGCGGTACGCGGGGTGAAGTAATCGGTGTGCGGATCAACCGCGCTGGTGTAGGCGTTCATGAAGAACTGGAAGGTGTCTTCGCCCTTCAGCTCGTTGACCGACTTTTCCAGGGTGGCGTAACGCTTGTCCAGCGTCTTGCGGATGTCATCGGACTTCTTGCCGGCCAGCTTCAGGCGCAGCCAGTCATTCTTCACCGACTTGCGCCACAGCTCGTCGAGTTCGGCGTTGGACGCTGCCCACGGCACGTCCTTGCGGTCGTACTCGAAGCGCTCGTCGGTGGTGAAATCCGGTTCCTGCTTCAGCAGCTTGCGCGCATAGGCCACACGCTCGCCGACGCGCTGCTTGTAGACCGCGAACACCTGGAAGGCCGGCTCCAGCTCGCCGCCGCGGATGGCATTGGCAATGCCGGCCTGGAACGGTGCGAAGCGGGTAATGTCGGCCTGGGTGAAGTACTGCTTGCCGCCGTCCAGGGTCTCCAGGTAGCGCTTGAACACATCCTTGGAGGTGGCTTCATCGAGCGCACGCGGGCGATAGGCGTAGCGGCTGTCGGACAACAGGCCGTATACCAGCTTGGAGGTGGTCACCTGATCGGCGGTAGCCGCCGCCGGCAACGCCGGCGAGTCGGCCTTGGCCGCCAGCGCCAACGGCGCGACCAGCGCCAGGGCCATCAGGAATGCGGGGGCTTTGAATTTCATTGACGTGCTCGAAGGCGCCTTGCCAAGGGGGAGACTGCAGGGTGTTCAGACACCACGACAGTGCCGAAAGTTGCCGGGTTTGTCACCCGTCCACTTCCAGTGGAAAACCAGCCTAGCGGGGCCGGTGTAGCAAATTGTGAATGCAGGCAAAGGCGTGCGGACCAACGGTCCGCACCCACCATGGTGGTGGTGGCACCCATCGTGGGTGGTGACACCCATCGGTAGCGCCGGGCCATGCCCAGCGGGGATGAGGTGTGCGGACCAACGGTCCGCACCCACCGGCGGAGCCTCAGGAAACGCCGGCGCCCTTGGCCTGTACGTCGGCATGGTACGACGAGCGCACCATCGGGCCGGAGGCCACGTGGCTGAAGCCCAGCTCGTAACCGTAGACTTCCAGCGCCTTGTAGTCGTCCGGGGTCCAGTACTTCAGCACCGGGTGGTGGTGCGCGGTCGGCTGCAGGTACTGGCCGATGGTGATCATGTCCACATTGTGCGCACGCAGGTCGCGCATGGTGGCCTTGATCTGTTCGAAGTCTTCGCCCAGGCCCAGCATGATGCCCGACTTGGTCGGTACGTCAGGGTGCTGCGCCTTGAAGTTCTTCAGCAGGTTCAACGACCACTGGTAATCGGCACCCGGGCGCACGTTGCGGTACAGGTCCGGCACGGTTTCGATGTTGTGGTTGAACACGTCCGGCGGGTTCTGCGCCAGGATCTCCAGCGCGCGCTCCATGCGGCCCTTGCCGCGGAAATCCGGGGTCAGCACTTCAATGCGGGTGCCCGGCGATTTCTCGCGGATGGCGGTGATGCAGTCGACGAAGTGCTGGGCACCGCCGTCGCGCAGGTCATCGCGGTCGACGCTGGTCACCACCACGTACTTCAGGCCCATGTCGGCCACGGTCTGGCCCAGGCTGGCCGGCTCGTTGGCATCGGGCGGCTTCGGCCGGCCGTGTGCCACGTCGCAGAACGAGCAGCGGCGGGTGCAGACCTCGCCCAGGATCATGAAAGTGGCGGTGCCGTGGCCGAAGCATTCGTGGATGTTCGGGCAGCTGGCTTCCTCGCACACGGTCACCAGGCGGTTCTCGCGCAGCTTGGCTTTCAGGTTCTGCACGGCATTGCCCGAAGGAATGCGCACGCGGATCCAGGAGGGCTTGCGCAGCACCGGCACGTCGGCGAACTGCACCGGCGAACGGTTGATCTTGTCCCCACCCATCTGCTTGACCCCGGCCTGCAACGGCGCGGTGGACGGAAGCTCGGCCTGCACGATCTGCAGGGGAATGGTGCGGGCAGTGGTTTCAGTCATGGCGTTTCCGGGGGCGGTCAGGCGGCCGCAGAGAGATCAGGCAGTTCAGGCACGGGCTGCAGCAGCAGGCCGAACTGGCGGGCCAGGTGGTCCAGCAGCACCGGCTTGACGGCGTCCATCCCGGACGGACCACCCAAGTCTAGCACCGTGGTCACCTGCAACCCCTCGTAACCACAGGGGTTGATGCGGTGGAAAGGGTCGAGGTCCATGGCCACGTTGAAGGCCAGGCCGTGGAAGGTGCAGCCGCGCCGCACGCGGATGCCGAGCGCGGCGATCTTGGCGCCGCCGACGTAGACGCCCGGGGCGCCATCGAGCCGTTCGGCACCGATGTTCCATTCCGCCAGGGTGTCGATGATGGCCTGCTCGATGCGGCACACGTAGTCGCGCACGCCGATGCCCAGCCGCGGCAGCCGCAGCAGCGGATAGATCACGATCTGGCCGGGGCCGTGGTAGGTCACCTGGCCACCGCGATCGACGTGGACCACCGGGATCTCACCCGGCGCCAGCACGTGTTCGACCTTACCGGCCTGGCCCAGGGTGAACACCGGCTCGTGCTCGACCACCCACAGCTCGTCCAGCGTGTCATCGTCGCGCTGGTCGGTGAAACGCTGCATGGCGTGCCAGACCGGCTCGTAGGCCTGGCGCCCCAGGTCACGGACCACCGCCGGGCGCGGCGGGCGCGCCTCGGGGGCAGCCGCTTCGGCAGCGCAGCTGACGGCTACACCGTCCACTTCACTTCCGGGTGGTCGCGCAGGGCCTGGTGGGCCACGTCGTACTGTTCACGGTTCTCGGCCCGGAAGACCAGGCGCACCGAGACGTACTTGCCGTTGGACGAATGCTTCCAGCTGATGCGCTCGTTCACCACGTCGACGCCAGCAGCCAGCAGCAGGCGGGGGAGTTCATGCTCCAGGCCGCGGTTGGCCGGGCCCATCGCGCTGAGCTCGAACTGACCGGGGAACTGGAAGCCGTGTTCGGGGTTGTCGGACTTGATTTCCATGCGCCCATTATCGGGCCGCAGGGCAACAAACCCAAGAGTATTCATGTAAGCCGGCGGCACTGCAGGCGGGCCGCTGCGTTGCAGCTGAACATCCATTCAGGCAGGGACCCACCTCCCAGGGCCCCTGCCCCATCGCTGCGGCTTCACCTGCGGTAACCGATTGTATCGATCAGACAATGTTGTTTTCGGAACAGACAAGTGATCCCAGCGCGCTCGTTCCATCACAGCGCCGGGAGTACCGTGTCGTTGCATAAAACGACAGACAAAAGCCCCCTTCCCGATGATCATCCCATCCATGCGCTACCTCGCATCCTTTGGATTGTCCGGCCTGCTGGCCACCGCCCTCCCCCTTTCCGCCTACGCAGCCGAGCAATGCGGCCCGGACGCGATGCGCGAGCATCCGCCGCAGGTCAATTTCCGCGTCGACAACGACCTGTTCGGCGGCCGCCACCAGGACCAGGGCTATACCAACGGCGCCCAGCTGACCCTGGTCTCGCCCAACCTGGTCGATTACACCGACGACCCGTGCCTGCCGCGCCTGGCGCGCTGGGTGAACAGCCACCTGGAGGCACTGCACCCGGGCAGGTTCGAACAGCAGAACATGATCTTCAGCCTGGCCCAGGGCATTTTCACCCCCACGGATTTCACCCGGAAGGACCTGATCGAAGACGACCGCCCGTATGCGGGCGTGCTGGTGGCCAGCTTCGGCTACAACGCACGCAGCGGCGACCACCTGCAGACCACCCAGCTGACCCTGGGCGTGGTGGGCCCGTGGGCGCAGGGCCGGCAGGTGCAGAACGCGGTGCACGACGTGCTGGGTGATGAGAAATTCCAGGGCTGGGACAACCAGCTGCACAACGAACCGGTGTTCATGCTGACCCACGAGCGCATGCGCCGCTGGCCGGGCGATGCCAGCATCAATGCCGACGGCTGGGGCTGGGATGCGATCAGCCACTACGGCGGCTCGATCGGCAACCTGGAAACCAAGGCCAACGTCGGCGGCGAAGTGCGTTTCGGCTGGAAGCTGCCCGACGATTTCGGCAGCACCCCGCTGCGCCCGGCCGGCGAGAACACCGCGCCGACCCGGGGTGGCAAGCCCAGTGGCTGGTCGTGGCACATGTTCGCCACCACCGATGCGGCGTGGGTGATCCGCGATATCACCCTGGACGGCAACACGTTCCGCAACAGCCACAGCGTGGACAAGCGCCACGTGGTCGCCTACGGCGGTTACGGCGTGGCAGTGATGCGCGGCCGCTGGAAATTCGCGGTAGCCCGCTACCACAGCACCCGCGAGTTCAATGGCCAGCGCGAAGCCCCGGTGTTCGGCAGCTTCACCATCAGCCGCTCGCTGTAAGCGATCCGCTGATGGTCGTGGCGGCGGCTGGCTGCACGAGGTCATGTAGTGCCGGCCGCTGGCCGGCTGGCTGCACACGCGGCCGATGTCATGAGGAGCCGGCCAGCGGCCGGCACTACCACCTCCGGGCGGGGTCATGAATGCCGATACACCGAAACAGAAAAGGCCGGCATTCGCCGGCCTTTTCTGTTCACCGCAAGACGCTGCGGATCATTCCGATTCCCACCACATCCAGAAGCTGTCCCACAGCCGCTTGAAGAAGCCGGCCTGCTCGACGGCGGCCACAGCCACCAGCGGCGCTTCGGCCACCAGCTTGCCATCCAGGGTGACCTTGACGGTGCCGATCTGCTGGCCAGCGGTGAACGGCGCTTCCAGGGTCTTGGGCACGTCGATGCTCGGCTTCAGGTCGTTGTAGCGACCGCGCGGCACGCTGACCAGCATCGGCTGCGCCACGCCCAGCTGCACCTTGTCGGTGGTGCCCTTCCATACCTTGTGCTCGGCCACGGCCTTGCCCGGCTCGTACAGGCGGTGGGTCTCGAAGAAGCGGAAGCCCCAGTTCAACAGGGCCAGGCTGTCATCGGCGCGCTGCTTTTCCGACGCGCCGCCCAGCACCACGGCGACCAGGCGCTGGTCACCGCGCTGGGCCGAGCTCATCAGGCAGTAGCCGGCCTCGGAGGTGTGGCCGGTCTTGATGCCGTCCACGCTGCCATCGCGCCACAACAGCAGGTTGCGGTTGGGCTGCTTGATGGTGCCGACCTGGAATTCCTTGATCTTGTTGTACGCGTAGGTTTCCGGGTAGTCGCGCACCATCGCGCGGCCCAGCAGGGCCAGGTCGTAGGCGCTGCTGTGATGGCCCGGGGCGGTAAGGCCGTGGGCGTTCACGAAGTGCGAGTTCTTCATGCCGATCTTGGCGGCGTAGCTGTTCATCAGCGAAGCGAAGGCTTCTTCGCTGCCGGCTACGTGCTCGGCCAGGGCGATCGCGGCGTCATTGCCGGACTGGATCGCCATGCCCTTTTCCATGTCTTCCAGGCGCGCGGTCTGGTTGACCGGGAAGCCGCTGTAGCTGCCGTCGGTGCCGGCACCACCTTCGCGCCAGGCGCGTTCGCTCATCATCACCTGGTCGTCCGGACGGACCTTGCCGTTCTTGACCTCGGCGGCAATCACGTACGACGTCATCACCTTGGTGATGCTGGCCGGGGCCAGCTGTTCGTTGACGTTCTCGCCTGCCAGCACCTGGCCGGTGGCGTAGTCCATCAGCACCCAGGCCTTGGACACGCTGGGTGCTGGCGCCGGCGGCGTGGCCACGGTGGCGGGGGCAGCGGCGGCGGCGGCGGCGGCAGGCGTCGGGGTGGCCGGGGTCGGCAGCGGCGTCTGGGCGGAGGCCAGGCCCACCACCAGGGTGGCGGCCAGGGCAGTGGCGGCGGAACGGAAATTCATGGGACAGCAGGCTCCAGGGGACGGCCGGAAAATGAAGGATGGGGCGAGGTGGCCATTGTAAGGCCGAGGTGGCAAGGGCCGGCAGCACCGGCCCGGGCGGAATCAGTCCTTGACGATCTGTGGCGAGCCAAAGCCCAGACCCGAGATGCGCCCGGCAAGTTCCGCCGCGCTGGCATGGTCGCTGGCGGGTACCCGCAGGCGCCACAGGGTACGGCCACCGGCAGCGATGTCGCTGATGGTGGCACCGACGATGCCGGCAGCGTTGAGCTGGCCCATCGCCCGGTTGGCGTTGTCGCGGTTGGAGAAGCTGGCGACCTGCAACATCACCGCGCCCACCACCTGTTGCGACAGGCTGGGTGAGCTGCGCGGCGCTGCCGTGGCAACGGCTGCGGCCGGAGCACGTGCAACCGGCGCGCTGGGCGGCAGGCTGCTGACGGCTACGTCCGGCAGGGCACTGGCGGCGGCCTGGGTGGTAGCCGGTTGGCCACGTGCAGGCATGCTGTCGGCCGGCAGGCGATTGACCAGGCGATCGATGTCGCTGTCGGCAACGGGACGGGCCGCTGGCGCGGGACGCGCGCTGGCAATGACCGCTGCTTCGGCGGCACGGCGTTCGCGGCGCGACGGCTTCTGCGCCATCAGGTTGGTTTCACCCGGCTGCACTGCGCGCACTTCCACATTGCCGGTACCGCGCTGGGTGATGCCCAGGCGCACAGCGGCGGCATAGCTGAGATCGACCACGCGACCATCGTGGAACGGACCACGATCATTGACACGTACGATCACCGATTCGCCGTTGTCCAGGTTGGTCACGCGGGCGAAGCTGGGCAGCGGCAAGGTCTTGTGCGCGGCAGTGAACTGGTACATGTCGTAGACCTCGCGGTTGGAGGTCAGGCGGCCGTGGAACTTGGCGCCGTAGTACGAAGCAGTGCCACGCTCGACGTAGTTGCGGGTGTCGTCGAGCACCTTGTACTGCTTGCCCAGCACCACGTAGGGCGACTTGTTGCCGATCGCCGAGCGGTCTTCATTGGTCACCAGCGGCTCGGGAATGCAGGCCACGTTGGGCACATAGCTGGGCGTAGTGTCTTTCACGCCGGGCTTGTACAGGCCACCGGCGGTGTAGTTGCCACGGGTGGACAGGTCCTCGGTGGCCGCCGCGTACGGCGAGCCCTCCGGACAATGCGCCGGACGCCCACCCTTGCCCTGCACCACCGTGCCGGACGGCTTGCCACCGTGGCCGGCGGTCGCCGGCTTTTTCGGCGCGCTGCTGCAGGCGGCCAGCGCGAGGACGATCAATCCAGGGACCAGCCATCTGATGTTCATGCCGGGGGCAGCTCCTGTCCGGCAATGGCCTGCGACAACTGGAACACGGCCATCGCGTACATCTTCGAGAGGTTGTAGCGGGTGATTGCGTAGTAGTTCTGGAAGCCCAGCCAGTACTGCTTGCCGGTGCTGCCTTCAAGGGTGACCGGAGTGGCGGTGGCACCCGGCTGCACCGGCGCGCTGGGCTGGTAGCCGCGCTGGGCCAGGTCGGCCAGCGACCAGGTGGGCATCCACTCGGTCGGGTTGAACTCCTCGCGGCCGGCGGCGAGCGTGGCCGGCACGGCAACCTGGCCGCCGCGCACCCAGCCACCCTTCTTCACGAAGTAGTTGGCGATGGACGAGAACACGTCGTCGTAGCTGGTGAACAGGTCACGGCGACCATCGCCATTGCCGTCCACGGCGTAATCCAGGTAGCTGGAGGGCATGAACTGGCCCATGCCCATCGCACCGGCATAGCTGCCCTTGAGCGTGGTGATGTCCAGCTTTTCCTCGCGACCCAGCTCGAACAGCTTGGCCAGTTCATCGCGGAAGAACAGCTCGCGGCGCACTTCGCGCTCCAGCTTGGCCGGGTCGCCACTGCGCGGGTAATAGAAGGCCAGCGTGTACAGCGCATCGAGCACGCGATGGCTGCCGGCATTTTTGCCGTAGCTGGTTTCCACGCCGATGATCGCCACGATCACTTCCGCCGGCACACCGGTGCGCTCCTGCACACGGTCCAGTTCGGCGCGATGCTGGGCAAGAAACGCCTTGCCGCCATCGATGCGTGCCTTGCTGATGAACATCGGCCGGTATTCGTTCCACGGCTTGACCCGTTCGGCCGGCCGCGACATGGCGGCGATGATCGGCTGGCGCACCTGCGCCTGGTCCAGCACGTTGCGGATCTCATCGGGCTTCAGGCCGTAGCGCTTGGCGGTATCGGCAATGAACTTGGCGCGCGCGGTTTCGAACGGCACCGGGGTGAGATCGACCGGCGCCGCCGTAGCGGCTGCGGCTTCCGGCGCGGCTTCGGCCGGGCCCTGAGGTTTGGCCGCCGGGTGGCGCGGCGTACTGCTGGCCTGTGGCGAAGTCGGTGGGGACGTCGGCTGGGTCGCGCAGGCGACCAGGCCGAGGGTGAGCATGCAGGCCAGAGAACGTCGAATCATCACCGCAGGTTAGCAGGTCATGGATGAATTAAAACCCCTAAGACCATGAATCACAACGATTTGCTCGCGTTCAGCACGAAATGTGAAGGCGTTGTGATTGACCTGCCCCATTCAGGCAGAGGTTGCCGGTTGCGTCCCCATCCCCGCAGACGCAACCGGCCGCCGGACCCGGTCGGTACCTGCGCGGCTGCCGCTCCCCAGTGGCAGTGCTCCGCGCTCCTTGTACCTGTTGGATCAGTACTGCTTTCCCATCCGACGCCCCTCGCGCTGCATCAAAGACGGCGCGCCATGCCGAACGGGCCGTCATTGTGCAGGCCGATTGCGACAAGTCCATTGATCAGGATCAACGCGGCGTCAAAATGTGAATTGGCGCCCACTTTTAATGGAACTTCGTCAGCGGCCATGCTGCTGTGCGGTGGAGTGGGAACGATTACAGAAATGCGCGTGCGCAGATTCATGCGCGCATCGGTGGCGAAGGTCGGCGAACGGCGCAGCCCCTCGTGGGTTTGGGTTGGTCGCGTAAAGCGCTGGCTTCCGGAGGGCTGGCCGGGCGGGGTAGGACGGGCGGGGACGCCGTGAACCCATCCCTGGGGGCTTAGCCGCGCCATCCATGGCGCGGATACCCCGCCCGCCCCACCCCGCCCGGCCGCTGACAGATTTCCGCGCGGCCCACCCACGGAAAAGAAAAAAGAAGAGCAACAGCGGGTCGCTTCGCTCTGAGCCGAGCGCGGGCTCGGCTCTACTGGAAGCGCGGGCAACCGGCCATGCTGCTTTTGCTTTTGATCTTTTTTCTTCTTGCGTGGGTGGACGCCCCAGGAACGTGTCCGTGGCCGGGTAGATGGGCTGCGCAGGGGCGTGAGCCGCATGGATGCGGCGACCGAGCTTACAGGGACGTACTTGCAGCGGCCCCTGCGCAGCCCATCTACCCGAGCCTCCTCATGAATTGCTTTGCGGCCACCCACGAGGGGCTGCGCCGTTGGCTGGAAACCTACGCGTGTACCGGCCGATGACCGCGCACCGCCATCACCAGACCGATGCCGGCCAGCAACGACACCGCCGAAGTGCCGCCGTAGCTGATCAGCGGCATCGGAATGCCCACCACCGGCAGCAGGCCGGAAATCATCCCGCCGTTGACCAGCACGTACACGAAGAACGCCAGGCCCAGACTGCCGGCCAGCAACCGCGCGTGCGTATCGCGTGCCTGCACCGCGATCGACAGGCAGCGCCCGACCACGAACAGATACAAGGCGAACACTGTCACCACGCCAATCCAACCGAATTCCTCGGCCAATACCGAGAACGCGAAATCGGTGGTGTACTCGGGCAGGAAATCCAACGTGGCCTGTGTGCCATGGCCCCAGCCGCGCCCCTGCATGCCACCCGAGCCGATGGCGATGCGCGACTGCAGGATGTTCCAGCCGGTGCCCAACGGATCGGCAGCCGGATCCAGGAAGGTCAGCACGCGATTCTTCTGGTATTGCCGCAGCAGCCCGAACCACGCCAGTGGCGCAGCCACCGATACCGCACTCAAGCCGGCCACCACCCAGCGCCACTGCAGTCCAGCCAGCAGCAACGCAAACACGCCACTGGCCGTCACCAGCGTGGCGGTACCCAGGTTGGGCTGCATCAGGATCAGCAGCGCTGGCACCCCGATCAGTACTGCGGCGGTCAGCACCGTGCGCGGCGATGGCGGCAGCGGCTGACGGTGCAGATACCAGGCCATCATCAACGGCAGGCTGAGCTTGAGCAGTTCCGAGGGCTGCAGATAGAACACGCCCAGATTGAGCCAGCGTTGCCCGTATTTACCGGTGCCGATCACATACACCGCCATCAATGGCAGCATCGACAGCGCATAGATGGCAGGCGTCCACGCGCGCAGGCGCAGCAGCGAGACCCGCGACAACAGCCACATCGCTACCAGACCCATCGCAAAGCGCATCGCCTGCCCCGCCACCGGGCCGTTCACGCTGTGCAGCACCGCCAGGCCCGCGCCCATCAGGATAAACAACGCGACCAGTAACGGCAGATCGATCGTGCGCACCGCCTCGAGGCAGCCGCCAAACATTCGTTTCCATTTCACCCGTGGCACGGTAGCAACCGGCGCTTTCGTGAAGCTGTCAGCGCTGTTTGTCGCTATCGACACCTAGCGTGATGAGTGCCTTTGGCATCTGCATTTTCCGGGTTTCAAACAATTCTGATTGGAACGGCGAGGGTTCCCGTGCACATCATGTAGCGCCACCGACAACAGGTGGCACGGGACTCCAATCCCGAAGGACAGACAGTTGTTTACGCTTGCCGGCCGGCGTCGCCCTTTCCTTGTTGGGTGGCGTCGGCTGGCAATCCGTCCGTGCGTCTTTGGCGGGCGGTGCGTGGAGGGCCATGTGCCCGCCGGAACTGTCTGTCCCCGGTATTGGAGCCACGCATCGTCCGCCACCCTCGCATCCACGCGGGGTGGCCCTTGCCTACCGCGCACAAGGATGCCGCCATGTCTGCTTCCACCTACCCATACCTGTTCGCCACGCTGGGCGAAGCCGCCCACCAGCTGCCGGACGACATCGCCCGCGCGCTGGAAACCACGCTCACCGCAACGCAGGCCGCCAACGCGCCCGACGGCCCTACCCTGCTGGACTGCCTGCAGCGCATCCGCCAAGTGGAAGCAGCAGATGGTCAGCCGTGGCCACACAAGGGGCGAACGCAGGCGCAGTGTATGGCGATGGCACGCATCGACCGCGCCAATGCCGGGCTGACCTTCCTGTTGGAACTGCTGCACGCCAGCGAGCGCGTACGCGTGGACGGCGACGACGCGCAGCAACTGGGTGACGACGCCCGCGAAGGTCTGCTGCTGGCCTGCCGAGGCCTGTCGGAATACGTGGACGTGCAGCTACAGGCCGCGTAATGCGCACGCGCCTGTCAAAGAGCGAAGCGACCCGCTTCTGCTCTGTTTTTCTCTTTGCGTGGGTGGCCACCGCAGGAAACTGTCAGAGGCCGGGCGGGGTGGACTGCGCAGGGGCGTGAGCCGCATGGATGCGGCGACCGAGCTTACATGGACGTACTTGCAGCGCCCCCTGCGCAGTCCACCCCGCCCGGCCAACCACGGCTGCTGCTTTCAGCGCCCACCCACGAGGGGCTGCGCCGATGGCTGGAAACTACCCGTAACCGCCATGCACCGGATTGTGCCGCCGCACCGCCATCACCAACCCGAACCCCGCCAGCAACGACACCGCCGACGTACCGCCGTAACTGATCAGCGGCATCGGCACACCCACCACCGGCAGCAGGCCCGAGATCATCCCGCCGTTCACCAGCACATAGACGAAGAACGCCAGACCCGTGGCACCGGCCAGCAGGCGCGAGTACGAATCGCGCGACTGGCTGGCAATCCACAGGCAGCGCCCGATCACCACCAGGTACAGCGTCAGCACCAGCGCCACGCCGATCCAGCCGAACTCCTCGCTCAGCACCGAGAAGGCGAAGTCCGTGGTCTGTTCGGGAATGAAATTCAGGTGCGACTGCGAGCCTTCGCCCCAGCCCTTGCCATCGAAACCACCGGAACCAATGGCGATCTTCGACTGGATGATGTTCCAGCCTGCGCCCAGCGCGTCCATTTCCGGGTCGAGGAACATCATGATGCGGTCCTTCTGGTACGGCCGCAGCAACCAGAACCAGGCGACGGGCGCCACCGCTGCCACACCGCCCACGCCCAGCCCCACCCACCACCACGGCAGGCCGGCCAGCAGCAGCACGAACACGCCACTGGCGGCGATCAGCACGCCGGTACCGAAGTCCGGCTGCAGCATCACCAGCCCGGTCGGCACGCCGATGATCACCATCGCCACCAGCACCGTGTTGAAGCGCGGCGGCAGCGGCATCTTGTGCAGGTACCAGGCCACCATCATCGGCAGGCTGACCTTCAGCAGTTCGGCCGGCTGCAGGTAGAAGAACTTAAGGTCCAGCCACTGCCGGCCGTACTTGCCCGTGCCCAGCGCGAACACCGCCAGCAGCGGAATCATCGAGATCGCGTAGATCAGTGGCGTGGCCGAGCGGATGCGCAGGATCGGCGCCCGAGAAATGCCCCACATCGCAGCCAGGCCCACGGCAAAGCGCACGCCCTGCGCCATCACCAGGCCATCGCCACCAGCACTCTTCAACGTCGCCAGGCCGATCACCATCAGCGCCCCCAGCGCCAGGCACAGCACCCAGTCCAGGCTGCTGAAGAACCGCTGCAGCATTTCGCCGGCCCAACGCAGGAACTCCTTCATCGCGCAGCCTCCGCTACGGGGGTCGGGCGCGTGCCGGCCGGCACGGTTGCCGCAGAAGGCGCACCTGGCGCAGGTACCGGCAGAGGCTCCGGCGCAGGAACACCGATCAGCACCGGATGCTCGACCAACTGTGCGGCAGCGATATCGCCGGCCTGGCGTGCGCCCACGTCTTCGTTGTCGAAGGCAGTGGCGCCGATCGCAGTGGTACCACGCTCGCTGTCCAGCGGCTGCATGCCTTCAGGCATCTTGCCCAACAACCAAGCATCGAAAATCTTGCGCGCGATCGGTGCAGCCGCCGCACCGCCGTAACCGCCGCCTTCCACGGCGATGGCCAGCGCAATCACCGGCTGCTCGGCCGGCGCGAAGCCGACGAACAGCGCACGGTGGCGCAGGTGCATCGGCAGGCTTCTGGGATTGACCGCGGCCGTGCCCTTGCGGCTGACGACCTGCGCCGTGCCGGTCTTGCCCGCCATCGTGTACGGCGCACCGGCTGCCATGCGTGCTGCGCTGCCGCCGGGAAGCATGGTCGCCATCATGCCTTCGCGCACAGCCTGCAGGTTGTTCGGGTTGGGACTGACCGGCTTGCTCTGGCCGGGCTCCGTCGCCACCCAGTCGCTGTCGAAACCAGCACGCTGCTGCATCACCAGATGCGGCGTGCGCAGCTGGCCATTGGCCAGGCCGCTGACACCACGGGCCAGCTGCAGCGGGGTGACCTTCCAGTCGCCTTGGCCGATGCTGATGTTCACCGTATCGCCGGGATACCAGGCTTCCTTGCGGCTCTTCCGCTTGTAGGCTGGCGACGGCAGGATGCCGGAGATCTCACCGGTCAGATCGATGCCGGTCGGCTGGCCGAAGCCGTAGTACTCCATGTAATGGTCGAACCGCTCGATGCCCAGGTCCAATGCCAGCCGGTAGTAATACGTATTGACCGACTGCGCGATGGACTTGCGCAGATCGGTCCAGCCGTGACCGCCACGGTGAGAGTCGCCCCAGCCACGCGAGGTGCCGGGCAGGTAGAACATGCCGGTCGACAGCACTTTGTCCTCGGGACGGCGAACGCCCGAATCGAGGCCGGCCAGGCCGATCAGCGGCTTCAGGGTCGAACCGGGGGCAACGCCGCCGAGTACCAGGCGATTGAACTGCGGGCGCGACGGGTTGTCGTTCAGCGCCTTGAAATCGGCATGCGAGATGCCGTTGACGAACAGGTTCGGGTCGTAGGACGGCAGGCTGACCATCGCCAGCACTTCACCGGTACGCGGGTCCATCGCCACGGCCGAACCTTCCTGATCACCGAAGGCAGCCACCATCGCCCGCTGCAGGTCGGCGTCGATCGACAGCCGCAGGTCGGCGCCGGATTGCGCAGCGACACGGCCGATGGTGCGGATCGCGCGGCCCTGCACGTTGGTCTCGACCTGCTCGTAGCCGACCTTGCCGCGCAGTTCCTGCTCGTAATAGCGCTCCAGGCCGGACTTGCCGATGTGGGTCAATGCGGCGTTGCCCTCGCCGAGGATCTCCAGATCCTTGTCGTCGACCCGGCCAACGTAGCCGATGATGTGCGCGAACAGGTCGCCATAGGGATAGCGACGGGTCAGGTACGGTTCCAGCTCGACGCCGGGAAAGCGCCAGCGGTCCACCGCGAAGCGCGCCATTTCCTCATCGCTCATGCGCAGCTTCAGCGTGACCGGCAGGAACTTGCGGCGCGCCTTGCGCGACTTGTTGAACGCTTCCAGTTCTTCCGGGCTGATCTGGATGATCTTCGCCAGCCCTTCCAGGGTGGCATCCATGTCCTTGACCTTGTCCGGGGTCACATCCAGGCGGAACGCCGGCACGTTCTCGGCCAGCAACCGACCATTGCGGTCATAGATCATGCCCCGCCCGGGCACCACCGGCCGCGGCTTGATGCGGTTTGCTTCGGATCGGGTGGCGTAGATGTCGTGGTCCAGCACCTGCAGCTTGAAGTACCAGCCGCCCAGGCCCAGCAGGCAGACCAGCACCCCGAAGAAGCCCAGCGCCGCGCGACGCCGGAACTGTTCGGCTTCGGCGTGCGGATTCTTGACCTGGCGACGCGGCAACATGGCTCAGCGCCCGCGCTTGCCGAAGCGCACTGCGTCCAGCAGCACGAACACCAGCGGCCACAGGCCCATGCCGAGCAGGGGTGCCCACCAGTACGACCACGGCAGGGTCGGCTCGCCTACCAGGATGTGTACCAGCGCGCTGACGATGCGGTCGTTGAACAGCAGGCCGCCGATGGCCAGCATCTGCTGCGACATCGGGAAGAAGCGGATGCGCGCGCGGAAGCGCTGCAGGATGAAGGCCAGCATCACCAAGCGCAGCGCCTGTTCGCCCAGCACCCCGCCGTACAGCAGGTCGGCGACGACGCCGCTGGCGAAGGCGATGCCGAGGCCGACGCGCTCCGGCGCTTCGATCACCCAGTAGGCCAGAACCAGTGCCAGCCAATATGGACGCAGCGGCTGCAGCAGCGCCGGCAACGGCAGCAGGCCCAGCAACAGGGCCACCACAACGCTGGCGGGAAGCACCCAGCGGTTGTCGCGAAGGCGGCTCATCGCTGCGCCTCCGGCTGCGGTTGGGTGGGCTGTGGTTGAGTTTGCTGCGGTTGCCGGCCAGCGGCCGGCACTACCGGGGAGCTGGCTGGGGGAGAGCCCCCCTCTTGTTGAGGGGGGCGCGCCGAAGGCGCGGGGGTAAGGGAGGATGCGCGGGCAGCCGGGTTCGTCGCAGACGGGAACGGCTGCCGGCCAGCGGCCGGCACTACCGTGGAGCTGGCTGGGGGAGAGCCCCCTTGTTGTTCAAGGGGGCGCGCCGAAGGCGCGGGGGTAAGGGAGGATGCGCGGGCAGCCGGGTTCGTCGCAGACGAGGACGGCTGCCGGCCAGTGGCCGGCACTACCGGGGTAGCCTGCGTTGCTGCAGGCGCGGTGCCGGTCGGCAGCGCTGTGGCATCGGCCGGGCCACCGGGAGCGGCCTGTTCCATCTGCAGGCGCAGGTTCGGCGGAATGCGGATCGCAGCGCCAGGGCGCAGCAGCAGCACGTCGCGGCCACGATCGAGCTGCGCGGCCGGTTTCAGTTCGCCCACCAGGAAGGCATGGGTATCGTCCGGGCGCAGCCCGGTGATGGTGCCCACCGGGAATCCGGCCGGGAAGCGGCCACCGAGACCGGAGGTGACGATCTCATCGCCCACTTCCACGCCGGCACTGAGCGGGATGTCGCGCAGTTCCAGCTTGTCGCCGCGGCCGTAGACGATCAGGCGCACGCCATTGCGGGCCACGGTCACCGGCACCGCGTGGTCGGGATCGGTCAGCAACAGCACCGTGGAGCTGCCCGTGGTCACGCTGATCACCTGGCCCATCAGGCCGCCGGAATCGATCACCGCCTGACCGACGTGCACGCCTTCGCGGCTGCCAGCGTCCAGTACCAGGCGCTGTTTGACCGGGTCCAGGTCGATGTCCAGGATCGGCGCCAGCTGTACGTCCAGGCCACTGCGCTCGGCCACGTTCAGCAGTTCGCGCAGCTGGGCGTTGTCCAGCGCGGCCGTCTGCAGACGGGTCAGGCGGGCGTTGGCCAGCAGCAGCTGGTTGCGCAGCTCGCGGTTCTCGGTCACCAGCTGGCCGTGGCTGGCGGCGGTATCCCGCACCTGCCCGCCGAGCTTGCCGGGCAGGCCGGCCAGGGCCCACACCGGCTGCACCAGGCTGTTGGCCTGCTCGCGCAGACGCGCCAGCCAGCCAGCCTGGTCGTCGAGGACGATCAGGGTGATTGCCAGTGCGAGATAGGCCAGCAGCCGCAGCGGGCTGGCGGCATCACCGGATCGGGAAGCGACGGGAGGTCCGGCGTAGGGCGGCACGGCAGCGATTCAACTGGCAGAAGGCGGAAGGGAAACACGCGGGCGCCCCGCCGGTGCCGACCTGCCGATGTGGCGGGCCGCACCCCGGAGGGGCGCTGCGGGCGCAGGCAGCCGGGACGGCTTATTCCGGCGCAAAGAACTCGTTGCCGTGCATGTCGACCAGTTCCAGCGCACGACCGCCACCGCGGGCCACGCAGGTCAGCGGGTCGTCAGCCACCTGCACGTGCAGACCGGTCTCCTCGGAAATCAGGCGGTCCATGTCGCGCAGCAGGGCGCCACCACCGGTCAGCACGATGCCGCGCTCGGCGACGTCGGCGCACAGTTCCGGCGGGGTCTGTTCCAGTGCCAGCTTGACCGCACTGACAATGCCCGACAGCGGCTCGTGCAGCGCTTCAAGCACTTCGTTGGAGCTGATCTTGATCATCTTCGGCACGCCCTCGGCGAGGTTGCGGCCGGAGATTTCCATCTCGATCGCCTCCGCCTGCGGGTAGGCACAGCCCAGCTCGACCTTGATGCGCTCGGCGGTGGCTTCACCGATCAGCATGCCGTGGTTGCGGCGCACGTAGTTGGTGATCGATTCGTCGAAGCGGTCGCCGCCGATGCGCACCGAGGCGGAATAGACGATGCCGTTGAGCGAGATCACCGCCACTTCAGTGGTGCCGCCGCCGATATCGATGACCATCGAGCCACGGGCCTCGGTGACCGGCATGCCGGCACCGATCGCGGCCGCCATCGGCTCTTCGATCAGGAACACGTCACGGGCACCGGCCTCCTCGGCCGATTCCTTGATGGCGCGGCGCTCGACCTGGGTCGAGCCGGCCGGCACGCAGACCAGCACGCGCGGGCTCGGGCGCAGGAAGCGCGACTTGTGCACCTTCTTGATGAAGTGCTTGAGCATCGCCTCGGTGTAGGTGAAGTCGGCGATGACGCCGTCCTTCATCGGGCGGATGGTGGTGATGTGGCCCGGGGTACGGCCGAGCATCTGCTTGGCCTCGGCGCCAACGGCTGCCACCGACCGGGTACCACCAATGGCGCGATCCTGGCGCACCGCGACCACGGACGGCTCGTTCAGCACGATTCCCTGCCCACGCACATAGATGAGGGTGTTGGCCGTGCCCAGGTCGATGGACAGGTCATTGGAGAACATGCCGCGCAGTTTCTTGAACATCTGGGAGTTGATCCTGAGGGGTGTCGCGCCCAACGCGGGATGGCGAAAAAATGGGCAGAAATCGAGGTCGACAAGCCTAGCAACCTGCCTGCCGCCGAGCAAGGAGAAAACTAGCTGAACCCGCGCCTTCACAGGCTTTCGGCCTGATCGGGCATCACCCGGTTCTGGCCCTGAGCGGCACCAGCGGGTAACCTTTGCGCCGTCGGGCGCCCAAGGGCGCCGTTTGCTTGCCTGCCGAAGTGGGCCGGCCCACCCCAAAATTCACCGCATAGGCTTACATCGATGTCCGCTCTGATCTGTGGTTCTCTTGCCTTCGACACCATCATGGTGTTCCCGGACCAGTTCAAGAATCACATCCTGCCGGACAAGGTGCACATCCTGAACGTGTCGTTCCTGGTGCCGCGCATGCGCCGCGAGTTCGGCGGCTGCGCCGGCAACATCGCCTACAACCTGCACCTGCTGGGTGGCGATCCGATCCCGATGGGCACGGTGGGTTCGGACTTCGGCCCGTACCGCGAGCACTTCGATGCCCTGGGCATCGACCTCACCCGCGTGCGCGTGATCGATGAGCTGTTCACCCCGCAGGCGTTCATCACCACCGACCACGACAACAACCAGATCACCGCCTTCCACCCGGGCGCGATGATGCGTTCCTACGAGAACCACGTGCGCGACGTGCCGGGCGTAAGCCTGGGCCTGGTCGGCCCGGACGGCCGCGAAGGCATGATCCAGAACGCGCTGGAATTCCATGAAGACGGCGTGCCATTCATCTTCGACCCGGGCCAGGCGATGCCGCTGTTCAACGGCCCGGAACTCCGCGAGTTCATCGAGCAGGCCGATTACGTGGTGGTCAACGACTATGAGTCGAACCTGCTGCAGGAACGCACCGGCTGGAACGAAAAAGAGATCGTCAGCCGGGTCAAGGCCTACATCACCACCCGCGGCCCGAAGGGCGCGGTGATCCACACCCCGGAAAAGACCTACGACATCCCGCCGGCGCACGAGCGCCGCGTGGTCGACCCGACCGGCTGTGGCGACGCCTTCCGCGCCGGCCTGATCTACGGCATCCAGAAGGGCTTCGACTGGCTGACCATCGGCCGCATGGGCAACCTGATGGGCGCGCTGAAGGTCGAGCACCCGGGCACCCAGAACCAGCGCTTCACCTTCGATGAGTTCAACGAGCAGTTCAAGCAGCAGTTCGGTTACGCGTTGAACGCGTAAACGAACTGCCCGCGCATTTCTCCTTATCCCCGCGCCTTCGGCGCGCCCCCTTGAACAACAAGGGGGCTCTCCACCCGAGGCGCTATCGGGAATGCTTCTGGCGGGAATGCCTCTGGTAGGTGTCGACCTTGGTCGACACTGCCGGCCAGCGGCCGGCACCGCACCGCACCGCCCTGCCCTTCCAGCTCAGGGCCTGGCCTTCTCCGGCAAGCGGTACAGCTCTTTTTCGTAGGCCAGCGTGCCCCACATCGCGTAGGCATGTGCGCGCCGTGCCAGTTCCGGCCGCAGCGGCTGCGGCTGCAGCTGGTCGCTGGCCGGGTCGTAGCGGAAGCCCTGCGCGGGCTTGTCCGGCTGCAGGATGGCCACATCGTTGCCCTCCATCCACGCCAGATTGCGGTCGTACTGCATCAGCGCGCGTCCGGGCTGCAGCCGCTGCAGGTCGGTCAGGTCCTGTCCAACCGTGGGGGTGGCATCGGCAATGCCCAGCAGCGACAGCAGCGTCGGCGGCAGATCGATCTGGCTGACGATGCGGGTATCGCGGCGCGCCTCGATGCCACCGCCGAGGATCAACCCGGGGATATGGAAGTTGCCGATCGGCACCATGTTCTTGCCGAACACCCGCGAATCATGGTCGGCCACCACCAGGAACACGGTGTCCTCCCAGTACGGTGAGGCCATCGCCTTGCGGAAGAACTCGCCCAGCGCGTAGTCCGCGTACTTGGCGGCGTTGTCGCGGGTCTGCTTCGGTTGCTCGTACAGGTCGATTCGGCCGTCGGGGAACTCGAAGGGATCGTGGTTGCTGGAGGTGAACACCAAGCCGAAGAACGGCGTGCCCTGCGCTTTCAGCTGCCGGAACTGCTGGTCGGCGCGAGCGAACAGATCCTCGTCCGACGCGCCCCAGGAGCCGACGAAGGCAGGCTTGCGATAATCCTTGCGGTCCACGATGCGGTTGAAGCCATTGGCGAGGAAGAACTCGCGCATGTTGTCGAAGTGGCTTTCGCCACCGTAGTAGAAGCCGGTGTCGTAGCCATGCCGCCCCAGCACATCGGCCAGGGTGAAAAAGCGCTGGCGGCTGGCGGGCAGCTTGACCACCGATTCGGCTGGGGTCGGCGGGAACCCGGTCAGTACCGCCTCGATGCCGCGGACCGAACGTGTGCCGGTGGCATACAGCCGCTCGAACGCCCAACCCTGTGTGCTCAGGCGGTCGTAGTTGGGTGACAACGGGCGTCCGCCGAGACTGCCGATGAACTGCGCGCCCAGGCTTTCTTCCAGCACGATCACCAGATTGCGCGGCTTGCCCTGGTACTGCGGCGGACGCAGCGCCAGGCTCGGCAATGCGTCGGAGACGTACGCCGATGCCGGCAGGCCGCTGCTGGCGCGCAGTTCGCTGACCACCTCGGCAAGCGGCAGGTCACCGTAGACGCGAGAGGTTTCGCTGCGGGTCGCCAGTTGCCGCGCGGCGTAGCCGACGGTGTACAGCGAATTCAGCGGCAAGGCGTTGATGGTCGGGTCGGTGGAGAACGCCACCAGTGCCGGGTTCAAGGGCCGATGACCCAAGCTGGAACGCACGCCCAGCGCCGCCAGCAGCAGCACCAGGAACGCCAACGGCAGCCGCCACAGCCATCCGGCTTCGACTGCGACCGTTGGGCTGCTCCCGACCCAGCGCCGCGACCCACGCAGCAGCGCCCAGAACAGCACGATCACCGCGGTGACTTCAATCACCACGGCCAGCAGATGGCCGCGCAGCAGCGTCATCCCGACTTCTTCGGGATAGATCAGATATTCGAGGAACAGGCGATTGGGGCGCAGGCCGTACTCGGCCATGAAGCTTGGTGTGGCCAGCTCCATGAACACCAGCAGCACGCTGGCCAGGATCAGCCACCACCTCAGCAGATGGCGCCACGCGCGGCCCACGCGTCCTTCCAGCGGCAACAGCAGCGCCAGCACCGCCGGGATGCCGTACAGCAGGCACAGGGTCGATACATCCACCCGCAGCCCCTGCAGGAACACCGTGGCCCAGCCGTCAGCAGCACTGACCCGCGCGGCGTGCCACAGCGCCAACCCCAGTCGCGACAACGACAGGGCTACCAGGCCAAACAGGAAGAAGGCGGCAATCGGACACAGACGCCGGTACAGCGACACCCACACAGCTCGGAGCATGAAAGGAATCCAGAAATGGAGCAAAGGACACCCATGCCCCATCCTTGGCAGCGGGCCACACCGGACAACGTGTTACCCGACACAACCACCAGCGGAGCGAAACTCCCGCCGGTACCTTCAACGCTCACCGCGGCTTCGATCAGGCCGCGGCAGTGAGCGGCGATGGTTCCCCAACCGCCTCCGCTTCAGCCCCCGCCGGGCATTCGAAGAACGCCCAGCCGGCCCCGCACAATACACTGTGATGACAGTCGAGAGTTGACCGCCGGCGCGGCCCTCAGGTTCCCGCCACCGCGCGTACAGCGGGCCGCGCTAGCCTCGCCAGCGCCCCAGTACCGCCGCGCAATCGGCCAGGTGCCAACAGGCCATGTCCGGCCACGGGTTGTCCGGGGCATTGACCAGAAGCGTACGGCTGCCCGCCGCCCGGCCGCATTCCAGATCGAAGCGGTAGTCGCCCACCATCACCACCTGCGAAGGTTCCACCTGCCAACGCCGCAGGAAGTACTGCAGCCCGGCCGGTGAGGGTTTCGGCTCGGCCTCGTCGCGGCCGATGATGTCGTCTTCGGCAAAGACGTCGCCCAGCCCGATCGCCTGCAGGGTGACCTGCGCCAGGCTGCGCACGTTGCGGGTCAGGATGCCCAGCCGGCAGCCGGCGCCCTGCAGCGCGCGTACCAGCGCCACCGCTCCCGTTGCCGGCTGGGAAGCAGCGGCCAGCGCACGCTCGTGCGCCAGCAGCCAAGCGTGCTTGGCGCTGGCCTCTGCGGCCGGCAACCCGGCCAGGTGGGTGAGGATGTCATCCTCCTGCGGAATCGCCAGTTCGCGCTTGATCCGCGCGAAATCATGCACCGCCACGGTCAACGTGCCATCCATGTCGAACACCCAGTGGCGGATCGCCGACAGCGACGACGCAGCCGCCGGTTCCTGCACGGTCAATGCCACCACGCCGGCATGCGGCTGGCATCCACGCCACCGGTCTCGAACACGGCCGTGCGCGTGCCACCGGCCTTGACCGGGAACTCGATGCTGATCGACTTGCCTTTGGCTGCCAGCTTCCACAACGCCTTCTGGTCGGTGATGAACATGGCGATCGCCTCGTCGGTCTTCGGCCGCCAGGCCGCCATGGAGATCGGCTTGCCACCGTCCACCGTGACCTTCACCGTGCACTGCGGGCAGCGGAAATCGCCGGCCTGCAGCACCAGGTAGGCATGACGCTTCCATTCGGGGTGGTCGCGGAACACCAGCTGCACCGGCTTGGCGCCGCTGCCATCCACATCCACCCGCTCCTTGCTGAAGATCTGTGCCGACACCTGGTTGCCCTTGCTGCCGACCGGAATCTGGTTGTACTGCCACAGCGCCTGCATGCGGCGCAGGTCGCGCGCGGCATCGCCCTTGGCCTTGACCTCGTCGAAGCCGGCGGCGATGCGCTCGGCGGCGGCAGTGTCCTTGTACTGGTCCAGCAGCGAGGCACCATGCAGGCGCGCGCGTTCCCAGTCCTGCGCGGCCACGGCCATGTCGTACTGTTTGGCAACGTCTTCGGCCTTGGCTTCCTTCTGCGCCTGCACGGCGGCAGCGGCGGCCTCCTGCGCCTTGCGTTCTTCCTCGGGGTTGCTGCAGGCGGCCAGGGCCAGGGTGCAGGCGGTGAGCAGGATCAGTCGTTTCATGGCGGAGTCCTTTACGGGTGCATCCCGATTCTATCGGCAGCGAAAAGCGGATACAGCAACGGCGGGTTTCCCCGCCGTTGCTGGTGAAGCAGTGTCTGGGTTGCCGGCCAGCGGCCGGCACTCCCGTTTACTTGGCTTCAGCCTTGGCCAGCATGTCCTGCACCGAGGCGGTGGTGATCGGGTGGTAGCCCGGCTTGGCCTTCTCGAACGCCTGCTTGGCCAGCTCCAGCCCCTTCGGGGTCTTCACCAGTTCGGCGTAGATCGGCAGGATCAGCTTGCGACGACCGACACGCTCGATGAACGCAGCCGCCGCTTCATTGGCCTGCTCGTAACCGCTGCGGATGGTCAGCGGATACCAGCGCATGGCGATTTCGCCATTCGGGGTACCGGTGAAGTGGAAGGCCTTGTCCAGCGTGGCCAGCTTGTCCAGCGGCTGGGTGGCGCCCAGGCCGTCGATGAAGCGGACCCACTCCTGGGTGCTCCACTCGGCAATCACCTGGCTGCTCGGCACGGTGCCGGCGCTGGCGAAGGCGATGCGCGCGGTGTCCACGCTGCTGAAGTTGCGCGACTGCGCCTTGGCCGCGAACGTCGGAATGCCCGGCTCGTCCAGCCACGCCTTCAGTTCGGCCTCGGTGACCGCCGACGGATTCTTCGGCAGCAGGTTCTTCTTCAGGTATTCGACAAACTGGTCCGTATTCGCGCTCTGGAAGGCGTGGTCATCGAACCAGCCGCGCAGGAACGGATCGAAGGTTTCACGGCCGAAGCGCTGTTCCAGGAATTCCAGGAACCACGAACCCTTGACGTAGGCCACCTGGCTCAGGGCTTCGTCCGGGTCACGCTCGTTCAGCGGCGGCAACGCCAGTGCCTGGTCGGCCGGGCTCATGTCCTTCACTTCGGCCAGCAGATCGGTCTGGTCGATCTGCTTTTCCATCTCGGCCATCTCCTTGCCGTACAGGGCTTCGGTGATGCGGCCCTGGACGTAGGTGGTGAAGCCTTCGTTGAGCCAGATGTCCTTCCAGCTGGCGTTGGTCACCAGGTTGCCCGACCAGCTGTGCGCCAGTTCATGGGCGACCAGCGAGACCAGCGACTTGTCGCCGACGATCACGGTCGGAGTGGCGAAGGTCAGGCGCGGGTTTTCCATGCCGCCGAACGGGAACGACGGCGGCAGCACCAGCATGTCGTAGCGGCCCCAGCGGTATTCGCCGTACAGCTTTTCGGCAGCACCGATCATCTTCTCGGTGTCTTCGAATTCCTTGGCGGCCTTATTGACCATGGTCGGCTCGGCCCAGACGCCGGAGCGGCCGGAGATCGGCTCGAACACCAGGTCGCCGGCTGCGATGGCCAGCAGGTAGGACGGAATCGGCTGCGGCATCTTGAAGGTGTAATCACCGTCACGCGCGGCCTTGGGATCGTTGTCGGCGCTCATCAGCACCATCACGTCCGGGCGCGAGACCACGTGCGCGCTGTAGGTGAAGCGCACGCTGGGGGTGTCCTGCAGCGGCACCCAGGAACGGGCGTGGATCGCCTGCGACTGGCTGAACATGAAGGGCAGCTTCTTGCCCTCGGTCATCGACGGAGCCAGCCACTGCAGGCCCGAAGCGGTCGGTGCGGTGTGGTAGGTCACTTCGACCTTGGCCGGCTGTTGCGGGGTTTGGATGGTCAGCTTGCTGCCGAACACCTTGTCGGCCGGGGCCAGCACGAACTGCAGCGGGCTGCGCGCGCCGTCAGCGGCGATCGCTTCGACCTTGGCGATGCTCAGCTCGCGGGTATCCAGCACCAGCTGCTTGGCGTCCTTCTGCTTCCATTCCAGGGTGTAGGTGGCGGTGCCGCCGATCTGCTTCTGGTCGAAGTCCAGCTTCAGGTCCAGCGCGATGTCCTTGACGACGACCTTGTCCGGCTCGGCGTACGAGCTTTCATCGTGGCTGCGGTTTTCGGCGTTCACGGGGGCGGCGGGAGCCTTCTGGGCAGTCGGGGCGGCGGCGGGTGCGGCCGCCTCCTGGGAGCAGCCGGCGGCCAGGGCCACGGCCAGCGGAAGGAGCATCAGCGGATTGCGCATGAATCGGGACCGTTACGGGGAACAAACCCCAATGGTACCTCTCCCCCGGCCGGGAAGCGTTGCGCGGTGCGGGGTAATGGCCGGCCCCGCGACGGCCCGGTAGGTGCCAACCTTGGTTGGCACGGACCTGTCAGCGCTCGCGGACGGGCGTGTGCCAACCAAGGTTGGCACCTACCAGGACCGTGCCGTGCAGATGCCGGCCAGCGGCCGGCACTACCTGGGAACCCGACTTACAGCTTGTAGCCGGAGTGGATCGAGACGATGCCGCCGGTCAGGTTCTTGTAGTGGCAGCGCTCGAAGCCGGCCTGCCCCATCATCGCCTTCAACTCTTCCTGCGGCGGATGCTTGCGGATGCTCTCGGCCAGGTACTGGTAGCTGTCCGAATCGTTGGCGAACAGCTTGCCCAGCTTCGGCAGGATCTTGAACGAGTGGAAGTCGTAGATCGGCTTGAACCAGTCCGCGGTGACTTCGGAGAACTCCAGCACGCGGGCCTGGCCGCCCACCTTCAGCACGCGGAACATCTCGCGCAGGCCAGCGTCCTTGTCGGTCACGTTGCGCAGACCAAAGGCGATGGTCACCAGGTCGAAGCTGTTGTCCGGGAACGGCAGGGCCTCGGCGTTGCACTGCACATAGTCCAGGCCCAGCACCAGGCCGCGGTTGGTCAGGCGGTCACGGCCGACCGACAGCATGCCGGCGTTGATGTCGCCCAGCACCACCGAGCCCTCGGCACCGACGCGCTCCTTCAGCAGCGCGGCGATATCGCCGGTGCCACCAGCCAGGTCGAGCACGCGGTCGCCCGGCTTCACCTGCGCCGTGGCGACGTAGTAGCGCTTCCATGCCCGGTGCACGCCCATGCTCATCAGGTCGTTCATCAGGTCGTAGTTGCGCGCGACCGACGTGAACACCTGGCCGACCAGCTTCTGCTTGTCCTTGGCGTCAACGTCGCGGAACCCGAAATGGGTGGTACCGGATTTGTAGGGGGATTCGCTCATGCCCCCGATTATCGCACCGCCGGGCCCCCGCGGGGAACGCTGGCCGTATCATGGCGCCCCACGACCTACCGGAGCCCCGCATGATCACCACGCCCGACTACCAGGCCCTGCTGCAGACCGCCATTGCCGAAGCCCGCCAGGGGCTGGCCGAGGGCGGTGTGCCGATCGGCGCGGCGCTGTACCACAACGACGGCCGCCTGCTCGGCTGCGGCCACAACCGCCGCGTGCAGGAAGGTGACCCGTCCGTGCATGGCGAAACCGATGCCTTCCGCAAGGCCGGCCGCCAGCGCCGCTACCAGGACACCATCATGGTCACGACCCTGGCTCCCTGCTGGTACTGCTCGGGCCTGGTGCGGCAGTTCAACATCGGCACGGTGGTGGTCGGCGAATCGCGTACCTTCCAGGGCGGCATCGACTGGCTGCGCGAAAACGGCGTCAACGTAATCGACCTGGACAACCAGGAATGCGTGGACCTGCTTGGCGGTTTCATTGCGCAACATCCGGAAATCTGGAACGAAGACATCGGCGAATGAGCATCCGCCACTGCTGATGAGTCCGCCTTGATGAACGCTTCAGTGCCGGCACAGCCTTGTGCCGGCAGCGTCTTCCCGCTTCAACGTGAACTGCTGCGCAGTCAGCTGCGTGCGGTCAACACACGCCACTAACATCCTGCTGCGCAGCCACGTCTAGGGTGGAACGCAACCGGGCCCCCTGCCCCGGGTTGGAGCCGATCATGCAAGCGCATGCCGTACGTCCTCGCAGTGACCCGGCCCTGGCCGCGATCTGGAGCCGACTGCAGCAGCAATACGCACTGCACCAGCGCAGTGCCCCGTTCTGGAGCGCCTACCAGGACATGCAGCAGGATCTGCTGCACGACCATCCCCGCGACCTGGTGCGCCTGTGCAATGCGATGGCCGCCATGGCCGAACGCCTGGGTGCGGTTGAACACGCACAGCTGCTGCGCCATCGCCACGCTGGCTGCACATCACGCTGACGCGGCATGCACCGCCGCCCGGGCCACACTGTAATGGGCCCCCACTCCCTTCACCTCCAACCGATTGGATCGTCATGCACGCTGAAGTTCCCGCCATTCCCCCTGTCATCAATGTCGATGCGGAGCTGGATTACTGGCGCCGCCAGCACGCCGATGGCGCACTCGCGCACACCTCGTTCGGCACCTATGTACCGTGGATCAAGTTCGCCTGTGATTCGCTGATCACCCAACCACGCGCCAGCAATGCCCAGCGCGATGAGCTGTTCCAGACCCAGTACGCCCTGCAGATCATGCCGCGCCTGACCGAAGCGCAGGCCCGCGAATTCGTCGAACGCTGCTGGCAGCACGTCTACCTGGCCAGCCCGGTACGCAGCCAGGAAGCACCGCGCCTGCGCGCCTGAGCCACGCATTCGACTGCACGGCACCTGCACGGCCATGTGCCGATGATCGTCGCCATTCCCGTGGAACGATGACGATGAGCGCAAGGAACCTGTTCAATACGATCGCCAAGAAGGCCGCGGCCGACACCGGCTCGCCGTGGACCTTCCTGGCCGCAGTATCGATCGTCGTGCTGTGGGGCATCAGTGGCCCGATATTCAAGTTCAACGACACCTGGCAGCTGGTGATCAACACCGGCACCACCATCATCACCTTCCTGATGGTGTTCCTGATCCAGCACACGCAGAACTCGGACACCGCGGCGATGCAGATCAAGCTGGACGAGCTGATCCGCGCCACCGCCGAGGCCAACAACGAGCTGCTGGACCTGGAAGAACTGGACGAAGAGCGCCTGGAAGAGATCCGCGCCGAGTACGAAAGAATGGCGCGCGAAGCGGGCGACGCGCTGACGCGGGTACGCGCCTGCCGCACCGAGCGGCGCGACGACGAAGCGGTGTAGCCCTGCTCATTGACCGGTAGTGCCGGCCGCTGGCCGGCAACTGCACGTTCCCTATTGATCCCGCGCGTTGCCGGCCAGCGGCCGGCACTACCGGTCTGCGCGCTTACCCGCGCTCGTGCCRGCCGCCGCCCAGCACCTTGTACAGCGTGATGCGGTTGGACTGCTGCGCCAGCTGCGTCTGCAGCTGGGTCTGCTGCGCGTTGTAGGCGGTACGACGTGCATCCAGCAGGGTGACGAAGCTGTCCAGGCCGGCGTCATAGCGCGCCTGCGACAAGCGGTTGGCCTGCTCGGCCGCTTCCACCAGACGCTGCTGCGAGGCTGCCTGCTCATCCAGGCTGACATTCAACGCCAGCGCATCGGCGGTTTCGCGGAATCCGCTCTGGATCGATTTTTCGTACTGCGCCAGCGCGATATCGCGGTCGGCGTTGGCCACCGCCAGGTTCGCGCGCAGCTTGCCGCCCTGGAAGATCGGCAAGGTGATCTTCGGCAGGAAGCTCCACATCCGCGTACCGCTGTCGAACAGGCCGGACAATTCACCAGAGCCACTGCCGATGCTGCCGGTCAGCGAGATGCTGGGGAAGAACGCAGCGCGTGCGGCACCGATGTTGGCATTGGCGGCCAGCAGCTGATGCTCCGCCGCCATGATGTCCGGGCGCTGCAGCAGCACGTCGCTGGGCAGGCCGGCCGGTGGCGGTGCCAGCGCAAGCACCTGGGGCGCGATGCTGTCCGGCAGCAGCGACGGATCCAACTGGCCACCGGCCAGCAGCGCCAGCGCGTTGCGGTCCTGGGCCAGCTGCCCACGCAGACGCGCGGCATCGGTGCGCGCGGTCTCGACCAAGGTGCGGGTCTGGGTCAGTTCCAGTGCGGAACTGCCACCACGCTCATGGCGTGCTTCGGCCAGACGCAGCGAATCCTCATAGGTCTTCACCGTCGCTTCGGCGATCGCCAGGCGCTGCTGGTCGGCGCCGTAGGTCAACCAGGCGGTAGCGGTCTCGGCCACCAGGCTCAGCTGCGCGTTGCGGCGGTTGGCGGCTACAGCGAAGTACTGCTGCAGCGCGGCTTCGCTCAGGTTGCGCACGCGGCCGAACAGGTCCAGTTCGAACTCGGCCGCGCCGACGCCCGCGCTGAACTGCTCGGTCACCGGCACGTCGCCACCGCGGCGGTCCATCTGCCCGGTCACGGCCACGCCTGGTACCCGGTCAGCGCGCTGCACGCGGTACTGGCCGCGCGCCTTCTCGACGTTGAGCACGGCCACGCGCAGGTCGCGGTTGTTGTCCAGCGCCTGGCCGATCACCTGCTGCAGGCGCTCATCGGTGAAGAAGTCGCGCCAGCCGACCGCGGCCGCATCGGCCACTTCGCCCTGTGCGGCTTCCGCCGGCCACTGCGACGGAATGGCCGGGGCCACTGCGGTGTTCTTCGGCGCCAGGGTGCCGCAGCCGGCAAGCGCCAGTGCCGCAGCGATGGAGAGGAACAGAGATGCACTTTTCATTGGAATGACTTCCATCGGTACTGCCGGATGGCAGGAGGTAGTGCCGGCCGCTGGCCGGCAACCTCATTGGATTCACATCAAGCGAGCAGCAGCTGCCGGCCAGCGGCCGGCACTACCGTTTCGAATCAGCTGGTGGCGTTGCGCTTCTTGAACACGCGCTGCACCACGACGAAGAACAGCGGCACGAAGAACACGCCGAGTACAGTGCCGACCACCATGCCACCGAGCACGCCGGTGCCGATCGCCTGCTTGGCGCCGGAGCCGGCACCGCTGGAGATCGCCAGCGGCAGCACGCCCATGCCGAAGGCCAGCGAGGTCATGATGATCGGGCGCAGACGGTCGCGGACCGCGTGCATCGTCGCTTCGATCAGCCCCGCGCCCTTCTCCAGATGCTCCTTGGCGAACTCGACGATCAGGATCGCGTTCTTGCTGGTCAGGCCTACCGTGGTCAGCATCGCCACCTGGAAATAGATGTCGCGCTCCATGCCACGGAAGGTGTTGGCCAGCACCGCACCGAGAATGCCCAGCGGCGCCACCAGCAGCACCGAGGTCGGCACGCTCCAGCTTTCGTACAAGGCGGCAAGGCACAGGAACACGATCATCAGCGACAGCGTGTACAGCAGCGGCGTCTGCGAGCCCGCCTGGCGTTCCTGATAGGACATCGCCGTCCACTCGACACCGAAGCCCGCCGGCAACTGCTTGGCCAGCTGTTCGATCTCGGCCATGGCATCACCGGATGCCACGCCCGGGGCCGGTTCACCCTGGATTTCGGTGGCCGACACGCCGTTGTAGCGTTCCAGGCGCGGCGAGCCGTAGTCCCAGTGCTTGCTGGCGAAGGCGCTGAACGGAACCATCTCGCCCTTGTCGTTCTTCACCGACCAGAGATCGAAGTCCTCCGGCACCATGCGGAACGGTTGGTCAGCCTGCACGAACACGCGCTTGACGCGACCGCGATCGATGAAGTCATCGATGTACGAGCTGCCCCACGCGGTGGCCAGGGTGGTGTTGACCTGGTCGATCGACAGGCCCAGCGAGCTGGCCTTGGCCACATCGATATCGATGCGGAACTGCGGGGTGTCTTCCTGGCCGTTCGGTCGCACGTTGGCCAGCTTCTTGCTGCCGGCCGCCAGGCCCAGCAGCTGGTTGCGCGCCGCCAACAATGCCTCGTGGCCCTGGCCGCTGTTGTCCTTCAGGAAGAAGGTATAGCCGGAAGCCGTACCCAGTTCCGGAATGGCCGGCGGCGGGAAGGCAAAGATGAAGGCATCCTTGATCTGCCCCAGTGCGGCCATCGCACGTCCGGTGATCGGCATCACGCCGTTGTCGGCGTCACGATCCTTCCAGTCCTTCAGCTTGACGAAGGCCATGCCCGCGTTCTGGCCCATGCCGGCGAAGCTGAAGCCCTGCACCGAGAACACCGATTCGACGGCACCTTTCTCGTTTTCCATGAAGTGCTTTTCGAGCGCAGCGATCGATTCCAGCGTGCGCTCCTGGGTCGCGCCCACCGGTGCCTGCACCAGCGCCATCAGCACGCCCTGGTCTTCGTTGGGCAGGAACGAGCTGGGCAGGCGCACGAACAGCACGCCCATCAGCAGGAACAGCGCGGCCACGATGCCCATGAACCGCCACGGGCGATGCAGGATGCCGCGCACGCCGCGCTGGTAGCTCTCGCTGGTGCGGTCGAAGCCACGGTTGAAGCCGTTGAAGAAGCGACCGGCGAAACCGCGGTGTGCGACATGGTGCTCACCCTTCTTCAGCGGCTTGAGCATGGTCGCGCACAGCGCTGGCGTCAGCACGATCGCGACCAGCACCGACAACGCCATCGCCGACACGATCGTCGCCGAGAACTGCCGGTAGATCACGCCGGTGGAGCCGCTCATGAAGGCCATCGGCACGAACACCGCCGACAGCACCAGGCCGATGCCCACCAGCGCGCCGGTGATCTGGCTCATCGACTTGCGGGTGGCTTCCAGCGGCGACAGGCCCTCTTCGGACATGATGCGCTCGACGTTCTCCACCACCACGATGGCATCGTCCACCAGCAGGCCGATGGCCAGCACCATCGCGAACATGGTCAGCATGTTCACCGAGAAGCCCAGCACCGACAGCACGCCGAAGGTACCCAGCAGCACCACCGGCACGGCGATGGTCGGGATCAGGGTGGCGCGGAAGTTCTGCAGGAACAGGTACATCACCACGAACACCAGCACGATCGCTTCGAGCAGGGTCTGCACCACGCCCTTGATCGACACGCGCACGAACGGGGTGGTGTCGTACGGGATCTCGGCCTTCAGGCCGGCCGGGAAGAAACCTTCCAGTTCCTTCAGCGTTTCATCGACACCGGCAGCGGTATCCAGCGCGTTGGCGCCGGTAGCCAGGGTGACCGCCAGGCCGCTGGCCGGCTGCCCATTGTAGCGGGTGACGAAGTCGTACGACTCGGCGCCCAGCTCGACGCGGGCTACATCGCCCAGGCGCAGTTCGGCACCGTCCTGCGCACCGCGCACGATGATGTTGCGGAACTGTTCCGGGGTCTGCAGGCGCGACTGCGCGTTGATGGTGGCGTTGAGCTGCTGGCCCTTCACCGACGGCGCACCACCCAGCTGGCCGATGGCCACCTGCGCGTTCTGTGCCTTCACCGCAGCGACCACTTCCGGCACCGACATGCCGTAGGTGTGCAGCTTGTTCGGGTCCAGCCAGATGCGCATGGCGTACTTGCCACCGAACACCTGGATGTTGCCCACGCCCGGAACGCGGCTGAGACGGTCCACGACGTTGGAACCGACGTAGTCGGCGATGTCGTTGGCATCCATGCTGCCGTCTTCGGACACGAACGCGATGACGTTCAGGAAGCCCGAGCTGGACTTGGCCACGTTGATGCCCTGCCGCTGCACTTCCTGCGGCAGCAGTGGCATCGCCAGCTGCAGCTTGTTCTGCACCTGCACCTGGGCGATGTCGGGGTTGGTCCCGCTCTCGAAGGTCAGGGTGATGGTGGCCTGGCCGTTGGACGAACTGTTGGAGGAGAAATAGATCAGGCCATCAAGGCCCTTCATGTTCTGCTCGATGATCTGCGTCACCGAGTCTTCGACCACCTTGGCCGAAGCACCCGGGTAGCTGGCGCTGATTTCCACCGCCGGCGGTGCGACGTTGGGGTACATTGAGATCGGCAGCTTGAACAGGGCCAGGCCGCCGGCGAGCATGATGATGATCGCGATGACCCACGCGAAGATGGGTCGATCGATGAAGAAACGTGCCATGGAGTTCTCCGCTTACTTCGCGCCTGCGGCCGCAGCTGCAGGTTGGGCGGCGGCCGGCTTGGCCGGGGCGGCGCCCTGTTCGGTGGCATTCACGGGCATGCCCGGGCCGATTTTCTGCAGGCCTTCGACGATGACCTTGTCGCCGGCCTTCAGGCCGTCCTCGACCAGCCACTTGTCGCCGACGGTGCGGCTGACCTTGACCGGGCGCACTTCGACCTTGCTGTCCTTGCCGACCACCATCGCGCTGGTATCACCCTTCGGATCACGGGCGATGCCCTGCATCGGCACCAGCACTGCGTCGCTGCGCACACCGCCGCCGATCACCGCGCGCACGTACATGCCCGGCATCAGCAGACCGTCGGGGTTGTCGACCCTGACCCGCAGCGCGAAGCTGCCGGTGGCCGGATCGACGCTGACTTCGGAGAACTCCAGCGTGCCCTTGTGTTCGAAGGTGCTGCCGTCTTCCATCAGGATGCTGACCGGCGTCTGCTGGTTGTCCTGCAGGCGGCCGGCGGCCAGTTCGCGGCGCAGCTGCAGCAGCTCGGCCGAGGACTGGGTCAGGTCGACGTAGATCGGGTCCAGCTGCTGCACGGTTGCCAGCGCCGTGGCCTGGCCGGCGCTGACCAGCGCGCCCTGGGTGACGCTGGACTTGCCGATGCGGCCGCTGATCGGCGCGGTGATGCGCGCATAGCCGAGGGTCACGTTGGCGGCATCCAGTGAGGCCTTGGCGGCGCCGACATCGGCCTCTGCCTGCTTCTGCGCAGCCACGGCGTTTTCCAGATCCTGCTGGCTGACCGCGTCGACCTTGGCCAGCTCGGTGATGCGCTTGGCGCTCAACCGCGCCGCATTGGCGGTGGCTTCGGCGCGGGCCAGCTGTGCACGCGCACTGTTGGCCTGGGCGCGGTAGCTGGCGTCCTCGATCTGGTACAGCGGCTCGCCGGCCTTGACCATCCCACCCTCGGTGAACAGGCGCTTGGCGACGATGCCATTGACCTGCGGGCGCACTTCGGCCACCAGGAAGGCATTGGTGCGGCCCGGCAGCTCACGGGTCAGCCCGACGGTCTCGGACTTCAGCGTGACCACGCTGACCTGGCCCGGTCCCTGTTCGGGCGCCTGGGGTTGGCCGCCGCAGGCAGCGACGGTGGCAGCGATCGCCAGCGACAACGCGAAGGGTCGGATTCGGCTCAGCAACATGATGGGAATGGCTCTTGAAGGGAGGGATCTCAGCAGGGGCTGACAAGGCGCCCCCTCTCCTTGCTGGAGGGAAGGCCGCACGGACAGCGCCCACCCGGGTGGAGTGGGAGCCAGGACGGCCTGCCACGCACACGACGGGAATGATGGGAGGGAAATATACATACATGCGTGTTTGTTTGTAAACCGGTACAATTCAGCCACGTTTCACCTGCACTCGTACCCGCTCATGGCCCGCAAGACCAAAGAGGACACCCAGGCAACCCGTGAAGGCATCCTGGATGCCGCCGAAGCCTGTTTCCACGAACACGGTGTGGCCCGGACCACGCTGGAGATGATCGGTGCCCGCGCCGGCTACACCCGCGGCGCTGTGTACTGGCATTTCAAGAACAAGGGCGAGGTGCTGACCGCGATCGTCGAGCGGGTGCACCTGCCCTTCATGCAGGAGCTGGAGCGCACCTCCACCGACCAGCGCGACACGCCGATACATGACCTGCGCGCGGTGATGATCCACTCGTTCATCGAGCTGTCCGAGGACGAGCGCCTGCGCAAGACCATGGAAATCATGCTGCGCAGCGATGCCTCGGCCGACACCAGGGTGCTGACCGAACTGCAGCAGAGCGGCTTCCGCGATGCCCTGGACCGCATGGAACGCGCCCTGCGCCGTGCCCAGGACCTGGGCCAGCTGCGTGACGGCGCCGACCCGAAGATCGCCGCGCGCATGCTGCACGCCACCGTGCTCGGCGTGCTGCACGGGGCGATGGTCGAACCGGACCTGATGGACCTCAAGCGCGACGGCATGCTGGCGCTGGACATGACCCTGGCCGCCTACGTGAAGGAAGGCGTGTTCGTACCGGGTTCGGTGCCGGAGCCGCTGCCGGACCGGTAGGCGCCGACCCTGGTCGGCGGGCCGACCATGGCGCGACGGGCGCGTCCGCGTGCCGACCAAGGTCGGCACCTACCGGAGGCGATCGCCGCAACGAAAAAGGCCGCCTTTCGGCGGCCTTTTTGCATTCCCGGTTACAGGATGTAACGGCTCAGGTCCGGGTCCTGCACCAGTTCACCCAGGTGCGCATCGACATAGGCACTGTCGATGGCCAGGGTTTCACCATCGCGGTCCGGTGCTTCATAGCTGAGCGAATCCAGCAGGCGCTCCAGCACGGTATGCAGGCGGCGCGCACCGATGTTCTCCTGGCGCTCGTTCACCTGGAAGGCGATCTCGGCCAAACGGTCGATGGCATCGGTAGTGAAGCTGACCTTGACGCCTTCGGTAGCCAGCAGCGCTTCGTACTGCTTGGTCAGCGCGGCCTTGGGTTCGGTCAGGATGCGCACGAAATCAGCCTTGCTCAGCGCACCCAGCTCCACGCGGATCGGGAAGCGGCCCTGCAGCTCAGGGATCAGGTCGCTTGGCTTGGCCAGGTGGAACGCGCCCGATGCGATGAACAGGATGTGGTCGGTCTTGATCGTGCCGTACTTGGTGGACACGTTGGAACCTTCCACCAGCGGCAGCAGATCGCGCTGCACGCCTTCGCGCGAGACATCACCGCCACCCACGTTGTCACCTCGCTTGGCGACCTTGTCGATCTCGTCGATGAACACGATGCCGTGCTGCTCGCAGGCTTCGATCGCGGCAGTGCGGATATCGTCCTCGTTGACCAGCTTGCCGGCTTCTTCTTCCTGCAGCAGCGGGCGCGCAGCCTTGATGGTCAGCGTGCGCTTGTGCGCCTTGGCGCCACCACCGAGGTTGGCGAACATCGACTTCAGCTGCTGGCCCATTTCCTCCATGCCCGGGGGGGTCATGATGTCCATGCTGACGTTGGCGGTCAGGTCGAGCTCGATTTCGCGATCGTCCAGTTCGCCGTTGCGCAGCATCTTGCGGAACTTGATGCGGGTCTCGTTGTCCTGCGCCGACGGTTCGTTGCGTGCCGCTTCCGGGTCGAAGCCGATACCACCGCTGCGGCGTGGCAGCAGCGCGTCGAGGATGCGGTCTTCGGCGCGTTCTTCGGCCTGCGTGCGCACGCGCACCTTGGCCTGCTCGCGGTACAGCTTGACGGCGGTATCGGCCAGGTCACGGATGATCTGCTCGACATCCTTGCCGACATAGCCGACTTCGGTGAAGCGGGTCGCTTCGACCTTCACGAACGGCGCGTTGGCCAGCGTGGCCAGGCGGCGCGCGATCTCGGTCTTGCCGACGCCGGTCGGGCCGATCATCAGGATGTTCTTGGGCATGACCTCGTTGCGCAGCTCGGGCTGCAGCTGCATGCGGCGCCAGCGGTTGCGCAGGGCGATGGCGACCGCGCGCTTGGCGTCATGCTGGCCGACGATGTGCCGGTCCAGCTCCTGCACGATCTCGCGCGGGGTCATGGTGGCGGAGGAAACTTCGATCTTGTGCGGCATGGGTGTGCTCACGGATTCAATGTTGGTAGTGCCGGCCGCTGGCCGGCAACCAGGCACGCGTGTCTGGGCTGATCGGGTTGCTGGCCAGCGGCCGGCACTACCCTCACAGCTCTTCGACCACCACGTTGCGGTTGGTGTAGATGCAGATGTCACCGGCGATGTTGATCGCTTCGCTGGCGATGGTGCGTGCGTCCAGTTCGGTGTGCGCCATCAGCGCGCGTGCAGCGGACAGCGCATACGAACCACCGGAACCGATGGCGATGATGCCGTCCTCCGGCTCGATCACGTCGCCGGTGCCGCTGATGATCAGCGAGGTTTCCTTGTCGGCCACCGCCAGCAGGGCTTCGAGCTTGCCGAGGCGGCGCTCGGTGCGCCAATCCTTGGCCAGTTCCACTGCGGCTCGCTGCAGCTGGCCATGCTTCTCCAGCTTGGCTTCGAACAGCTCGAACAGGGTGAAGGCATCGGCGGCGGCACCGGCAAAGCCGGCCAGCACCTGGCCATCGCGGCCAAGGCGGCGGACCTTGCGTGCGTTGCCCTTCATCACCGTGTGGCCGAGGGTGACCTGGCCGTCACCGGCAATGGCCACGTGCTCGCCGCGACGAACGCAGACGATGGTGGTGGCGTGGAAAACGGTGGGATTCTGACTGGGGTCCATGCGGCCTCCGATAGCTGTTCACGGGACATGGGGACAGCCGCCGAAGCGATCAAGCCCGTACCGATAGCTGCCGTTCAGCGCTTGGCATGCGATGGCCGGTCCGGATTGGGTTCAATGCCCCACGCCACGTACCAGTCCTCACCTTGCGTCTCGATCGGGTGCTGGGTGCGGCCCGAGCCGTTGCCACAGGCCAGTGCGTCGGCGGCGCAGTAACGGTCGCAGCCCCAGCAGATGCGCTCGGGGTGCTTGGGACGCAGCGGAATGGGCTTTGCCATGGTCGGCATCTCTTCGTGGCCTGCGGCCACGATGCACCGGTCGCAGCTATGCTGCCCTGACTGAAATCAAGACGGCGCTATTCAGGCTTTCCGCTCTTGTCGCTGCGGCGTTTCGCGCGCGGATGCGCCGCATCGTAGACCTTGGCCAGGTGCTGGAAATCCAGGTGGGTGTAGATCTGCGTGGTGGCGATGTCGGCATGGCCGAGCAGTTCCTGCACACCGCGCAGGTCACCAGAGGATTCCAGGATGTGGCTGGCGAAACTGTGCCGCAGCATGTGCGGGTGCACGTGCTTGAACAGGCCTTGGCGCTGGGCCAGCTGACGGATGCGGATCTGTACCGCGCGCTGGCTGATCGGCCCGTTGCGACCAGGAAAAACCGGTGTGGCGGCACCACCGCCGCTTTCGCTGCGCCAGGTCAGAAGCGCTTCGCGTGCCGGCTTTCCGAACGGGACGCGACGTTGCCGGTTGCCCTTGCCCATCACGTTGACCAGGCCACTGGCGAAATCCAGATCGCGCCAGGTCAGCGCGCAGACTTCGCTCAAGCGCAGGCCGGAGGAATAGAACAGTTCCAGCAGCGCGCGGTCACGACGACCCAGCTCGCCTTCCGGTTCCAGTTCAACCAGCTGCACGGCCTCGTCGGCATCGAGTACCTGCGGCAGCCGTCGTGGCGCACGGGGTGCCTTCAGCGTCGCTGCCGGGCTGGCCTCGATACGGCCATGCTTGAGCAGCCAGGCATAGAAGCTGCGGCAGGCCGACAGCCGGCGCTGCAGGCTCTTGGCCGACAGGCCGCGGCGGTGTTCATCGGCAACGAACTGGCGCACCGCGTCGGCATTCAGTGCATCCACGGCCACCCCGCGGGGTTCGGCCCACACCGACAACGCGTCCAGGTCGCGGCGATAGGCATCGAGCGTATGCGCCGACATCCGCCGCTCCACCTGCAGGTGCTGCAGGAACGCCTGCACCGCGCTCATCGTCGTCGTTTCCCGCTCAATCCGCGAAGCGCTTGAGCCCGGTCACCAGGGCCTCGCCCATCATCCGCAGGAACAGCGTGCCCATGCCGGGATAGAAGCGGTTCGGATCATGGCTGCCCACCGCGATCAGGCCGATGCCCGGCAACGGCAGCAGCGCGGTGGTCTGCACTTCCTCGCTGCGCGCGCCGTACAGCACGGCGTTCTTGTCGCTCTGCAGGCGGCCACAGATCGGCTCACCATCCTTCAGGCAGTCGCGGAACGGGCCCAGCTGCGCATCATCGGCAGCCAGCACCTGCAGCCATTCGGCCTGCTCCAGTCCGGCCACCGGCGCATGCACGACCAGCCGCACCAGATCGCCTGCGAAGTCTTCCTGCAGCGACGCCGCCATCGCGCGCAGCGTATCGGCGGCGTTGTCCTGCTTCATCAGGGCCAGGGTGAGCTGATGCGTGCGCACCGCCAGCCGCTCGTTGACCTGCGCGGTCGCGCCCAGGTCGGCCAACCGTCGCGCCAGCTCGCGGTTCTTCTCGCGCAGCACTTCCAGCTGGTAGCTCGCCAGCGATGCGGTCGGGCCGTCATCGCGTGGCACCACCAGGGTCAGCGCCAGGTCCGGGAACTGCTTGAGGAAGCCCGGATGGCGCCGCAACCAGGCCGCGACTTCATGGGCACCGAGCTTGTCGACGGTCTCAGTCATGCAATCCACTCCCCTTCGAAGACGAATGCGGTGGGGCCCGCCATCACCACCGGCTGGCCATCGCCCGGCCACTGGATGCGCAGGTCGCCACCAGGCAGGCTGATGCGAGCATCGCGCTGCAGTCGGCCGCGCTGCATCAGGGTCACGGCGGCAGCGCAGGCGCCACTGCCGCAGGCCAGGGTTTCACCCACGCCGCGCTCGAACACGCGCAGGCGCGCATGTTCCGGGCCCATCACCTGGGCAAAGCCCACGTTCACTGACTTCGGGAACGAGGCATGCTGCTGCAGCAGTCCACCCACGCGCTCAACCGGTGCAGCGTCGACCAGGCCGACTTCGATCACCGCGTGCGGATTGCCCATCGACACCGCCGCGAAGCGCACGGTCTCACCCTGCAGTGGCAGCAGGTATTCCTCGCGCGGGTGGGCGAAGCCGATCAGCGGCACCTGCGCCGGATCGAACAGCGGCACGCCCATCGCCACCGCGTACTGGCCATCGCCGAGGACATCCACGGCGTGGCTGGCCAGCGGGCTGTCGATCACGAAGCGATCGCCCTGCGCACTACCCTCGCGCACCAGCCAGGCAGCGATGCAGCGCGCGCCGTTGCCACACTGCTCTGAATTGGAACCATCGGCGTTCCAGATGCGGTACGAGGCAACGGAGCCTTCGGCGCGCGGTGGCTCGACGGTCAGGATCTGGTCGCAGCCGACGCCGGTATGGCGATCGGCCAGGCGCGCGGCCAGTTCCGGGGTGGGCGGCGGGGTGCCGTCGCGCAGGTCGATCACTACGAAATCGTTGCCCGCGCCGTGCATCTTGCTGAAGCGCAGGCCGTTGGAAACCGCCTTACTCATTCCCGTCGTCCACCTTCTTGACAGGGTCCGGGGTCACCGACGGACTACCGTCGCGGGGATCCTGGGTGGCAGCGGGCGTGGTGTCGGCATCGGTGGCCGGTTCGACGGTTTCTTCCACCGGCACCGGCTTCTGCGGCAGCACCAGCGGGCCCTTGTTGCCGCATGCGGCGAGGAACAGCAGCGAGGCCGCTGCCAGCGGAATCAGGATGACATTGCGATGGGGGATGTTCATGCCCCGAGTATAGCCATTGGCGGCTGAGCGGTTGGTGCAGGATGCGGGGCCACGCATCCGCCAGGCATGACCCGGCGCTACCGCAACCCGGCACCCTTGGCAGCGCTGGGCCGTGCCCGGCGGGAGAGATCAATCTGCCGGCGGCAGCGGCCGGGTCCACAGCCAGATCGCGACCACGGTCATGCTGCCGATGGAGAACCACTTCACCCAGGCCACCGGCACGCACCACAGCATGATGCCGGCGCACACTGCCATGGTGATCGTGGCCATCCATTTGCCGTAGCGGCTGACCGCACCATGTGCCTGCCAGTTGGCAATGGCCGGGCCGAAGCGCGGGTGCTGCAGCAGCCAGCCGTGCAGCCGCTCGGAGCCGCGCGAGGCGGCCCAGGCCGAGATCAGGATGAATACGGTGGTGGGCAGCCCCGGCACGAAAATGCCGACGATGCCGGTGCCCAGGCTGGCATAGGCCAGCAGCCACCACGCCCAACGGAACCGCACCGGCCGGGTGGGCGCTGGCAGGTCCTTGGTGGCGGGCGGTTCGGGCAGGCTCATCGCGCAAGGATACCGAGCGCAGGTGGCGGCGGCGATATCACCGCCGCCACGTTGCGTCATTCCGTCGCAGCGCCGGCAGCGGGCGCTTCGATGCCCAGCTGCTGCAGCACGAACGCATACGACTCGGACAGTTCGCGGTAACGCTGGAAGCGGCCGGACTTGCCGCCGTGGCCGGCTTCCATGTTGGTGCGGAACAGGATCGGGAAGTGGCCCGTGTTGTCGTCACGCAGCTTGGCCACCCACTTGGCCGGCTCCCAGTACTGCACCTGCGAATCCCACAGGCCGGTGCCCACGAACAGCGACGGATAGCCCTGCTTTTTCACGTTGTCGTAGGGCGAGTAGGACAGCATGTACTCGTAGTACGGCTTCTGCTCGGGGTTGCCCCACTCGTCGTACTCGTTGGTGGTCAGCGGGATGGTCGGGTCGAGCATGGTGGTGACCACGTCCACGAACGGCACCTGCGCCACCAGCACGCGGTAGTCCTGCGGCGCCTGGTTGGCAATGGCGCCCATCAGCAGGCCACCGGCGCTGCCACCGGACGCGGCAACACGGTCCTTCGCCGCCCAGCCCTGTGCCACCAGGCCACGGGTGACGTCGATGAAGTCGTTGAAGGTGTTCTGCTTGTGCAGCAGCTTGCCGTTCTCGTACCAGTCGCGGCCCATTTCCTGGCCACCGCGGATGTGGGCGATGGCGTACACCACGCCACGGTCGAGCAGGCTCACCGCGGTCTGGTTGAAGTAGGGGTCCATCGACATGCCGTAGCTGCCGTAGGCGTACTGGAACAGCGCGCCGGTGCCATCCTTCCTGTAGCCCTTGCGATAGACCAGCGACACCGGCACCTTCACCCCGTCGCGCGCGGTGATCCACACCCGGTCGGTCTCGTACTTCGAGGCGTCATAGCCGATCACCGGCTGCTGCTTCAGCTGGCGACGCTCACCGGTGGCGGTGTTCAGTTCGTACACCGTGGTCGGCGTGGTCATCGAGGTGTACACGTAGCGCAGCCACGTGGTGTCAGCCTCGGCGTTGTCGCCCAGGCCCATCGAATAGGCCGGTTCGTCGGCCTTTACGTAGTCGTTGCGGCCGTCCTTGAACAGCAGCCGGATGCGCTCCAGGCCTTCGGAACGTTCGGCGATGGCGGTGTAGGTATCGAACAGTTCGAAGCCTTCGATGAACACTGCATCGTCATGGGCGATCCAGTCCTTCCACTGTGCGCGCGAGGTGGCGTCGGTCGGTGCGGTCACCAGCTTGAAGTTCTTCGCACCATCATTGGTGCGGATCACCCAGCGGCCGTCGTAGTGGTCGGCGTCGTACTCCACGTCGCGCTGGCGCGGGGCGAGCACGGTGAACGTGGTCGGGTCGCTGGCCGGCGCGTAGCGCTCTTCGGAGGACACGGTGCTGTGCACGCCGATGGTGATGAATCGATCGTCGCGGGTGCGGCCGATGCCCATGTAGAAGCTGTCGTCCTTCTCTTCGTAGACGACGGTGTCGGCGCTGGCCGGGGTGCCCAGCACGTGCTTCTTCACCCGCACGGTCAGCAGGGTTTCCGGATCGTTCTCGACATACAGCACGGTGCGGTTGTCGTCGGCCCAGACCAGGTCACCGGAGGTGCCGGTGATCGTGTCCGGCAGCACCGCGCCGGTACGCAGGTCCTTGAAGCGGATGACGTACTGGCGGCGACCCACGTCATCGTCGGCCCAGGCCAGCAGCTGGTTGTCCTGGCTGACCTCCATCGAGCCGACGCTGAAATAGCCCTTGCCGGCAGCCATCGTGTTGACGTTGAGCAGGACCTCTTCCGGCGCGTCCATGCTGGCCTTGCGGCGCGCATGGATGGGATAGTCCTGGCCGGTCTCGTAGCGGCTGTAGTACCAGTAGCCGCGCTCGCGCGCCGGAACGCTGGCATCGTCCTGCTTGATGCGGCCGACGATCTCGCCGTACAGCGCATCCTCCAGCGGCTTCAGCGGTGCCAGCAGCTGGTCGGCGTAGGCGTTCTCGGCCTGCAGGTAGGCCAGCATGGCCTTGTCCTCACGCTTGTCGTCGCGCAGCCAGTAATAGTCATCGTTGCGGGTCGCGCCGAACGGCGCCTTGACCACGTGCGGACGCTTCTCAACATCCGGCGGAACGGGCGGGGTGGCGGCGGTAGCGGTGCTGGTCATCAGGCTCGCAAGCAACAGGCAGAGAGTGGATTTCATGAAATAAGGCTCCTTGATCGGCAATGCAATGGCGTCCTTGCGCCTGAGTCTGGGTGGCAGGAGGGCTGCGGGCAACCCTGCGGATCGTCATGGACGCGCGGGGTAGTGCCGGCCGCTGGCCGGCAACCGCAACAGACTGTTCATTCCGAGGTTGCCGGCCAGCGGCCGGCACTACCGGGACGCCCGGCGTACCATGTGGGGCATGAGTACCCTGCCCCACACGCCGGGCTACAGCCGGCGCAGCCACGAAATCGCTCCCTTCCATGTGATGTCCCTGCTGGCCCGCGCGCAGGCGCTGGAACAGGCCGGTCACGATGTGATCCATCTGGAGATCGGCGAGCCGGACTTCACCACCGCCGAGCCGGTCGTGCGGGCCGGCCAGGCGGCGCTGGCCGCCGGCCACACCCGCTACACCGCCGCACGCGGCCTACCGGCCCTGCGCCAGGCGATCAGCGGTTTCTATCGCAGCCACTACGGCCTGGATATCGACCCCGAACGCATCCTGGTCACGCCCGGCGGCTCCGGCGCGCTGCTGCTGGCCAGCAGCCTGCTGGTCGACCCCGGCCGCCACTGGCTGCTGGCCGATCCCGGGTATCCGTGCAACCGCCACTTCCTGCGGCTGGTGGAAGGCGGCGCGCAGCTCGTTCCGGTGGGACCCGAAACGGCCTACCAGCTGACCCCTTCGCTGGTGCAGCAGCACTGGAACGCCGACAGCGTTGGTGCACTGGTGGCATCGCCGGCCAATCCCACCGGCACCGTGCTGTCAGCCGATGAACTGGCGACCCTCTCGGCTTCGCTGCATGCGCGCGGCGGCCACCTGGTGGTCGACGAGATCTATCACGGCCTGACCTACGGCCTGGATGCTGCGAGCGTGCTGCAGGTGGATGACAGCGCGTTCGTGCTGAACAGCTTCTCCAAGTACTTCGGCATGACCGGCTGGCGACTGGGTTGGCTGGTGGCGCCGCCAGCGGCGGTACCCGACCTGGAGAAGCTGGCGCAGAACCTGTACATCAGCGCTTCGAGCATCGCCCAGCACGCGGCCCTTGCCTGTTTCAGCGAGGAGGCGATGGCGATCTTCGAGCAGCGCCGCCAGGCCTTCCAGCAGCGCCGCGACTTCCTGCTGCCGGCCCTGCGCGAACTGGGCTTCCGCATCGAAGTGGAACCGCAGGGTGCGTTCTACCTGTACGCCGACGTCAGCGCGTTCACCGACGACGCGCAGGCGTTCTGCGCGCACTTCCTGGAAACCGAACATGTGGCGTTCACCCCGGGCCTGGATTTCGGCTTCCATCGATCGAACCAGCACGTACGCCTGGCCTACACCCAGGAAGTACCACGGTTGCAGGAGGCGGTGGAGCGTATCGCGCGCGGGTTGAAAAGCTGGGGCGGGTGACCCGGTAACGTCCAAGGCATCCACGCATGGCGTGGATCTGCTGGCCCAGCGCACGCCGTGCGTGGATTCGCACACCCCAACGAAAAACGCCGCCCGAGGGCGGCGTTTTTCATTTCATCATTTACCGCCCAACCGCTCCCACAGGAAGCTGTAGGCCAGTGCGGACATGTGCGCGGCCTGCGCGTTGTTGGCTGCACCGCCATGACCGCCTTCGATGTTCTCGTAGTAGGTCACGTCCTTGCCGGCCTCGATCATCTTCGCGGCCATCTTGCGGGCGTGGCCCGGATGCACGCGGTCATCGCGGGTGGAGGTGGTGAACAGCACCGGCGGGTAGCTCTTCTTCGCGTCGAACAGGTGGTACGGCGAGAAGGTCTTGATGAACTCCCAGTCGCTGGTATCCGGGTTGCCGTACTCGGCCATCCACGACGCGCCGGCCAGCAGGTGGCTGTAACGCTTCATGTCCAGCAGCGGAACCTGCACCACCACCGCACCGAACAGCTCCGGGTACTGGGTCAGCATGTTGCCGGTGAGCAGGCCACCGTTGCTGCCGCCCTGCACGCCCAGGTGCTTGGCAGAAGTGATCTTGCGGGTAACAAGGTCCTGGGCAACCGCAGCCATGTCTTCATAGGCCTTGTGACGGTTCTGCTTCAGCGCCGCCTGGTGCCAGCGCGGGCCGTACTCGCCACCACCACGGATGTTGGCAACCACGTACACGCCGCCCTTTTCCAGCCAGGCGCGGCCCATGCCACCCGAGTACGACGGGGTCAGCGAAATCTCGAACCCACCGTAGCCGTACAGCAGGGTCGGATTAGAACCGTCGAGCTTCATCGCCTTGTCGTGCACCACGAAGTACGGCACGCGGGTACCGTCCTTGCTGGTAGCGAAGTGCTGCTCGATCACCTTGCCGTCGGCATCGAAGAACGCCGGCATGGTCTTGAGCACTTCCGGTGCCTTGCCAATGTCGGCAATGGCCAGGGTGGTCGGGGTCAGGTAATCGGTGGCGGTCAGCCACACCGCATCGCTGTCATTGCTGTCGACCGCACTGACGCCCAGGGTGCCGAAGGCTGGTGCGCCGACGAAATCGCTCTTCTGCCAGCCCTTGGCAGTCGGGGTCAGCACCGACAGGCGGTTCTTGACGTCGTCCAGCACGTTCAGCACCAAGTGGTTCTTGGTCCACGAGGCACTGGCCAGCGAGGTGGTCGCGGTCGGGGTGAACAGCACCTCGAAGTCACGCTTGCCGGCCAGGAAATCATCCAGCTTGGTCACCAGCAGTGCGCCGGAGGCGTAGGTCTTGCCACCCACGGTCCACGGATCGCGCAGTTCCAGGGTCAGCCACTGCTTGTGCAGGCCCTTCTCGGCCGAGTTCGGCGCATCGATCCTGGTCAGCTTGCCATCGTCGCCGCGCAGGTAGATCTCGTTGTTGTAGAAGGCCAGCGTACGGCTGACCAGGTTGCGCTCGAAGCCCGGGGTGTCATCGTGCATCGCCGCGATGTACATGTCTTCCGGCTTGCCTTCGTAGACCAGGCTGGCGGCGGACATCGGCGTGCCACGCTTCCACAGCTTGGCCACGCGCGGGTAACCGGAGGTGGTCATCGAGCCGCTGCCGAAATCGGTGTAGACGAACACGGTGTCGCGGTCGATCCAGCTCAGGCCGCCCTTCGATTCGGGACGGAAAAAGCCGTCCTTGATCCAGCTCTTGCTGGCCAGGTCGAACTCGCGGGTGACATCGGCGTCGGCACCGCCGCGCGACAGCGCGATCAGGCAGCGGCTGTAATCCGGACGCAGGCAGTCAGCGCCGTGCCAGACCCAGTTCTCGTTTTCGGCCTTGTTCAGCGCATCCAGGTCGAGCACGGTTTCCCAGGTCGGCGAGGCCTTGCGGTACTCGGCCAGGGTGGTGCGACGCCACAGGCCACGCTCGTGCTGCTTGTCCTTCCAGAAGTTGTAGTAGTAATCGCCGATCTTCTGCACGCCGGGAATCTTGGCGTCCGAGTCGAGCACCTCGCGGATGCTGCTCTCCATCTGCTTGAAGGCCGGGGTCTGCGCCAGGCGCGCCTCGGACTTGGCGTTCTGTTCCTTGACCCAGGACAACGGCTTGTCGCCGGTGACGTCCTCCAGCCAGGCGTAACGGTCGGTGTCTTCAGCGGCCACGGCGGTACCCACCGAGGCAGCGGTCATCATGCCGGCCAGCAGGCAGGCGGAAGCGAATCGTGACATTGCAGCTCCAGGCAGTCATTAGCCGTGGAACGCTAGCATGGATCACCGGGGCCGCCCCCGTGTCGAAGGTCAGGCCGTGGCGGTGTGCGCCTTGCGCGTACGTGTGGGGGAGCGCCGCCGGGCCTGCCCATGGTCGCGTCGCAGCGAGCGGAGCGCGGCCAGCGTTGGCAACGGGCAGCGCAGCAGTGCCCACCAGGCCGCCAACGGCATGCCGACCAGCCACAGCGGCAGCCAGCCCAGCCAGGCACTGCTGCCGCGCGCGGCCGGCCACACCAGCACCACGGCCAGGCCAGCAAGGGCGAGCTGCGGCACCACCCGCAACAGGCGCGGATCGGCGCGTTCGCTGACGCGTTCAGTTGGCGGGCGGTGGCGGGGACGTGTGCGCATGCGGATTCTCCGGTGGTCGATGGCGGTCAGCTTGGCTGCGGGGCTTCTCACCGGCTGCGACACCATTGACGGATGGCGTGCACACAGTGACCATGCGCGGGCAAGCCCACTGGAGCCCGCTCCCGCATGACCTCGATCCGCCCGCTCTGCGCTGTGTTGCTGGCCCTGTCCCTGGGCGGTCCGGCAGTGGCTGCCAATTCCCCACCGTCGTCCCGCAACAGCGCCGCGGAAGCCTCTGCAGATGGGGTGATCGACCTGCAGCGCTTCATGGGGACCTGGTACGTGATCGGCCGCGTGCCGAACTTCATCGAGCGCGGCCACGTCGCCAGCGTCAACCAGTACGAGCTGCGCGAGGACCACAAGGTCGCCATCACCTATCGCTACCGCGATGGTTTCGGTGAACCGCTGCAGGAAATCCGTGCGCGCGCCAGCGTCGATCCCGACAGTGGCAACCACGGCTGGCGCACCTGGTTCTACCGGGTCGTGCCGACCCATTCGCGGGTGCTGGAAGTGGCGCCGGACTATTCCTGGGCGCTGATCGGCTACCCGGGCCGCGAGATGGCCTGGATCTTCGCCCGCACGCCTGACATGGACAAGGCGCTGTACAAGGACCTGGCCGAACGCCTGCGCGACGAGTACGGGGTGAACACCGATAAGCTCAAGCGCGTGCCGCAGCACGCCGAGCAGGTGGGCAAGCTGGGCTACGAAGTACCGAACGTGCGTTGACCGCACACGGTGGTAGGGCCGGCCGCTGGCCGGCAACTGCACGATGTTTCCCGCGTCCATGAGGTTGCCGGCCAGCGGCCGGCACCACCCTGAACGATGCCGGGCGCCGCCCGGCATTCTGTTATCTGCGGCTGTAATGCGCGACCAGACGGTCGCCGAGCATCTGCAGCAGCTGCACCAGCACCAGCAGCAGGACCACCGTGACCAGCGCCACGTCGGTGTGCGAGCGCTGGTAGCCGTCGCGGAAGGCCAGGTCGCCCAGGCCACCGGAACCGATCGCACCGCCCATCGCAGTGAAGCCGATCAGGGCCACGGTGGTCACCGTCGCACCGGCAATCAGGCCCGGCCGTGCTTCGGGCAGCAGCACGCGGGTGACCAGCTGCCAGGTGGTGGCGCCCATGGCCTGGGTCGCCTCGATCACCCCGCGGTCCACTTCACGCAGGGCGGTTTCCACCAGCCGCGCATAGAACGGTGCAGCGCCGATGACCAGCGGCACGATCGCGCCACGCACGCCCAGCGAGGTGCCCATCATGAACAGGGTCACCGGGATCAGCACGATCATGAGAATGATGAAGGGCACCGAGCGCAGCAGGTTCACCACCAGCGCAAGCACGCCGTAGGCAACCGGCCGGCGTTTCAGCTGTGGCGCACCGAACAGGTACAGCAGCACGCCCAGCGGCAGGCCGATGGCCAGGGTCAGCGGCAGCGAACCGGCCAGCATCAGCAGGGTGTCGATGGTGGCTTGGCCGATGTCGGCCCACTTGCCTGCATCCAGGTGACGGAAAAAGCCGCCAGCGGTGGCGATGATCATCGGCGCAGTTCCTCAACGTGAACGCCGGCGGCCACGAACGCGGCCTGCGCAGCGGACTGATCACCGCCCACCAGGGCGACGATCAGCTGTCCATACGGGGTGTCCTTGATCCGGTCGATACGGCCGGACAGGATGTTGTAGTCGACCCCGGTCTGCCGCGCGACGCTGCCAAGCAGGGGTTCGTAGGTGTCGGCGCCGAGGAAGGTCAGGCGCACGACACGGCCACCGACCGCGTCGAAATCGCGGTGCAGCGTCCCCTCGTCCACCTGCTCCGATTCGCTGACGAAACGGCGGGTGGTCGGGTGCTGCGGGTGCAGGAACACCTTCGTTACCGGGCCGGTCTCGACCAGCTGCCCGGCATCGAGCACGGCCACGCGATCGCAGACACGACGGATCACATCCATCTCGTGGGTGATCAGCACGATGGTCAGGCCCAGTTCGCGGTTGATCTTCGACAGCAGCGCCAGCACCGAGGCGGTGGTCTGCGGATCGAGCGCGCTGGTGGCCTCGTCGCACAGCAGGATCTGCGGACGGGTGGCCAGTGCGCGGGCGATGCCCACACGTTGCTTCTGGCCGCCCGACAACTGCGCCGGATACTTGTCCGCATGCGCCTGCAGGCCCACGGTCTGCAGGAGTTCGGCCACGCGTGCATCGATCTCGGCCTTCGGCGTTCCGGCCAGTTCCAGCGGGAAGGCGACGTTGCCCGTCACCGTGCGCGAGGACAGCAGGTTGAAGTGCTGGAAGATCATGCCGATCCGGCGGCGCAGCGCGCGCAGGCCTTCCGGATCCAACGCGGTGACATCTTCGCCGGCGATCAACAGGCGGCCACCACTGGGCTCCTCCAGGCGGTTGATCATGCGGATCAGCGTCGATTTGCCCGCACCGGAATGGCCGATGATGCCGAACACCTCGCCGGCCTCGATGGTCAGGTCCAGCGGCTGCAGCGCGCTGACTGCGCGGCCGGCAACGGCATAGGATTTGTGCAGGCGCTGGAACTCGATCACGGGATCAGCTCACCAGGAGGGCGATGGAAGGGGGCGTGCAGCCTACCAGCGCCGGCGCTCGCGCGCCCGCGCCATGGGCCAGAACGTTATTCCTTTTGGTTCTAAGTCGCCCGCACCGGCGCATTGGCCGGGGTCAGAGCCCCTGCGGGGATCCGACCCCGGGGTCGGATCCCCGCAGGGGCTCTGACCCCATTCCCCGGCCAAACCGGTTCAGGGATGGTCCAACGGTTTCGGCGGCTCCTGCCGGTTCACCCGTTCGCGGTGCAGCAGGTACAGGCCCGAGGCGACGATGATCGCCGCGCCCGCCCAGGTGTAGCCATCAGGCAGCTGCCCCCAGAACGCCAGGTCCCAGCCGATCACCCAGACCAGGCCGCTGTACTCCAGCGGCGCGATCATCGAGGCCTCACCCAGCTGGAAGGCCTTGGTCAGTGCGATCTGGCCCAGTGCGCCGGCCAGGCCCATGCCGGCGATCAACGGCGCATGCGCCATCTGCAGCGGCACCCATCCGGGAATCGCCAGCAGCCCGGCGCCGATCGCCATGATGACCAGGAACCAGACCACCATCGACTGCGAGGTATCGGTACGGGTCAGCAGGCTGACGGTGATCGCGGCGATGGCATAGGCAGTGGCAGCGGCCAGCACCATCAGGCCCGGCACCGAAATGAAACCACCCACGCCCGGGCGCAGCACCACCAGCACGCCGACCAGGCCGATGCCGATGGCGACCCAGCGCCGCGGCCCGACCCGCTCGCCCAGCAGCGGCACCGACAAGGCAGCAATCAGCAGCGGCGCGACGAAATAGATGGTGTAGGCGGTGGACAGCGGCAGGTCGCGCAGGGCGAATACGAAGCAGCCGATCATCGCCATGCCCAGCCCACCGCGCAGCAGGTGCAGGCCCCAGCGTCGCGGAATGAGCGAGCGTGGCCCGGCACTGGCCAGCACCCAGACCAGCACGAAGGGCAGCGACGCCACACCCCGCAGGAAAGTCACCTCCAGCGAGGGATAGCTGGCCGAGAGCTGCTTCATGCCAGCGTCCATCAGCGAGAAACAGGCGACGGCGGCGACCATCCAGGCCACGGCGCGCGAAGGGGAGCGATGCAGGTTCATGGCGCATTATCGCCGACCGCGCCGTGTTGTTGGGTCTGCAGAGCGACCCTATCGGGCAACTCCATCGGGCAAGGCTCGGCCCTGCACGGGCAGGCACACGGGCCCCCGCGATAGAATGGCCGCCACTGATTTCTGCGGAGTAACGCCCATGCCTTCCTTCGACGTTGTGTCCGAAGTCGACACCCACGAACTGACCAATGCGCTCGACCAGGCCAACCGCGAGCTTGCCACCCGTTTCGACTTCAAGGGCGTGGACGCCAAGTTCGAACGAGACGGCGAAGTGATCACCCAGTCCGCGCCGAGCGAGTTCCAGCTCAAGCAGATGAACGACATCCTGCGCGCTCGCCTGGCCGCCCGCAGCATCGACGTGCTCAGCCTGGAATATGGCGACGTGGAAACCAACCTTGCGCAGGCCCGGCAGAAGATCACCGTCAAGCAGGGAATCGAGCAGAAGATCGCCAAGAAGATCGCTGCGGCGCTGAAGGAAGCCAAGCTGAAGGTGGAAACCCAGATCAACGGCGACAAGCTGCGGGTGATGGGCAAGAAGCGCGACGACCTGCAGGACGCCATCGCCGTGCTGAAGGCCGGCAAGTTCGAACTGCCGCTGCAGTTCAACAACTTCCGCGATTGATCGACACCGCGATGTAGCGCCGGCGTCGGTGGCCGGCCTCACTCGCGCAGCAGTTTGTACAGCGTTGTCCGCGAGATGCCGAGCTGGCGTGCGGCGAGGCTGAGGTTGCCTTCGGCGGTATGGGCGGCTCGCCGTGCCGCATCGCGCTGCTGGTCACGCAATGGTGCCGCCTGAACGGGCGCTGCGGCCGTAGCCGGTGAACGTGTCCGTGCGGCGCGCGGTGCCTGCAGATGCTGCAGATGGACCGCACTGCCCTCGCCCAGTCGCACCCGATGCGCAGGGCCGGGCTGCAGCAGTCGACGTCGCTGTGCTGCGCTGGCGCCGGCAAACAGCGTGTCCAGCGAAAGCAGCGGCAGCGGCCCACGCCGCGGCAGGCCGAGCAGGCGCCGGGCGACGCGGTTGGCGGCAAGTAGCTGGCCGTCTTCCTGCACCGCCAACAAGCCCTGCAGCGGTGATGCCAACCAGCGCGGATCATGCTGCACCGCCAACAGATGCACATCGCTGAGCGTGTGCATCAAGCGATTCTCGATGGCCAGCGCTGCCTGCCGGAAATAGCCCTGCAGCAACGCCGGATCGCGTTCCCCCAGCCCGGTGATGTCGATCGCACCGCAGACCTGCCCCTGCAGGTCATGCAGCGGCTCACTCAGGCAGAACACGGGGGCGAACCGCTGCAGATAGTGTTCGTTGCCGCGTACCAATGCGGGCAGGTCGTCGGCCAGGCTGACCGCAGGCGCGGTGGTGCCGATCTCGGCCTCGCCCAGCCGCCGGCCCACCTGGATCGGCCTCAGCAGCGCTGCATCTTCCAGGCCATGGGCGCGATGCACGATCACCATGCCCTCGCGGTTGGCGCAGAACATCGTCCACCCACGCGCACCGAACGCGGCCCACAACTGCTCCAGTTCCGGCTGCACGCAACGCACCAGGCGGCGGTCATCGCGGGACTCCAAGCGGTGTCCGTTGCCCTGCAACGGCGGGTAATACGGCTCCTGCCCGGGGCGCACACCCGCCGCATGCGAGCGCTGCCAAGACTGCTGCAACGGCAGGGGCAGCATCGCCAGCGACTGCACGTCGCCCTCGGCGAAGGCGGCCCGAGCCGCCACCAGCTGCTGTTGCCCGACTGTCGTGGCCATCATGCATGCAGCGTACACCCACACACGCCATGCCCGCGTTACATGCCAACAACGGAGCGTTTCCATTTCGTCGGGCATTCATCCACGCATCGCGTGGATCCACGTGTCGACCAACGGTCAGCACCCACCAACAGCAGCGGGAACCTGTCGAAGGCGGGGTGGGTCCGGTTGCGGGGGCGTGAGCCGCATGGATGCGGCGACCGAGCTTACATGGACGTACTCGCAGCGTCCCCCGCAACCGGACCCACCCCGCCATCCCACGGAATGCCCGCTTTTGACGTTGACGTTGACGTTGACGTTGGCGTTGATTCGGCAGGTGCAGGGCGCAGCCCTGCAAACCGACCCCATCCTCACCTCACGCCGCGATCCGCAGAATCGGCTTCAGGGTGATTCCCCGCGTACTGTCCTCGGCCGCCTGGTTGATCTGCTCCAGCGGATAGAACTTCACCAGCCTGTCGAACGGGAAGCGCCCCTGCTGGTACAGCGTCACCAGCTGCGGAATGAACACCTGCGGCACGCTGTCGCCCTCGACAATGCCACGGATGCTGCGGCCACCCAGCAGCAGGTTGTTCACATCGAAACTGGCGGTGGTGCCCAGCTTCGGTGCACCGACCACGCCCATCATGCCCAGCCCGGCCAAGGCTTCGATGCCGGCCGACAGCACTTCTGGACGACCGGTCGATTCCAGCGCGAAATCGGCGCCACCACCGGTGATCGCGCGCACCGCCTCGATCACATCGGTCTCGCGACTGTTGACCACATGGGTGGCGCCCAGCTCCATGGCCAGCTGCAACCGCGAGGGCACCACGTCGATGGCGATGATGGTGGTGGCCCCGGCTACCTTGGCCGCCATCACCGCGCTCAGACCGACCGCACCGGCGCCATAGCTGGCGAAGCTGCTGCCCGATCGCACCTGCAGCGAGTTGAGCACCGCACCGGCACCGGTCTGGATGCCGCAGCCCAGCGGGCCGAGCAGCTCCAGCGGCGCATCGTCAGGCACCTTGATCGCATTGATCTCGCGCGCCAGCGCAAACGTGGCGAACGACGACTGTGCAAAGAAGTGATCGTGCAGCGGTTGGCCCTGTGCATCGGTGATGGCGGTATGGCCATGGCCATCATCACCACCGAAATTCAGCGCGAAGAAATCGCGACAGTACGCACCGTGGCCACCACGACAGGGATTGCAGTGGCCGCATTGGCCGTAGGTCAGCACGACATGGTCGCCGGCCTTCAGTTCGCGCACGTTGGGGCCGACCGCCTCGACGATGCCCGCACCTTCATGACCCAGCACCGCCGGCAGCGGCACCGGATAGTACTGGTCGCGCACGATCAGATCGGTATGGCACAGGCCGGTCGCCACGATCTTCACCAGCACTTCGTCGTCCTGCGGGCCGCGCAGGCGCGCCTGCTCGATGACAAAGGGCTGTTCCTTGCCGCGCACCACCGCTGCGGTGATGTCACGCGATCCACTGTTGCTGCTCATCGTTGCGTTCTCCTCGATCAGATGGGATAGGCCGGGGCTTCGCCCTTGACCGTCATCCATTGCCACTGGGTGAATTCCTCCACGTTGGACGGGCCGCCGATGCTGGTGCCGTTGCCGGACGCCCCTACCCCACCGAAGGGATTGATGACCTCGTCGTTCACGGTCTGGTCGTTGATGTGCAGCAGGCCTGTACGCAGGCGCTCGCCCAGATTCAGCGCGCGGCCGACATTGCGGGAGACGATCGCCATCGAAAGGCCGTATTCGCTGTCATTGGCCAGGCGCACGGCTTCGTCGTCGTCATCGAACGGCACCACCACCGCTACCGGCGCGAAGATCTCTTCGTTGAACGCCGGATTGTCGGCGCTGACGTTGCCGAGCACGGTCGGTGCGAAGAACAGGTCCTGGTGGGTGCCGCCGGTTTCGAGGGAGGCACCTGCCTTCACCGCGTCGTCGACCACGCGCGCCGCATGGTCGCGTTGCGCGGCATTGATCAGTGGGCCCAGCGCAACGTCCTCACGTGCCGGATCACCCACCTTCAGCGACTTCGCCTTGGCCACCAGCTTCTGCAGGAACGCCTGATGGATGCTGCGCTGTACCAGCACACGGCCGGTGGCCATGCAGATCTGGCCCTGGTGCAGGTACACGCCCCAGGCGGTGTTGGCCACGGCCAGGTCGAGATCGGCATCGTCAAGGATGATCAGCGCGTTCTTGCCGCCCAGTTCCAGCGACACCTTTTTCAGGTGCTTGCCGGCGGCTTCGCCAACCTTGCGTCCGGCCGCCGTCGAGCCGGTGAACTGGATCATCGCCACATGCGGGTCGCTGGTCAGCGCGGCACCGGCGGCGCCATCGCCGGGCAACATCTGCAGCACACCCTGCGGAAGACCAGCCTGCTCGAACAGGCGTGCGATCACCACACCACCGCACACCGCCGTGCGCGGGTCGGGCTTGAGCACCACGGCGTTGCCGAGCGCGATGGCCGGCGCCACCGCGCGCATCGCCAGGTACAGCGGGAAATTGAACGGTGAGATCACCCCCACCACACCCAGCGGACGGCGCCGCGCCAGGTTCAGCCGCCCGGGCTCGGACGGCAGGATCTCACCCACGCTGCGCGAAGGCAGCGCGGCGGCCTCATGCAGCGCCTTGATGGTCACCTTGGCCTCGAAACCGGCCTTCAGGCGGGTGGAGCCACTTTCGCGGACCAGCCAGTCGACCAGCGTGTCTATGTTTTCTTCGGCCAGGCGTGCAGCCTTGCGCAGCACCTCGGCGCGCTGTTCGTACGGCGCTGCCGCCCATGCCTGTTGTGCCTGCGCCGCAGCGGCTGCAGAGCGCGCGACCTGCGCCGCGTCGGCCAGGCCGATCTCGCCAAGCGAGTGCCCGGTAGCGGGCTCGATCACCGGCTGGCGCTGTGCAGCAGCGCTCCATTGGCCATCGAAGAAGGCGCCTGACCAGAGTGCGTCCGGCAACCATGGGGAAGATGCAGTCATGTGAAGTCCTCCTGTGTCGTGCCGCCATTGCACGCCGGGCCGGCAGTGTGGGCAATCGGCCATTGGCGTGATATCGGCAAGGGATTGAATCGATGGGAATTTCCAGCATCACCGTTGTCCAGTTCCTGCACAGTGAACGGCGCCCCTGCAGCAGCCCGCCTACAATGACCTCCCCCGCCAGCCGATGCGCCCGCCATGACCGACACCCCCCTGCCCACCGATGACCCGATCGCCGCCACCCGCCTGTGGCTGGAGCGCATCGTCATCGGCCTGAACCTGTGCCCGTTCGCCAAGGCGGTGTACGTGAAGGACCAGGTCCGCATCGTGCTGAGCGACGCGACCACACCCGAAGCCCTGGTGGAAGAACTGGCCGAAGAACTGGTGCTGCTGCGCGACACGCCGGCCGAGCAGATCGATACCACCCTGATCGTGCACCCGCAGGTGCTGACCGACTTCCTCGACTACAACGACTTCCTCGACAACGCCGATGCGGCGATCGAGGCGCTGGACCTGCAGGGCATCCTGCAGGTGGCCAGCTTCCATCCGGACTACCAGTTCGATGGCGTCGCCGCCGATGACGCCAGCAACTACACCAACCGCGCGCCCTACCCCACCCTGCACCTGCTGCGCGAAGACAGCGTGGCACGCGCGGTGGATGTCTACCCGGACCCGGACGTGATCGTCGAGCGCAACATCCAGACCTTGGACAGGATCGGTGTCGAGGGCTGGCACCGTCGCCTGCGCGGTGACGACCTGTCATGAGCACGGTGCCGCCGATTGCCACCTGGCCGACTGCGCCGCTGCACGGCAGGGTGGTGCTGGTCACCGGCGGTGCCAACGGCATCGGCCGCGGCATCGCCCAGGCGGTGCTCGGGGCCGGCGGCCGTGTGCTGATCGGCGATCTGGATGGAGAGGCGGGCCAGGCCTGCCTGGCCGAATGGCAGCGCGGCGATGATGCCTCGTTCCAGCGGCTGGACATCACCGACGAAAGCAGCGTGCGCGACTTCATCGCGATGGCCCTGCAACGCTTCGGCCGCATCGATGGCCTGGTCAACAATGCCGGCATCGCCGGGCCGCACGGCACCCTGCTGCAGGACATGGACTGGGAAGAATGGCAGCGCCGGCTGTCATCGCTGCATGGCGCGTTCCTGTGCAGCAAGCACGCATTGCCGGCGCTGTCGGCCGATGCAGGCGCGATCATCAACATCGCGTCGACGCGCGCCTGGCAGTCCGAGCCGCACAGCGAAGCCTACGCTGCGGCCAAGGGCGGGCTGGTGGCTTTCACCCATGCGCTGGCCATCAGTGCGGGACCGGCGGTGCGGGTGAACAGCATCAGCCCCGGCTGGATCAGCACCGATGCCTGGCAGGCGCCGTCACGCCGGCACGTGCCGCAGTACTCGACCACCGACCGCGCCCAGCATCCGGTTGGCCGCGTCGGCGAACCCGAGGACATCGGCGCACTGGCGGTGTACCTGCTGTCCTCGTTGTCCGGCTTCAGCACCGGCCAGGACTTCATCGTCGACGGCGGCATGACCCGGAAGATGATCTACGCCGAATGAACCGCCTTCGGTAGTGCCGGCCGCTGGCCGGCATTCCGGTAGATCCACGCCATGCGTGGATGGCGGCAACCTGCTTACGCCATGCCCGAATGGCGCAGCAGCGCGTCGATCTGCGGCGCACGGCCGCGGAAGGCCTTGAAGTTCTCGGCGGCCGGGCGACTGCCGCCGCGCGACAGCACCTCGTCGCGGAAACGCGCGCCGGTCGCGGCCAGCGCCTGCGGTGCTTCCTCGAACGCGGCATAGGCATCGGCGCTCAATACTTCGGCCCACTTGTAGCTGTAGTAACCGGCGGCATAGCCACCGGCGAAGATATGGCTGAACTGGTGCGGGAAGCGATTCCAGCTCGGCGGATGGTTCACCGCCACTTCCGCACGCACGCGCTCAAGCAGTGCCAGCACGCTGTCCTGCGCCGCCTCGAACTGGCTGTGCAGCAGCATGTCGAACAGACCGAATTCCAACTGGCGCACGGTGGCCATGCCGCTGTGGAAGTTGCGTGCGGCCAGCATGCGCTCGTACAGCGCGCGCGGCAGCGGCTCGCCGGTTTCCACATGCGCGGTCATGCCCTGCAAGTGCTCCCATTCCCAGCAGAAGTTCTCCATGAACTGGCTGGGCAGCTCCACCGCATCCCACTCCACGCCGTTGATGCCGGCCACGCCCAGTTCGCCGATGCGGGTCAGCAGCTGATGCAGGCCATGGCCCATTTCATGGAACAGCGTAGTCACTTCATTGTGGCTGAAGGTTGCCGGCTTGCCATCGGCACCACGGCCGAAGTTGCACACCAGGTACACCAGCGGCGTCTGTACGCTGCCATCGGCGCGCTCTCGGCGGTTGCGGCAGTCATCCATCCACGCGCCGCCGCGTTTGCCCTCGCGGGCGTACAGGTCCAGGTAGAACTGCCCCACCAAGGCGCCCTGCGCATCCACCAGGCGGAAGAAGCGCACGTCCTCATGCCAGACCGGCGCACTGTCTTCCTGCACCCGAAGGCCGTACAGCTGCTCGATCACCGAGAACAGGCCGCCGAGTACCTTCGGTTCGGTGAAGTACTGCTTCACTTCCTGCTCGGAGTAGCTGTAACGCGCCTGCTTCAGGCGGTCGGCGGCGAACGCCAGATCCCAGGCCTGCAGGCTGTCGATACCGAGATGCTCGCGGGCGAACTGCTCCAGCTCGGCGCGGTCCTTGGCGGCGAACGGCTTGGCGCGCGCAGCCAGGTCACGCAGGAAGCCCAGCACTTCGGCGGGGTCGCTGGCCATCTTGGTGGCCACCGAATAGTCGGCGTAGGAATCAAAGCCCAGCAGCGCGGCCAACTCGGCACGCAGTGCAAGGATGCGATCGATGTTGCCGCCGTTGTCCAGTGCATCGTCGCCGAACTCGGAAGCGCGTTGCGCGCTGGCGCGGTACAGGATCTCGCGCAGGTCGCGGTCCTCGCCCCAGGTCTGCACCGGCAGGTAGCACGGCATCTGCAGGGTCAGCTTCCAGCCCGCCTTGCCGTCTTTTTCCGCAGCGGCGCGTGCAGCAGCCTTCACGTCGTCCGGCACGCCGGCCAGGCGCGCCAGGTCTTCGACGATCAGCGACCACGCATCGGTGGCGTCGAGCACGTTCTGCGAGAACTTCGCCGACAGCGCCGACAGCTCCTCCTTGATGGCGGAAAAACGCTGCTGCGCGTCCGCATCCAGTTCGGCACCGCCGAGGCGGAAATCACGCAGGGTGTTGTCCAGCACTTTGCGGCGCGCCTCGTCGAAACCAGCCGCTTCGGTGCTGGCCGCCAGGACCTGGTACTGGCGGTACAGCGCCAGGTTCTGGCCCAGCGCACTGGCAAAGCGGGTCACCCGCGGCAGGTTGCTGTTGTAGGCCTCACGCAGCTCCGGCGTGTTGACCACGCCCTGCAGGTGGCCCACCAGGCCCCAGGCACGCCAAAGGCGTTCGGTGGCATCGTCCAGCGGGGTGACGAAGGTCTGCCAGGTTACCGGCTGCACCTGCTCGGCAGCGCTGACCGCCGCTTCGGCCTGCGCCAGCAGCACGTCCAGCGCCGGCGCCACATGCTCGGGGCGGATCGCCTCGAAGCGCGGCAGGCCGGAAAAATCGAGCAGGGGGTTGGCAACGGTCACGGCAGGTCTCCAGGGTACGGGCCCGGCAGCGCGGGCAGCCAGATCGATATGGCGTTGGCCGGGCCGGCAGACAAGGGGCCGCGGGCCATTGTTCACGTCGGCCTTACGGCCGCCGGCTGAAGCTTGCGGCGCGGGGGAGACCGCAGCGGAACGTATCGAGGAGGCCCCACATGGAAGGTCTGGCTCCAGCTCCATCCGCAGTACGTTCACCGTCGCTGGCGCTGTTGGCCAGCCCGACTGAACTGGCCTGGATCGCCGCGCTGTGCGATGCGGGCGATGATGCGCCGCGCCACCTCCAGCAGTTGCAGGCACTGCAGCGCCAGGGCGGCAGGTTCAGCGACGAGCAGGAATGGTATCCGTTCGAAGTGATCGAGCGCGGTGCCAGCCAGGTGCGGCTGGGCCACGAGCGCGAGTTCGTCATCTGCGTGCTGCTGTGGCTGCAGGCCCTGGCCCAGGGCCGGACCAGCAGCCTGGACCCGCGCCTGCACCTGGACGACCGCGCCGTGGAGATCGAGGCCCTGCCCGACGCTCTGCGCGATGCGGTACTGGAGGCCTTCATGGCCGCAGGTTACTGAGCCTGCGTAGCGACGCGAGAAACACGGGGCGAGCATGGCTCGACCCTGCCAGAGCCCCGGCTTACAGCGCTTCCAGACTGCACCACGGCAATCCAGGCAGGCCCTGCCCGGCCACCGCCGCCGCTACCTGCGCGTCGGCAGCGTCCACATCGATTCCCTGCCGCACATACCAGGCCGGGTCGTAATAGCTGTGCGCGTAGCGATCGCCGCTGTCGCACAGGATGCTGACGATGCTGCCCTGGCGGCCCGCCTCGCGCATCCACTGCGCGGCCTGCAGCACGCCGATGAAATTGGTGCCGGTGGAGCCACCGACGCGGCGTCCCAGCTGGCGGCTGACGTGGCGCATCGCGGCCAGGCTCAAGGCGTCGGGTACCTTCACCATGGCATCGACACTGGTCGGGATGAAGCTGGACTCCACCCGCGGCCGGCCGATGCCTTCCACCCGCGAGCCGCCGTTGCAGGTCATGCCGCGCCACTCGTTGCCGCCGGCCAGGGCAGCCTGGTATCCATCGTAGAACACCGAGACTTCCGGGTCCGCGCACAGGATGCGGGTGTCATGCCGACGATAGCTGACGTAGCGCCCGAGCGTTGCTGCGGTACCGCCGGTGCCGGGGCTGCACACGATCCAGTCCGGAATCGGGCTGGGCTCCTCGGCCATCTGCTTGAAGATCGATTCAGCGATGTTGTTGTTGGCACGCCAGTCGGTGGCGCGCTCGGCATAGGTGAACTGGTCCATGAAGTGGCCGCCGGTTTCGCGGGCCAGCTTTTCCGAATCGCAGTTGAGGTCGCAGGCGCGCTCGACCAGATGGCAGCGGCCACCGTGGAACTCGATCGCCGCGATCTTCTCCGGCGAGGTCGTGGCCGGCATCACTGCGATGAATGGCAGGCCGAGCAGGCGCGCGAAGTAGGCCTCGGAAACGGCGGTGGAGCCGCTGGAGGCCTCGATCACCGGCCGCCCTTCACGCAGCCAGCCGTTGGCCAGCGCATACAGGAACAGCGAACGCGCCAGCCGGTGCTTGAGGCTGCCGGTGGGATGGCTCGATTCATCCTTCAGGTACACCTCGATGCCCTCGAACCCGGGCAGCGCCAGCGGGATCAGGTGGGTATCGGCGGAACGGTTGAAATCGGCTTCGATCTTGCGGATGGCGGCGGCCACCCATTCACGCTGCGACATGGCGGGCAATGGTCATCAGGACGGAACGGTGCGATCCGGCCATTGTACGTCGCGGTGCCGTCAGCTGCCGGCCCGTAGAATGACACCCATCCGGCCGGCAACGGCCCTGTCTGAAGGACCTCCCCCATGACCATTCCCGCCCTGCGCGATGTCCCCGGCGTCGCCGCCCAGGCCCCGGCCGAGACCACCGGCTTCGTCTTCAACCACACCATGCTGCGGGTCAAGGACGCCACCGCCTCGCTGGACTTCTACACCCGCGTGCTGGGCTACCAGCTGATCGACAAGCGCGACTTCGCCGAAGCCCAGTTCAGCCTGTACTTCCTGGCCTACGTTCCGGCCGGCGCCACGGTGCCGGAAGATGACAACACCCGCCGCCTGTGGATGGCCGGCCTGCCGGGCGTGCTGGAACTGACCCACAACCATGGCACCGAGAACCAGGACGGCGCGGTCTACCATGACGGCAACAGCGACCCGCGCGGCTTCGGCCACATCTGCGTGTCGGTGCCGGACATCGAAGCGGCCTGCCAGCGCTTCGAAGCCCTGGGCGTCACCTTCCAGAAGCGCCTGACCGACGGCCGCATGAAGAACCTCGCCTTCATCAAGGACCCGGACGGCTACTGGGTCGAGATCATCTCCAACGCCTGACCCAGAAAGGGGCACAATTCCGGTAGCGCCGGGCCATGCCCGGCGGCCTTGAGCAGGCCGCGCTGCGCGCTCGCCGGGCACGGCCCGGCGCTACCGACTCCGCCCCCCTTTTTAGCGAGGTTCGTATGGAAACGATGGAACTGCACCGTGGCCGCCTGATCGACCACATCCAGCTGGTCGTGCGCGATCTGGCCGCCAGCCGCCGCTTCTATCAGGCGGTGTTCGACACGATCGGCATCCCGGTGGCCGGTGAAGGCGATGACTACTTCTGGGCCGACGAACTGTTCATTTCCAGCGCCAGCAGCGAGGCCGCCGCCGGCCAGTTGACCGGCCGCCACCACCTGGCGTTCCAGGCCCGCGATACCGCCACCGTCGATGCTTTCCACAGCGCTGCGCTGGCTGCTGGCGGCAAGGACAACGGCGCGCCCGGCGAGCGCCATTACCATCCCGGCTACTACGGCGCCTTCGTGCTCGATCCAGATGGCAACAACATCGAGGTCGTCTACCACGGCCCGGCGAACTACAGCGCCGATTCGGTGAAGGTCAGTTTCTGAGCCTACGCTGGCACTGCGGCATGCTGGTGCTGCCGCAGGACAATCCCTCGCAATTTGCTACCCTTCCCCTGCGCTGGATGCGTCCTGCAACCAGCTCGCGGCATCGTTACGTCAGGCGATACGTGCCGGCGTACATTCCCGTGAGGTGACTTGCCGAATGGATCACAGCGTTCCCCGTCCCATCCCGCTCCGCATCCTTGCAACCGGGCAATACATCCCTGCGCGCAGGGTCCATTCGCGTGAGTTCGACCAACGTTGGGGCAAGCCCGCCGGCTGGACTTTACGTCACGTAGGCATCGAATATCGCCATTTCGCCGGCGCCGACGAGCCCGCCTCGATGATGGCCGCGCATGCTGCGCAGGATGCGCTGCAGCGCGCGGGACTGCGCGCTGACGAGGTTGATGTGGTCATCAGTGTCGGCGGGGTCATGGAACAGGCCATCCCCTGCACCGCCGCTCTGGTACAACGGCGCCTCGGGCTGGCCGACAGTGCCATTCCCGCCTTCGACATCAATGCCACCTGCCTGGGCTTCCTGGTCGCGCTGGACCTGATCGCATCGACACTGGTAACCCGTCGCTTCCGGCGCGCACTGCTGGTCGCTGGCGAAGTCGCCTCGGCCGGACTCAACTGGGACGATACCGACACGGCTGCGCTGTTCGGCGACGGTGGCGCAGCGGTGATCGTCGAAGCGGCCGAGCAGGACAGTGCGTCGTGCCTGCTCGCCTCGCACATGGAAACCTTCAGCGAGGGGACCGGCTTCTGCCAAGTCCGCGCCGGCGGCACGCGCGTGCGCCTGGCCGCTGGCGCCGAGGCGTTCGCCGCCGCGTCGCACTTCGAAATGTCCGGGCGCTCCACCTACCGCTTGGCCGCGCAGAAACTGCCTGGCTTCATGCAGACGCTGTTGCAGCGCGCGGGCGTAACGGTGGACCAAGTGCCCCTGCTGGTGCCGCATCAGGCCAGTGCCAAGGCGCTGGACCACCTGCAACGCGCCCTGCGGCTGCCGCACGGCTCGCTGGTGCGCATCCTGCAGACCCACGGCAACCAGATGGCCGCATCCATTCCGTTGGCACTGCACCATGCCATCCAGGCCGGCGACCTGCGTCGTGGCCAGCTGTTTGCGATGGTTGGTTCTGGCGCGGGCCTCTCCTTCGCCGGAGCAGTGCTTAGGTACTGAGCATGACGCAGATCCTGGTCACCGGTGCATCCGGCTTCATCGGCCGCCATGTCGCCCGGCGGTTAGCTGCCGCGGGGCACCGGGTCATCGCCACTGGGCGTGACCGGTCGCGGTTGCACATGGGCAATGACGCGATCCACGTTGTACCCGCCGACTTGGCCTGCGACGCACTCGAGACCTTGATGGAGGGCTGTGACGTGGTGGTGCATTGTGCCGCGCTGTCCTCGCCCTGGGGCCGCGCCGAGGACTTCCAGCGCGCGAACGTGATCGTGACCGAACGTTTGCTCGACACCGCGCGACGCCACCGCGTGCATCGCTTCATCCACCTCAGCTCGCCCAGCATCTATTTCCAGTTCCGCGACCAGTACGACCTCGGCGAAACCTTCGCACCGCCGACGCGCTGGATCACCGAATACGCGCGCAGCAAGTGGGACGCTGAATGCCGGGTGCGCGCCGCTGCCAGCCACGGCATGCAAGCGCTGATCCTGCGGCCGCGTGCTGTGTACGGCGAAGGCGACCGCGCGATCCTGCCGCGGCTGCAGGCCGTCGCCGCGCGCGGCTGGTTCCCGCTGGTCAACGGCGGCCGCGCCCTGATCGACGTCACCCATATCGACAACTTGGTCGCACTGATCGCGCACTGCGTGGACGCCGACGTACCCGGTGACGGGCGCGCCTACAACGTAAGCAACGGCGTGCCCGTGCATGTGCGCATGCTGCTGGAAACGCTGTTTGCCGCATTGGCCCAACCGGTACGCTTGGTGCCGCTGCCGCGCGTACCGATCCTGGCGTTGGCCGCGCTCTCCGAGCAGTGGGCGCGTGGCCGACCGGGCCAGCCCGAGCCACGCCTGACCCGCTACGGTGTGGGCGTACTCGGCTATTCGCAGACGTTGGACATCGGCCGTGCGCGGCGCGAACTGGCGTACCAGCCGCAGACCGACCTCGCTGCGAGCCTTGCCCGCTATGCTGAAGGGTGGAGAACACATGGTCGAGCTTGACTGGCGGCTCTACGAGGCCGGGTACTGCACGCACCCCGAGCGGGCCACTCGCCAAGGGGCGTCCGCGCAGGCCTGCGAATTCCCAGCTCTGGTGGCGCTGCTGCGGCACCCGACGAACGGCTGGATCCTGTTCGACACCGGCTATTCCGAGCACTTCCTGCAGGCGACCGCGACGTTTCCCGAGCGGCTGTATCGCATGGTGACCCCGGTCCACCTCTCGCCTCAGGCATCGCTGGCCGCCCAGTTGCGCCGCGATGGCATCGCCTCCAGTGACATCGCCTGGATCGTGGTGTCGCACCTGCACGGCGATCATATCGGCGGCTTGGCGGACTTCCCGCAGGCCCGCGTGGCCTGTTCGCGTGAGGCCTGGGATGACTTGCAGGCGCGCTCGCGCCTGGGCGCACTGCGCATCGGCCTACTGCCGGCGCTGCTGGACCCGTGGAAGGTCGCATCGCCGCAGTGGTTCGAAGACCTTGCGCCCGCCCCCCTGCCGACGCCGCTCGCTGCCTTCGGCGCCGGCAGGGACTTGTTCGGCGATGGCAGCCTGCTGCTGGTGCCGCTGCCCGGGCACGCCGCCGGCCACTACGGCGCCCTCTTCGATGACGGCCAAGGCCCGGTATTCCTGGTGGCCGATGCCAGCTGGTCGTCACGGGCGATCCGCGACAACACGCCGCCACCGGCGCTGGTCACGGCATGGCTGGGCAGCACCGGCGCCTACCGCGACACGCTGGCACAGCTGCATGCACTACACCGCGCGGCGCCACAGGTTCGCCTGGTGCCTTCGCACTGCCCCGAGTGGCGCCCGGAGCCGCAGGCATGAGCGGCCGGGTTCTGATCCTCGGCGGGCGTGCGCCAGTGGCGCTGGACCATGCGCGCCGCTTCCATCGTCTCGGCTGGCACGTGCAGGTTGCCGACAGCATTCCCTGTCGGCTCACGGGATGGTCATCGGCTGTGACCGCAACCCACATGTTGCGCCCTGCGCGCTTCGATGCCCGTGGTTTCGCCGCCGACCTCAACCGCATCGTCAGCGTGCAGCGCATCGACCTGGTGCTGCCTACCTGCGAGGAAGCGCTGCACCTTGCACGGCATCGCGCCGCACTGCCCAGCTCGCTGCACGTGGCCGTGGACCACTTCGACATGCTGGCCGCCCTGCACAGTAAGTGGGAGTTCCTGAGCATCGCCCGGCGATACGGCGTACCGGTGCCGGACAGCGGCCGGGTGCGCACGCTGGCGCAGGCGCGGGACTGGGCGCAAGGGCGCGCGGTGGTACTGAAGCCGGAGTTCTCGCGCTTTGGCGTGCATTTGCGCCTGTACCCGCAGGGCATTCCCGCGGATGCTGGCGAGCTGCCGACGCTGGGGAACTGGGTGGTGCAGGCGTACCTGGCGGGTGATGAGCTGTGCAGTTATGCAATTGCCCACCAAGGCCGGCTGCTGGCCCATGCGATCTACCGCCCCACACACCGGCTTGGCCGCAGCTCCAGCTACTACTTCGAACCTGTCCACCGGCCTGCACTGCGCGATGCGATCGCCGCGCTCATCCGCGGCACGCACTACAGCGGCCAGATCTCCTTCGACTGGATCGAGCCCGTCGACGGCAGCGCCTGCGCATTGGAGTGCAATCCACGCGCGACCAGCGGCCTGCATATCTTCCCCAGCGACGTCGACCTGCCAGGTGCACTGCTGGGCGCCGGCGGACTGCGCGAGCCGGGCTCGCCCAAGGCCCGGATGATCGCCGTGCTGATGGCCACGGCAGGCCTGCAGGATGCGCTGAAACGGCGGCAGCCTGGTGAGTGGCTCGCCGACTGGCGACGCGCCGATGACGTGATCTCCGTCCCTGGTGACCGCCATCCCCCACTCGGCAGTCTTGTCGATCTGGCCTCCTACGGCCGGTTGGCGCTGCGCCAGGGATGCACCCTGCGCGAAGCGGCCACGCGTGACATCGAGTGGGATGGCGAGCCGCTGCGGTCCGTGCAGGAATGAACGTGGCAGACACCGCAGATACACGTTTCGCGGCAAGCGCACGCACCTTCGCGACCCTCCACGCCGGGCCCGGCACAGGCACGCGGGTACCCAATCTGCATGCGCGCATCGAATCTCTGGCCACTGCGGCCGGTGACCTGCCCGTCACCGTGCACGACAGCCGCGCGGGCGATGCCTGGGTGTGTTCCCCACGCACCACTTACGCCGATTATGCCGCCGAAGAGGGCGCGCGATACCTGCCGGGCTGGGCGGCACCCGTATCGTCGCGCGTGATCGCCTCGCTCGGCCGCTCGCTGCAGTGGAGCGGTATCGACCAAGCCGTCTCGATCAACAACTGGCTGCTATCCACCAACCTGTATCCCGCCCTGGCCTTGGTCGATCCCGCCGCGCTGCTGCAGGAAGCTATCACCCGTTGGCCAGGGCACACTCTGTGGTTCCGCTCGCTCAACGCGCACGACAATGCCGATTGGCTGGCCGCACTGCAGGCAGCGGGCGGACAGCGCGTCACCAGCCGCCAGGTTTACCTCTATGACGACTTCGATGCCCTGCTGCGCCGGCACGGCAACCTCAAGACGGATCTGGCACTGCTGCGGAAGACACCCCTGCAGCATTGCCGCGATCAGGATGTGACCGAGGCCGACTACGCGCGTATCGCCGAGATCTACGCACTGCTCTACATCGGCAAGCATTCGCGGTTCAATCCCGTGTACGACGCGCAGTTCCTTCGCCTGTGGCACCGTGCCGGCCTGCTCACCTTCGAGGGCTTCCGCACCGACGATGGTCGCTTGGCCTGCGTGGTTGGCCTGTTCCGGCAGGGACGCACCGCCACCGCACCCATAGTCGGCTATGACACCGCACAGCCACAGAAGATGGCGCTGTACCGGTTGGCCACGGCATGCGCCTATCGCGCCTGTCTGGCCAACGGCTGGCGCCTGAACTTCAGCGCCGGCGCCGCCGATTTCAAGCGGTTGCGCGGCGGACTACCCGCCATCGAGTACAGCATCGTCTACGCGCGACACCTGCCCACGCGCACGCGCATGGCCGTTACCGCACTGTCCACCCTGACGTGCCGGCTCGGCACGCCCCTGCTGCGCAGATTCCGCCTATGACCGCTTGGCATCCTCTATTGTTTACCCACTGGTACGCCGTAGCCCGTGCCGATGAGGTCCGCGCAAGACCACTGGCCGTCACCCTGCTGGATACGCACGTGGCGCTGGCACGCACTGAAAGCGGCACGCTGATTGCGCTGGAAGACCGCTGCCCGCATCGCCATGTTCCATTGTCGGCCGGCTGTGTCAACGGTGAACGCTTGGCCTGCCCGTACCACGGCTGGTCGTTTGATGCCCAAGGGCGGCTGTGCGACGTGCCCGGGCTGCCAGCGGACGCACCGTTGCCAACCGTCCGGGTCCGTCGTTTCGCCACCTGCGAGTTCGACGGTTTCATCTGGCTGCGCCCCGCCGTCACCGGTGCCGACCATCCCAACGCCATGATCCGCGCCACCGACCCGGATACCCGTCGCTTCCTGTGGCGCACACGCTGGTCGGCGAGCGTGGTCGATGCAATGGAGAACGTCCTCGATCCGCTGCACACGCACTTCATACACGCGGGACTGGTCCGGCGCGATGGCAAACGCATGCAGGCCACGGTCAGCTTCAGCACCACCGAGGAGGGCTTCACGGTTGACTATCGCGGCATGCCCGCGCAGTCCGGGCTGCTGTACCGGCTGTTCGAATCCGAACGCACGGCCGAACGTGCCCACTTCGCCGCCCCGGGGAGTGCCCGGCTCGAATACACCTATGCCAACGGCAGCCGCGTGCTGATCGACCTGCACTTCACCCCGCGCACCGCCGAGGAAACCGATGTGTTCATCGCTCTGCACGTCGAGGGCCGCTGGGCGCCTACTTGGGCGGTGCGGCTGCTGGCCTGGCCGCTCCTGAAGCGAGTGAATGACCAGGACATGGCCATACTGGCGCTGCAGACACGCAACAAGCGCAGGTTCGGCGATCGCAACGGCGCCTCGACAGCGCTGGACATCGTGCGGGGTACGCTGGAGCAGTTCTGGACACAGGGAAAGCTGCCCACTGCGCCGACCGCGCGGGACATCAGCATGCTGTTGTAGTTGTAGCGGGCACGTGCCGGGCGCGATGCCGGCACGTCACCCTGACGTGCATCCCACGCGCCTCAGTGGGCCGCCATGTAGATGTCCTGCAGCACGGCCTTTTCCAGCTCCAGCTCGCCCAGCAGGTTCTTCACGATGTCACCCAGGCTGAGGATGCCGACCAGCGCGGCACCGTCGGTGACCATCAGGTGGCGACGACGCGAGTAGGTCATCAGGGACATGGCCTGCTTCAACGTGGCGTCCGGCGCAATGCCTTCCAGGCCGGTAGACGGCAGGCTGGAAATCACCCGTCGGCCGGCCTGCGGACCATCATCGGCCAGGCTGCGGACGATGTCCTTCTCGGAAATGATGCCGACCGGGGCATTATCCTTCATCACTACCAGTGCAGCGATCCTGTTCGCGCTCATCTTGTGCGCGGCGGCACCGATCGTGTCTTCCGTGTCGATGGTGATGACAGCTTCTTTCTTGGATTGCAGGAGCTCGCGGACGTTCATTCTTGTTTCCTGGTGCAGGTCACTCAAGTCAAAAAAGTGTGCTCTGCCGATTCGCCCCCTCCCCGGGAACAGACCCTTCAGCGCACGTCTGGCGCACTTTGCCGGATCTGGCATTTCGCCAGCAGGCGGCTAGGTGCTGCAACGCGAACGAGGCGGGTTCAACGGCTCAACCCGGATCTCGGTCAACTTGATTCTACGACTGCGTCCATCGGTCACTAGCGGCATCGATGGGACAGTACGTCGTAGGAACCTTCGACACTTCCGAGAATCGCACCCGGCCTGAAACCGGCGCTGAATGCAGTGGGTGCCCCGCCCTCAAGTTCGCACGGGGATGGCCGACGCCGGTTCAACCGCCCGACCCTGCAAAGTCAGGCGGTCAGACTCGGTCCGTCGCGGGAAGTACCGATACCAGAACCCGTAGCGTGCCGACAACACCGGTGCGTAGCATGCGCTGCGGTATGTACGGATGCGCCGGTTCACGACCGGCGCATCCTGCCCGATGCTATCGGGAGCATTGACCCTTCTGGGCCAGCTTCAACTGCGCCACCTGGCGCCGCCCCTCCGCCTCTGGAACGACAGTGAGTTTGGCACCGCCAACGAACACCCCCATCTTGATGGTCTGCTCGATGAAGTAGTTCTTTCCCGCCTCGACAAGCAGCTTGATGTCATTGGGCGAGAACTCAGATTCCGTCGAGATCGCATGTTCCTGGTTGCCGGCCAACAGGGTGTAGAAGAACACCTTGTTCGCGGTCTCACCCAGGCATTCGCCATCGATCCAGAGATCCTTCTTCAGTGCCTGGCCGACAAAACTGTTGCGATAGCAAAACTGTTGCGATAGACATAGACGCCTGCCTTGCCTTCCTCCGGCACCGGGAAGGTCTTGGCCAGTTCCATCTGCCCCTTGTCCGCTGTCGGGACACTCGCACACGCAGACAACATCGCAATTGACGTTGCCAGTGCAACCACCTGCCACTTCTTCATCTACCGCCCCCTGTTATGCGCGTCGATGCGCGCGGATTGAATATTTCATGGACCGTGCCGATGGAGGCCCGCACAGCCTCACGCGGACCCGCCACTGCCCGGCAGGCTTCACCACTGCGGATGATAGGCATCCCTGTACTCGGATTCGGTCACACCCGAGTTGACGAAGCGCCGCATATCCGCGCTCAGTGCGCGCCGAGCGTGCTCAAGTGCGGCCTCGATGCTGGCGAATGATGCGCTCTGTGCGTCGTCCGGATCGGGCGCGACGCTGGGAAAGCTGTAGATGTCCAGATACTCCGCAGTGCCCACGTCGGCAACCTCGTGCAAGGTCACTGCCCACTGCCCTTCCCGTTCGAGATGGATGACCAGAAAGCGGATGGTCCGCCCGTCGGCATCCTGGCCGGCTGGCAGCAACTGTTCAACGCTGCGACCATTGCGCAGGTTGGCGAGCACATCGAATGGATCGAGATGGCGCATGCATCCTCCGTGATGCGGCAGACCTAGTGGACGCATGGTGCCACGCGGGAACGAAAAAGGGCGGTCCTCCCGGACCGCCCCATGTTTCGCTCTTGGTCAAACGGAATAGTTAGTCCAACCCGCCCCCTTGCGGGACAGGCCTTTCGGATCTGAACCATTGCGCTTGTATCGCGCAAGTTAGTCCCACAGGCGCACCTAGTATCGGCAACCCGCAGATGAATTCTCAAGAGTTTTCAGTAAGCGCTGCGACGCAGACATCAATGGGCCGCCAACGGCTTCAGCCCTCTTGATGAATAGGATCATTCGAATAGCAGTCAATCCCTCCGATGTCAGGGATCACATAGATGCCACTATTATCACGACCAACGCCGGGAACCCGATCGCCGTTTACGAATATCGACGAAATCTCCACTCGACCTTCGGCACCTCCGCCTGAAGGGCACATCGTGTGCACTCGAAGGTCCACTTCTCTCCACTGGTTCTCGGGATCGACGCCACGAACTCCAACAGTCAGCATTATGGAATGAAGCGTTGCTCCGGACACATCGGGCAAGTGCAATGTCACCTTATCACGGCCCGCCTCGAAGCCCATATTTGACTTGGACAGAAAGTATCTCCTATTGCCATCACCCACATACATGACGTTCAAGTGGCTGGCCCCGCTCAGAGAACGTGCTGGTAACTCTGTGACATCGAGCGTTACTTGGCCCAGCCTGTCTACGGCAGACTCGTCGACGAAGAATATCTCGCGCAGCGCGGTCGTTTTCTTCGCCGAACATGCCGCGGCCAACAACGCCAAGCACAAGATTGCAGTACGGCGCAACCTTCGCAAATGGACTGTTCTCATTGATTGAACTTCCAGTGATCGCCTCCGGCGCTGAATCCGGAAACGATGCCATCTCTGCAACACCCACCGGACGCCCTCCTTTCCAAGCCGATTCCGCGGCCGGCAACTGATCGACCCTAGAGTTCGATCAGTACTTGCAGCACATCGCTGTAGTCGCCCGGTGGCGGTGTGGCTTGGTTCTTCATGATCTCGGCGCGGAACTGGTACTCCTGGGCCGTGACACCATCATGGATCCCGGGATTGATCTCGGCGCTCAAGCTGGATCTTCCAGCACTGCCCGTTCCCCATCGCTCGTTGGAGGTACCGGGCTTGTAGATTTCGTAGGCCAGCAGGCTGGCACCGCCACGCATGTTGCGTTTATCGCCAACGGCATTGTTGCCATTGTTGATGCCGACCGTGTACGGCGTGCCAGCGCTGCACTTGACGCCAATGGCCCCGGACTGCGTTGTGAATTGCTCCACCGACGGCTCCGCACCAAAGCTGATCGGCCGGGTGGTGATCTGGCAATCGGCGGTAACCACCAAGGTTAGGGTCACCGGTGCAAGAACACCCGTTCCCCAGCCCCACCCTCCCATTCCCAGAAAGCCCTGATTGCCAATCCCCGGGCTTCCGGAATAGTAGAGACAAGCCACCAGCCCAGCTTCGCAAACGTGGTAGTACCACCGGGTATTGATAGTGGCGGTATATGTTCCAGGAACTACGCCTGACAGCTGCGGAACCCCAATCCTCATCGGGAATCCACGCCTCGCGCCGAACAGCCCAAGAAAGTCCAAGAACTGCCAGTTGCCCATATTCTCTATAGCGTTGAGCGGCACGGTCTGCCCGTTCCCTCGCAAGATATCGAACGGAATGATCCCTCCATCTGCGGATTTCAGTTCAAGCCGGTTGTTTTCAATCTGGACCCCATAGGTGTTCTGGACAGCAACCGTTATGAATCCACCACAAGCGAGCCCGGTGCTGACCTCCGTCGATGGCACCCCGGTCGTGTCCAGCGTGAGGCTACTCACCGAGCCCAGCGAAGCATTTGCGGACGATACACTGCAGTCCGCCATCGCCAATCCATGAACGCCGCCGGCCAATACTAGGACGGCAAATCCTTGGCGCACGCTTCGCATCGATTTCCTTGACTTGTTCATGGCGAAACTACCCTCGTACAGATAACTACTCCAACGTCCACCGTCTTTCCTTCATGCGCGGTGCCATCAATTTCCACCCTGCAGCGTGGACCGTCGGCGATATCAACCGTGAGCTTCGGGTTCATGCCCGCGTTTTCCAGATAGAGCAATCCGTTCCACCCGACGTAGGTAGCCGCACCACCTTCGGTGGTCACCCGAGAACCAACCGGGATCAATTGACCCAATTCATCCTTCAACGTCATTGTCAACGTGGAGACCTGACGAACCTGGAGGTCCACGATCGCGCCAGCACCACGCTTGACCGCGATACGGCGCTCGACTTGGTCCGCCATCGCTGTTACGGGCAGGCCCAGCGTGTCGATCTCGTACTTGGCCGGGTAATAGGAGCTCGCCCACGGAACCAGCAACCGGCCGGCCCGGTCGGTCCTGCCGATCAGCTGGTTCTCATAGCGCACGGGCACGCCCTGCTGCCCAGTGCGCACCATCACAAAGCTCTCGCCCACGCGATTGGTCAGGAATGCCGACCGGTCCATCAGCACCAGCGACCCGGTCGCGTTGCCCCACTGGGTCATGCCGCCACGCTGACCGTAGGTACCTGCACGGGCGGTCATCCTCTGTCCCTGCCAGGCGACATCGGCCTGGCGATAGTCCGCGCCGCGATCCGAATCGCTGTAACCCAGGTTCCAGCCCATCCCGCCTTGGGTCGGGGTGGAACGACTGTAGTTCAGACGTCGAGTGCTGCCACCGGTCTGATCTCGGTCCATCGATGCGGTCACCAGTCCCCGTTGCGACCCTAGCGGAATGATCCACTGAAGATTGGCCGTCCAGCTGTCGCCGCCGATTTCGCGGGTTCCCGACAAATAGATACTTGATCCGCCCCAAGCAGAGCGGCTATAGGAAAGGTTGGCCAAACGCGTCCGCGATCCATCCCGCGCGTCAACATCGAAGTACCCCATGCCCAACGCGCCGTACTGGCCCATGGATATGCTGCCACTGGCAGACAGGGCGCGACGCCCCATACCCAGCTCGCCCCGCTGGTAATTGGACAGTTCCATGAAGCCGGCATTGCTGTAGCTTTGCTGCGCGCTGAAGCTGAACCGCCGTGACGTGTATTGATAGCCCACGCTGTAGCGGCTGCCTGCGCGACCCTCATACCGGCTTTGGGTAAACGAGGAGCTCAGAACACCCATGTTGCGCAATTTCAGCACCCCACCCAGCCCCACCAATCCGAAACTTCGCGCGGCCTCGGCACTCGCCTCGGCGGTGAACCAGTCGGTCACACCGGTGCGATACGCAGCGGTAAGAGCACTGGCACCATAGTCGAAATTGTCGCGCCCGATGCTGCGCCTCAGGCTGCCCACGGCTATGGAATAGTCGCTCAAGCCGGGCTTTATCAGATCGCTGCTGACGTAGAAGGGAATGGTGGTGGAGGTCTGCCGACCAAATGCGTCGGTGGTCAGCACGACCGCATCTCCCGCACCATTCACGTACGGCGCGCTATCCAGCGTAAAGGGCCCGGGCGCCACCTGCTGGGAGTCGGCCTTGAAGCCATTGATGAACAGGTCCAGCGCGGAGGGTAGACCCGCTTCGCCCGAGAACCGGGGAATCGGATAGGTCACCACATCGGGTCGTACCGAGAAGTCGCGTGACACCTGCAGGCCTCCCAGGCGAACCGGACTACTCCAGTTCACTCCCTTAGTGACCACGTCGCCCGCTTCATAGGTGCGCATGTTCTCCTCGTCGGAGTAGGACCAGCGCGTGTCATAGCGAACGTAGCGCCGGTTGCGCTCACCACCGTTGAACGAGTCGGTCCATGCACCGGTACTGGATATGCTGCCGAATCGGCCGAACACACGGAAATCAGCCCCAAGGGATACTGCAACCCGGCCCGACTCGGGGCGGCTTGCGTACAGATCGTAGTTCAGCAAAGCACCTGTCGAACTCTGCGCAGCAACACGCTCTTGGGCACCATAGCCCCGCAGGTGTTGCGTCGGAAGCCAGGCGGCAGGCACTGTCAACACCAGCCGCTGGAGGGCAACGTCGTAGTCGACGACCACCCCTTCGGCACGGTTCACTGCCACCCAATCAGCGACGCCTTCGTCCAGCGACAAGCCGGCTAGGCGGAGATCCGATCGCGCAACCCGAAAATCGCCATCGACACGCTGCACCGCGATGATGCGGCCCGAGCTGCGCCCGTTGATCACCAGTTCCAACTGCAGGTCAGCGTTGCCACCAAGCAGCGTATCGCGCTTGGGTGGGGCCGGCAGCGCACCCTCCGACGGCGCGGGGCCTGCATGGGCGGCGCCTACATAGGCAGCAACCAACGCCGCCAGCATGGCCAAGCGAGTACTTGGGCGGTTCTCAGCCGAAGTCGGTCTCATGGTACGCAGCCCGGGGCGCTGGTCAGCTCGCCTGCCATCGCGCATGCACTGCATGGAAATCACGGCACTGCCACCGAAAGTTGGACCGGCTCCTGAATTTCATTGAGCTTGGCGCGCAGGGTGGCGCTCGCCTTGACCCCGTCTTTCAGTGGCCACACCATCGTCGCGCCCGGCAGCACATAGCCCAGCAACCCATCACTGACCGCGCTTTTCTTCCCATCGGCGGCAACGAATTCCACCTCCGCCAAACGAGCGTGCAGCGCGCCGATGTTGCGCACTTCAAGTGCAGCCTTTCCGCTACTGCGCACCACACGCAGGACAAGCTCCGGCGCTGCAACAGCTTGGTTTGCGGCGCCAGCTGCCTTCTTTGAAGCAAAGCCAGCGCCTTCGACGAACAGCGGCACCGAGTAGCGCATTTGGAAGTTCACCGCAGGACCAGAGGCCCCTTCGGCAAGGCTTTCTTCAGTCGGAATTTCGTCGACAATAATCCGGTACGCACTTTCCGATCCGGCCGCCACCTCACTCATCCTGGTCAACCTGACCAGCTGCCGCTGGCCGGCCTCGATCTTCATGATCGGCGGGGTGCCAAGAACATCGCGCTGATCGCTGTAGACGTTCTCGTTGCCGGTCTGCTTCCAGCCCACCACGCGCACCTGCAAGTGAACAGCGCTCGCGCCACGATTTTCGAGCCACAACGCTGTCGCTTTTTCTTCGGCAGCGATCACTGGATTGACCGGCCAGATAAGAATGGAACTTGCAGCGTGTGCGCTATCGATGGCCAATGCGGCGACAAGGATTGCGGCACCCATCCAGCGGACTGCGGTTGCATAATGAAACATTGGAATCTCCTGCGCTCACCACTCCAAGGTGACGAGCAATGTGTCTACGTATTCGCCGGGACGCCGGTCTCCCGGAAGCACCAGGCGGCCATGGATGGGCAGTCGTGTATCCACGCCGGGCGGAACCAACACACTTACCGACGTGTTGGTGGCGATGGCGCGGGTCATGCCGCTGTCTTCGAAGAGCTCATAAGGCAAACGGTCGGTATCGCCCCCGCCGATCAGCGACAATTGCCTGTTTCCGTTGCTCAGCCCCGTCCCGCCATCGATCCGCATGCTGAACTGGAAGCCGCTTGGGCAGTTGAGCACCAGCTGCGTATCGCCCTGAAGTGCAGACGTCCGCACTGCCTGCGACACTGCCGAATCGCTACCGAAGTCCAAGGTTCCCACCTGGCTTCCCGGCGCACCGCCAACGTCTGTGATCGAGCAACCGGACACAACCTTGGCGCTAACACCAATCGTCGCAGTCATCTGTGCCCTCGCATCGAAGGCCGCACCTGGCAGCAGCAATGCGGCAAGGGCCAATAAAGGAACCAGCTTCATTTCATCACCATACGAATCATCCAAGGCGACTGCACTGCGTCGAGCCAAGGGTTATCACAGCTCGATCGACACAATGATCTGATCGGTGTAACGACCGGAGACAACACCATTATTTCCATAGGCACGTGCATAGATCTGCACGTGTTGGTCGCCGCCGGAACTATCCAGCGTGATTCTTCCGCCGATCGGGATCGCGGCCGCCCTGCCGACATCGGAGAACAGGTCATAGCTGATGTACGTCTCCCCTGTTCCCAGCTTCATCGCGCGGATACCGGCACCCGGCCCCCGACCATCATTCAAGCCTGGGCCGACCGTCAGCACCGGGACGGTCCCCGGAGAACAACGCACGGATATACCACCGGCCGCACCAGCGACAATGCCGTCTACGCGTGTGAACTGGGCAGGCGCCTCACCAAAATCGATGCGGCCAAATTCGACGCCCGTGGCCCCATCGGAAAGTGTGGCGTCGTTGATGACACAGCCGCTGGTAAGCCGCATCACCGCCCTTACCTGTACCGTCGATGTCTGCGCGTGTGAAAACTGTGGCCAGAGGCCAAGTAGTGCAAGCAAAACGGTCGATTGGGTTCTCATGGGAACTCCCGAAAATCGTGTCCGTGCATGGCTGCACGGACACGTGGCCCCAATCAGAGCGAGACCGTAACCAGCAAGGTGTCGGTATAGGCACCAGCGGCCTTCGCACTGCCGGTCGCGACCGGCGCGATCGAACCGAAGATGCGCACCGGGACTGGCGTGCCTGCGGTTACCGGATAGGACTGGCTCTGGCCGACAACGAACGGGTTGGCACCAGCCGCATCGGACGACAGGTTGTAAGACACCACGTCCGCAGCGGCACCGACCGCACCGCCGGTACGCAGCAGGCTGCGATTGCCGCGGACGCCACCGTCGATTGCCACACTGAACGAGCTCTGGTCGGCGCTGCAGGTGACCTCGATGGCACCGGCACCAGTGCCGGAACCCACGTTCTGCGCGTTCAGATTATTGCGCCAGGTTGGACCGGTCTGCCCAAAATTCAGAGTACCAAAATCATTGACACCAGCTGCCGAAGCAGAGCTTCCACTGGTGACTTCACAGCCCGAGGAAACCTGCAGTGCCACTTCCACCTTGCCGGCGATAGCCGCATGGGCCGAGGACGATGCAGCCACGATGCCGAGGCCAACGGCCAAGGTGATAACGTTCAACTTCATGTTCATTTTCCTTGATTGAATGCGGGTTCTCGATGTAGCGGCCGCACTCCCCCCGGGCGACACCCGTAGCGCCCAGGCAGATCCATGTTGCGGCTTGTATTAGGCCGATTGCCGGCCAGCCAACGCGGTAGACGCCCTCGACTAAAGCACCAAGGTCACCAACGTTGGGGAAAACTGCTGCAGGTCTCGTTTGGTACTCGGCAGCATGTATCTGTGTGGCTGTCCCAGCGCGTGCGCACCACGGTTCGATGCAGTTGCTTCATGCTCGTCAGTGGCGGCTAATGAGGTATGTGATTTTCCAGGGAACGACTGCCGTACTTTTTTGTCCAGCGAAGGCGCGTCCAGTTCAACCAGAAATGAAACACCCGGGTTACATTCTAGATCCAGCCACTCTGGACGAGCCCCATCAGTGATCGCCGGTGAGATAGGCGACGTCCCAAGATCGGCATCTTCAACTGCATCAAAAACTGCATCAAAGCGGACCAAGGATGTGACTGAAGGAATATCGGTGCCGCTGGACATGCGACAGCCCCGTTTCACTTCAAGCTGTACGCGCAGGACGTGCATTTCTTCCTGCAGATTCGCTACCTGCGCAGATGCGCTTGAGGCTATCCCGAATAGAGGCACGAACATCAGGCGAACCCAACGCAGCCCGCATACGGACGTGCCGAACATCCCGCTAGTGGCGGCTTTCATCGTCACAATAATATTCCGTTCATAGAAAACACCCAGAACTCCCAGCCCTGCGCCCGTGCACTCGCCGGATTCATAGAGTTTTTTCGAGAAGGCACCTAGCTTGAACTGAAGAGCGCCTCGTGAGTATCAGATCATTCCTGTAATTCAGAGATTCCCGCGACCCACGATTCAGGGCCACGAATCGCAACGCCGCGCGTCAGCAGATGGCGACTTGGTGGCGTTTTTCACATCGCCATCACAAACGTCATCTCTACCGGAGTGCCTTTGCGGTCCCCGCCTGATTGATGCACGATGTCCGTCAGCTCATGGCAACCTAGAACGCGTTTCTGATCGACCACCCTACCGGTGATGTGCCTCCCGCCCCTTGCTCGCGATCCTCAGTCCCAGAGAGGGCAGATAGCTAGGGCTCGGTTGGCTCCCTGCGCCGGACCTCGACCCCTGCGGTTGCTCAGGTCAGCCTGTGATCTAGTGGGGGCACATTGCTCTATAGTTCGCATAGGCCCGCCTGCTGGAAGGCACTCGATGACTCAGGAGTCAAGCATGATCTCGGGCGCTGGCCATGCCCCGCCCCCCAAGGCCTTCAGCCATTTTCTGGAGCAGAACTACCAGATGCTGGTCGGCTACCTGAATAAGAAGGTAGGTTCTTGGGACGATGCTCAGGACATTGCGCAGGAAAGCGCTACCCGTCTCATGCGGTATTCGCACCACCCTCCCGAGGTCCTCAAGCCGCTCATGTTCCGCATCGCACTGAACCTGGTCAGTGACTCCAGGCGCCGCAACATCGGCGCGTTGACGATTTCACAAACTGATGAAATGGACGTCCTGGTGGAACAGCTCCAGTCCGATGTTCTCTCGCCAGAGGCCCATACGCAACATCATCAGGAACTTCTGTTGGCGAGGGCCGCCATCCTTCGGCTGCCCAGCCATTGCAAGCAGATTTATCTGCTCAATCGTATGGACGGCCTTAGCTATACGCAGATCGCAAGGCAGTACAACGTCTCAGTGAAAGCGATAGAGAAGCAGATGAGCAAAGCCTTGACCTTGATCAACCGCCACTTGGCAAGCCACGGTGCGGGCAGGAACGCAACCCAATGAACAGATCAATTGTCCGCGACAGCGAAGTGCCGGATGCCGAAATGTGGACGATTCTGCTGTCCTCTCCTTCGTGCACTGACGCAGAAAGAGATGCCTTCGAATCGTGGCTTGCCAATGCCCCAGAAAACCCGACGGCGTACGCACGTGCGCAGCGCACGCACACCTTGACTCGTGAACTTGCGGGGGACGAACTGCTCATGGCAGACCTTCGGCGTGCGCGACGTGCATCGTCGCTTGATCCCTATAGGACCAAGCGCTGGGCGTCGGTCGGCTTGGCTGCAGTCTTGGTAATAGCGCTAGCACTCCCCGCCTGGAACCTGCTCACCGACATCGGTAATGTGGAAATGCAGCACTACGCGGCGGGCATAGGAGAGCAGCGAAGCATCCTGCTGGCGGACGGCTCCCGCATGATGCTAGATACTGCCTCAGAGGCCCTCGCCCGGTTCGATGACAAGCAACGTCGAGTCGAACTGAAGAAGGGCCAAGCGGAATTTGCCGTGAGCGACGGCGATGATCGCCCCTTCGTTGTGGTATCCGGCGGTAGTGAGATCCGCGATATCGGCACCACGTTCCAAGTACGAAACGTCGATGACAAACTGTCAGTGACGCTGATCGACGGCTTGGTGGAGGTTCGCAGCGCTCGACCGGACAGAACTTCTGCCAAAGTGAAGTTGCTGCCTGGTCAGAAGTTGACGGTGGGCCCGGATGGTGTGCAGATCGTCGGGGCGGTGGACATCGATGAAGCAGGTTCGTGGACGCAGGGCAGTCTACTCATCCATGAGCAACGCCTGGATCAACTTCTGCTGGAGATGAACCGATATTCCAGCCTTCAGGTTCGACTCGCCGATCCTGCCGACGGTGCGATCCTGATCAGCGGCAAGTACCGTGTTGGTGATCAACAAGCGCTGTTGAAAACACTGCAAGCCGGCTGGTCACTGCGACCGGTCAGCGCCTCTCCCAACGAGGTCGTTCTCAAGCAGTAGGTTCCCACAGCGCACGGCCCGGCCTGAATAGTCCCCGTTTGCAACAGGATCATTGCACTCAGCCCGCACAGACTTCATTTTCCGCAGAATTCAGTGACTACCGTGACCTACCAATCCGCGCTTCCATTGCGCACCTTTCTGTCACGGCGCCATGCTACAGGCTTGGTGATCGCGAAGTGGTCGGCATGCGCGTGCATAGCACTGACCCTAGCCCCCCTTATCGTCGAAGCACGCGAATCAGGCGCAGCGCGGGTTGTCGCCAGACCGCCTATTCCGCCGGGTCCGCTGGGCCAGGCACTCAGAATGCTGATTGCCGACTGGGACGCACAGCTTCTGTATTCCCCCGAACTAGTCGCTGGCCGCACCACGAAGGGGTTACGCGCCCCGATGCCGGCAGCGGCCGCTTTAGCGAACGTGCTGCAGGGCAGCGGCGTGACAGCCATCGAAGTGGCCCCCAACACCTATGTTTTACAGCCAGCCGCCACAGTGACGCTTGCGGCCACGACGACACCACAACAGCTCACTTTGCCACCGGTGCAGGTCACCGGCTCGCGCATATCGCGAGTATCCCTGCAGACCTCATATCCGGTAACCATCATTACCCAAGATGATATTCATGCAAGTGGCGCGCAGTCTGTTATCGATTACCTTCAATCATGGCCAGGCATGAACGGCCATCAGCCGCGGGATGTAGCCGCCGACGGCGGCGCCGTGCAGATTCCGCTAACCCAGGCGGCCGGCGCCAGCCTGTACGCGCTGGGACCCGGCGCAACCCTCTACCTGCTCGACGGCGCGAGGATCGCAAGCTATGGATCCGTCTCCTCATCGCTGGGGGCCATCGTGGACCTGAACAGCATTCCATTGAGCATGGTTGAGCGGATTGAAATCGCGAATGGCGCGTCTTCGGCCATCTATGGCTCTGACGCAATGGCAGGAGTAGTCAACATCATCCTTAAGAAAGCCTACGTCGGAAACGAGGTCAGCCAGACTTACACCATTTCAGAGCGAGGCGACGCCCTCACCCGAACCACTTCGGCCAGCCACGGCACCGATCTGCCCTCCGGCGGCGACCTCTTCGTGGGGGTAGAGCATCGCTGGGAGGAAGGACTAACGGGGGCACAACGCAGCTGGGCCACCCTTGACCAGTCCGCGTCAGGACGTCGTGATGCACGCTTGCCATACACGATTTTCACACCCAAAGTTCCACAAGGACCCCAAATAGCCGCCTTCTGCCTGCCCAACTACCCCGGCCCGGATCGTTGCAGCTTGGACCGCCCCAGATACGTCAGCCTGACCCCTCAACTAACCAACACAGCGCTCAACCTCAGCTATCGCACAGCCGTAGGCGCCCGCACTGACCTCCAAGCCAGCGTACTAATCTCGCGGACGATCCTGCAGATGCAGTACCCGCCCTACTATGGCGACGCGACCTCGGCCGGCCGCATCCTCGAGCGCGCCTTTATTGAGGTCGGCCCGGTTGCTTCCCGGACGAATGCGCTGAGTGTGAACGCTATGCTCAGACTCACCGGACTGTTGGGCGAGTCAACATGGGAGGTGACCGGGAGTCACAGCGGGAACCGGACCAAGGCAAGGATCGGCGGACTACTGAGCAGAGAGGCCTTCGCGGCCTCGAGCTTCGAACCTGATCGTTACAACCCAAGGTGGCTGGCGGCCACTCTCTCTCCAGACGCCCGGATTCACGGTGATCACAGCATGACCTCCGCCACTGCCAGTGTCAGCCTACCTGCGTTGTTCTCCATCGCGAGCCGGCCCGTGTCCGCAGTGCTGGGCGCTGAAGCGCGCGAAGAGAGGCTGAGGCTGCATCCCTACAACATGCAAGTCGGCGATACCGCAGGATACGACCAGGATCTGACATTGGACGCAGATCGCGCGAGGAGTGCAGCTCAGTTTGGAGAGCTCGCCTTTCCGATCCACCCTTCGCTGACCGTCGACGCGGCATGGCGACTTGACTGGAACGAGAACTTTTCGACTCAGATCAGTCCGAAACTGGGAGCTAAATGGACCCTGCATCCAACATTGGCACTGCGGGCATCCTATTCGGAGGGCTATCGCGCCCCAACGCTGTACGAACAGCGAACGCCTCGAGCGCCTGAAGAGATCATCTACGCCCCGCCCGGTTTGGCGCCGTGCAAAGCGGCCGACTTTCCGGGCGTGGACTTCTGCGAAGTACGGTTACGCGCCGTACGCAATCCGAACCTTGAACCAGAGACCTCTACGAGTTCACTGTTCGGCGTCATATGGACAGCAAGCGATCATTTCCATCTGTCCGCAAGCCACTACAACATCAAGCGATCCGACGAAATCACCCTGCTCAACGGGCGGCTGTTCCGTAGCTACCCGCAGGTTTTACACCGGGACCCAAGCGGCGTTCTCACCGAGCTGCACACCTACATCACCAACATGGGCACGACCCATCTACAAGGTTGGCAAATCGAGCTGGATTACAATCGACGTGTCTCCAACGGCAATTCCTTGCGGGCGCGCTTATTTTTCGACCACCTTGCCAGCCTCAGCACTTCAAGCCGCCCCGAAATGCCGAACGAACAGGCAGCGGGCGCATCATTTCCAAAGACTCGAGTCAGCGGGACATTCCAATGGGAAGGCAGCAACTGGTCGAGTGCGGTCCACCTTCGCTATCGGACTGGAATACGGCCATTGCGCCTTGCACCCACCCATGAATTCGAAGTGTACAGGGGCAAAATTGATAGAGTCCCGGCCTTCTACACCATTGGCGCGTCCATCGCGACGCGAAAGTTGGACCCTTGGACCATATCGGCAGGCATAGAAAATATTCTCGATCGTTCGCCGATCAACACAGATGAGAATTTCAGCGGTCAAACCTTTGCCGATGACGACTCGATCGGCCGCCGTTACGTCATAACTGTTACACGACGATTCTGAGTACCCGCGCCATTAGCCGGGGCTGCATCATCTTCCACCTCGAGCTGCCTTACGCCCAGTTGCCGCTCGCTCATCAGCGAGCAGAGTAGCGCTTCACCGAGACGACTCAACCCGACCAACTGGCCGCGATAGCGCGCGCCGCTACTGTCCGAACATGACACACGAAAAATGATTCCATTGGCATTCAATCGCAGAAAGCAATCATTAACTTCACCGGCAGAAAACCCTGGGACCTTAATCTCGCTGATCCTGACGCCGGGAGTAGGGACCCGAAAGCGGAGCATCAGCTCCAGGAATAGAGGTGGCACGACGTCATCCATACCCCGCCCCCTATTCACATCGAAGCCGTGCAGCAATGATTGACGAAGGCGTTATCACTTCAACACCCCTAATTTTCCGGCGACCGCCTGGATTGTCGGTGGCACCCTCATGACTCCCCACACTGCTCAAGTCAACGATATCAACGGGCAAACCGCCACGAAATATTCCAACCAACTCATTACCGGGCAATCTCCAGGCCATCAAACGTCATCCGCATTCTTCAGTGACCCACAAAATAACTTATTCGCCTGCGGACTGAGATCAGACAATTCCTGTTTTTTGCCGTTCGACCAACGGGGCCGGCTGGCGGCCCACGGCCTCACACGGAAGTTTTACCTAGAGTGGTGCATACGGCCGGCACCAAGAGCGTTTATCCGAGCAGGTCGTGACACAACCCGAACATCACCAAGGCATGATCCGTTTCTACGCCGAGCTTTCGCATTGCGGAGATCTTGTGTGTGCTTATTGTCTTTACACTTCTGTTCAATATGCCCGCTATGTCACTGACTGTCATACCAGAAAGAAAATAGCGCAGCACCTCGATTTCCCGTGCGGAAAGCGAGTCAACCCGCTCAGCGACCTCCTGCGAGAGCAATCGGCTCGACACCGTTCGTTGCACCCTGGGCCGGTAGGTCCCTCCATTTTTCACTAACGCAAGCGCACGCAACAGCTCAGACTCGCCATCGCTCTTGAAAAGCACGCCATCCACTTCAGCCTCATACAAGCTCGCGACGATGACCGGCGAGGTGATCATGGTGTAGATCAGGATCTTCACGCGTGGGTGATTGCGGCGGAGCAGACAGACCAGCTCCAAACCGTCCCCATATCGCTCATCGCCCGGCATGTTGTAATCCGTGATTATCACATCCGGCGACAGCGCCCGCGCCTTCCCTACCAGATCCCCTGTACTGGTGGCGCGCCCAACAACGTGGTACTCCCCACTGCTGGCAAGCACGTTACTGGTGCCTAGCATAACCACAGGGTGATCGTCAGCCAGAAGAATCTTCATCTAAAAGTCTCTTCAACGAAAAGGCAAATTTTCTGGGTGGAATTATTCAAATGAAGCCTCCAAGTAGCGTTTCCAGCTCACGCAACATGCTGCGTGCTGCATTCTCGAGGGCTGGAGTTAGCCCGTCTGCCGATACCTTTAACTCAAGCATTTCGCTGAAAATGGCCATCTCTTCAACCTTCATCACCGCCAGCGCCCCGCGGATTCGATGTAGGACCGAGATCAGTGCCTCCGAATCCCGGTTGGAAAGCGCATCCCACGCCTTCGGAAGATCCGATGACATCGCCTCGCGGAACAGCACCAGCAGTTCTTGGTTCAAATAGATGCTGCCGGGCCAAGAGATTGCCGGCGGCGTCGACGAATCGACCTCGCCAGCGCAGGCACGTCGCAAGCTGTCGTAAAGGGTCGATAGATCGATGGGCTTGTTGATCCAGGCATCCAGCCCAAATGCCATCCCAAGTTCCCGCTCGGCCTGCATTACGCTGGCGGTGATACCGATGATTGGAATGGTGGTTCCCTGGCTACGCAGAATCCGTACCAGCTCGTAGCCATCCATGTTCGGCATGTTCATATCGGTCAGCAAGACGTCGAAGTTCTCCACGCTCCAGCGGTCGAGTGCTTCCAGACCATCCGCACATGTGGTCACCGCACATCCCAACGTCTCCAGCTGCTTGGCAAGGAGGGTGCGATTGACCACATTGTCTTCAACTACCAGGACGCGTAGACCGAGGCGATCCAGGCCGACAGCAGGCCGATATCTCCCCTCCAACGGCAGATTCAGTGCGCCAACGCGCAGTGCACCGCCGCCGTCCATGGCGCGACCGTCATCGAGATCCGTCTTCGGTCTCCCGCCCTGTGCCAACGCCACCGCACGCAAAATGCTCCGCATGCTGTGGGCGTTGACCTGCACTCCTGAGATCCCCCATTGCGGCAGCTCAGGCCCCGCTGGGGTTCCTGACACCCGCGGCCCGTTCCAACCAATGGGAGGCATTCGATCCGGAAAGAGCTCCACCAGCACAGCACCCTCCTCGCTGGCAGGGATAAAGCCTTTGACAATGCGTACCTTTGCACCGGCCAACTTCAGCCAACCACCGACGTTCTGCGCCGATTCACCTATGGGTGCACGTACCCACACTGCTTGATCCCCTTGCAAACTCGGCATAGCGGCCGCTTCGGACGGCGCAACTGGAACCATCGGCAGCAGTACGCTGAAGGTGCTACCCCGCCCCGGAGAGCTTTCCACGTCTATCTGGCCCTGCATCAGTTGGCAGAGGCTGCGACAGATGTACAGCCCTAAGCCGGTACCTGGCGTTGTGTTGTGAACGCCTTGGACCTGATAGAACGGCTGGAAAAGAATACGGGCATGAGCATCGGAAACACCAACTCCGGTATCGGTGACCTTCCAGTTGAGCATAGGTTCGCCATCGCTTCCTTGTTCATACGCCAGCAGGACCCGTACCCAGCCTGCATCGGAGAACTTGATCGCGTTGCTCAGGAGATTATTGAGCACTTGCTTGATCCGCAGTTCATCGCCGAGAGCCTGGCGGGGAATTCCAACATCTATGACCGAATAGAGATGCAGACCCTTCGCATCGGCATTGGCTGCGTAGGTGCGCACAACCTCTTCGGTCAGCTGGACCGGATCGAACTCGGCCTCCTTCAATGACAACTGCCGCGACTCGATCTTGGAAACGTCGAGAATGTCGCTGATGATGTTGAGCAGTCCCGCTGATGATGTTTGTACCGTATCGAGGTAGCCACGCTGCTGCGCAGTCAGCTGGGTTAGGCCGAGCAGCTCGATAGTTCCCAATATTCCATAAAGGGGCGTGCGTATCTCGTGGCTCATCGTGGCCAGAAACACAGTCTTTCCGGCGTTGGAATCATCTGCCGCCTGCTTTGCCGCGGCCATGGCCGCCTTCACCTGATGAGTCTCAGTTACATCGCTGAAGGCTGCCAGCACCACATCCCGCCCCTGGTAGCGAGTACGCCCACAGCGCACGCTCAGATGCCTTCTTCCAATCACCATCGGTTCGCAGTCGTCTAGGAATCCAGCATCGCCCTCCTCCATTCCATCGGCATACGCCTGCAAAAGGCGCTGCATGCTCGCCGTGTCTCCCAGCCATTGATCGGCCAGTTGATTGCGAATGACAACATTGCCATCGTCGAGGCTCAGGCCGGCAACGGCGACCTGAGAGATGTCGATCAGAACACGCCCGAAGTACTCGCTCTCCGCAATCAATTCGTGAGCCGCCTGCGCAGGAAGAACGACTCTCGATCGGTGCCGCCCGTAGAGCACGACACTACCGATGAAACAGATCACAATCAGGAGAAAGAGCAGTATCATCTGCCAGCTTGTCGTGCTGAAGAACTCCGTCCACGGGATGCAGTAGACGCCGCGCCACCCGCGCTCGTTGGATACATTGACGTAAAGACCATCGGGGCGAAATACGTATGAACTCTCCAAGGCGGAATTCCCACCGGCCAGCCAATCGACTGCGTCTCCGCCGACGGGTTCAGAGGCCCCCTTGGTGAGCGACCGCAACACCGCGCGCTCGGCATTGAGCGTATTGCCATGCTCAGGCGATATCTCCAGATATGCTCCAGCGACCAGCCGATGTGGCGACGATCCCCTAGCCCAGAAGGCCTCATCCACCGTGATCTCTCGGTGCAGCAGGACCGCGCCTTCCGGAAGCAAATTTCCCGGCAGATCGATTCTGGTCAGATGCACACCGGAAGGGCTCTTGGTGTCTTTCCCGACCATCAACCGCTGCCGGATACCATTCAGGTAGCGGCCGCAACCAGAATCGAACGCGGCACTGCTCGCCGATGCCGGGCAAGGCAGGACGATATCGGTGGTTCCAGCGAGGTCGATGAGAAATCCCCTCGCTCCAGGAATCGTGCGCCCCCCCCGTGCATAGGCGTACCGGCGAGCCACTAGCCTTGCTAGCGGCTCTACCGCCTCTATTTGCCCGGCCGCCGCCGGCCCTGCGGCGGTCCGGATGCCAAAGTGGAGCTCGCCGATTTCGTTCCAGCCTTCGTAATAGGCCAGTCCCGAACCGCTGCCAACTTTCCTGATAGCCCTGCGGTCGGCACTGTAGATCCGGGCATCACTGGATCGCACTGCCTCGACAAGATCGTCGAGAAAGCTCTCCAACTCGATCAAGTCGGTGGCGGACTTCTGAAACTGCGACCTTATGTCAACCTCTGCTTGCCGAATGAGGCTGTGCAGTGCCCACAGGAAGAACGCAACCATAATTACCATTGTGCTGAGGCTAAGCAGGAACATCGCTCGCATGCGCAACGAGGCTCTTACCAACTCACCGATTGAGGTCGTTTCACCAATCACTGTCGACATTATCAGCGCACAACCACGTTCTGCTTTTTTAGGAAGCAGCAGAAGAGCTCCTCCGTAAGCGCGTGCGAAATCAGGAAGCCCTGAACGGAATTGCACCTCAGTCCTTTCAGGATCGCGAGTTGCTCTTGCGTCTCTACGCCTTCCGCCACCACGTTCAGCCCGAGCTTGCGCCCGAGGAATATAATGCTCTCCACGGCTGCGCGTGCGCCGTCTTCGGCCGCACAGCGACTGATGAGTGAACGGTCAACTTTTATTTCGGTAAAAGGCGTGGACGCAATCTTGAACAACGAGCTATAGCCCTGCCCGGAATCGTCCTGCGCCAAGCCGAATCCCTTCATCCTCAGTCGACAGGCTCCAGCATAGAAGTCGCTGATCGCCAACGTCGTTGTGCCCTCGGTGAGCTCGAAGCTGATGGCACCAGGGCGCCCCCCGTAGTGCATAACATGTGCATACAGGCGGTCGGGCAGCGACTGGTCGTCGAGAAGGTGGGTCGGCAGATTCACCGAAACCTCCACACGATATCCGTTTGTCCTCCAGAGCGACTGAGCTTCGATCGTCTGTTGAAGCATGGATGTCAACAACTCCTCCTCCAGCCCCAGCTGAGTCAACGCCGGCAGGAACTGGCCTGGAAGCATGACAGTTCCGTCAGACCGGACCCAGCGAACCAGGGCTTCTGCAGCCACGACCGCACCGTCGGATATCCGCATCTTTGGCTGGAACCATGCCTGGACTTGCCGCGAAGCAACGGCGCCTCTCAATTCCTGCGGCTCAAATGACGATTCGATAGAGCTCGGCGCGGGTCGCGTCCTGACACTGGCTCGCAGCTTGGCAATCAACTCAAGAATCGACTTCTGGGTTGCCGGCTTGGCTATTTGATCGATGACCAGCACGCCTAGCGAATCGGCGACCAGTCCGGCGCCTGCGAGAAGCCGAGAGGACGATGAACTGACTACCGCCAGTAACGGAGGAGATGGGCGAAGCGAGAGTTGCTGTATGAACTGCACACCGTCCAGACCGGGCATCAATAGGTCGCTCAAGACCAGGCTGTAGTCTTCGCGGTCGAGCATTGCCAAGGCTTGCGCCCCGCTCTCAGCAGTATCCACGGCCGCGAACCCAGCCTGCTGGAACAAGCTGCGCATATGCTCACGCTGCAGTCGCTGGTCATCGATGATTAACACTCGTTGCAGCATGGAAGCTCTCTGAAATTTGATCGATGGCTAGCCCTATCCTTGGCCGGATGTATGAAGATCGGACGCACAAAGCATTTAACGCCGCGCTCTTCGTCGTGCACTGCGGCACTGGCCGCCTACGGACCTTGTCTCCGCTGAACCGACAGCACGCACTCGAAGTACCACTGGATCCACCGGTGCACAGAAGAGGCAATCGGAACTGACCGACGGAAGCGCATTCGTTGATCCGACACCGTCAGGCTTATAGATAGCGGCGCACCTGCCGAGCACTCCGTTCTCCAGAGGAAATTCTTTGCTCTCCGGCTGCTACCGTACGCACCTGCCAGCAGCTGTCGCCTCCATGCGCCGCGCTGCAATGTCACTAGAACGCCCAGAGGGGATAGCACCCTACCGTCACTTCTTCCGGAATCGTCTGATACCCCCCCACCCCGACCGGGAGCTAGCATGAGATTTCGTCAGAACGGAAGTTGAAGAGCTCCCTGCGTCCTTCCTTAAGCAGAAGCAGGGTAATGGTCGAGCGGAGCCGACAAGAAGGCCAGCCTCGCTCAGAAGCGCAGCCCTTTCAGAAGCGTAGCCCTTACCGCCTTCGCACCCCATTTATCGCAGCCCATGCGATCCTTCACGCTGCAGCATACGATCAGCATTCAGAGAATGGAGTGCCACCTGAATGGGCCCGAGCCAATCGCCTCCGATCTGCTACCGGCAGCAGCACCCTCTACCCTCCTGCCCGCAGGATTGCCCGAATCGTCAGCCATCGCGGGCCAATCCAACTCGCGCACGTCGCGCCGGCCGCCATCGCCTGCGCCACAGCCGCCTGTTGCATTGATAGCTACCGCGGTTGATGCGCCAGTCCTAGCCGCAGATGTCCTTCAGCTGGGGACATAGCCCAGATCCGGGAAAGTTGGACTGCCTCAGGGCGTCCAGCTCATTGCTTCCACTTCACGTTGCCAGTTCGCCAGACTTTCACGCGCCGTAACGCCGTCGGCGCGCAAGAATCAAGTCCGCATCAGGATCGACGGTTAATCAGCAAAGGCCTATCAAATGAAATGTTCGCAAGAACTAATTAAGCTCACAGAAAATAATTCGGGGAAATTAGAATTATTTCCTTCATTCAATATTCGGGTTATTGTAAAGGCATGGCCACGCCTACTTGCATTAAGTTCCGCCATCACATTTCATCTCAATGCAGGCGCTGTTGACTATACCACTCCAGTGATTGCAGCAGCAGGTGGGACCATAGCGCTCGAACCTGGCGATACGGTAACCGTGTCCAATGCCGTTGCGATCACCGCCTCGGGACAGAATTCGTTGGTCGACGCTAATGGAATTACGTTGACCGTAGGCGAAGAGGGGTATGGCGTTTCCGCCATGCAAGGTGGATTTGCTGACATCCGCAATAGCACCATCAATATTAACCCGGCGAATGGGACTGTCTTTTCCGCACTGGAGGCCAATGGACCGAACAGCGCCATTAGTGCAACCAACGTAAACATTATCGCCAACGCCAACGCATCTGGCAGAAGCACCGTAGATGCAATTGACGGGGGTACTGTTCGCATGGACGGAGGTCGCCTTGAGAGCAAGGGATCGCTACTACAGGCTGGTGGCAGCGGCAGCTCTATACAGGTAAATGGAACAGAGCTTGTTGGCGGGGTTGTTAGCAATATTCATGCATATCGTGGGGGGCATGTTTCGCTGGAAGCGCTCGCCCTTAACTTGAGCAACGGCTCATTTTTTGGTGTTTCATCTGAGGGCGCCGGATCAAAAGTCACAATGTCTGAAGTCACCATGAGTAACGGCATCATCCTGGGTTTCGTAGGTGGGAGCTTGGAGCTTGGTCAGACCTCGGTCAGCACCAGAGGTGGTGCAATGAGATTGCTTGGAAGCGCCAACGACGGACTAATCTCCTCGGCCATCATTAATGGAGGTACGATGGAGAGCTTTGGCGGCGACGTCATCGAATTAGCTGGCGCAGCCCGTCTGACGGCGACTGGTACGACTGTCGTCTCTCATGATGGCAGGTCTGGCATCAAGCTTGGATATTCCGATACCTTCGCCGAGTTGAACGGGGTGAACATCCGTACTGACGGGACCTTTGCCGGGAACGGCATCCAGGTGTTTGGTGGTGGCGCCGAAATGAAAGACGGCTCGATCACAGTTGGAAACGGAGGATATGGACTTACTTTAGCCGGGCACGAAAATCTCGGGATAGCCCGCATCAGCGCCGAAGGTCTTGCCATCAATACCAATGGCAGTAACTCGGGCGGCGTGCTTGTGGGGCGTTCCTCACGTCTGGACTTCGTCAAGGGCGCCATCCATACCGTGGGGGATGGCTCCTACGGCATTTCCCAGAATGACTTCGGCGCGCTGTCCATGGTGGATGCAAGCATCCGCTCCGAGGGACGAGGGTCGGGGGCTTATCAGGCCTCCATCAATGAAAATTCTTCACGGGTAAGTACGGCTGAGTTCATCAAAAGTACCTTAGAGACCTCAGACGGCACCACGATGTCAATCAATGCGGGCAGTCACACGATTCAGCTCATCGACAGTACGGTTCTCGCCCGTCTTGGCGAAGACGAGAACAAAGGGGAGCTGCTCTCGGTCCGTGATGTGATAATTGCCCCGCTCGATGGCAGCCCCCCCTCGTTGTACTCCGCCGGCGATGTGAGACTGGCCGCCAATAGGTCTCAACTGACGGGCGATGTATTCGTAGGCAGTGCAACGGCCAAGGTCGCTCTCGAGCTGACCAACGGTTCGACACTCACCGGCGCACTGAGCACGTTGGCACCGAACCGCGTTTCCAGCCTATCCATCGATACCAGCAGCCGCTGGAACGTTCGCGGCGATTCGGCGTTGCGCATGCTGGATCATGCCGGCACCATCGCCTTCGTTGCACCGAACCAGGACGACTTCAAGACACTGACCGTCAGCGGAGACTACGTCGGCAACAATGCCTCCTGGATTTTGAACCGCAAGCTGGGCGGTGATGCGTCGCTGGGCGACCAGGTGGTGATTCAGGGCAATAGCAGCGGAACGGCCAGCATCAGCGTGCTCAATGCGGGCGGCATGGGCGCTGCAACCACCGAGGGCATCCGTTTGATCAACATCATTGGTCAGTCCGATGCCCAGTTCACCTTGCAGGGGCGTGCGGTCGCAGGCGCTTATGACTATCGACTGTTCAAGGGTGGGGTCACGACGCCAGAGGATGGAGACTGGTACTTGCGATCTGAGGTCATTCCGCCTGTTACGCCACCTGTCACTCCACCTGTTACGCCACCTGTCACTCCACCTGTCACTCCACCTGTTACGCCGCCTGTCACTCCACCTGTTACGCCTCCCGTCACCCCGCCAGTTGTACCGTCGAGGATCGAACGTCCCGAACCCGCTGCCTATCTGGCGAACCAAGCCGCTGCACTGCGCATGTTCCAGCACAGCCTGCACGACCGTGCCGGTGATCCGGGCACCCTGCCGCACGAACCAGATGCCGCGGGCGCCGCCGCATGGGTTTACCTGCGCAGCAGCCAACTGAACAGCCGCAATACCGGCAGCCAGATCAACGTCGACAACAATTTCGACAGCCTGATGCTGGGCGTTGGCCGAACGTTCGAGTCCAACCACGGCGGCAGCCTGCAGCTCGGCGTGATGGGCGGCCATGGGCGTGCACGCAGCGATAGCACCTCAGGGATGACCAGCTACAGTGCACGCGGTGAACTCACGGGCACCACTCTAGGCGTGTACGGCACTTGGTTGCAGGATGCAGCTATGCGCGCCGGCTTCTATGTGGATAGCTGGCTACAGTACGGCCGCTTCCGCAACAGTGTACGGGGCGATGGGCTGCAGAAGGAGCACTACCGTTCACACAGTTGGACCGGCTCGGCCGAGGTCGGCTATGTGCTGCCACTCCATCAGGGCAAGCTTCGCGCGATCTATCTTGAGCCGCAGCTGCAGCTATTGCACAGCCGCTACGATGCCGAACGCGTGACCGAGGCCAACGGCACGTTGGTGGAAAGCGCGCGTGCCGGCGGCACGACCACGCGCGTGGGTGCACGCATGTACACGCGCTCGCTGGACGCGCGCCAGGACCAGGTGCAGCCGTTCGTGACGATGAACTGGTGGTCCGGCGGCAACGCGTCGGCGCTCGCACTGAATGGCGAGCGTTTGCAGCGTGATCTTCCGCGGAACATCTACGAGGCCAAAGCAGGTGTACAGGTGAACCTGTCAGGCCGCTGGCGAGGTTGGGGCCAGATCGGCCACCAGAGCGGCAGCCAAGGCTACTCCGATACCAACGCACAGATCGGCATGACGCTAAGCTGGTAAGCGCGCACTCGTCTGCGGAGGGAAGCCCGCCATTCGGCGGGCTATTTTTTATCGTAATCCCCCCGTAGCTGCCTTGCTATTGACGATGCGCCTCTTCCCGAGCGTTCTCATCCCCTTGGCCTGCAACGCGACAACAAGAGCTTTGACCCACCCGCTCTGATGCCCCGCGCGTTCGTCACTACCGCGCCACCATCGATGAGCGGAACCTGCGCACAGCACCGTATGCCCGAGCCAAACACCCGCTATTCAAGCTCGAATTTGAGCCATCTCAAACCAAACAGTCCAAATAGTCTCATGCAGCTCAACTGTTATGGACAAAGGTTGGGAACGAGCTCAACCGTGGAGAGGGGCTCAGCGCGACGTGCATGCTTTCGAAGTGATCCTTGAGGCGGGAACTCGCCAGACTTCCTCACCTTCCGCGCCTTCACCCTCGTAGATCGCGAAGCGACCGTCTTCTTCGCGGCGCATGGTTGGGCTAAATGCGACAGCGTCGATGTCGTTGCGCGTGCCGATGAAGCGCATTTCCCCGCCGCAAACGAAGTTGGGCTCGCCCAGTGGGGCGCAGATCAATTGCGAGGATTCGGCACGGATCAGCTGCTTTACCTGCGGCTCGACGCGACCTTGGTCGACCAGCTCGCAGAAGTAGTCGGCGATGGTGCTGCGCGCATCCGCCTCCGAGGGCATCCACGGTGGGCAGCGAGACGCGCCTCCTTGGTAACTGCTGCCCGGTACGGTAGAGGCCGGAGACCTGGCAGGTGCTGCAATCGCTTGGGAGAAAGGTAGTAGTGTCGCTGAGATTGCAAGTAATAGTCGGCAAATGCGCGCATGGGAATCTTTCATACCTGGATGTCATTCAAACTTTGGAAATGAAACTCGACAGAGAAGAGAACGGAGAAAACTCTGGCCAATAGCCCCATCCCACGCAAAGGCATGCTCAGAATAGAAGTGCAGGCACCTGGAAAGCATCGCCCGAAACCTACCAATTTTTCGACCAAATGGCACCTCGTAGCCCCCTAATTTAATTATCCAGTCTGCTTACGAAACGCCAACCAATTCGACACCGAAGACCAAACAAACTGAACGACTCCGCCGGTCTTGACAGCCTGCGAGCTTGAATCGCCTAAGAGCTGCGGACCCGATGACGTGGAGCATGGGCTGCAGGCTCCTCCGCACCGTTGCGGGCAACGCAACTAGCACCACCAGATCTCACGTGGTCGAGACGCTATCATACGGGCCACTGCATATCAGGGCATGACCCGTATACCCCCACGCTCTGTATAGGCTGGCGATCGTTCAACAAACGCCGCCACTTGCTTTCAGACAAAAGCTTCCCCAGTAGGCCACCGCATCCGTACGCTTCACAGCATCACCGTTGAGCCGGAATGTGTAGCGCCCGGCTTCGATCAGTGGCCGCGGAGGAACCACCTGCGTGTAACCAGCGAGACTTGCGCCATACGACAGGCACTGCCCGGGCTTCATGACAAAACGCTTGGCTCCTGGCAATGCCCTAAGGTCCCACGCAAGTCGTGTGGTCAGCCCGCTGTGCTCTTGAATCAGCCATACCGACTCGACAGAGAAATCCTTCTCCGCGTCGTCCGGTATACAGATTGCCGGACGGCCTCCCGTCACTTTTACCACGCCATCTCCGTGCCATCCCCAAGGCGATGCTACGGCCAGGCCTGCGTGGAGCGTCGCAAATACTAATACTAAGATGAACACGCCACTGCACTTCCGATATAGAGACTTCATTGTTCCTTCACTTCCCACGCTACTTCCTACGATAATGCCGACTACCCTGTGCACCTGCGTCCATTCCGCAACGAAATATGAGTGAATGATCGACAGTACGCGGATTGGTAAATTCATCTCTTAACCTCACCCACTCCACCATGGCCCAGAGAACGGCCAGTACAGGACGGAAGGTCGCAAGTCTTCGAACGCGACACGAATGACTACAACCCGGCACTCGGAGAGAGAAGCTCCAACCTACTCTTTGAGTCATAAGGCATGGCACATTCATGCAAAAGAACAGAATATATTCAACTATTTTGAGCGAGAGCGTTCGGCGAGATTGAGGTAAAGGCTAGCCTCACGTTGCAGATATTCATCGCTCCTGGCGAGCTGTCCGCGCGCCTCAGCAAGATTGTCGTGACACCCCTGATTTTGGCAATGTGGTACAGACCTGCCTTGAATTCCTGCAGACACCTGTTCTGCGGAAGCATCCAATCGTCGCCCATCATGCCAGCTGATATACCACTGCGTCGCAGGCTTATCATCGGCATTGTTGCCATAGTGAATCTGGCCATGATAGCTGGTCAACTTGTCGTTATAGAAAAACCATCTTTCAATCTTCACAGCTGCGCGCCCGTCGATCTTACGATGATTACCGGCTTCCGCCACTATGTCGAGTTGGGAAAGGGGGCCACTCTTTGCCAACGAGACTCTCACTCCAGCCGGAAAATTGTGGTGATGCAGGCCATGCCAACGTGATGCAATCTCAGGCATTGCGATGACGCTATAGCGGGTGGATACATAGCTGGACTGGAGGCGCAGCGGCATCTGCATGGCCTTTACGCCCTCCGGAATCTTGCCCGATTCGAGTGCGCCTGGATTCTCCTTCGTCCAGTCACTGAACTGGCGTCCGACCGCGAACGCCTGTATGCGCTCGGAGCCATCCGGCAGGAGCAAGCGCGCTCGCAATGATCCGATCACCTCAGACGAGCTCTCCCGCAACTGGCCCGGCGTGAAGCCTTTGAGATCAGCCAAGGCGTAATCATAGGATCCCTGTCCTGCGTCCTGCATGCTAATGCGCAACGGCTCGTTGCGTTGCTTCGCATATAATTCGCGCCCCCTTTTCGGCAAGCTCTTTCCCCACGATGCAAACGGTTCGCGTCGCCATAGCTCTCCGGCAGGCACCTGCACTTCGACAGAACTGAAGTAATAGTTCTTGGCGGGCGATACTGGCAGCTCAAATCGAAGCGTCAGCGGCCCTCCTGGCGCCTGCGGACCGACCCTAGCAGGTGCAATTACCCGTCGATCGATCGCCGCAACTTGCTTCTCAATGTGCGGCGATGGCAAACACGCGGTGCCATCCATGCACTCGAAGAGGTGCAGCCTTCGGCGAGTCCGCAGGGTCTCGCCCTCAATGCGCTCGTCTGGCAAGTAATAGGCGACAGCCTGAGCGCCTTTAAGAACATCATTCCAGGCCTTGGCCTGATTGCCCTCCATGTAGACATGGAAGGCATCGGCAATCTCCAGCTCTAGCACCATTTGTTGCCCAGCATCCCGGGGTGGTGCAGCTTGAGTCGCGCCAACAACGTACAACCAGCTGGCTATTGATGCGATCACGAGCTTGAACGGCCGACGCAGCGTACTGAATCGACAATTCACATGAGATCTGTTATGGGCAATCGATTTCATCGTTGACTTTCCTAAAGCTACGTCACATTTGAGTCATGGAGCAGCACCGGCATTGCGGCGGAGTTGCGCCTTACGCACGTTCCGGATCCTGACGGAATAAACACGCCTTGGAGAGGCAACTCTCCCCACTTCAAATGAGGTGTTGCAGTGTTGTCAGGCGCCGGCTTGGTCTATGGCGACAACCTGCATAAGCTCCTTATTCTCTGATTAACACGGGGTTCTGCGTCGACCGTCTGTTAGCGTCAAATGCGGGTAAATTCTGGCAGCGCACAGGCGCTCGGCGAACCCCTGCTCTGAATGATGCCGACAGCCCGCACATTCTGGGTCTGCCAAATCTTCCGCACATCCAGATGCATCCGAAAACCGCTGCACATCACCCAAACGGCGAATCGGCTTCTAGCAAGAACTCATCCAAACGAGTCCTCTGCTCCACATCTAAGATTTCATCCAGAGTGCGCAGGGATTGAAGCCAATCCCCAATGTCCTCGTACAGCGCCTCTTGGCCTCGAACCAGGTAATCCATAAAACCGAGCGAATCGGACTCGGGCGGAGGATCGCTGGTCAAGATCGTGATTGTTCGCAGCATTGGCCGTGCTGTTTCCACTTCAAAGGCCGCCCAGCTCGCGAGTTGCGATGGTTGCAACCTGAGCAAGCGCTTTAGTTCGTCGCGTTGTTCCAGCCAGTTGGCCTGCTCTGCCACGATAGGGTTATCAACAAGCAAAGCTGGAACACGTGGCGACGCCGCCAATGCTGATGCGGCTGAGAGCGTTACCAACATAAGAAGTAGGACAGCTCTCCCTATCATGCTTGTCACTTCTCGGTCCCCGTGTAAATACGATTTATTCGCTCCTGCTGCGAGGCGTCAAGTTGAGGATAGAGCCAGCGCAGTGCGTCCAGGATGAGGCGCTGATCGCGAGCTGCTGCTGCGCCGACGGCGACGCGCAACTCTAACTCTTCGAGTTGGCGGGTTGGCGGATACAGCCTGGCAGCCAAGTAGAGCTCTGCCCTTCGGTTCCTTATATCTCCCAGGCGTTGCTCGACCTCTTTCCAAAGGGCGGCTTGACTGTCGCGCATGCCCACGAGCGCATGCAACTGATCGAGCTGCGACCTGCGTTTCGCGGCAGCGTCCTGCATGTATTCTTCGGCTCTAAATTCCTCACTGATAGCGAACGCTGGAGATGAAACTAGCGGCAGTGCAAGGAGGAGCGAACGGAGTGTCAAAAATTGAGCGCTTAGAACAGCTTCCGCGACCCACGATTGATGATTGACTGTGGGAGCGGATGTTCCGCCAAGCCGAATTGGGACCAAGGATGCGCGCGAGATCACCAGTGACCGTCGCGCTGAGGATTCGCAAAATCTTAGAAAAGCATTCATATCTATTTTGTTTCGCCAGGGAGAGAGCTAGGAGCGCTGAAGGCTGGTAGTGTTGAACGCAGTTCAGGACCTTAGGAGCCCTATCGTCAGAACGTCCTCGCCTTACCGCCCCCGTCTTCCAGAAATACGCCACTGAATCGCCACTCCCCGCCGTCGGACAGCTGCGGCGTCGCGCGAATCGAGACGCCATCCTTACCATAAATATCGATCACCTCGTCGTTTAGTGACAGCTCTCCGTTATAAGGATTGGAGGCCGTAGACACAATCACGCGCGCCGAACCAAAGTACTCGTTCCCATGCCTCATTGAAACCTGGACAGACTGCGGAATCGACCTTTCCAGCCTTGGAACTCGAATAGAAACGACATTGCCCGTTTGGGAAATTTCCTGGGTATCCAGCCATCCCCATTGTGACCGCGAGTCCGTGTCGAAATAGCCAATGCTGACCGATACAGCTGTGAGCGGACGCTTGGGTAGCGTTGTATTGAGTTCGAACTTAATCACGCCATGGCTCGAATATCGAGCCAGCTGTTGGGCCGTCATTTCAACGTGGCGCTTTCGTGGTGAAAATACATCATCTGAAGGCCAGGCCTCTACAGGGCTGACCCCTATTAAGCCAACAAAGACGGCGAAAACTTTTACATAGGAGGGGATCTGACGATCATATCGCATGCTTGCGGACCTTGAATTCGAGTGAATTGCGAAATTCCATCGATTCCACTTTTTGATGGCCCCTCCAACCATGTAGATGCAATCTACGAAATGCAAGTATGAATACGAAAAACAAGAATTTTCTTAGTAACGACAGGGATCTACGAGCTTGCGCGTGCGAAACAAACGGGGCATAAAAGGGGTGCAGCCATAGCTGGCACAACGCGTGACTATATCGCCTACGAGAATGTGGCGACGGAGACGGCCGTCAACATTCGAAAGAATTATTAAACCATGACAAGCGCACTCAGCCGTATCGCAGCTGGGTTGGATAACATCTGGTGCTTCCGCTTAATTTCATTCGTGAAGAAGGAGCCATCGTGGCATTGAACGTCTCTTTGGCTCGGCCCCCACTGACTCGCGCGAGATCGGTGCCGCGGTAATCCCCCGCTTTTAGCGGCCGCCAAAAGTGGAGCTGCGCTGCCAGTGCAGGTTGACCAGACGTTCGTCTGTTGAGAGCCTGCATTGGCGTGATGCCGCCGAGCGCCATGTTTGGCGCTCGTAGTTGTAAGTCCATAGCCAACGAGTGGCGATGTCCTGGACCTGTTCGATGTCATTGAACAGATTGCTGGCAAGCCAAGCGTAACGCACGGTCCGGCTGTAGCGCTCAATGTAGGCGTTCTGCTGAGGATTGCCTGGCTGGATGTAGAGCAGCGCAATGTCTTGCCGCTCGGCCCACGCTTGCAGCGCTCCGCTGATGTACTCGGGCCCGTTGTCGCGGCGTATAGCGCGGGGCTTTCCGCGCCATTGGATGACCTGTTCCAAGCTGCGGTTGACGCGCGCCGCAGGCAAGGAGATGTCGACCTCCATCGCCAGTCCCTAGCGGTTGAAGTCATCCAGTACGTTGAGCATCCGGAAGCTGCGTCCATCGGCCAGCTGGTCGTGCATGAAATCCATCGACCAGGTCTGGTTGACCGCCTCAGGCACCGCCAAAGGCTCCGGCACTTCCCGGACGATGCGCTTGCGCGGCTTGATGCGCAGATTCAGCTCCAAATCGCGATAGATCCGATACACGCGCTTGTGGTTCCAAGCTTAAGCCCTTCACGTTGCGCAGGTGCAGGAAGCACAGCCCAAAGCCCCAATCGCGGTAGGCGCTGGTCAGCCTGAGCAACCGGTCGGCGGTGATCGCATTTTCTTGGCAGGCCTTGGCCTGATAGCGGCAGCAGGTCTGACGGGTTCTACCCCGAAATCACGGACGGTTCTAAAAGAGCTGCAACCTTCTGATCCTGCCTAGCGACCCTTCGCCGCATCCTTGGATTGTGGCGTCGCTCGATGTAGTCAAGCACATCCGCTCGTGCTGCATCCAGTGTGGGGTAGCTCGTTCGATAGATCCGCTCGCGTTTGAGCAGGCCAAAGAAGCCTTCGCACGCAGCATTGTCCCCGCAGTGCCCCACCGCGCTCATCGAGCAGACCAGGCTGTTGGCCGCTAGATAACGCTGATAGTCGCCGCTGCGGAACTGGGTGCCGCGATCCGAATGCAAGATCACCTCATAACTTTCTTGACGCTGCCAGACCGCCATCTGCACCGCACGAATCACCATCTGACGGTCCTGGCGATGGTGCATCGACCAGCCCACCACTCGCTGGTCAAACAGATCCAGAACAATGCACAGATACAGCTTGCTCTGCTGGGTTTTGATCTCAGTGATATCCGTGACCCACTTGGTCTCTGGCTCCAATGCGCCGAAGTCCCGCTCCAGCCGGTTACGCACGCCTGGCGGGGTCAACGCAGGCTTGCCTTGCTGGCCTCGGCGCTTCGGTCGTGGCCAGCCCTGCAAGCCGTCAGCTGCCATCAGGCGCGCCACTCGGTTCAGACTCAGGCTATGGCCGGCATCGGCCAGATCTTCCTGCATCCGCCTGCGCCAAGTGTGCCCCGACTGTCCTCATGCAACGCGCGGATCTGGTCGAGCAAACGCTGATTTTCGAGCTGACCAGCACTGGGCAGGCGCTTGCTCCAATCGTAATAGCCGCTGGCCGCCACCTTCAGACAGCGGCACATCAGTCGAACCGGAAACTCGTCGCGACAACGTTCGATCACCTGATACCTCAGGATGATCCCTTGGCAAAGAACGTCGCCGCTTCTCGCAAAAAATCCCGCTCCTTCTTCACTCGGGCTAGTTCGCGCTTCAACTGCGCAAGGTCCTCGTCCCGGGGCGTCCCGGCACCAGCAAAGACGACTCGCCCCTGATCCTGCGCTTCACGCTTCCAGCGTGTCAGCAACGTATCCCGGATTCCCAGCTCCCGGGCTACTTGGGCACAGCTCACACCCGACTGGCTTGCCTGCTCAACCGCACCACGCTTGAACTCGGCGCTGAACTTCCTTCGCTTCGACATGAACACTCCTCATGGCCTGAATCGGCCTTCTTGTAAGTGTCCGTGAAAACGGGGGTGAACCCCTGCGCCACTTGTAGAACGTCGCTGAGCTGATGCCATGCTGTCGGCAAAGGTTTGGGACAGGCGTGCCGGCCTCGGCCTGCTTGAGTACGGCGATGATCTGGCTGTCGGTGAATCGTGATTTCTTCATGGGATCTCCTCGGGTTAGGTTACGAGAAAATTCCACTTCTGGCTGCGGCTAACCTGCGGGGGGATTACCGCACAGCTTGAGGCTCAGGATGGGCTCTACCTCACGAGGGATTGGGTTAGGCATCTAAGGGCTGATCCTTGGCATCAAGCCCTCGCTGGCAAATCGGGGGGGGAATCACTCTCAAATACTTCGCCCTTGGTCTCTGCCAGAGTCATATAGCGCCGCGGAGGCCCGCTCGCGTTTGAGCTTGTCGAAGAGAAGCTCTCCACAGCCGAGTTGGCACCACGGTGGCGCTCGTGCTGCTGAGAATGCGATGATCTCTCAGGAACTGCTGGTAGTCCGTTGATGTTGCCGAGGATCACTAATCGCAGACGGCATACTCATGGTCTCGGCTACTACCCCCCCAATTGAGTCAGCAGACTCACATCTAGGGCCCCAGCTTGCAGCGGAGGCTGCCCACGAACAGCATGGCAACTCCATAGACGGGGAGGGCGAGAGCTTCCGCCCTCGCCCCCACTTCCGAGTTGGACTAACTATTATGTCCTTTGCATCTGCGGGCCGCCATCAGTTGGACCAACTATTCCGCAGTTGGACTAATTATTCCATCTGACCAGCTCTCAACCAGCCACGTCCGCCCTTACTCCACCGTAACGCTCTTGGCCAGGTTGCGCGGCTTGTCCACGTCGGTCCCACGCGCCAGCGCGGTGTGGTACGCCAGCAGCTGCACCGGGATGGTGTGCACCACCGGGCTGAGCACGCCAGCATGGCGCGGGGTGCGGATCACGTGCACGCCTTCGGACTCGTTGAAGTTGCTGTCCTGGTCGGCGAACACGAACAGCTCACCGCCACGCGCACGCACTTCCTGCATGTTGGATTTGACCTTCTCCAGCAGGCTGTCGTTGGGAGCGATCACCACCACCGGCATGTCCTCGTCCACCAGCGCCAGCGGCCCGTGCTTGAGCTCACCGGCTGGGTAGGCCTCGGCGTGGATATACGAGATTTCCTTCAGCTTGAGCGCGCCTTCCAGGGCGATCGGATAGTGCAGGCCACGGCCCAGGAACAGCGCACTGCTCTTGCGTGCGAAGCGCTCGGCCCATGCGGCGATCTGCGGTTCCATGTTCAACGCATGCTGCACGCTGCCCGGCAGGAAACGCAGCTGCTCCAGGTACTCCGCTTCCTGCGCGGCATCAACGCGGCCATGCAGCTTGCCCAGCACCACGGTCAGCTGGAACAGCGCGGCCAGCTGGGTGGTGAACGCCTTGGTCGAGGCCACGCCGATCTCGGCGCCGGCACGGGTGTAGCAGACCAGTTCGCTGGCGCGCGGAATCGCGCTTTCCGGCACGTTGCAGATCGACAGCGTGTGCGTGTGTCCCAGCGACTTGGCGTACTTCAACGCTTCCATCGTATCCAGCGTTTCGCCGGACTGGGAGATGGTCACGATCAGGTGCTTGGGATTGGCATAGGCGGCGCGATAACGGTATTCGCTGGCGATCTCCACGCTGCACGGCAGGCCGGCGATGGCCTCGATCCAGTAGCGCGCGGTCAGGCCCGAGTAGTAACTGGTACCACAGGCCAGAATCTGCACACCCTCGATGCCCGACAGCACCGCTTCGGCATTCCTGCCGAACAGCTCGGCCGGGAAGCCACCAGCGTCGATCGCCGCTTCGATGGTGTCGCCCAGTGCACGCGGCTGCTCGTGGATTTCCTTCTGCATGAAGTGCCGGTACGGGCCCAGCTCCAGCGAGGCCAGCGAGACATCGGAGAGATGCACATCGCGCTCGATCGGCTGATCGTTACCGTCGAAGATGCTCACACCATCACGGCGGATCTCGGCGGTGTCGCCCTCTTCCAGGAAGATCACCTTGCGCGTGGCCGACAGCACGGCCGATACGTCGGACGCCACGAAGTTCTCGCCCTCGCCCAGACCGACCAGCAGCGGGCAGCCCATGCGGGCGCAGACGAAACGTTCCGGCTCGGCACGGCTGATCACAGCCAGCGCATAGGCACCGGTCAGTTCCTTGACCGTGTGCTGCAACGCGACCAGCAGGTCATCGCCATTCTTCAGATGGTGATGAATCAGGTGGGCGATCACTTCGGTGTCGGTCTGCGACTCGAAGGTATAGCCCAGCGCGCGCAGCTTCTCGCGCTGTTCTTCATGGTTCTCGATGATGCCGTTGTGCACCAGCGCCACGCCATGGCTGATGTGCGGATGCGCGTTCGCCTCGGTGACACCGCCATGGGTGGCCCAACGCGTGTGGCCGATGCCCAGGCTGGCCGTGAAGCCTTCGGCCTCGGCAGCGGTGGCCATCTCAGAGACACGTCCGGTGCGGCGCACGCGGCGCACGTCAGCGCGCTCGGCATGGTCGATCACGGCGATACCGGAGGAATCGTAACCACGGTATTCCAGTCGCTTCAGTCCTTCGATCAGGACCGGCACCACATCCCGTTGGGCGATCGCACCTACGATTCCACACATGTCACGCATTTCCTTGAAGACGGTCGGCGCATTCTAGCCTGCGTGTCCGCCAGCCCCCCCTCCTGTCCGCTTAATGAAAGTGTCCGGAAAGGTGTCCGCGGACACCCGGACAGCAGTGGCACATCTGCAAATCATTGATGGAAAAGGAAATAAAGTTGGCACGCTGTGTGCTTTGTCCATAGCACCACTCTGGCACCACCGACAGGCACGAACCCGATGATCCGCGACACCTCCGCCCAGGACCAGATCGTTTCCTCCGCTTCGGCCAGTGCCCCCAAGGCCGCATGGCACCGCTACCACTGGCCGGCCCTGGCCGGCATCGCCCTGCTGGCCGGCATCGGCTGGGCCGTGCATGCGTGGTCCAACGCCAGCCGCTCGTTCGACAGCAGCCGAGTACGCGTGGCTGAAGTGCAGCGGGGCGACCTGGTGCGCGACATCGCCGCGGACGGCCGCGTGATCGCCGCCAACAGCCCAGTGCTGTATGCGATCTCCGCCGGCACGGTCGACCTGAAGGTCGTGGCCGGCGACGTGGTCAAGAAGGGCCAGGAGCTGGCGATCATCGACAGCCCCGAGCTGCGCAGCAAGCTCGCCCAAGAGGAGGCCACTCTGGCCGGTCTGGAAGCAGAGGCCAGCCGCGCCAACCTGGATGCCACCCTGGCCCGGGCCAAGTCACGCAAGGAAACCGATCAGGCCAGCATCGAGCGCCAGGCCGCCGACCGCGACCTGCAGCGCTACCAGCGCGGCTTCGATGGCGGTGCGGTGCCGCAGATCGATCTGGCCAAAGCCCAGGATACCCTGAAGAAGGCCGACATCAGCCTGGCCAATGCCACCACCGATGCACGCCTGCAGAGCCAGGGCGCGGATCTGGACGCACGCAACAAGCGCCTGCTGGCCGACCGCCAGAAGGCCGTGGTGGCCGAAGTGCAGCGCCAGGTCGACGCACTGACCCTGCGCGCACCGTTCGACGGCCAGGTCGGCCAGGTGCAGGCCACCCAGGCCACCAACCTTGCCGCCAACGCGCCGGTGCTCGGCGTGGTCGACCTCTCCAAGTTCGAAGTCGAGATCAAGGTACCGGAAAGCTTCGCACGCGATCTGGCGATCGGCATGCCGGCGCAGCTGACCGGTGGCAATGGCCAGCCGTTCCCGGGCGAGATCAGTGCGGTGTCGCCGGAAGTGGTCAATGGTGAAGTCAACGCACGCGTCCGCTTTGCCGCAGCCCAGCCGGAAGGCCTGCGCCAGAGCCAGCGGATGTCGGTGCGGGTGCTGCTGGATACCCGCAGGAACGTCATGAAGGTCGAGCGCGGCCCGTTCGTGGAACAGGGCAACGGCGTGGCTTACGTAATGGATGGCCGCACTGCGGTGCGTCGTCCGATCGAACTGGGCGTCAGCAGCCTGGGCGAAGTGGAAATCAAGTCGGGTGTGCAGCCGGGGGACCGCATCGTGGTCTCGGGCAGCGACCTGTTCAAGGACGCCGAACGCGTCTCCGTCAACTGACAACTTATTCATCCTGGAGAGAGGACACCCTATGTACATGCTCGAAATGCGTTCGGTCGCCAAGGTCTTCCGTACCGAACAGGTGGAAACCCACGCACTGCGTTCACTGGAACTGCAGGTCAAGGAAGGCGAGTTCGTCGCCGTCACCGGTCCATCCGGCTCCGGCAAGACCACCTTCCTCAACATCGCCGGCCTGCTGGAAACCTTCACCAGCGGCACCTATATGCTTGATGGCCAGGACGTCAGCAAGCTCGGCGATGATGCCCGCAGCCGCCTGCGCAACCAGAAGATCGGCTTCATCTTCCAGGGCTTCAACCTGATTCCGGACCTCAACCTGTTCGACAACGTGGACGTGCCGCTGCGCTACCGCAAGATGAGCGCCGGCGAGCGCCGCGAGCGCATCGAGAAGGCGCTGAGCCAGGTTGGCCTGGGTTCGCGCATGAAGCACTACCCGAACGAACTCTCCGGCGGCCAGCAGCAGCGCGCGGCGATCGCCCGTGCCCTGGCTGGCAGCCCGCGCCTGCTGCTGGCCGACGAACCGACCGGCAACCTGGACACGCAGATGGCGCGCGGGGTGATGGAACTGCTGGAGGAGATCAACGCCGCCGGCACCACCATCGTGATGGTCACCCACGACCCGGAACTGGCCGCACGCGCGCAGCGCAACGTGCACATCGTCGACGGCCAGGTCACCGACCTGGTGCGCGAGCCGGTGCTGGCCACCCCGCGTCGCATCGTCGCCGTCAACGAGTGAGGGCACGACCATGTTCGCCTACTACGCCCGACTGGCGGTGCGCAGCTTCCGCCGCAACAAGGTACTGACCGCGCTGATGGTGGTCGCCATCGCGCTGGGCATCGGTGCTTCGATGACCACCCTGACCGTGTTCCACGTGCTGTCCGGCGACCCTATCCCGGACAAGAGCGACCGCCTGTTCTACGTGCAGGTCGATCCGCGCCCGCGCTCGGGTTACCTGACCGGCGAAGAGCCGGAGACCCAGATGACCCGTTTCGATGCCGAAACGCTGCTGCGCGAGAAGCGTGGCGAGCGCCAGGCGATGATGAGCGCCGGCGATGTGACCGTCGAGCCGGAAGGCAGCACGTTGAAGCCGTTCAACATCGATACGCGCTGGACCTCGGCCGATTTCTTCCCGATGTTCAACGTGCCGATGCTGTATGGCCGCGCCTGGACGGCAAGCGACGATGACGGTCGTGCCCGCGTGGTGGTGCTGTCCAAGGTGATCAACGACAAGCTGTTCCAGGGGGCCGACAGTGTCGGTCGCCAGGTCCGTGTCGATGGCCATTCGCTGCGCGTGATCGGCGTGATGGATACCTGGAATCCGGAACCCCACTTCTTCGACCTGACCGTGGGCAACTACGGCCGCGAAGAGGATCTGATGATGCCGCTGTCCACCGCGATGGACCTGAAATTCGGCAGCAACGGCAACATGAACTGCTTCCGCGACGGCGCTCCCGGCGACGACAGCAATTCGATCAACGCGCCGTGTACCTGGATCCAGTACTGGGTGGAGCTTGACCCGTCCAAGGCCGAGGACTACCGCCGCTACCTGGTGAACTACTCGGACCAGCAGCGGGCTGCCGGCCGTTTCGAGCGCCCGGCCAACGTGCGCCTGCGCACCGTGATGGAGTGGCTGACCTTCAACAACGCAGTGCCCAGCGACGTGCGCCTGCAGATGTGGCTGGCGCTGGGTTTCCTCGGTGTCTGCCTGGTCAACACCGTCGGCCTGCTGCTGGCCAAGTTCCTGCGCCGCAGCGGTGAAATCGGTGTGCGTCGCGCACTGGGCGCCAGCCGCGGGCAGATCTTCCTGCAGTGTCTGGTCGAAGCGGGTGCGGTAGGCGTGGTCGGTGGCGTGCTCGGCATCGGCCTGGCGCTGCTGGGCCTGTACGCGGTGCGCCAGCAACCAGTGGATTACGCCAAGCTGGCCCATCTGGACGGCAGCATGCTGCTGCTCTCCCTCGGTCTGACCCTGCTCGCCAGCATTGCTGCCGGCTTCCTGCCCGCCTGGCGCGCAATGCAGGTCACCCCGGCCATCCAGCTCAAGTCGCAGTAAGCACGAGAACGAGGACTTCCCATGGACATCCGCCCCATCCTCAGCACCCTGCGCCGGCACAAGACCGCAGCCGCATTGATCGTGCTGGAAATCGCCTTGACCTGCGCCATCGTCTGCAATGCCCTGTTCCTGGTCACCCAGCGCGTGGAAAAGATCAGCCAGCCCAGCGGCCTGGTCGAGAACGAACTGGTCATGGTCCGGGTCAACGGCATCGGCAAGCAGACCAACGCCATGGCCCGTACCAACGAAGACCTGGCGTCGCTGCGCGCGATCCCCGGCGTGACCAACGTGACCAAGGTCAACCAGCTGCCGTTCCGCCGCAACTCGAGCAACACCAGCATCTCGCGCGAACGCGACCAGGAACGCCCGACCGCGTTCGTGTCGTTGTACATGTTCAGCGAGAACGCGTTGCCGACACTGGGCCTGCAGCTGGTCGCCGGCCGCGACTTCCTGCCCAGTGAATACATCGACTATGAGGAAGCCCAGAAGAATCCCAAGCCTGACCGCGCCGCGCCGGTGATCATCAACCAGCAGGTCGCCGCCAAGATGTATCCGGACCAGAGCGCGCTGGGCAAGACGTTCTACATGGGCAACCAGGGCCTGCATGTGGTTGGTGTGGTCGCCCATCTGGCCACCCCCACCGACTACAACGATAACAGCACCTTGTCCATGATGCTGCCGGTGCGTACCGACTTCACCCGCGGCCCGTACATGCTGCGGACTTCGCCGGAGCGCCGCGATGAAGTGTTGAAGGGTGCGCTGGCCGCGCTGGAGCACAACGACCCCAACCGCCTGGTGCGCGAGAAGCTGACCTACCAGGAACAGCGTGCCGACTACTTCAAGAACGACCGCTCGATGGTCGGCCTGCTGGTGACGGTCTGCGTGGCGCTGCTGGTGGTCACCGCCTTGGGCATCGTCGGCCTGGCCAGCTTCTGGGTGCAGCAGCGCAGCAAGCAGATCGGCATCCGCCGCGCATTGGGGGCCACCCGTGGGCAGATCCTGCGCTACTTCCAGACCGAGAACTTCCTGCTGGCCACGCTGGGCATCGTGCTGGGCATGCTGGCGGCCTATGCCATCAACCTGGCGCTGATGAACATGTACGAGCTGCCGCGCATGCCGCTGCTGTACCTGCCGCTGGGCGCGGTGCTGCTGTGGATGCTGGGCCAGATCGCCGTGTTCGGCCCGGCCCGCCGCGCCGCTGCGGTGCCACCGGCCGTCGCCACCCGAGGGGCGTGAGATGCGTGCCAGCCTGCTGGTGCTGTTGTTGGCCCTGCCGCTGCCGGTACTCGCCGGCAGCGGCAGCTCGCAGACGCTGGAATGGCGCCAGGACGATGCGCGTCTGGCGCTGCGCTCGACCGAGGGCGTGGTGAGGGTTGATGCGGCCAGCCCGGAGGCGCGCTTTGGCGTGCGCCATGGCGACCGCATCCTGCGCGTGGACGACTCGCCGGTGCGGCAGATCGAACAGCTCGCCGACGCAGTACGGGCGGCATCGACGCCCACCGTCTACCTGCTGCTGCGCCGCGATGGCCGGATGCTGACCGTGCCGGTGGAGGTATCGCAGTGGCGCCCCGCGCTGGCGCCACCACCACCCCCTCCGGCTCCGGCTCCGCCGCCGCCGCCCCCGCCCCCGCCACGACGCTGAGACCCGGCGGCCCCTGCCCTGCCACGGGTTTGGCTATGCTTGGTGGGTGGCGCCGAAAGCTCCGGCGTCATCCACCCTTTTCCGTGCGCGGCGCCGACGCTTTCCGGCGCTTCCCTGCCCTTCCAGAAGCCGCCGAATGCCTGCGATCCTGATCATCGACGACAACGCCAGCGTGGGTACTGCGCTGGATGTGCTGTTTTCCCTGCACGACATCGACACCCTGCAGGCGCAGAGCCCGGCCGAAGGGCTGGCGCTGCTGGAATCGCAGCCGGTGGACCTGGTGATCCAGGACATGAATTTCAGCGAGGACACCACTTCCGGTGAGGAAGGCGAGGCTCTGTTCGCGCAGATCCGCGAACGCCACCCCGATCTGCCGGTAATCCTGCTGACGGCCTGGACCCACCTGAGCAGCGCGGTGGAACTGGTCAAGGCCGGTGCCGCCGACTACCTGGCCAAGCCCTGGGATGACCGCAAGCTGCTGACCACGGTCAACAACCTGCTGGAGTTGTCCGAAGCGCGGCGCGAACTGGACCAGCGACGCCAGCGCGAACAACGCCAGCGGCATGCGCTGGAAGACAAGTACGCGTTGTGTGGCGCAGTGTTCGCCGACCCCGCCAGCGAGCGGGTGATCGCCCTGGCCTGCCAGGTCGCGCGCTCGGAGCTGCCGGTGCTGATCACCGGCCCCAACGGCGCGGGCAAGGAGAAGATCGCGCAGATCATCCAGGCCAACTCGCTGGTGGCCAAGGGTCCGTTCGTGGCGGTCAACTGCGGCGCCCTGCCCTCCGAACTGATCGAGGCCGAACTGTTCGGTGCCGAGGCCGGTGCCTACACCGGCGCCAACAAGGCGCGCGAAGGCAAGTTCGAGGCGGCCGACGGCGGCACGCTGTTCCTGGATGAGATCGGCAACCTGTCGCTGGGCGGGCAGATGAAGCTGCTGCGCGTGCTGGAGACAGGACGTTTCGAGCGCCTGGGCTCCAACCGCGAACGCCAGGTCAAGGTGCGCGTGGTCAGTGCAACCAATGCCGATCTGCCGGCGATGATCCGCGAAGGTACGTTCCGCGAAGACCTCTACTACCGGCTCAACACGGTGGAACTGACGCTGCCGCCGTTGGCCGACCGTCCCGGCGACATCGTGCCGTTGGCCGAGCATTTCCTCAGCATCGGCAAGCCGCTGTCCAGCACGGCTGCCACTGCGCTGCAGCGGCACCTGTGGCCGGGCAACGTGCGCGAGCTGCGCAACGTGATCCAGCGTGCCGAACTGCTGGCTACCGGCAACCGCATCGAGGTGGGCGATCTCAACCTGCCGCGTGCGCCGGCTGCGCCACGCCCTGCGCCAAGCGCCGGCAATGATCCCGACCGCGCACGCATCGAAGAAGTGCTGGCGCGCAACCATGGGGTCATCGCCCAGGCCGCCGCCGAGCTTGGACTGAGCCGGCAGGCGCTGTACCGGCGCATGGACCGTCATGGCATTCCGCGCGAATGAAGCGACGCTCCTTCACCTTCCGCCTGTTCCTGCGCCTGCTGCCGGTGCTGGCGCTGGCTGCCGCGCTGCCGTGGCTGCTGGCCTACTGGATGGACCACGGCTGGGTGGTGACCACGGTCTCCACGATCATCCTGCTGTCATTGATGTGGTGGACGCTGCGCCGCGCCACCGCACCGGTGCGCTCGTTGATGCGGGCGCTGTCCGGGACCACCAGCAGCTACCGCGACGGTGAGTACAACTTCGGCATCTACTGGCCCGGCAATGACGAACTGGGTGACCTGGTGCAGGCGCACCGCGAGCTGGGCGAAGTGCTGCGTGCACAGCGCCAGGGCCTGGTCCAGCGCGAACTGCTGCTGGACACCATGGTGCAGAACACCCCGGTAGCGATGCTGCTGATCGCCGCCGGTGGCGATGGCATTTCCCGCGTGGTGTTCTCCAACCTGGCCGCGCGCAAGCTGCTGCACAGCGGCTGGAAGCTGGAAGGCCAGCGCATGGAAGACGTGCTCGAGCAGCTGCCGGTGGAACTGCGTGATGCCATCGGCCGCGGCGGCGACAGCCTGTTTGCGGTGAAGTCGGAAAGCGAAGACGGCGTGGAAGGCGACGAGGATGACGAACAGGTCTATCACCTGTCGCGGCGCGCGTTCCAGCTCAACGGCCGCCCGCATGACCTGCTGTTGGTACGCCAGCTCACTGCCGAACTGCGCCGGCAGGAAGTACAGACCTGGAAGAAGGTGATCCGGGTGATCAGCCACGAACTCAACAACTCGCTGGCGCCGATCGCCTCACTGGCGCACTCCGGTGGCGAGCTGGTCAAGCGCGAACGCTTCGACCGGCTGCCGGAGATCTTCACCACCATCGAAGACCGCGCACGCCACCTGGAAGGCTTCATCCGCGGCTACGCGCGTTTCGCCAAGCTGCCGCAACCGCAGCTGCAGACCGTGCACTGGGCGCCATTCCTGTCCAGCCTGTGCCAGCAGATTCCGTTCACGATGGAGCGTGAACCCGACGAAGAACTGAGCAGCCGGATCGACATCGCCCAATTCGGCCAGGCCCTACTCAACCTGCTGAAGAATGCACACGAGGCCTGCGCCGAAGCCGATCCGCCCAACGACGACGTGCAGGTGCAGCTGACCCGGCTGCCGCAGTGGCTGCGGCTGGATGTGCTGGACCGTGGCAAGGGCATGAACGAGCAGGTGCTGCAGAATGCGCTGATGCCGTTCTATTCGACCAAGCGCAATGGCACCGGGCTGGGGTTGGCCCTCACCCGCGAGATCGTCGAGGCGCACGGTGGACGCGTGTCACTGCAGAACCGCACCGTGGGCGGGCTGTGCGTGTCGATCCTGTTGCCGGTGGGGTAGGTTTGTTCTTCCTTCTTCTAAAGCACTCGTCGCATCGCCACCCGCAGGTGCATCGGGAATCCCAGGGCGGCTTCCTCGGCCATCACCGCTTGCATGCCGGCGCCCCACTCTGACTCCGGCAGGACGTTGAATCCTTCGCTGGTATAGAAAGCCGCATTCCACGGTACATCGGACAACGTGGTCAGCACCGCCGCCGGATAGCCAAGCGCCTTGGCCTCGGCGAGTGCGTGCTGCAGCAACGCTCGGCCGTAACCACGCCGCGCGTGGCCGGGATCAACATCCATCTGCAGCACATGGAAATCGCCGTCGAGCGCACCGCCCAGCAGGTAGCCGGCGATGCCGCCATCGGCGCCTTCGATGATCCACAACTGGCCACGCTGCAGCCCAGCCTGCAACGTGGGGAGGTCCAGCCCATGGCCGGCGAACACCGGGTGCGCCTCGTGCCCGCGCAGCAGTTCACCCGCGCGCTGTTCGATGCGGGGCAACGCGTCGAGTTCGTCGGCGCGCGGTGGTCTCGGCTCAGCTTTTCTTGATGGGTCGCTGCCAGCCATCGATCGTTTCCTGACGCGCACGGGCCACGGTCAGCTTGCCGTCCGGCGCAGTGCGGGTGATGACCGAACCTGCAGCAATCGTCGCCCCTTCACCGATCAGCACCGGCGCCACCAGCGAACTGTTGGAGCCGATGAAAGCGTTGTCGCCGATGGTGGTGGTCGACTTGTTCACGCCGTCGTAGTTGCAGGTGATGGTGCCCGCACCGATGTTGACCTTGCTGCCGATCACCGCATCACCCAGGTAGGTCAGATGGTTGGCTTTGCTGCCCACCCCCAGGGTGACCTTCTTGGTTTCCACGAAGTTGCCCACGTGCACGCCATCGGCCAGCACGGTGCCCGGGCGCAGTCGCGCGAACGGGCCGATCTGGGCCGCACCCTCGCTGATTACGCCTTCCACATCGCAGTGCGCACGCACTTCGGTGCCCGCGCCGAGTGTGACGTCCTTCAGCCGGGTGAACGGGCCGATGGTCACGCCATCGCCGAGCACCACCTTGCCTTCAAGAATCACATCGACATCGATCATCACATCGCTGCCGACGACCACCTCACCACGGATATCGACCCGCGCCGGATCGCGCACGCGCGCGCCCTGGATGCACAGCGCGCGGACCGCGCGCCGCTGCCAGGCCCGTTCCAGCTGCGAGAGCTGCCATGGATCATTCGCGCCTTCGGCGTCCTGCGCATCGGCCACCAGGGCCATCTCCGCCGGAGTGAACTCGCGGGCGGCAAAGGCGAATACATCGGTCAGGTAGTACTCGCCCTGCGCGTTGCTGTTGGACAGCTGCGACAGCCAGCGGCGCAGCGCCGTCGATTCGGCAGTGATGATGCCGGTGTTGATGATGCGCACCCGACGCTGTTCATCGTCGGCGTCCTTCTGCTCAACGATCGCCCCGACCTTGCCTTCGGCATCGCGCAGCACGCGACCATAGCCAGTGGGATCCTCGACATCGGCCACCAGCACGGCCAGCCGGCCCGGCTGGGCCAACAGGTCGCGCAGGGTCTGCGCACGGATCAACGGCACATCGCCGTACAACACCAGCACCTGTGCGGCGTCGGGCACCTCCGGCATGGCCTGGGCAACGGCGTGGCCGGTACCCAGCTGCTGCGCTTGTTCCGCCCACAACAGGTCCGGCTGGTCAGCGAAGTAGTGCTGCACCTGGTCCCCGCCGTGGCCGTACACCACGTGGATGGCAGCCGGCTGCAGTTCGCGCGCCGTGGCGATCACATGCGCCAGCATCGGCTGCCCGGCAATCGGCTGCAGTACCTTGGGCAGCACCGATTTCATGCGCTTGCCGGCGCCAGCGGCGAGGATGATGACGTGCAGGGGTTGGGTCATGGAGGGGGGCCGCGCAGCGGCGGCGATCTGAGGACTGGCTGATAGGATAGCCGAGCTCATTCCCTGCCTGACGTGAACCGTGCGCTGCCTGAAGGAACGATTGCTCGATCTGCTGTACTGGATGGGCCCGCTGTTGCCGGGCGGCACCGGGAAGGCACGGCCATGACCCTCGTCCGCCAGGGCAGCTCATACATCGTCATCGGGCTGGTGCAGCTGCTGCTGGACTGGCTGGTGTTCGTGGGCAGCACCGCACTCGGGGTGCCCGTCGCCCCTGCCAACGTCGTCGGCCGTCTGGCCGGCATGCTGCTCGGCTTCTGGCTCAACGGCCGCTATACCTTTGCTGCCGCCGGCCAACAGCGCCTGGGCTGGAAGCGCTTCGCGCGCTTCCTCCTGCTTTGGATGCTGCTGACCGCGGCCAGCACCCTGCTGGTGACTGCGGCCGACCATGCATTGGGACTGCAGTACGCGTGGCTTGCCAAGCCGCTGGTGGAAGGTGGTCTGGCGCTGGTGTCGTTCATGCTGCTGCGGCACGTGGTGTACCGCTGACCTGCGTTCAGTGAAGGCCACTGTCGCCGGCCAGGCGCACGCTCAATCCCTCGCGCCACAACTGCAGCGGGCTGTAACGCAACTGCACCTGATGGCGGCCTGCCGGCACGCACAGCGCATGGAACAGGCCATTGCCACGCAGCAGCGGCAGTACGGTGCCATCGGGCAAGCGGGCCTGCCAGCCACGGGCAGTCACCTCGTTGACCACGACCCACGCGGGGCGGTCGGCTTCCACCGTGAGCTCGATACGGCCAGGCTGGTAGTGCTGCACCTGGATGTTGGCCTCACCGGCATCATGCTCCGGGCATGCGGCGCGGGCCATGGCTGGCAGCCAGAGCTGCCGGCTGAAATCGGTCTGGTTGAATTCATCCGCAGGCGGGAGACGCGCATCGTGGCGTCGGACGTTCCGAGGATTGAGCACGCGCGGCAGCACGCTGTCGCGTCGCGCGAGCTCGACCTGGTCACCCTGCGCGCTTGAACCCGGGAACGGATCCTGGGCCAGCAGCCAGCGCACGCCCAGCAGATCGTACACAGGCGCTGTTGTGTCCGTTGCCCAGGCCGTCGGCAGCTTCTGTTGGAACGTATCCACCGGTTCACCCGGCATGCCGGTCATCTGCAGGTAGTCGCTGGCCAACATCGGGTTGTAGCCGTTTGCCAGCGCGATCGCATGGACCGCGGCGCCGTTGGTGAGCCCACCGATGCCGAAGACCACGGCGCGCTCGGGCAATCCGGGTTGCCGCTCTGCTGCGAGCAGCGCGTAGGCCCGCTGCGCCGGCCCGGCGCGGTCGGCGGTCAGCACCGACTTGGTGCCACTGCCTGCGTTGAAGCTGGTCCCCACGTTGAACAGCAGCAGGTCGAACAGCACCAGCACAAACAGCCAGCGCTCGGGTGCCCGGTGACGACGCAGCAGCAGCACCGCGGCGATTCCCACGGCTGCGCTGATGCCGAGCCAGGCAAAGGCCGCCAGATGACCGCGGTCGATCGCCATCCAGGCACTGGAGACGGCAAGCAGCACGACGGCACCTACGGACATCCACGGCGGCCGCAACGGGCCTGGCTGCAATGCAGCCTGCAAGGCGTTGGCACCCAGCCAAGCTGCTGCTGGGAGGGTGAGGAACAAGGCATCAGCAGGACGCCGGAACAGATCCAGGCCTGGCAGCCAGGTGAACAACCACGGGAACAGTGGCGTTGCCCCACCCAGCGCGATCAGGATCGTCAGAATCACCACGGCCAGCGCGATGCGCGCCGCAGCGGGTTTGCGCCGCAGCACTTCGCCGCCCCATCCCAGCCAGAGCGCCAGCGGCACCGCGCCGAGATAAAGGTAATCGGCGCTGATGTCACCAAAGGCCCAACTGTCGCCACGCCCCTGCGAGAACACGTTGCCTGACAGCAGCGTGGCCAGGGTCTGCCAGTGCATGGCCCCCGGCAACGCAGCCTCCAACGAGAAACCATCCCGATTTGTCTCGCCCAGCCAAGCCAGCGTGGACAACCACTGTGGCGCGCTGATCGCGCCGGCAAGCACGCCGACAAGACCAAATCGCAGCAGCAGCCGCACGCGCGGGCCCTTCTCCAGCAGAACCGCGCCCACCGCATGGATCGCACAGGCGAGGATGATGAAGTAGGTAACCTGGGTCAGCTGCAGCGCGCACAAGCCTCCAGCGATGCCGGCCAGCAGTACGTCACGCAGCCGACCCTGGCGGCGGACCTGCTCCATGCCCAGCCACAGCCACGGCAGCAGGCTGTAACTGACGATCATCGGCGTGTGCTGGAGCCGCGATGCGGCCACCCCACCGAACATCAGCACCAGCGCGAACAGCAGCCGCGCCGGTGGCGGCATTCCCTGCACGCGGCCCAGCCGCAAGGCACCGAAGCCACCTGCCAGCACGTGCAGCAGCACGACCACGTTGAACAGGTGCAGCGACGTCGGTGCCAACAGCATCGGCAGCAGCATGCTCGGCTGCAACGTCATCATCTGCGGGTCGGCCAGCTGCGGGTAGCCCCCGTACAGATACGGATTCCACCACGGCGCCTGCAGATGACGCAGTTGCTCAGCGCTGAAGCTGACCGCCGGGAAGAACTGCTGCACGGCGTCGAACGGAATGGTCTTGATGCCCAGCAGCCACGGCAGGCAGAGCACGACCCAGGCAATCAGGAACATGCCTTCCGGTGTGCGCCAGCGGCACTGCCAGCCCCCCATGTCCTGCGTCGCTGTCGATGACTGCTGCATTCCCTGCCTCCGTGGAAAACAAACAAAAACGCCGGCATGGCAGCCGGCGTTCCTGCATTCACCCGTGCCTTGCAGGCACAGATGTCACCTCGGCACGGTTCAGTGCTTGAGGGTCTTGCGCAGGCGCTCAAGCGCCTGCAGCTGGACAACGGCCTCTGCCAGCTTCTGCTGGGCTTCGGCCACTTCCATCGCTTCGCCGCGGTTGGCCAGGATGCGTTCGGCTTCTTCCTTGGCCTTGCGGACCGAGGCTTCGTCGATGTCCTGTGCGCGGATCGCGGTGTCGGCCAGCACGGTCACCACCTGCGGCTGCACTTCCAGGATGCCGCCGGAAATGGCGAAATCCAGCTGCTCGCCGCTCGGCGTGGTCACTACCACCTTGCCCGGCTTCAGGCGGGTGATCAGCGGTGCGTGCTTGGGCGCGATGCCCAGTTCGCCCAGCTCACCGGTGGCCACGACCAGGGTCGCTTCGCCACGGAAGATTTCCTGCTCGGCGCTGACGATGTCGCAACGGATGGTGCTCATGTAACTCTCTTCGCTAGGGGGCGGGTCGAACCCACCGCAGGGATTCCGCAGCGGTGGGCGCAGGCCCACCCCGTGTCACGGTCGGGACGGGCGTGTGCCCGTCCCCGCCGCATCAGGCCTTCTCGGCCATCTTCTTGGCCTTCTCGACCGCTTCTTCGATGCTGCCGACCATGTAGAACGCCTGCTCCGGCAGGTGGTCGTACTCGCCATCGACGATGGCCTTGAAGCCACGGATGGTGTCCTTCAGCGACACGTACTTGCCCGGCGAGCCGGTGAACACTTCGGCCACGTGGAACGGCTGGCTGAAGAAGCGCTCGATCTTGCGGGCGCGCGACACGGCCTGCTTGTCTTCTTCGGACAGTTCGTCCATGCCCAGGATGGCGATGATGTCCTTCAGTTCCTTGTACTTCTGCAGGGTCTGCTGGACGCGCTGGGCGGTGTCGTAATGCTCGTGGCCGATGACCAGCGGGTCCATCTGGCGGCTGGTGGAGTCCAGCGGGTCGACCGCCGGGTAGATACCCAGCGAAGCGATCGAACGCGACAGGGTCACGGTCGAGTCAAGGTGGGCGAAGGTGGTCGCCGGCGACGGATCGGTCAAGTCATCGGCCGGCACGTAGACGGCCTGGATGGAGGTGATCGAACCATTCTTGGTCGAAGTGATGCGCTCCTGCAGGACGCCCATTTCCTCGGCCAGGGTCGGCTGGTAACCCACTGCCGACGGCATACGACCCAGCAGTGCCGACACTTCGGTGCCGGCCAGGGTGTAGCGGTAGATGTTGTCGACGAACAGCAGCACGTCCTTGCCCTTGCCGTTCTCGTCCTTCTCGTCGCGGAAGTACTCGGCCATGGTCAGGCCGGTCAGGGCGACGCGCAGACGGTTGCCCGGCGGCTCGTTCATCTGGCCGTACACCATCGCGACCTTGTCCAGGACGTTGGAGTCCTTCATCTCGTGGTAGAAGTCGTTGCCCTCACGGGTACGCTCACCCACGCCGGCGAACACGGACAGACCGCTGTGCGCCTTGGCGATGTTGTTGATCAGCTCCATCATGTTGACGGTCTTGCCGACGCCGGCGCCGCCGAACAGGCCGACCTTGCCGCCCTTGGCGAACGGGCACATCAGGTCGATGACCTTGATGCCGGTTTCCAGCAGCTCGGTGGCCGGGGACTGGTCTTCATACGACGGAGCAGCGCGGTGGATTTCCCAGGTGTCGCTGGAGGCGACCGGACCGGCTTCGTCGATCGGGCGGCCGAGCACGTCCATGATGCGGCCCAGGGTGCCAGCGCCGACCGGCACGGAAATGCCGCGCTCGGTGTTGGTGGCCACCAGGTTGCGCTTCAGGCCATCGGTGGAGCCCAGCGCGATGCAGCGGACCACGCCGTCACCGAGCTGCTGCTGCACTTCCAGGGTGATTTCGGTGTTGTCCACCTTCAGCGCGTGGTACACCTTCGGCACCGACTCGCGGGGGAATTCGACGTCGACGACGGCGCCGATGATCTGAACGATCTTGCCCTGACTCATTGCTGCATCCTCTAAATGTGTGCTTTTAACGAACGCGGTCAGACTGCTGCCGCGCCGCCGACGATTTCGGAGATTTCCTGGGTGATCGCTGCCTGGCGGGCCTTGTTGTAGACCAGCTGCAGGGTTCCGATCAGCTTGTTGGCGTTGTCACTGGCCGACTTCATCGCCACCATGCGCGCGGCATGCTCGGAAGCGACGTTTTCCAGCAGCGCCTGGTACACCAGCGACTCGATGTAACGCGTCATCACGTGCTCGAGCACGGTCGCGGCATCGGGTTCGTACAGGTAGTCCCAGTCGTGGTGCGCAACCTGCTTCTCGGCGGCCGGCAGCGGCAGCAGCTGATCGAAGCTGGCCTTCTGCACCATGGTGTTGACGAAGCGGTTGTAGACCAGGTACACGCGGTCGACCTTGCCTTCGGTGAAGGCGTCGAGCATGACCTTGATCACACCGATCAGCGATTCCAGCTTCGGCGTGTCGCCGATGTGGGTCACCGTGCCGACCATGTTCACCTTGACCCGGCGGAAGAAGGTCGACGCCTTCTGGCCGATGGTCACCAGGTCCACTTCGGCGCCCTTGTCCTGCCAGGCCTTGGCTTCGCCAAGCATCTTGCGGAACAGGTTGTTGTTGAGGCCGCCGGCCAGACCGCGATCGGAAGAGATCACGATGAACCCGACCCGCTTGACCTGCTCACGCTCGACCAGGAACGGATGCTGGTAGTCGGTGCTGGCCTGCGCCAGGTGGCCGATCACCTGCTTCATCGCCTGCGCGTACGGACGCGAGGTCTTCATCCGATCCTGCGCCTTGCGGATCTTGGAGGCCGAGACCATTTCCAGGGCGCGCGTCACCTTGCGGGTGTTCTGCACGCTCTTGATCTTGGTTTTGATTTCGCGTCCGCTTGCCATCTTTTATTCCCGTGGCGCGGGGCCTCGGCCCCGCGTTGTTCAACCGTTTGATCGTCTGGTCCAGCGGAGCATCGCTCCGCTCTACAGGACCTCGATTACCAGCTGCCGGTGGTCTTGAACTCGACGATGCCCTTCTTGAAGGCACCTTCGATGTCGTTGTCCCAACCGCCGGTGGCGTTGACCTTGCCGATCAGCTCGCCCTGGGTGTTGGCGAAGTGCGCGTGCAGGCCTTCTTCGAACGCCAGCAGCTTGCTGACCGGCACGTCGTCGAGGTAACCCTCGTTGACGGCGTAGATCGACAACGCCTGGTTGGCGATCGACATCGGCGCGTACTGCTTCTGCTTCATCAGCTCGGTGACGCGCTGGCCACGCTCAAGCTGCTTGCGGGTGGCTTCGTCCAGGTCCGAGGCGAACTGCGCGAACGCAGCCAGCTCGCGGTACTGGGCCAGCGAGATACGGATGCCGCCGGACAGCTTCTTGATGATCTTGGTCTGCGCCGAACCACCGACGCGCGACACCGAGATACCGGCGTTCACGGCCGGGCGGATGCCGGCGTTGAACAGATCGGTTTCCAGGAAGATCTGGCCGTCGGTGATCGAGATCACGTTGGTCGGAACGAACGCGGAGACGTCGCCGGCCTGGGTTTCGATGATCGGCAGCGCGGTCAGCGAACCGGTCTTGCCGGTGACCTTGCCTTCGGTGAACTTCTCGACGTATTCCTCGGACACGCGGGCAGCGCGTTCGAGCAGACGGGAGTGCAGGTAGAACACGTCACCCGGGTAGGCTTCACGGCCCGGCGGGCGCTTCAGCAGCAGCGAGATCTGGCGGTAGGCCACGGCCTGCTTGGACAGATCGTCGTACACGATCAGCGCGTCTTCGCCGCGGTCCATGAAGTACTCGCCCATGGTGCAGCCCGAGTAGGCGCTGATGTACTGCATCGCGGCCGATTCGGATGCGGTGGCAGCCACCACGATGGTGTGCGCCAGGGCGCCGTTCTCTTCAAGCTTGCGCACGATGTTGGCAACGGTCGAAGCCTTCTGGCCGATCGCTACGTACACGCACTTGATGCCGGTGCCCTTCTGGTTGATCACCGCATCGATGGCCAGCGCGGTCTTGCCGGTCTGGCGGTCACCGATGACCAGCTCGCGCTGGCCGCGGCCGATCGGGATCATCGAGTCGACCGACTTGTAACCGGTCTGCACCGGCTGGTCGACCGACTTGCGCCAGATCACGCCCGGAGCAACGCGCTCCACCGGAGCGGTCAGCTGGGTGGCCAGCGGGCCCTTGCCGTCGATCGGCTCGCCGAGCGCGTTGACGACGCGGCCCAGCAGTTCCGGACCGACCGGCACTTCCAGGATGCGGCCGGTGGTCTTGGCGACGTCACCTTCGCGCACGTTCTCGTAGCCACCCAGGACCACGGCGCCGACCGAGTCGCGCTCCAGGTTCAGGGCCAGGGCAAAGGTGTTGTTCGGCAGTTCGATCATTTCGCCCTGCATCACGTCGGCCAGACCGAAGATGCGCACGATGCCGTCGGACACGCTGGTCACGGTGCCTTCGTTGCGCGATTCCGCGGCCAGCTTGACCTTCTCGATGCGGTTCTTGATCAGTTCGCTGATTTCGGAGGGGTTGAGCGTGGTTGCCATCGTCAAGTCCTAGTGCCGGCAGCGGGGCCGGACGTTAAATGAATTCAGTTAGCGAGCGCGGTCTGCAGACGGGCCAGCTTGCCCTTCAGCGAACCATCGATGACCACGTCGCCGGCGTCGATCACAGCGCCGCCGATCAGCGAGGCGTCGACCGCGGTGGCCACTTCGACCTCGCGGTTGAAGCGCTTGCGCAGCGCGGCCTTGATCGCGTCCAGCTCGGCAACCGACAGCTCGGCCGCGGAGGTCACCGTGGCCTTGACCACGTGCTCGGCCTCGGCGCGCAGCGCGTCGAACATGCCAGCGATTTCCGGCAGCAGCGGCAGACGATGCGATTCGGCAAGCACAGCCAGGAAGCGCGAGTAGGTCTCGCCGCGGGACTCCGGCGCCAGCAGGGCGACGGCGTCATCGCGACCCAGCTCCGGGTTGGCGAGCAGGGCCGCCACGCGCGGATCGGCGGCGACGTGGGCGGAGAACGCCAAAGCGTCCGACCACGGCGCGAACGCGCCTTCGTCACGCGCGGTCGCGAAGGCGGCGCGGGCGTACGGGCGGGCAAGCGTGAGGGCCTGGCTCATCCTTAAATCTCCGAGGCCAGCTCGTCGAGCAGCGCCTTGTGGGCGTTGGCGTCGATTTCGCGCTTGAGCAGCTTTTCGGCACCGGTCACGGCCAGCGCGGACACCTGCTTGCGCAGATCTTCACGGGCACGGTTGGCGGCGGCGTCGATTTCGGCCTGGGCCAGGTCCTTCTGACGGGTGGCTTCGGCAACAGCTTCGTTGCGGGCCGCGTCGACGATCTGGTTGGCACGCGCGTGGGCCTGGTCGATGATCTCGTTGGCCTTGGTGCGGGCTTCCTTCAGCGCTTCATTGACCTTGTCCTGCGCCTGGGCCAGATCTTTCTGGCTGCGGTCGGCAGCAGCGAGGCCTTCAGCGATCTTCTGCTGGCGCTCTTCGATCGCGTTCATCAGCGGCGGCCAGATCTTGGTCGCGATGAGCCAGATCAGGGCGGCAAAGGCCAGGGCCTGGGCGATGAGGGTAAAACCGATATCCATGGGGTTCGCTCAGTCGGTTGTGACGGGATGGATGCGCCGCCACACGGGCGGCGCCTCCGAACCTTCATCCGCGACCAGGCGCCTGCGGCGCCCGGTCGTTTCGCTTTCGCTGGATCAGCCAGCGATTGCCGGCAGGCGCGAGACGAACTCGCCGACCAGCGGGTTGGCGAAGGCGAACAGCAGGCCCACGGCGACCGAGATGATGAAGGCGGCGTCGATCAGGCCGGCGGTGATGAACATGCGGACCTGCAGGACCGGGATCAGTTCCGGCTGGCGCGCGGCCGACTCCAGGAACTTACCGGCCATGATGGCCAGACCCAGACCGGCGCCCAGCGCGGCCAGGCCGATCATGATGCCGACGGCGAGGACGGTGGAGCTCTGAACTTGGGCGAGATTGGTCAGGACGGCGAAGTACATGGTTTTCTCCAGGAACTTGATTGCTAAGGGTTTAGAAACAAACGGATGAAGGGTGAAGCGAAACTCAGTGAGCGTCTTCCGACAGGCTCAGGTACACGATGGACAGCATCATGAAGATGAAGGCCTGCAGCGGAATCACCAGAAGGTGGAACAGCATCCAGCCGAAGCCGGCGAACGCGCCTGCAAACATGCCGGCGATACCTGCACCGCCCAGCACCCAGATCAGCAGGAACACGATTTCACCGCCGAACATGTTGCCGAACAGTCGCATCGCCAGCGAAATCGGCTTGCTCAGCCACTCGACGATGTTCAGGATCAGGTTGAACGGCATCATCCACTTGCCGAACGGTGCGGTCAGGAATTCCTTGGTGAAACCACCAATACCCTTGGCGCGCAACGCGAAGAACAGCATCAGGAAGAACACGCTGATCGACATGCCCAGGGTGGCATTGACGTCGGCGGTGGGGACCGGCTTCCAGTACGGCACGCCCATCAGTTCGAGCGGCTTGGCGATGAAGTCGGCCGGGATCATCTTGATGAGGTTCATCAGGAGGATCCAGAAGAAGATCGTGATCGCGATCGGGGTCACCAGCTTGCTGGTGCCGTGATAGGTGTCCTTGGCCTGGCGGTCAACGAACTCCAGGCAGATCTCGACGAATGCCTGCCACTTGCCCGGCACGCCGGAGGTGGCCTTGCGGGTCGCCATCCAGAAGGCGACGACCATCACCAGGCCCATCAGCAGCGAGGTTACCAGCGTGTCCACGTGGATCGCCCACGGGGTGCCATGACCTGCAGTCAGATTGTGCAGGTGATGCTGGATGTAGGAGGTGGGTGTAAGCGCCTCGCCTGCCATGTGTCCGGAACCTTAAGTTAAATGAATTCGATTAGCGCCTGGCCATGGCCAGGACCTGGAACATCAGCCCGACGGCGATACCAGCCAACAGCGCCAGTGCAGGCAGCTTGAAGACCAGGAACCCCACCATCAGGACACCAAAAACGAGCGCCCACTTGGCCACGATCGCAACGATCAGGCGTGCCATGGCCGAACCGGCCCCCAGCGCACCACCACCCAGCGCCATCCGTGCCGCCACCCAACCACCGGCCGAAACCGCCACACCGGATGCCAGGGCACCAAGGGCATACTTCGGCCCCACCAGCAGGAAGGCCAGAGCCAGGACAGCCACCGCGGCCAGCGGGTAGACCGCGGCGCGCAGCATCAGTCGCCGACCCGTTTCTACGGAGTTCAGCACAGGACGTCCCGCGTGGTTACAAGTGGATGGCTGAGGCGACTACAGCAGGGGGGCCTCATCGAGCCGCCAAATTATAGCAATGGGACAATTTGCGAGACAACCGGTGCCTGTTCATATCGGAACAGCGCAAGTTGCGGTAAGGGCTGCGGTTTTGCAGCCCACCACGGGGACAATGCCATCTGCGCGATGTTGCGATGCAACGCATTGAACTTTGGTCGCAGGCGGCGGAACTTTCTGCCGACGGCAGTGGTCCCATCTTCCGACCTGCCTGCAGCTACCTCGTCGACGCTTCGCCTGCAGGTCCCCATGATGGCCCCGAAGCGCCGCTCCGGGGCCATCTTTTCGCAAGGCGCTGACAGCGCTGAACCGTCCACATCGCGTGGACCATACCTTCACGAATGGTGGACAGCGACGTCCGGCAAAGTGGCCTTCATTCCGATGAACCACTGCAAGGACTCTTTCGATGCGCTCCGTCCCCACCCTGCTCGCCCTCTCGCTTCTCGCCGCCGGCGCGTCGTTCGCCTCCTCCGCCCATGCCGCCGAAGGCGATGACCGCTTCGCCCTGCGCCTGGGTGCGATGAACATCGACTCGGACAACACCCTGCGCGGCAACACCAATGTCGCCGGCCAGGACATCGGCTTCTCCGAGGACTTCAAGCTGGGTGGCAAGGAATGGGAGCCGCGCATCGACGGCATGTTCCGCATCAGCAACCGCCAGCGCCTGCTGTTCAACTACTTCAAGTACGACAAGGACCGCCGCGAGACGCTTGGCCAGGACATTTCCTTCGGCAACGTCAACGTGCCGGCCGACAGCTTCGTCAAGGCGGAGCTGAAGTACCAGGTGGCCAGCCTGGTGTATGACTACTCGGTGGTGGACACCGAGAAGTTCGACCTCGGCCTGCAGCTGGGTGCCGAATACGCCAAGGTCAGCACCAAGGGCTACGCCGACCTGGGCACGGTGTATGAAGGCCAGTTCCTGGACGAGAAGACCGACGGTGTGGCGCCGGTGGTCGGTGCACGCCTGAGCTTCACCCCGTCCGAAAAGTGGATGATCACCCTGCAGGGCCAGTACCTCAACACGCGCTGGGGCAGCTTCGACGACTACAAGGGTGACCTCAGCCGCGCCAACGCGATCGTCGATTACCGCTTCACCCAGAACTTCGGCGTGTTCGCCGGCTACGACTGGTTCAAGCTGGATGCGGACAAGAAGGGCAGCGACGGCACCATCGGCCTGAAGCAGGAATTCAAGGGCCCGGTGGCGGGTATCAGCGTCACCTTCTAAGCCCTGCTCCCCTTCCACAGCACGTTCTCTCCTGGCGCGGCCTCCGGAACATCGGGGGCCGCGTTTTTTCTTTGCGTCGTCGAGCAGAAGCGGGTTGGTCGAGCGCTGCAGGGAGAGGGGGCTGCGTGCGAATGTCCCCCGGCGCCGGCCTGCGGCCGTCGCCTCCTCCTTTACTTCGCACCCAGCCCCCTCTCCCTCCGCGTGCCGGGCATCCACGCGGCCGTTGCAGTGGCTGCGGCTCTACCTTCCGCAAGCCGAGCCGCTGCGCGGGCGGCAGGCGTTTCGACAAAGTAAAGGAGGAGGCGACCGCCGAAGGCGGGCGACGGGGGACATTTGTCGAAATGCCTGCCGCCCGCGCAGCGGCCCTACAGCTCGCAAGAATCCGGAGCGCATAAACAAAAAAACCCCGGCGATGCCGGGGTTTTTCGTTCGCAAAGGCGCGGGCGCCTTATTTCTTCTTCGGCATGTACAGATCGGTGATCGTGCCGTCGTAAATTTCCGAGGCCATCGCCACCGATTCGCTCAGCGTCGGGTGCGCATGGATGGTGTGGCCGATGTCCTCGGCCTCGGCACCCATCTCGATCGCCAGGCCGATCTCGGCCAGCAGATCACCGGCATGCACACCGACGATGGCACCACCGATGATGCGGTGGCTGTCCTCGTCGAAGATCAGCTTGGTGAAGCCCTCGGTGCGACCGATGCCGATCGCGCGGCCGCTGGCGGCCCACGGGAACTTGGCCACGCCAACCTTCAGGCCCTTGGCCTTGGCTTCGGTCTCGGTGACGCCAACCCAGGCGATTTCCGGGTTGGTGTAGGCCACCGACGGAATCACCCGTGCCACCCACTCCTTCTTGTGCCCGGCAGCCACTTCGGCCGCCAGCTTGCCCTCGTGCGTGGCCTTGTGGGCCAGCATCGGGTTGCCGACGATGTCGCCGATGGCAAAGATGTGCGGCACGTTGGTGCGCATCTGCCGGTCGACCGGAATGAAGCCACGGTCGGTGACCTGCACGCCGGCCTTCTCGGCATCGATTTTCTTGCCGTTCGGCGAGCGACCCACGGCCACCAGCACGCGGTCGAAGGTGCCCTGCGCCAGCGCAGGTGCCTGGCCTTCCTCGGCGGCTTCGAAGGTCACGGTGATGCCCTTGGCATCGGCGGTGACGCCGGAGGCCTTGGTCTTCAGGTGCACTTCGATGCCCTGCTTCTTCAGGCGGTCGGCCAACGGCTTGACCAGGTCCTTGTCGGCGCCCGGCATCAGCTGGTCCATGAACTCGACCACGGTGACCTTGCTGCCCAGCGCACCATAAACGGTGGCCATTTCCAGGCCGATGATGCCGCCGCCGACGACCAGCAGCGAGCCCGGTACTTCGGCCAGCTCCAGCGCGTCGGTGGAATCCATCACCCGCTTGTCGTCCCACGGGAAGTTCGGCAGCTTCACCGCCTGCGAACCGGCAGCGATGATGCACTTCTGGAAGCGCAGCAGCTGGGTGCTGCCGTCAGCCGCGGTGATTTCCAGTTCGTTGGCCGAGACAAACTTGCCAACGCCCTGCACGCTGCGGACCTTGCGCTGCTTGGCCATGCCAGCCAGGCCCTTGGTCAGCTGGTTGACGACCTTTTCCTTGTACTGGCGCAGCTTGTCCAGGGTGATGGTCGGCTTGCCGAACTCAACGCCGAAATCACCGGCATGGGCCACTTCGTCGATCACCGCTGCGGCGTGCAGCAGGGCCTTGGACGGAATGCAGCCCACGTTGAGGCAGACGCCGCCGAGGCTGGCGTAGCGCTCGACCAGCACCGTATCCAGGCCGACGTCGGCGGCGCGGAAGGCGGCGGTGTAGCCGCCCGGGCCCGAGCCCAGCACGACCATTTCGCATTCGATGTCGGCCTGCTTGCCGCTGGACAGCGCCGGCTTCGGTGCTGCAGGCTCGGCGGGGGCGCGGTGCGACGGCGTCACCGGCGGCTTGCTGGCCGGGGCGGCGGCCGCCGGGGCCGGCGCCGCGGCCTTGGCCGGCGCTTCAGCAGCGCCTTCGGACTCCAGCAGCACGACAACGGCACCCTCGGACAGGGTGTCGCCCAGCTTGACCTTGATTTCCTTGACCACGCCGGCTGCCGAGGACGGCACTTCCAGGGTGGCCTTGTCCGACTCCAGGGTCACCAGACCCTGGTCTTTCTTCACCGTATCGCCAACGGCGACCAGCACTTCGATTACCGGCACATCGCTGTAATCGCCGATGTCGGGAACCTTGATTTCAATCGTGGCCATGGTGGGTTTTCCTCGTGCCCGACCGGCGTGGCCGGCGGGCTGTCACTGCGTTTCGACAGGCGGCCGCGCCAGGGGCAGCGGCCGCACGGTGGGGGCGAAGCGGTGCCTTACAGCAGCACGCGGCGCATGTCGGCCAGCACCTGCGAGAGGTACGTGGTGAAGCGTGCGGCCAGGGCGCCATCGATGACGCGGTGGTCGTAGCTCAGCGACAGCGGCAGCATCAGCTTCGGTGCGAACTCCTTGCCATTCCAGACCGGCTGGATAGACGACTTGGAGACGCCGAGGATGGCCACTTCCGGTGCATTGACGATCGGGGTGAACGCGGTGCCGCCGATGCCGCCCAGCGAGCTGATCGAGAAGCAGCCGCCGCTCATGTCGGCCGGGCCCAGCTTGCCGTCGCGCGCCTTCTTGGCCAGTTCGCCGGTTTCCTGCGCGATCTGCACCACGCCCTTCTTGTCGACATCGCGGATGACCGGAACGACCAGGCCGTTCGGGGTATCGGCAGCGAAACCGATGTTGAAGTACTTCTTCAGGGTCAGGTTCTCGCCGCTGGCATCGAGCGAGGCGTTGAACTCCGGGAACTTCTTCAGCGCCGCAGCGCTGGCCTTGATCAGGAAGGCGAGCATGGTCAGCTTGATGCCGGCCTTCTCGTTCTCCTTGTTCAGCGCCACGCGCAGGCCTTCCAGGTCGGTGATGTCGGCCTGCTCGAACTGGGTGACGTGCGGGATCATCGCCCAGTTGCGGGCCAGATTCGCACCGGAGATCTTCTTGATGCGCGACAGCGGCTGCACTTCAACGTCGCCGAACTTGCTGAAATCAACCTTCGGCCACGGCAGCAGGTTGAGGCCACCGCCGGCGGCCACGGTGCCACCGGCAGCTGCCGGAGCGCCGCCGCTGAGCGCGGCCTTGACGAACTTCTGCACGTCGGCCTTGGTGATGCGGCCGCCCTTCTCGCTGCCACTGACCTGCAGCAGGTCGACACCGAGCTCACGGGCGAACACGCGCACCACCGGCGATGCGTAGGGCACCTTGGCCGGCAGCACGCCATCGGCGTTGAACTGTACCGGCGGGCTGGTCGGCGCGCCGGCCGAGGGGGCGCTGGCGATCTCGCGGGCGGCCAGCTTGTCCGGCTGGGCCGGCACGGCGACCGGCTCGACCTTGGTGGCGGTCTCGGCGGCGGCCGGGGCAGCAGCGGCGGCAGCCTTGCCCGGGGCCGGGGCGGCAGTGCCTTCGGCTTCGATGATGGCGACCACGTTACCCTGCGACAGGTTGTCGCCGACCTTGACCTTGATCTCCTTGACGACGCCGGCGACCGACGACGGCACTTCCATGGTGGCCTTGTCGCTTTCCAGCGTGACCAGGCCCTGGTCCTTCTTCACCGTATCGCCCACGGCGACCAGCACTTCGATGACCGGAATGCCGCTGTAATCGCCGATATCCGGCACCAGGGCTTCCACCGCGCCGCCACTGGCAGCGGGGGCGGCAGCAGCAGCGGCCGGAGCGGGAGCGGCCTGGGTGGCAGCGGCCGGAGCAGCGGCCTTGGCCGGTGCGGGTGCAGCAGCAGCGGCCGGCTGGGCAGCCTCGCCGTCGGCCACTTCGATCAGTGCCACGACCTTGCCTTCGGACAGGCTGTCGCCCAGCTTGACCTTGATTTCCTTGACCACGCCGGCCACCGAGGACGGCACCTCCATGGTCGCTTTATCGCTTTCCAGCGTGACCAGGCCCTGGTCCTTCTTCACCGTATCGCCGACGGCAACAAGCACCTCGATTACCGGGATATCGCTGTAGTCACCGATATCGGGGACACGTGCTTCCTTGATTTCGGCCATGGGGAGAACTCCGGCAATCTGGTGTAGGGAAACGTCTATTGTGCGGCCAGCGGGAGCCAGCGCCAACCGTTACAGGTGTTTTCAGTACGCACGCAGCCGGGACACGCTGTTGCTCATGGCCCGCCAGCGCTTCCAGTCGGTAGCGTATTGTCCTGCCGATGTCCGCTTGATGTCGCCAGTGCGACGGCCACCGGCTGCCAGGCCTGGCGCAGGCGCGGCAAGGACCACGCTGCGTTGGCCGGACTGGTGGACGGCAGCGCCAGCACCTTGGCCGACGTGGCCAGCTGCGGTTGCACCCAGCGCTGGAAGGCCTGCATCGCCGCGCCACCGTTGCAGCCGATCAGCTGCAGGTCAGGCAATGCGGCGATCAGTGCGGGAAGTGCATTGGCCACTTCCGTGCCACGCACGATGTCCGCATCCAGGCTTCCGCGTCGTTCGCAGCGGCCGATCACATCCCAGAGGCCGACACCATTGGCTGCAAGCGCCTGCAGTCGCTGCGCGTACGGCATTGTCGGGTCGAAGCCGCACAGATCGCCGAGCAATGGCCAGAAACGATTGCGCGGGTGCGCGTAGTAATGCTGTGCCTGCAACGAAGCGATACCGGGCATTGAACCCAGCAGCAACACCCGGCAATCCGTGTTTACCTGCGCAGGCAGGCCGATGCACAACGTTGCGACGCTCACATCTTCTCCAACTGCATGAATATTCCGGAAGGGCAGAAACCACAGGAAAACAAGGATTTCGCGCTGTTCGCTGAACAGTGCGAACTAATTTTTAACGCGCGTCGGATTCGATTCATGTTGGGGCGACTACGGTGTGCTCGCCCCGCAACCGGGGGCCCAAAACAAGAAACATTAGGAGATTCCCCCATGCGCTCCATCCGTATCCTGAGCCTCGCCCTGCTGACCTCCGCCGCGTTCGCACCGGCTGCCTTCGCGCAGGACAGCAGCACCACCGATACCGCCTCGGGCAAGCATTTTGCCGTGGTTGGCGGCGTCTCGCTGCTGCAGCCGAAGAATGACCCGATCGACGGCATCAAGAAGGTCGATGGCGGCCCGGCACCGACCGTCAGCTTCAGCTACTACATCAACGACAACTGGGCCGTTGAGCTGTGGGGCGCTGCAGACAAGTTCGACCACAAGGTGAAGGGCCCGGGCAATGCCCGCCTCGGCAGCGTCGAGCAGCAGCCGGTCGCGCTGAGCGGCCAGTACCACTTCGGCCAGGCTGACAACGTGTTCCGTCCGTTCGTGGGCGTGGGCTACTTCCAGTCGGCCTTCAGCAATGAAACCCTGGCCGACGGCAGCGACTCCGACATCCGCCTGAAGGACGCCAAGGGCGTGATCGGCACCGTCGGTGTGGACATGAACATCAACTCGACCTGGTTCGCCCGTGCCGACGCCCGCTACATGCGCTCGCGTCCGGACGTGAAGGTCGGCGGCGAGAAGATCGGCGAAGCGAAGATGGATCCGTGGACCGTCGGCTTCGGCATCGGCGCCCGCTTCTAAGCGCTTCTGCGTCATCGTTGTACCGCGACGGGCCCTTCGGGCCCGTCGTCGTTTCCGTCACCCGGGTTCTGTAGAGTCGACTTCCAGTCGGATCTACACAGACGGGACGCGGAGGCGCGATGCACGAGGTCGACCTGCTGGTGATCGGCGGTGGCATCAACGGCGCCGGTATCGCCCGTGATGCCAGCGGCCGCGGCCTGAAGGTGCTGCTGTGCGAACAGCACGACCTGGCAGCACACACCTCCAGCGCCAGCAGCAAGCTGATCCATGGCGGCCTGCGCTACCTGGAACAGGGCGAGTTCGGTCTGGTGCGCAAGGCACTGGGCGAACGAGAGGTGGTGCGTCGGCAGGCGCCGTTCCTGGTGCGGCCACTGTGCTTCGTGCTTCCGTGGCAGCCGCACCTGCGTCCTCGTTGGATGCTGCGGCTCGGGCTCTGGCTGTATGACCATCTGGGCCGGCGCAGTCCCGCCTTCCCTGCGTCGCGCGCCGTGGACCTGCACGCCGATCCACTCGGCGTGCTGCTGTCGCCACAGCTGCAGCACGCCTTCAGCTACGCCGACGCACAGGTGGATGACGCGCGGCTGGTCATCCTCAACGCGCTCGACGCTGCGCAGCGGGGTGCACGCATCCTGACCGGCACGCGCTGCGTGGACCTGCAACGCGGGCACGGACGCTGGCACGCCGTACTGGAAGACGTCGCAGGCCATCAGCAGACCGTCCAGGCACAGGCGATGGTCAACGCCGCAGGCCCCTGGGCCGGCGGCCTGCTGGAGCGCATGCACGCCCGCAGCGGCGGACCTGCGCTGCGCTTGGTCCAGGGCAGCCACATCGTGCTGCGCCGCGTCTGGCCGAACGACCGCGCTTGCCTGCTGCAGCAGCCCGATGGCCGTGTGGTGTTCCTGCTGCCCTTCCACGACCATCTGCTCATCGGCACCACTGACACCGACTATCGCGGCGACCCCGCACGCTGCAGTGTGCTGCCCGCGGAAGTGGACTACCTGTGCAGCGCTGCCAACGGCTACCTGCGCGATCCGGTCGCACCTGCCGAGGTGGTCTGGCAGTTCGCCGGCGTGCGCCCGCTGCTGGCCGACCCGGACCCGCGCGCGGCCAAACTGAGCCGTGACTATCGCCTGCAACTGGACGCCGAAGGTGCGCCTGCGCTGCACGTGCTGGGCGGCAAGCTGACCACGTACCGGGTACTGGCCGAGGAGGCAGTGGACCTGCTGCGCCCCTATCTGCCGCACGCCGGCCCCGCCTGGACGGCGGCAGGCGAGCCACTGCCCGGCAGCGACTGGGGCGATGCCGGGCAGGCATGTGAACAGCTTCGGCGCCAGGCCCCCTGGCTGCCGGAGGCCACGCTGCGGCGCTGGGCCAGCGCCTATGGCAGTCGCAGCATCGATCTGCTGCACGGCGCACGCAGCCTGTTCGATCTGGGCGAAGACTTTGGCGCGGGCCTGCACGCACGCGAGGTGGCGTTCCTGTGCGACCACGAGTGGGCCCGTAGCGCCGAGGATGTACTGTGGCGGCGGAGCAAGCTGGGGCTGCAGATGGACGCGGCGCAGGCAGTACGGCTGCAGGCCTGGATGGATTCACATCGCCGGTAATGCCGCGCGCGGCCCAGCGCCGCCGATGAATTACGATTCCAATATCGCCACCGGAGACGCTGCATGACGCCCCGCTACGTGCTGGCCATCGACCAGGGAACCACCAGTTCGCGCGCGATCCTGTTTGATCGCGCCGGCGACATCGTCGGCAGCGCACAGCGCGAGTTCACCCAGGTGTTTCCACAGCCGGGCTGGGTCGAGCATGACCCGCGCGAGATCCTGACCAGCGTCTACGCCACGATCACCGAACTGCTCAGCCGTGAACAGATCGATCCCCGCCACATCGCCGCACTGGGCATCACCAACCAGCGCGAAACCACCGTGGTCTGGGACCGCGCCAGCGGACAACCGATCCACAACGCCATCGTCTGGCAGTCGCGGCAGAGCCAGGCGATCTGCGAGCGGCTGAAATCCGGCGGCCACGAAGCGCTGATCCGCGAGCGCACCGGCCTGCTGATCGACGCCTATTTCTCGGCCACCAAGATCCGCTGGATCCTCGATCACGTGGAAGGCGCGCAGCAGCGGGCCGAACGTGGCGAGCTGCTGTTCGGCACCATCGACAGCTGGCTGGTGTGGAATCTCAGCGGCGGCCAGGCGCACGTGACCGACTACAGCAACGCCGCGCGCACGCTGCTGTTCAACATCCACACCCTGGAATGGGACGAGGACCTGCTGGCCCTGCTGGACATTCCGCGTGCGATGTTGCCGCAAGTGCGCGATTCCAGTTCGGTATACGCGCACACGCGCCCGCAGTTCTTCTTCGACCATCCGATCCCGATTGCCGGCATCGCCGGCGACCAGCAGGCCGCGCTGTTCGGCCAGGCCTGCTTCCAGCCAGGCATGGTCAAGAACACCTATGGCACTGGCTGCTTCATGCTGATGCACACCGGCACGCAGGCCGTGCGCTCGCGCAATGGCCTGCTGACCACCATTGCCTGGGGCCTGGAGGGAAAGGTGGAGTACGCGCTGGAGGGGTCGATCTTCATCGCCGGCTCGGTGGTGCAGTGGCTGCGCGATGGGCTGCGCATGATCGATCGCGCCGCTGACAGCCAAGCCTTGGCCGCACAGGTGCCGGACAGCGCGGGGGTATATCTGGTGCCGGCTTTCGTCGGCCTGGGTGCACCGTACTGGCGCAGCGACGTGCGCGGTGCGATGTTCGGCCTGACCCGTGGCACCGGCAAGGCCCACTTCGTGCGCGCAGCGCTGGAGGCGATGGCCTACCAGACCCGCGACGTTCTGGATGCGATGCAGTCCGATGCGGGCATCTCGCTCAGTGAACTGCGCGCCGATGGCGGCGCGATCGGCAACGACTTCCTTGCCAGCTTCCAGGCCGACATCCTCGGCGTCCCCCTGCTGCGACCGCGGGTGACCGAGACCACCGCGCTGGGTGCGGCCTACCTGGCGGGGCTGGCGGTCGGCTTCTGGGAAAGCCGCGAACAGATCGCAGCACAGTGGGGGCTGGATCGCCGCTTCGAACCGCAGATGGCGGTGGCCCGACGCGAGAAGCTTTACGCAGGGTGGCAGCAGGCCGTGGCCGCCACCCTCGCCTTCCACGTCGACTGACGGTAGTGCCGGCCGCTGGCCGGCAACACCGTGATCTTCGGGTACACCTTCTGGGTTGCCGGCCAGCGGCCGGCACTACCCCAGAGTCAGAACGCCGGCAGCACCGCGCCCTTGTACTTGGTCTCGATGAAGGTCTTCACCTGCGGGCTGGTCAGCGCCTTGGCGAGCTTCTGCACGCGGGCGTCGTCCTTGTTGTCCGGGCGGGCGACCAGGAAATTCACGTACGGCGAGTCCTTGCTCTCGATCGCCAGCGCGTCCTTGGTCGGGTTGAGGCCGGCATCCAGCGCATAGTTGGTGTTGATCAGGGCCAGATCGACCTGGTCGAGCACGCGCGGCAGCATGGCCGAATCCAGCTCGCGGAACTTCAGGTTCTTCGGGTTGGAGACGATGTCGCGCTGGGTGGCCAGTGCGTTGGTCGGATCCTTCAGCTCGATCACGCCGGCCTTGTGCAGCAGGATGAGTGCGCGGCTGTTGTTGCTGGGGTCGTTGGGGATCACCACATCGGCCCCTTCACGCAGTTCGGCCAGCGACTTGATCTTGCGCGAGTAGGCGCCGAACGGCTCGATGTGCACGCCCACCACCTTGGTCAGGTCGGTCTTGCGATCGCGGTTGTAGGCGTCCAGGTACGGCTCGGTCTGGAAGTAGTTGGCATCCACCTGCTTCTGCACCAGCTGGTCGTTGGGCTGCACGTAGTCGTTGAACACGCGCACGTCCAGCTCCACGCCCTCCTGCTTGAGGATCGGCTTGACCACTTCCAGGATCTCGGCGTGCGGCACGGCGGTGGCGGCCACCACCAGCTTCTGCGAAGGCTCACCGGACTTGCCGCAGGCAGTCAGGGCCAGCGCAGCGGCGAACAGGGGCAGCAACAGGGTCTTCTTCATGGGCGCAATCGATCTCGGGGGAGGTGTCAGGATTTTTCGTAGTTGGTCAGGGCCAGTTCCAGCAGTGCCTTGGCCTGCTCGCGCAGCATCATCGGCTCGACGATCTCGGCATCGGACCCGTAATGCAACACGTCCATCAACAGTTCGCGCGACACGCTGTAGGGCACTTTCAGTTCGTAGCGGCCATCAGCGAGGAAGCGTCCCTGCTGCTTGGAGTGCCAGTGCTCGTCGGCCACCCAGCGCGCGGCCTTGGCACTGAACAGGATGGTTGCCCAGCCCTTGGGCGCACCGGAGAAGATGCCGTAGCTGGCACCCAGCTGCTCGTCCAGCTCGCTGTCGGCGACATCGCGGGCGGTGCTGTCGATCACCCGTGCCTTGTAGATGCGGTCCACCGCGAAGCTGCGCAGGGCCTCGCGATCATGGTCCCAGCCGTCCAGGTACCAGTTGTCGCGGTAATGGGTCAGCCGTTGCGGCGATACGGTGCGCTTGGTCGCTTCGTCGGTCGAGCGGGCGCGGTACTCAAAGCCCAGCTGCTTGCGCTCCAGCACCGCCGAGGCCACCGAACGGAAGCTGGCTTCATCGAACTTGCGGCCACGGTGCGGAATCACCCGCACCCGATCCACCGGCCAGCTGGAAACACCGGCTTGGGCGGCCAGCAGGCTTTCAATGCGCTGCTGCAGCGGCGCCAGCACCGAAGACAGCACCCCGCCGCCGGTACGGGCCAGCAGGTGCTGCGAGGCCAGCAGGGCGTGCAGCTCCTCCGAGCTCAGCCACAGGCCGGGCAGCTCGAAGCGGTCGCTCTCGTCGGCCAGGTAGCGGAAGCCGGCCTCGCCATCGCCCTCGATCGGCGCCATCAGCGCATCGCGCAGGAACGCCAGGTCGCGGTAGACGGTGGCCCGGGAGCAACCGAGCTTGTCCTGCAGGGTCGCCACCGTCACCGGATAGCGTGCGGACTTGAGCAGACGATGCAGGGCGGTGATGCGTTCGTATCGGTCCATGCCCCCGATTATGTCCGAGTCTCGGGCGTTGTGGCGGACGATTGGGCTATCGTGGGCGCCCCCTGCCCCGTGGAGCGCCCGATGCGCCGGTTGTCTGTCCTGCCCCTGCTGGCCTGCCTGCTGCTGGCCGCCTGCGACCGCGCACCGGCGCCCACCGACGCTGCGACGCCCGTCCCCGCTGCCGATCCGGCGCAGGCGGTGCTGTCTGCCAGCCAGCGATTTGCCGCCCTGCGCAGCTTCCATGCCGAGCTGGAGGTGCTGGGCGCGCAGCAACCGGTGCGTACCGCGATGGACTTCGTCGCCCCGGACCGCTTCCGGGTGCAGACCCCTGCCGGGCCGCAGGTGATCATCGGCGACACCATGTTCCTGCAGGCCGACGATGCGATCCGCCAGGTGCCGACCCCGCCGGGGCTGCTGGAGCAATGGCGCAGCCCGCTGCCCGCCGATATCCCCGCACAGGCCCTGCAGGCCGAAGACCTGGGCGAGCAGACGCTGGATGGCGTCAGCACCCGCCACTACCGCCTGCGTGGCGCCACGGCCGGTGAGCGGCTGGAGTACTGGGTGGATCCGCAGGGCCTGCCGCGGCAGATCGTGCGCAGCGGCCACAACAACGGCAAGCCCTTCCAGCTGCGGCTGCGGTACTCGCGCTTCAACGATCCTGCCCTGCAGGTCGACCTGCCCTGAATGGGCTTGGCCCGACAACGCCTGCTGAAGCAGTCGGGACGGGCGATTCGGACGGTCATCACGCTTCCAGTATCATCACCGGCTGCCAACCGCTTCGGAGAAGCCTCGATGTCCCTGCGCGTGTCCCTGCTGGTCCCCTTGCTGCTCTGCGCCCCGCTGGCGTATGCGCAGGATGCCTCCGAACTGGCGGCGATGTCCTCGCCGTGGAGCGGCAGTGGTGGCGAACTCGGCTTCGCGTCGGCACGTGGCAACAGCAGCACCGAGAGCTTCAACGGCCGACTGCGCCTGCGCTACACCGATGGCGACTGGGTGCACAGCATGGACCTGTTCGGCCTGCGCTCCAGCTCCAAGGTGACCGAAACCAGCGACGACGGCACCACCACGCGCCGCAACAACACCACCGCCAACCGCTACACCGGCAGTGCAGGCAGCGCGCTGCAGCTGGGCGAACATCGCCAGCTGACGGCCACGGTACGTACCGAGCGTGATGATTTCGCCACCTACGACCGGCAGAGCTCGTTCGGTCTGGGTTACGGCACCCGGCTGTGGAACACCGAGCGTTTCTCGTTCGATGCGCAGATCGGCCCCGGTGTGCGCCGCACCCACAGCACCGAGGACGATCGCACCCGCACCGGCCTGATCGGTCGCGGCCTGTTCGACCTGAAGTACTCGCTGACCGACAACACCGACCTGATCAACACGCTGCTGGTCGAATCGGGTTCGTACAACACCTTCGGCCAGAACGATTTCGGTGTCTCGGTGAGCATGAACGAGCACCTGGCGCTGAAGGCCGGCTGGCAGGCGCGTTACAACAGCGACGTCGCCGAGGACAAGCGCAAGACCGATACGCTGACCACGATGAACGTGGTCTACAAGTTCAAATAAGCGAAACGGGCGCCTGGCGCCCGTTCTGCTTTTGGTAGTGCCGGCCGCTGGCCGGCAACTGCATTCCATCGGGATCATGAGGTTGCCGGCCAGCGGCCGGCACTACCTGCGGTGGCTCAGACGTTCAACAGCTCGCCAGCACCCGCATCCAGCAGCATCTTCGCCACGCGCTGGCCCAGCGCTTCCGGGTCGCTGGCCGGGCCCACGGCGTCGGCACGCACCGCGCGGCCGTCACTGGCGCTGCCGACCAGCCCCTGCAGGTGCAGGTCCTGGCCCTGCCACTGCGCGATCGCCGCCACCGGCACATGGCAGCTGCCATGCAACGCGCGGTTCATGGCCCGCTCCGCTTCCACGCAGGCGCGCGTGGCGGCGTCATCCAGGCCTGCAAACAGCGCCATCAGCGCGGCATTGCCGCCATCGCACTCCACCGCCACCGCGCCCTGCGCCGGCGCCGGCAGCCACTGCGGCGGCTGCAGGCGGGCGACGATGCGATTGCCCAGGCCCAGCCGTTCCAGCCCGGCCACGGCCAGCACGATGGCGTCGTAGCCGCCGTTGTCGAGCTTGGCCAGACGGGTGTTGACGTTGCCGCGCAGGTCCAGCAGTTCCAGGTCCGGGCGCAGTGCACGCAGCTGGGCCTGGCGGCGCAATGACGAGGTACCGACGCGCGCACCGATCGGCAGTGCATCCAGCGAGGCATAAAGGTTGGAGACGAAACCATCGGCCGGATCGTGGCGGGTCAGCATTGCCGGCAGCGCGAACGGCGCATCCAGTTCCATCGGCACATCCTTCAACGAGTGCACCGCGCAGTCGGCCTCGCCACGCAGCATGGCCAGTTCCAGTTCCTTGAGGAACAGGCCCTTGCCACCGATGGCCGCCAGCGAGCGGTCAAGCACTTCATCGCCGCGGGTGCTCATCGGCACCAGTTCCACGTGCAGATCGGGATGTGCCTGGCGCAGACGGTCGGCGACGTGTTCGCTCTGCCAGAGGGCGAGCGGGCTCTTGCGGGTGGCAATGCGGACGGTTTCCATCCTTTCATTATCGCGCCTATCGGCGGGATACGGCCAACGGCGGAGCCCCTCGTGGCTGGTGTGGTCGTGCAAGTAACAGCTGCGCTTGGCCGGGCGGGGTGGGTGCGCGGGGGACGCCGTAAACCCATCCCTGGGGGCTTGGCCGCGGCATCCATGCCGCGGACACCCCCGCGC
>NZ_JBFTQU010000010.1:0-171663 GCF_056399165.1 Stenotrophomonas sp. 01N47
GTGCCGGCCGCTGGCCGGCAGCTTCGCAATCCTGGCGAGGTTCATGAGGTTGCCGGCCAGCGGCCGGCACTACCCAACCCCGTCGGTCAGCGCTCCTTGTCGCCGTCGCTTTCCGCGTCCGAGCCGCGCGTGCCGGGCGTCTCTTCGATGGCCAGGTTCCTGCGCGACAACGGCTGACCCCTGGGCGCGTTAGTGCCGGCCGCTGGCCGGCAGCTTCGCAATCCTGGCGGGGTCATGAGGTTGCCGGCCAGCGGCCGGCACTACCCAACCCCGTCGGTCAGCGCTCCTTGTCGCCGTCGCTTTCCGCGTCCGCTTCGAACAGGTGCATCAGGTCGTTGCGGGCGTCGCGCGAGGTCTGGATCACGGCGGCCTCGTCGTCGTAGACCAGGTATTGGTCGCGCAGCAGCTTCTCGTCGTGCTCGCGGAACTGCTGCACATGGCGCTCGGCCACGTTCGGTGCAACGCCCAGCGCGGTCAGCACGCGCCCGCTCATTTCCAGGCTGGTACCGAATACTTCGCGGAACGGTTCGGCCGACATGTCCATCAACCGCCAGGCATGCTGGCGGTTGCGCGCACGCGCCAGCACCGTCGCGTCCGGGTACAGGCGGCGCACCATGCGCACCGCCCGCAGGTTGGTTTCCGGGTCGTCCACGGTGATCACGAACACGTCGATGTGCTCGCCACCGGCGGCGCGCAGCATCTCCGGCCGGGTCGGATCGCCGTAGTACAGCTGGTTGCCGAAGCGGCGCAGGTCGGCCACCGTGTCCGGGTTCGCCTCCAGTGCCACGAACGGCACCTTCTGCGCGGTGAGCAGGCGCGCGATCACCTGGCCGAAGCGGCCCATGCCGGCAATCAGCACCTTCGGGCGATTGTCCGGCGCCACCTTGTCGGCCTCCGACGCCTGGCGGGGCGCGACCTTCTCCTCGCCAAGCAGGCGCATCAGGGCGATCATCAGTAACGGGGTGATCGCCATCGACAGGCCGACGATCGCCACCAGCCGGTCATGGTTGGCATTGCCCAGCAGATGCGCACGCTGGGCTTCGTTGAACACCACGAAGGCGAATTCGCCGCCCAGCCACAACACGCTGCCCAGCAGCAACGACTGCCGCGAGCTGAGTCTGGCGATACGGCCGATGGCGTACAGCAGGCTGAACTTCACCACCAGCAGGATCGCCACGCCCGCAGCGATCATCCACGGTTCGGCGGCGATGCGGTCCAGGTCGATGCCCATGCCCACGGCAATGAAGAACAGGCCCAGCAGCAGGCCCTTGAACGGCTCGATCTGCGATTCCAGCTCGTGCCGGAATTCCGAATCGGACAGCAGCACGCCGGCCAGGAACGCCCCCAGGCTGGGGCTCAGGCCGGCTTCCTGCATGAACCAGGCGGTGCCCAGCACCACCAGCAGCGCGGTGGCGGTGAATACTTCCGGGCTGCGGGTGCGGGCGATGATGCCGAACACCCGGCGCAGCACCGGCCGCCCGCACAGGATCACCACCGCCAGCGCGCCCAGTGCGACGGCCGCATCTTCCCAGCGCAGCGTCTCGTTCTTGACCCCGCCCAGCAGCGGAATCGCGGCCAACAGCGGAATGGCGATCAGGTCCTGGAACAGCAGGATGGCAAACCCCAGCCGGCCATGGTCGCTGTTGATCGCCTTGTGTTCGGACAGCAGCTGCAGGCCGACCGCAGTCGACGACAGCGCCAGCGCCACGCCCACCACCAGCGCGCTCTTCCACTGGAAGTGATCGAGCAGCAGCAGGCCGCCCAGCACCAGCCCGGACAACGCCACCTGCGCCGCGCCTGCACCGAACACCGAGCGCCGCATCACCTTCAGCCGGGCCGGGGACAGCTCCAGCCCGATCACGAACAGCAGCATGACCACGCCGATCTCGGCCGCGCCGAGGATGCGGTCGGCGTCCTGTACGAAGCCCAGACCGTCCGGCCCCAGCACCACGCCGGCCGCCAGGTAGCCCAGCACCGCGCCGAAGCCGAACTTCTTGAACACCGGCACCGCGATCACCGCGGCCAGCAGCAGGACCAATGCCAGTTCCAGACCACCGCTATGCATGGGAATACCTGGTCATCGGGAGGCCGGCTGTGCGTCCGTTCGGCGGGGGGAAGCGCGGCGGATGCCACTTGGGCATTATGCGCGCGCGGCTGTGTACGCACGAGAACGGCAGTGGGCCCATGGCCCGGTCACCGGTCACCGGTCGCGGGTTGACCTGCACCGACCGCAGGTCCAGACTGCCCGCCGCTGCCGGCATGTCCGTCAGTACACCCCTCCGGAGTCCCCAACCCATGTCCAGCGACAGTAGAAGTCGACCTCGGTCGACGCCAGCGATGGCCACCGCCTGACATCGGGACGGTTTGCCTGCGTTGGCGTTGCGCGATGTCGCACCCCATGAAGGCGAATCACCATGAACCAGAAGCAATTGCTGCGTCCGGTGGCCGATGCCGCAGCATTGTCGGCACCGCTGGCGAACTACAACACCGCCGACGCGGTGGAATTCCTCAACACGCTCGAACTGGAGCGCGCCGCCGAGACGCTGGCTGCGCTGTCGTTGCCGCGTGCAGTGAAGATGCTGGAGGCGCCGGAGCTGCACCGCAGTGGCGAACTGGTTGCCGCGCTGCCACCGGCACGCGCCGCCGCACTGCTGGGGTTGATGGCCGACGACCGTGCCACCGACATCGTCCACGAGCTGGATGAAGAAGAACGCGCGCGGCTGATTCCGCTGCTGGGCAACGAAGCCCGGCAGACCATCCAGAAGCTGCTGAGCTACCCGCCGAACACCGCCGGCGCGCTGATGACCACCGAGTTCGTCGCCGTGCCCGCCACCTGGACCGTGGCCCAGACCCTGCAGCACATCCGTCAGGTCGAGCGCACGCGCGAGACCGTGTATGCGATCTACGTCCTCGACCCGGCCAACCAGCGGCTGCAGCAGGTGGTGACCATGCGCCGGCTGATCACCGGCCTGCCGGAGGAATCGATCCTGGACGTGGCCCAGGTCAATCCGCCGGTGATGGTGGATGCGCAGATGGACCAGGAAGACGTGGCACGACTGATCCGCCGCCACGATCTGCTGGCGATCCCGGTGGTGGATGCGCAGCAGCACATGCTCGGCATCGTCACCGTCGATGACATCCTCGATGCACTGATCGAAGAGTCCACCGAAGACGCGCACAAGTTCGGCGGCATGGAAGCGCTGGACAAGCCGTACATGCAGATCGGCTTCTTCGAGATGCTGCGCAAGCGCGCCGGCTGGTTGAGCGTGCTGTTCGTGGGCGAGATGCTGACCGCCAGCGCGATGCAGCACTACGAGGATGAACTGGCGCGCGCAGTGGTGCTGACCCTGTTCATTCCATTGATCATGAGCTCGGGCGGCAACTCCGGTTCGCAGGCCACCTCGCTGCTGATCCGCAGCCTGGCCCTGCGCGAGCTGCGCCTGCGTGACTGGTGGAAAGTGGCCCTGCGCGAAGTGCCCACCGGCATGGTGCTCGGCGCCATCCTCGGCTGCCTGGCCATCGTGCGCATCGTGATCTGGCAGCTCGGTGGCTTCCATGACTACGGCGAGCACTGGATCCTGCTGGCGATCACCATCGGCGCCGCGTTGGTGGGCATCGTCACCTTCGGTTCGCTGTCCGGGTCGATGCTGCCCTTCATCCTCAAGCGGCTGGGCTTCGACCCGGCCAGCGCCTCGGCCCCGTTCGTCGCCACCCTGGTGGACGTGACCGGCCTGGTGATCTATTTCAGCATCGCCGCGATGATCCTGCACGGCACGCTGCTGTAAGCGGGGGTCGGATCCCCTCGCTTGGCGAAGGGCTCTGACCCCAGAACCAGCATGCTCTGGCAGGTGCCGACCTTGGTCGGCGCGCAGGGGTCAGAGCCCTTTCCCGTGGAAAGGGATCTGACCCCATCACCACGGAATTTGGGTACCGTAGGCACATGAGTACCTACCACCTGCAGTCCGTGTTCCGTCCGCAGTCGGTCGCGGTGATCGGCGGCAGCCCGCGTGAGCGCTCGGCGGGCCGCGCAGTGATGCGCAACCTGCGCGGCACCGGCTTCCCCGGCAAAGTGGCATGGATCAACCCGCGCCATGCCGAGATCGATGGCATCCGCACGGTGAAGCGGCTGAAGGACCTGGACTGGGTGCCGGAACTGGTGGTGATCACCGCACCGGCCGCCATCGTGCCGCAGGTGGTACGCACCGCTGCCGAACGTGGCGTGCAGGCCGCGATCATCCTCACCGCGCACCTGGGAGAAGGCCCGGGCTCGCCATGGGCACAGGTGGAGGCGGCCGCGCGCGCGCATGGCCTGCGCATCCTTGGCCCGCACTGCCTGGGCGTGATCGCGCCACATGCACGGCTCAATGCCAGCATCGCCGCGCATTTCCCACAGGCCGGCGACCTCGCGCTGATTTCCGAATCCTCGGCGATTGCCGCCGCCCTGGTGGAATGGGGCGTGGCGCGCTCGGTAGGGTTCTCCGCCGTGGTTTCGCTGGGCGACACCATGGACGTGGACTTCGGCGATCTGCTGGATTACTTCGCCACCGACTACCGTACCCGCGCCATCCTGCTCTATGTCGAGCAGATCAAGGACGCCCGCAAATTCATGTCGGCCGCACGTGCCGCTGCGCGTGCCAAACCCGTGGTGGTGGTGAAGTCCGGGCGCGCCGAACGGGTACAGCCGGGCAGCGCCGATACCCACGTGCAGGCACTGGCGCGCGCCGATGATGTGTACGGCGCGGCATTCAACCGTGCCGGCCTGCTGCGGGTGAGCGCGCTGGACGAACTGTTCACCGCAGCCGAGTCGCTGGGCCGGCTTGGCACCTTCCCCGGTCGTCGCTTGGCCATCCTCAGCAACGGCGGTGGCGTCGGCCACCTGGCGGTGGACCAGCTGATCGCGCTGCAGGGCACGCTGGCGCAACTGTCCGACAGCACCGTGCAGAAGCTGGATGCGGTACTGCCGCAGGGCTGGTCACGCAGCAACCCGGTCGACATCGTGGTCGATGCCGATGGTGATCGCTATGCCACGGCCATCGAGGCGCTGCTGGCCGACAACGAGAACGACGCGGTGCTGGTGGTCAACGTGCCCACGGCGTTCACCTCCTCGGCCGACGCCGCGCAGGCACTGACCCGCACGCTGGGCTTGCGCCCGCACCATCACCGTGACAAGCCGGTGTTCGCGGTGTGGCTGGGCAACGACGACCAGGCCACCGCCACCCTCAATGCGGCACGCGTGCCGACCTATCCCACCGAAGCCGAGGCCGTGCGCGGTTTCCAGCATCTGGTGCGTTACCGCGAAGCACAGAACGCGTTGATGGAAACGCCGCCCAGCCTGCCGCAGGACTTCAGCGTGGATACCGTGCGTGCACGCGCGCTGGTCGAGGCCGCGCTGGCCAACGGTCAAGGCTGGCTGGATCCGCTGGCCACCCACGAACTGCTGAAGGCCTATGGCATCCCCTCCGCGCCGGTGATGCACGCACGCGATGCACACGAGGCGATGGACCTGGCGCAACCGTTGCTGGAGCGTGGCGCGACCGTCGCGCTGAAGATCCTGTCGCCCGATATTCCGCACAAATCCGAAGTGGATGGCGTGCGCCTGAATCTGGCGACGCTGCCGGCGGTGCAGAGCGCTGCGAAGGCGATCCTTGCCCGTGCGCGACAGCTGCGACCGGACGCCCGCATCGACGGCCTGCTGGTGCAGCCGACCATCGTCCGCCCGAAGGCACGCGAGCTCATCGTCGGCATCGCCGACGACGCCACGTTCGGCCCGGTAATCGTGGTCGGCCGTGGTGGCACGGCGGTGGAAGTGATCAATGACAAGGCATTGGCGCTGCCGCCGCTGGACCTGCGCCTGGCCCACGAGCTGATCGGCCAGACCCGGGCCTCACGCATCCTCAAGGCCTACGGTGACGTGCCGGCGGCCGACGAGCGCGCGCTGGCGCTGGCGCTGGTCAAACTGGCGCAGCTTGCAGCAGATATTCCCGAAGTGCGCACGCTGGACATCAACCCGCTGCTGGTCGACAGCAAGGGCATCCTGGCGCTGGACGCGCGCGTGGCGGTTGCCCCGTCGCGCATCCTGCACAAAGGGCGTGGCCATCCGCGCTTCGCCGTGTTCCCGTACCCGAAGGAATGGGAGCGCACCATCGAGCTGTCCGACGGCGGTCGCGCGTTCGTACGCCCGGTGCGGCCGGAAGATGACGCGTTGTTCCGCGCGTTCTTCGCGCGCGTCAGCGACGAGGATCTACGCCTGCGCTTCTTCCAGTCGGTCAAGCACTTCAGCCACGAGTTCATCGCCCGCCTCACCCAGCTGGATTACGCGCGCTCGATTGCATTGGTGGCCATTGAACCGCGCAGCGGCGAAATGCTCGGCGCGGTGCGACTGCATGCCGATGCGGACTATCACCGCGGCGAGTACGGCATCCTGATCCGCTCGGACCTGAAGGGCCATGGCATCGGCTGGCGCCTGATGGCGATCATGATCGAGTACGCCAAGTGGCTGGGCCTGGACGTGGTGGAAGGCCAGGTGCTGCGCGAAAACAGCACCATGCTGGCGATGTGCCAGAGCCTGGGCTTCAAGACCAAACTGGACCCGGACGACCCGACGGTGATGATGGTGACGTTGCCGGTGCAGCAGGTGGAAGTGCCCGACGTGCCGCCGGCGGCGTGACCGTGACGGTAGCGCCGGGCCATGCCCGGCGGAACATCGGATTCAACGCAGCGGCTCGACCACCACCGCTGTGCCATAGCACAGCACTTCGGTCAGGCCGGTCATCACATCGGTGGCGTCGTAGCGCATGCCGATGACCGCGTTGGCACCCAGCTGCCGCGCATGCTTGACCATGTCGCGGTAGGTTTCCTCGCGCGCCTGCTCGCACAACTCGGTGTAGATGGTGATGTTGCCGCCGAAGATCGTCTGGATGCCGCCGAGGAAGTTGCCGACGATCGAGCGCGAGCGCACGGTGATGCCACGCACTACGCCCAGGTTGCGTGCGATGCGGTAGCCGGGCAGCTCGAAGGCGGTGGTGACCATCGAATCATCGAAGCGCGCTGCGGAGGTGGTGGGAGTGCCACTGTTGTAGGGGTCAGCCATGGTCGCGTCCGTGGAGCAGGGTAGGGTGGAGAGCCGCATCCTACCGCGCCGGTTCGCTGCCGGACTCGCGCTGCAACGCAGTAGGCCATCTGCGGCATGGCCCTGTCATGGTGCTGGCGCGACAATGCCCCATGACCGACCGCATTCCCCTGCTGCTCCTCCCCGGCCTGCTCAACGACGCCGAACTCTGGCGCGCGCAGCTGGCCGACCTGGCCGATATCGCCGACTGCATCGTGGGCGATCAGACCCGGGGCGAGACCCTGCAGGCGGTGGCCGAGGACGTGCTGGCGCAGGCGCCCGCGCGTTTCGCGCTGGCTGGGTTCTCACTGGGAGGCTTCGTCGCCCAGCAGATCCTGCGCATCGCGCCGGAGCGTGTGATGCAGCTGGCCCTGATCGATACCTCTATCCATGCCGATTCCCCGGAACGCGCCGAACAGCGCCGCAGCCAGCGTGCCAGCGTGCGCCTGCCCGGTAAATTCCACGGCTTTGGTGACGCGCTGATGCGCAGCTACATCGACGCCTCGCGGCTGGACGACTACGTGCTGGTGCAGCGCGTGCGCGACATGACGGCGCGATTGGGTGCGGAAGTGTTCCTGCGCCAGAGCGCGCTGGAGCGCCTTGATGGCCACGACGTACTGGCCGGCTACCGCGATCCGCTGCTGATCGTCTGTGGTGCGAACGACCGCATCACGCCGTTGGCGGTGAGCGAGGAAATGCATGCGCTGGTGCCGCATTCGCAGCTGGTGGTGGTGCCCGATTGCGGGCATCTGGCGCCGATGGAAAAGCCGGAAGAGGTGAGTGCGGCGATGCGCGGGTGGTTGCTTGCCGCCTGATCCGCCTGGCGCGTACGTTGCCGCGCTACCGTGGCTGCTGCGCCGGGGCCTCATTCCAGCCAAGGCGGTTGTAAGCGTGATAGCGCAGTACACCGATGCGCTCGTGCAGCATCACCTCGACCAGCAGTAGATTGAAGGTTGAGGGAAGCCAGCCGGGCATGGCACGGATCTGATCGCTGGCCACCCCCTCGGCGGTGACGCCAAAGTGCTGGAAGTAGAGCAGGCTGCGGCGCAGGTGCAGGCCCGAGGTCACCAGCAGCACGTGCGAGGCGTGCTCCTGTGCGATCAGCGCGCTGCTGTTGCGAGCGTTCTGCCAGGTGTTCGCGCTGGCATCCTCCTGCAGGATGGCAGCGACAGGGATGCCCAGGTCAATCAGTTCGCGGGCATAGACATTGGCTTCGCTGTCCAGGCCTGGAGACGGTGCACCACCACTGACCAGCACCCTGCATGTTCCGTCCAGTTGCCGGCAGCGATGGAAGCGCTGTGCTGCGGTCAGTAGCCGACTGTATCCGCCCAGCCCAGGCCGCGCTTGATGACCACTGCCCTGGATGCCCGCACCGAGCAGCACGATGAGCGTGTTCCGGCCCGTCTCCTCTGACGCCATCGTTGGCAGGCTGTGGGCGCGGTCGAGCAGCTTCTGCGTCACCGGTGAAACGCTGGTGGTCAGCGCCGCGATTGCTGGAAGGGCGAACACCGCGGCCGAGCGAGGATGCCTACGCACCAAACCGGCACCGAGCAGCAGAGAGAGGAACATCAGAATCAGCACAGCACCTCCGCTGGAAATTTGAACGTAGTCCGATGGCGCTAGCGCATCGGTGTGCGCATGCTTGATGCCATGGATCTGATGCGGTTGTCACATTGGCTGAGGGTGCTGACCATTCTGGCCGGCGTGCTGCTCGCAATTGGCTTGGGCTACGGGCTGAGCCAGTGGTTTCCAGGCGCTTTTCAGCAGATTCACGAACGAATGCGATAACCGAGCAGTCCCGAGGCCTGTCGCAAATGACTGTGTCGCGGCCCGCTCTGGACCGATGTGAGCGAGATGTAGCTATGCCATTCGCGACTTGGGAGAGACTCAATGCAGAAGACGATCCAAAGGGCAGGTCCATGTCACCGGTCATGCAGCGCTGTGACGTCTGAAATAGGTGAGCAAGCCATGTTGCGGTTGGTGGCGAGGGTTGCGCCGGATCAGTTGGGGGCGTTCATCGCGAATATTGATGAGGCAATCACCTGCTGGGTGGCCGAAACCGCTACGGGACTGGGATGTGACACCGAAGCCGCCATCATCCGGGTGCACGCGCTGAAGAGTGTCACTGCCGCGCTGGGCAGTTCCGTGATTGCCCATGCCTGCGATGAGCTGGGCGAAACACTGCGCATGGGCGCGCCGATGGAATCGGTCGCGCCTCGTTGTTGTGCCGTGGCTGGCGCCGCCCAGCGCATTCTGCGCCGCCATCATGCATCTCTGCGCCTGCAAGGAGACTGACATGCCACATTCGGCCGCTCCCTTCGCGAACGCTGAACCCGCCGCGTTGCTTCGTGCTGCCAGGTCGCTGGGAATGCATCGCCTCTGTCTGTTGCTGTCCTGCCTGCAGGAGCCGCGCGCAAGCTGGATACGAGTGCTGCTGCAGGGCCTGGTCGTGCTCTGGGTTTATCTCTGGACGAAGGGGCCACAACCTGTTCTTGTGAACGAGGCGGTGCATGTACTACCCGCGTCCATCGTGCTGTTTGCGGTCGCCTGCGCGTGGGCGCTGTGGATCAACCGCTTCCCGGATCGAGGCACGCAGTGGCGTGATGCAGCAGGCCTGGTACTCAGCCTGGTGATGATCGGCGGGCAGGTCGCACCTGCGTTCATCCTGCTGATGGCGCTGAACGCGATCCTGCCCTTCCTGGTGATCGCTGCAACGGCCGTCTACGGACGCAGAGCCATTGTGCCGGCAATCGCTGCCACGACGATCGCACTGCTGTCGGCGGCTCCGGATGGTTACTGGATCTCTCGTCCTGCCTACCTTGCCTACGCATTGTGCTTGACCATTCTGCTGCCCGCCGTGGTTGCTGCGATGGTGGCCGCGATGCGGGACATCGCGCTGCAGGCCGTTGCATCGCGCAGCGCGCAGGGACGCTTCGTCGGCGCCATGAGCCATGAACTGCGTACGCCGCTGAATGCGATCATCAACGGCATCCAGTTGATGGAGGTTGATGACATCGCGCAGGCCCAGCGCCGGGCATTGGACGTTGTTGCAAAGAACGCCCGCGCACTCCGTCACCGCATCGACGACGTACTTGATGTAGCCAGTATTGATGGCGGAACGCTCCAGCTTCGTTCGCAGGCTTGCTCAATGGCGTCCATTCTCGATGCGATGCTGGCCAGCTGCGAACCGTACGCCGCCGACAAAGGGGTCGTTCTTCGTGTCGATGGGGATACCAGCGCCATCTGGATGCTGGCCGATGCTGGCCGGATCGAGCAGGTCATCACCAATCTGGTTGGCAATGCCATCAAGTACAGCCCCATGGGAGGCCAGGCAACCGTTGCCGTGCAGGCTGTGCGCGGCTATTCAAGTTGGATTGTGCGTATCGCCGTGTCCGATTCGGGAGGCGGGATCGATGAGAAGGATCGTGATTCGATCTTTTCACCCTTCGTGCAGCTCAGTGAAGGCGACGCTCGCTGCGAGCAGGGCGTTGGGCTGGGCCTCTACATTGTGCGGTGGATATCGGACGCCATGAACGGATCGGTCGAGGTGGGCCGCAGTGCGTCGGGTGGCGGACTCTTCGTGTGGCGCTTCACCGTGCCTGTCGCCGAGGAGGCGCCAGCGGCACCTTCACTGGACCAGTTGCTGCAGGATCATTCGGCCTCTGTGAGGTCTCTGCATTGCCTGTTGTTCGAGGACGTGGAGACCAATCGACAGGTGGTCGAGAAGCTGCTGGATTGCGCCGGACATCGCATCAGTTGTCGATGTGATGGACGTGACGCGCAGGAGACAATTGAAACGCTGGCGCCTGACGTTGTGCTGCTGGATCTGCACATGCCCGGTTGCAGCGGCTGGGAGGTATTGGAGATGATCGGACGGTTGCCTGCCCCACCGCCTGTCCTGGTAATGAGTGCAGATACCCGCGTGCAGGTGATCGAACGCGCGCAGGCCTTGGGCGCAGCCGGATTTCTGTGCAAGCCGCTGGAGGTGCAGGAGGTTCTGGACAATCTGCGCGATGTAGCGTGCGGCGCGACGCCGTGCGCCGCCCTGTAGAGAGCCGAGCGTGGGCTCGGCTCTACAACATCAGATCAATCCCAGGCCGGCGCAATGCCTTCCGGATTGGCCAGGCGATGGCCGCGGTCCAGCTTGGCGATCTGCGCCATGTCGTCCTCGGTCAGGCGGATCGCTGCCGCTTCCAGGTTGCTGGCCAGGTTCTCGCGCTTGGTCGACGACGGTATGACCGCGTAATCCTGCTGCAGCGCCCATGCCAGTGCGATCTGCGCCGGGCTGGCCTGATGGCGGCCGGCGATGGCCTGGATCACCGGGTCCTTGATCACCTCGCCATAGGCCAGGCTCATGTACGCGGTGACGCGGATGCCGTTGTCCTGCAGGAACTTCACCAGCAGGCGGTTCTGCAGGTAGGGGTGGATCTCGATCTGGTTGGTGGCGATCGCATCGGCACCGAGGATCTCAATCGCTTTGCGGGTCTGGGCGATGGTGAAGTTGGAGATACCGATCTCCCGGGTCAGCCCCTGTGCCTTGGCGTCGGCCAGGGCAGGCAGATATTCCTCCATCGGCGTGTCGACCTTGTCGTTCGGTGACGGCCAGTGGATCAATGCCAGGTCGACATGGTCGGTGCGCAGCTTTTCCAGGCTGGTGCGCAGGCTGGCCAGCAGCGCATCGCGCTTGAGCTCGGTGATCCACACCTTGGTGGTCAGGTAGATCTCGTCACGCGGCACGCCCGACTCGGCGATGGCCTGGCCGACCTCGGCTTCGTTGCCGTAGATCTGCGCGGTGTCGATGGCGCGGTAGCCGACGTCCAGCGCGTTGCGCACCGAGTCGATCACGGTCTGGTCTTTCAGGCGGAAGGTGCCAAGGCCGAAAGCGGGGACAGTCATGGGGAACTCCAAAGCGGGGGAAGGAGGTGATCACAAAGGGTAGGGCAGGGGCCGTGTGCATGCCGGCAACGGTGCATTGCGCTCATCAATGTGCCGCCACCGTGATGCCGTCGGCGCGATCATCGATACCGTCGCGACGGTCCAGACGGCCACTCAGTACGGTGAGGCCATACGCGCCGACCACCACCAGTGCACCCAGCCACGGCGTGTGCATCAGGCCGATGTGTTCGACGACCAGGCCGCCCAGCGATGCACCCAGCGCGATGCCGATGTTGAAGGCGGCGATGTTCAGGCCCGAGGCCACATCGGTGGCCTGCGGTGCGTAGCGCTGTGCCTGCTTGACCACATACACCTGCAGGCCGGGCACGTTGCCGAACGCTACTGCGCCCAATGCCAGTACGGTCAGCAGCATCAGCCAGGTGTTGTGGGCGGTGAAGGTCATGACCAGCAGCACCACGGCCAGCAGCGCGAAGATGCGCTTCAGTGCGGGCACCGGCCCAATGCGGTCGGCCATGCGGCCGCCCCACAGGTTGCCGATCGCCACCGACACGCCATACACCAGCAGCACCAGGCTGACCGCGTTGGCCGAGAAGCCGGTGACGTCCTGCAGGATCGGCGTCAGGTAGGTGAAGGACAGGAAGGTGCCGCCGTAGCCGAGTGCGGTGATGGCGTAGACCATCAGCAGGCGCGGCTGCGCAAGCACGCCCAGCTGCTGGCGGAAGGTGGCCGGCGCGCTCTGCGCCAGGCCGCGCGGTACGAACAGCAGCGCGCCCAGCAGCGCGATCACGCCCAGCCCGGCCACGGCCAGGAACGTGGCGCGCCAACCCAGGTGCTGGCCGATGAAGGTGCCCAGCGGCACGCCGGTCACCAGCGCCACCGTCAGGCCGGTGAACATGATGGCGATGGCACTGGCGGCCTTCTCCTTCGGCACCACGGCGGTGGCGATGATCGAGCCGATGGAGAAGAACACCCCGTGGGCCAGGCCGGTGAGGATGCGGGCGACGATCAGCGAGGTGTAGCCCGGTGCCATCCACGCGATGACGTTGCCGAGGGTGAAAAGCACCATCAGCGCGACCAGCAGGGTCTTGCGCGGCACGCGGCCGGTGAGTGCGGTGAGCACGGGTGCGCCGACGGCCACGCCGAGCGCATACAGGGACACCAGCAGGCCGGCCGACGGCAGGCTGACCTGCAGGTCGGCGGCGATGGTCGGGATCAGGCCGACGATGACGAACTCGGTGGTGCCGATGGCGAAGGCGCCGAGGGTCAGCGCCAGCAGGGCGAGCGGAATGCCACGGATCATGACAGTGTCCAGAGGGAAGGAAGGGGCGCAGTGTGCGCGGCCGACCTTTGCCGAAAAACCGGTCTTCACGCCAATCACTCTTGCCTGGTGGTCAATAATGGCGTCATGAAAACCACCCTCGACGAAATGCAGGCCTTCCTGGCGGTGATCGACAGCGGTTCGATCAGCGCGGCTGCCGAGCAGCTGGGGCAGACGCCTTCAGGCGTGAGCCGCGCGCTGGGCCGGCTGGAGGACAAGCTGGGCACGACCCTGCTGACCCGTACCACCCGCCGCCTGCACCTGACCGCCGAGGGCGAGGCCTACCTGCGTCATGCGCGGGCGATCATCGATGCAGTGGAATCGGCCGAGGAACAGATGGCTGCGCGCCGCGAGCGCCCGGCTGGCCGGCTGCGGGTGGATGCAGCAATGCCGTTCGTGCTGCACGTGATCGCGCCGTTGGTGGCCGGCTACCGTACGCGCTATCCGGAAGTGCAGCTGGAGTTGAACAGTTCCGAGCGCTACATCGACCTGCTGGAACGGCGTACCGACCTGGCGATCCGCATCGGCCCGTTGGCTGATTCCACGCTGCATGCGCGGGCTCTGGGGCGCTGCAGGCTGCAGGTGCTGGCCAGCCCGGGCTATCTGGCTGCGCACGGGGAACCGGCCAGCGTGGCGGCGCTGGGCCAGCACACGCTGCTCAGCTTCAACGAACCGGAATCGCTGAACCGCTGGCCGCTGCCGGGCGATGCCGACGGGCAGTTGCTGGTGCGCCCGGATATCGCGGTATCCAGCGGCGAGACGCTGCGCACGCTGGCGGTGGAAGGCGTGGGCATCACCTGCCTGTCCGACTTCGTGACCGAACGCGATCGTGCGGCCGGCACGCTGGTGCCGGTGCTGGCCGCACAGACGCTGGATGTGTACCAGCCGATCCACGCGGTGTACTACCGCAACACGGCCGTATCGGCGCGGATCAGCTCGTTCCTGGATTACCTGGGTGAAGCGATGGCCGCATCGGATTACCTGCGCTGATGCATTGTGTGGGTTGCCGGCCMGCGGCCGGCACTACCGGGAATCGCACGCATGGGTAGTGCCGGCCGCTGGCCGGCAACCCCCACACTGCCCGGCGGTTCCGTCACGCCGCGCGCGCCAAGGCACCCGTTGCTGTCGCCGTGGTGGACAGATCAAACACATCCACCGCTTCGATCAGGCGATCCGCCTGCTGTTCCAGGCTGCGTGCCGCGGCGCTGGCTTCTTCCACCAGCGCGGCATTCTGCTGGGTGGTGCCATCCATCTGGATGATGGTCTGGCTGACCTGCTCGATGCCGGCCGACTGCTCCTGCGACGCAGCGGAGATCTCGGCCATGATGTCGGTCACGCGCTGCACCGACGCGACGATCTCGGCCATGGTGTCGCCGGCCTGGCGCACGCGCTGCGCACCGTGGCCAACCTGTTCCACCGACGCCTCGATCAGCGATTTGATTTCCTTGGCCGCTGCCGCCGACCGCTGTGCCAGCGTACGCACTTCACTGGCGACCACTGCGAATCCACGGCCCTGCTCGCCGGCACGCGCCGCTTCCACCGCGGCATTCAGCGCCAGGATGTTGGTCTGGAACGCGATGCCGTCAATGACGCTGATGATGTCGGCGATCTGCCGCGACGAGCCTTCGATCGCATCCATCGTCGCCACGACCTGGCCGACCACCTCACCGCCGTGCGAGGCCACGCTGTGCGCACCGATCGCCAGCTGGTTGGCCTGCCGCGCATGCTCGGCGTTCTGGCGCACGGTGGAGGTCAGTTCCTCCATCGACGCGGCGGTTTCTTCCAGGTTCGCCGCCTGCTGTTCGGTGCGGCGCGACAGGTCGTTGTTGCCGGCGGCAATCTCGGCAGCGGCGGTGTGGATGCTGCCGGAGGCGTGCTTGATGTCGCTGACGATGGTCGCCAGCTGTGCAGCGGTGGCGTTGGCATCCCCCGCAATGCGGGCGAACACGCCCTGGAAGTCGCCGTCCATACGCGCACCCAGGCGGCCATCGGCAATGGCACGCAGCATGGCCGAGACCTCCCCCAGGTTCTGTTCGGTGGTCTGCATCAAGCGGTTCAGGCCATCGACCATCGCGCGGAAATCATGCTCGAAGCGCGCACTGTCGCCGCGTTGGCTGAAATCGCCTGCTGCCGCAGCTTCGGCCAGGCGGCGGATTTCGCCGTTGATCGCGCCCAGGTTGGATTTCACCGCATCCAGCGCCTGGGTGATCACGGCCTTCTCGCCGGGCAGACGCTCCATGTCCAGGCTGAGATCGCCCACTGCATAGCGGCCCATGATCGTGATCGCGCGCATCTTCACCTGGATGTGCGCATCGACCAGGGTATTGGTGTCGGCCACCATCGTGCCGTAGGCGCCGGGGAAGGCGCTGCTGTCCATGCGGTGGCTGATCGTGCCGGCGTCGTGTGCCCTTGCCATCGCGGTCTGCGCATCAAGCACGCCACGCAGGGTGCTCTGCACGGCCTGCATCGCCTGTGCCAGGCGACCGATCTCGTCGCGGCTGCGCACCTGCACCACGTAGTCGAGGTCACCGGCGGCAACCGCACGCGCGGCCGCTTCCACCGCCAGCACCGGCTGCACCACGGCGCGCCGCAGCCACCAGCCAAGGGCGATCAGCAGCAGCACGGCGGCGCCGATGGTCAGCGCGGCGCACAGCAGCAGCGTCTGCCGTGCCTGGTGCGAACGCGCGGTCACCGCGGCTTCGGCCACCTGGGTGGCCTGCGTACCCAGCGCATCCAGCGCGGCCGCCACCGGACGGTCCTTGCCACGCACAAGGGAATCGCCAACCGCCGGGTCGTAGCTGGCGTCAGCGAAGGACTGCAGTGCAGCGTGGTAGTCCTGCTGCAACTGTGCGTGCAGACCGGAAAACGCCTGCGCCAGTTCGCGCGTGCGCGCATCGGGGCTGGCGGCCAGGCCCGTGGCCAGTTCGGCAACGACGCGGCCTTCGTTGTCGAAGGCCTGCAGGTGATGCTGGCGCAGCGCGTCATCGTGGCCGCGCAGCAGCACGTTCTTCCACTCCTGTACCTGTCCGCGGAATTCGCGTTGCAGGCGCTCGGCGTCGCGGCTGTGGGCAACCTCCGGGGGGACTTCGGTGGACAGCTTCAACCAGGCCGACGCCAGGCCCGCCAGGGCGCATACCAGGACAACAGCCAGACCAACAGAAACGGCACCGAGCAGCTTCGACTGCAGCCGCGGCGCATGGGAAGAGGCTTTCATGGGACGAGATCTCGGAAGGGGTGCGATGCGGTATCGACCGTCCTTTAGCGCTCTGAAGTGCGATGCGTGTCACATTCCCGTTCTGTTTAGTGATGTGAAGAATGTGTTTCATTGGACAAATGTGTCCATATGGAACGAAAGAAGACCCTCGACAGGCGGTTTAAATGTAACTACTGTTGTTACATGAAATCCGCGAACCCGCTTTCCGACGCCCTGCACGTGATGGCCCATCTGGTCGGCCAGCACGGGCCGCGAACCTCCGAACAGCTGGCGACCTGCCTGCCGACCCATCCGGTGGTGATCCGCCGCCTGCTGGCGCAGATGCACAAGGCCGGCCTGGTACGCAGCACGCGCGGCCACGGTGGCGGCAGCCAGCTCGCCCGCGATGCGGCGACGATCACCCTGCACGACGTCTACCAGGCCATCGGCGCGCCGCCGATGGTCCAGGTCGGTACCCGTGAAGGCAGCGGCGGCTGCCCGATCCAGCAGCTGGTCAACCAGGCCCTGCTGGACGGTGCCCGCGAAGCGCAGCGCCTGCTCGAGCAGCGGCTGCAGGCAACCACCCTCGACCAGCTTGGCGCCGACTTCGCCCGCCATCTCGCCCATCACCGTTCCCTGGAAGGTCACCATGAATCCTGATGTCCTCATCGTCGGCGGCAGCTACGCCGGCATCGCCGCCGCACTGATCCTGGCGCGTGCGCGCCGGCCGGTCACGATCATCGATGCGGGTTCGCCGCGAAACCGTTTCGCCAGCCATTCGCACGGCGTGCTGGGCCTGGACGGCGTCAGTGGCGCCGAGTTGTTGAAGAACGCGCGCCAGCAACTGCTGGACTACCCGACCGTGCGTTGGCTGAATGCCGAAGCGGTGCAGGCCACGCTCCGCACCGAAGGTGTGGAGGTGCGTACGGCAGACGGCCAGGTACTGACCGCACGCAAGCTGCTGCTGGCCACCGGTATCGCCGACCAGCTGCCCGATCTGCCCGGCCTGGCCGAGCGCTGGGGCAGCACCGTGCTGCACTGCCCGTACTGCCATGGTTATGAAGTGGGTGGCGGTTCGATCGGCCTGCTCGGCGGCCATCCGATGTCGGCCGGCAAGGCGCCGCTGTTCGCCGACTGGGGCAACGTCACCTTCTTCAGCCAGGGACTGCCGATCAGCGACGAGGAGCTGGCCGCCATGCAGCAGCGCGCTGTGCAGGTGGAAACCACGCCGGTGGTAGGTGTGCACGGCGAGCAGCCGACGTGGCTGGAAGTGGAACTTGCCGACGGTCGCCGAGTCGCCCAGCGTGCGCTGTTCGTGCCGGCCATGCAGCAGATGGCCACGCCGCTGGTACAGCAGCTGGGCTGCGCGCTGGTGGAGAGTCCGCTGGGCGTGCTGGCCGAGGTGGACACGATGAAACAGACCTCGGTGCCGAACGTGTACGCCGCCGGTGATGCGACCACGGTCGGCAACATCACCCTGGCCATGGCAGAAGGCGTGCGCGCGGGCATCGGCATGCACCATGCGCTGGTGGCCGAGGACAGCCTGCCGCGCTGACGCAAAGCATCCACGCATGGCGCGGATCCGTTGAAGGGTGCCGACGTTGGCCGGCACCCTCCGCCTTCAACCTTCCACGCTGGCCGCATCCAGCTGTGCCACGTCATGCACGCTCAACGCCACGTTCGCCGCCGCCAGCAGGTCGTGCAGCTGCTCCACGCTGGTGGCACTGACGATCGGTGCGGTGATCGACGGCCGTGCGATCTGCCAGGCCAGCGCGATCTGCGCGGCACTGGCATTGTGCTTGCTGGCCACATCATCCAGCGCCTGCAGAATGCGCAGCCCGCGCGGGTTCAGATAGCGCTTGACCACGGTGGCGCCACGCGCGCTGCTCTTGCCGGCGTCGTCCGGCGTGCGGTACTTGCCACTGAGGAAGCCGCTGGCCAGTGCGTAGTAGTTGATCACGCCGATCTGCTCGCGCTGCACCAGCGGTTCCAGTTCCTTCTCGTAGCCGGCGCGGTCGTACAGGTTGTACTCCGGCTGCAGGGTTTCATAGCGCGGCAGCCCGTAGTCGGTAGAGACCTTCAAGGCATCGGCCAGACGCGTGGCGCTGTAGTTGGACGCGCCGATCGCGCGCACCTTGCCCGCCTCGATCAGGCGACCGAACGCGGCCAGGGTCGCTTCCAGCGGCGTGGATTCATCATCCTCGTGGGCCTGGTACAGATCGATCACCTCGGTCTGCAGGCGACGCAGCGAATCCTCCACCGCCGCATTGATGTTGTCCGGGGTGAGGCCGGGCCGCTCGGCCCATTTGGCCACCTTGGTCGCCAGCACCACCTTGTCGCGCTTGCCGCTGCGCGCGAACCACTTTCCCAGCAGCGTCTCCGACTCGCCACCCTGGTTGCCCGGCACCCACGCCGAGTACACGTCGGCGGTGTCGACCAGGTTGAAGCCGGCATCCACGAAGGCATCCAGCAGGGCGAAGCTGGCCTTCTCATCGGCGCTCCAGCCGAACACGTTGCCACCGAAGGCGAGCGGAGCTACATGCAGGCCTGAACGGCCCAGTTCGCGGTTTGCCGTCATGGGCACGGACTCCTTGGGGGAAGTCCTTCAGGATAGAACGCGATGTGTGACCGCGCTGCGGCGCTGACCACAAAACTGTGTTCCGCACCGCGCACGCGGCTAACGTTTTGTGAACACCTGCGGCGCGGCGGCTGCTAGTCTCGCCGCATCTTCCGCTGGAGTCGCCCCGATGATTGCTGCCTCATCCCTGCGTGGTTGCCGCCTGCTGCTTGCTTCGGCGCTGCTGGTTGCCGTTCCCGCATTCGCCGCGCCGGCCACGGTCGCACCGGCAAAGATCCAGGTGTCGCCCGCGATCGATGCCGCGGTGAAGGCCTCGACCCGCGACCCCGCCAACGTCAAGCGCGACGGTTTCCGTCATCCTGCGCAGACCTTGGGCTTCTTTGGCGTCGCGCCGGAAAAGACCGTCATCGAGATCACCCCGGGCAATGGCTGGTACTCGGAGATCCTGGCGCCGCTGCTGCGCGACAAGGGTCATTACATCGCTGCGGTGGTCGATCCGCAGGCCGTGGCTGAAGGTCGCGGCCGCGACTACCAGCAGCGCAGCCGCGACAGCCTGGAAAAGAAGTACGCCGCCGCACCGGCACAGTTCGACAAAACCACCGTGGTTGCCTACGACCCGGCCAAGCCGGTGTTCGGTGCAGCCAACTCGGCCGATGTGGTGCTGACCTTCCGCAACGTGCACAACTGGCGCAAGGCAGGCCAGGCGCAGGGCATGTTCCAGGGCTTCTTCAACGTGCTCAAGCCGGGCGGCGTGCTCGGCGTGGTCGAGCACCGCGCCAAGGCCGACGTGGCCGACGCTGACGACACCGGTTATGTGGGCCAGCAGCAGGTGATCGCGATGGCCGAGGCCGCCGGTTTCAAGCTCGACGCGCGCACCGAGGTCAATGCCAACCCGCGCGATACCAAGGACCATCCGAATGGCGTGTGGACCCTACCGCCGACCAACCAGCATGACAAGGCGGATGACGCCAAGTACCAGGCCATCGGTGAAAGCGACCGCATGACCCTGCGTTTCGTGAAGCCGTGACCCGGTAGCGCCGGGCCATGCCCGGCGAGCACGCGGCGTGGCATGGGACAATGCCCTGCCCGCCGCCTGCCGTCCCCGCGATGCTGATTGCCTTCAACAAGCCGTTCAACGTGCTCTGCCAGTTCACCGACCGCAGCGTGCCGCCGCGGCCGACATTGGCCGGCTTCGGTTTGCCGCCGCGCGTCTACGCTGCCGGCCGCCTCGACCATGACAGCGAAGGCCTGCTGCTGCTGACCGACAACGGTACGCTGGCGCACAAGCTGACCGACCCGAAGCACAAGGCGGACAAGCTCTACTGGGTGCAGGTGGAAGGCACGCCCAGCGACGGGCAGCTGCAGCAGCTGCGCGATGGCGTGGTGCTCAATGATGGGCCGACGCTGCCGGCGAAAATCGAGCGCCTCGATCCTGCGCCTGAACTGTGGCCGCGCGATCCGCCGGTGCGCTTCCGCAAGACGGTGCCCGACAGCTGGCTGGCGATCACGATCCGCGAGGGGCGCAACCGCCAGGTGCGGCGGATGACCGCTGCGGTGAACCTGCCGACGCTGCGCCTGGTGCGCGCTGCAATGGGGCCGTACCGGCTGGATGACCTGCAGCCCGGGCAGTGGCGGCAGATCGGCTGAAAAAAAGGCCGGAGGCCTTGCGGCGTCCGACCCTCGTGCAGCGACATGGGGTCAGAGCCCTTCCTGCGGAAGGGTTCCGACTCCGGTCAATCAGGCGTCGCTGCCGATATCGCTGTGCTCGTCGACCACGGTGTCGTTGCGGCGATCGCGCGCGTTGATGCGCTGGGCCTGACCGTTGACCACATGGCCATTGGCGGCCTTCTTCTTCTGCTGCTTGCGGTACAGCGCATAGCCCAGCAGGCCTACACCCACGGCAGCTGCCGCGATGGTCACCGCCGGATTGCGGCGGGCGAACTTGGTGGCGACCTTGCCGCCGGTCTTCACCGCGCCAAGGGCGGCGCCGGTCTTGATCCAGTCGCTGGCCTGCGGGCCGAGGTGACGCAGGCTGCCGCCCGCGCTCTTCAGGCCATCGCCTGCGGTATGGGCCAGGTCGAGGGCGCGCTCCAGGGCGCGGTCGGTGATTACGGTCAGCTTGCTCATGCGGGGGTGTCCTTGCCTCGGGTCGAAGTCCAGTGTCGCCTGTTGCCCGTAAACGGTATGTCAGTCAGGCGGGCGCGTGGTGTGGCTCTACCGCAGCCATTCAGGAACGGGCGGGGTGTCGGCGCGCATTACGTCCCGCGCGGCTTGGCCCGGTGCGTTGCCGTAGCCGTCCATGGGTCGTCCGGCCACGGGTGGCGCGGGTAACGGCCCTTCATCTCCTTCTTCACCTCGGCGTAGGTGTTCTCCCAGAAATTGCGCAGATCCTGGGTCACCTGCAATGGCCGGCCGCCCGGTGACAGCAGGTGCAGGGTCAGCGGCACCCGGCCATCGGCGATACGCGGCGTGTCGGCCAGCCCGAACAACTCCTGCAGCTTCACCGCCAGCACCGGCGGCAGCGGCTCGCCGCTTTCGCCATCCAGCGCATAGGTGATCGGCCGTTCCAGCCCTGACGGTACGGTGATCCGGGTGGGCGCGTGGCGCTCGACCAGCTGCCGCTGCGACCACTCCAGTGGCGACTTCAGCGCTTCGCCGAAACTGGTCTCGTCCAGCGCATCCAGACGTGTCCTGCCAGCGAATGCCGGCTGCAGCCATTGCGCACGGTTGGCCAGCAATGCGGCGTCACTGCAGTCGGGCAGGCCCAGTTCGGGCATCCAGCGCCGCAGCGATTCAACCCGCGCCTGCCACTGGCGCAGACCCTCGGTCCATGGCAACGCCTGCAGGCCGAGCTCGGCAACGGCGTCGGTCAGCGCCTGCGCCGCCAGCTGCGGATCAACCCGGCCAGCCGAACGACTGTCCATCACGATGCGGTCGAAGCGTGTTTCGCGCAGCGCGACCAGGGCGCGGCGGGTGTCATCCCAGCGCACCGCGTCTTCGGTCACGAAGCGCTCGGGCCAGTGCCTGCGCAGATAGCCTTCATCTACCGGTGCGGCGCGCAGCAGCAGCGCGTCGCGCGCCTCGAAGCGCAGTTCGCTGGCCACCAGCCACGGTTCGCCCCGCAGGTCGCTCAGTTCATGCAGGCGGGCGCTGCGGCCGTTGGCCAGCAGGTAACGCAGCGGGTCGTTCGGATGCCGGAAGGCAATGCGGTCGGGGAAGGCATGGGCCAGCAGGTCGCCCAGCTCGTGGGCCTCGATGCTGGCGGGCGGTGCGGCGTCACAACGCAGGCGACGGCGCCACTGTTTGGCAGCGGCATCGATGGCGGCCAGGCCACTGCGATTGGCATCGGCCGGCGCACGGCCGTTGCGGAAGGCCGCCAGTGCGCGCCAGCGTGCGGCCAATGCATCACCGCCCTGGCGCAATGGGTCACGAGCTTCCAGCAATGCCGCCAGATCGGCGGCCAACGCCTGCGCGCGGGCATCAGCTGCGGCCAGCAGCATCGCGGCCATCCGCGGATGGGTGCCCAGCGCCAGTACGCGGCGGCCGAGTGCAGTGATCGCGCCGCTGCTGGACAACGCGCCCAGGCGCTGCAGCAGTTCGCGTGCGGCGGCCATCGGTCCAGTCGGTGGCGGGTCGAGGAAGCGCAGGTCACTGCTGCCCCAGGCGGCCAGTTCCAGCGCAAGGCCGGCCAGTTCAACCTGGTCGATCTCGGCGCGACGCTGCGGTTCCAGCCGCTGCGACTGCGGCCACAGCCGCCAGGCCACGCCCTCGGCCACGCGCCCGGCACGGCCGGCACGCTGGTCGGCCGAGGCCTGCGCAATGGCGACCACGTCCAAGCGGGTGAATCCACTGTTGGGGTCGTAGCGCGGCTCGCGCGCCTGGCCGCTGTCGATCACCACGCGCACGCCGGGCAGGGTCACCGAGGATTCGGCGACGTTGGTGGCCAGCACCACGCGGCGGCGGCCGTCGCTCGCGGCCTGCAGCACGCGTGCCTGCTGTTCCACCGGCAGTTCACCGTGCAGGGCCAGTACGTCCACCGCAGCGCCAGCAAGACTGTCCTGCAGGCCTGCCTGCACGCGTGCGATCTCACGTTGGCCGGGCAGGAACACCAGCAGGTCACCGGGGTGCTCGGCCAGCGCCTGCTGTACCGCGCGTCGCACCTGCAGTTCCAGCGCCTCGTCACGCCGGGCAGGGAAGTGGCTGATTGCCACCGGATAGCTGCGGCCTTCGCTGCTCACTCGTGGTGCATCGAGGAAGCGTGCCAGGCGTTCACCATCGAGCGTCGCCGACATCACCAGCAACCGCAGGTCATCGCGCAGCTGCGACTGCACGTCCAGCGCCAGCGCCAGGCCCAGGTCGCCACTGAGGTGGCGCTCGTGGAATTCATCGAACAGGATCGCGCCAACGGTTTCCAGCATTGGATCGTCCTGCAGCATCCGGGTCAGGATGCCCTCGGTGACGACCTCGATGCGCGTGCGCGCCGATACCTTGTTCTCGAAGCGGATGCGGTAGCCGACGATGCCGCCGACCTCCTCACCGAGCTGGCGCGCCATGAACATCGCGGCACTGCGCGCGGCCACCCGGCGGGGTTCCAGCAGGATGATCCTGCGGCCCTCCAGCCACGGCGCATCGAGCAGCGCCAACGGCACCTGGGTGGTCTTGCCGGCGCCGGGCGGGGCTTCCAGCACCAGCCGCGGGTGCACGGCCAGGTGCTGCTGGATCTGCGGCAGCAGCGGAGAGATGGGGAATTGCGGGGCGTTCATCTGCAAAGGATAAGGTGCCATGGCGGGCACGGGTACAATGCGCGGGTTTTCCTGCCTCTGCTGCCCCCATGCATCTGATCGATATCGGCGCCAACCTGACCCACGACTCCTTCGACCGCGACCGCGACGCCGTACTGGACCGCGCACGCCAGGCCGGTGTGGTGCAGATGATCATCACCGGTGCCAGCCGCGAGCATTCGCCACTGGCCCTGCAGCTGGCGCAGCAGCACCCGGGCTTCCTGTACGCCACCGCCGGCGTGCACCCGCACCATGCGGTGGAGTACACCGACGAGTGCGATGCGGAGATGCGCGCGCTGCACGCCCATGCCGAAGTGGTGGCGGTGGGTGAGTGCGGGCTGGACTACTTCCGTGATTTCTCGCCGCGCCCGGCGCAGCATCGCGCGTTCGAGCGCCAGCTGCAGCTGGCTGCAGACAATGGCAAGCCGTTGTTCCTGCACCAGCGCGACGCGCATGCCGATTTCATGGCACAGATGAAGAACTTCGAAGGCCGCATCGGTCCGGCCGTGGTGCACTGCTTCACCGGCGAGCGCCAGGAGCTGTTCGATTATCTCGACCAGGACTGGTACATCGGCATCACCGGCTGGCTGTGCGACGAGCGCCGTGGCGGTCACCTGCGCGAGCTGGTGAAGAACATTCCGGCCAACCGGTTGATGATCGAGACCGACGCACCGTACCTGCTGCCGCGCACCTTGAAGCCGATGCCGAAGGACCGCCGCAACGAACCGGTGTTCCTGTCGCACATCGTGGAAGAGCTGGCGCGGGACCGTGGCGAGGATGTGCAGACCACGGCGGCAAACGCCACGGCTGCCACGCGTGCGTTCTTCCGGTTGCCGGACGCCGCCTGATCGGCAAACGGTAGTGCCGGCCGCTGGCCGGCAACCTCACGATCTTCGCAGGGATGCCGCAGTTGCCGGCCAGCGGCCGGCACTACCCGTCAGCCGGGAGCGCCGGGCCATGCCCGGCGAGCGAAGCGGCAAGATCCGTCAGCCCTTCCCGATACGTTGGAAACTGCGGCGTCCAGCCCAGCGCGTCGCGCGTGCTGCGGCTGTCGATGCGCTTTCTGCTCTGGTAGAAACGCCGCAATGTCGCGCTGACTGATGGATCGTCCCAGGCCACCGCGGGCGGCAGGGTAAATCCCCCCAGCTGCGCAGCGAAGGCCAGTACATCCTGCGGTGGCGCCGGTTCGTCATCGCTCGGCAGATACAGTGCGTTGGCCATGGGGCGTTGCATCGCCGCGATCACCACCGCAGCCAGGTCGTCCACGTGCAGGCGATTGAACACCAGCCCTGGCCGCACCACGTGCCGCGCGCGGCCCTGCGCCAGCTGCAGCAGCGCGTTGCGCCCGGGTCCGTAGAGGCCCGGCAGGCGGAACATCGCCGAGGCGATACCGCGCGCATCCGCCAGCGCACGCCATTGCGTTTCGGCGAGGCGACGCTGCCTGCCTGCCGGCTCGGTGGCATCGGCCACGCTGTGCTCATTGATCCAGCCACCGTCGCGGTCGCCGTAGACCGAGGTCGACGACAGGTAACCGAGCCAACGCAGTGAACTGCTGTCGCGCAACGCGGCATACAGCAGGCGCAGCGCCGGGTCGCCCTCGGCATCGGGAGGGACGCTGCAAAGCACCGCGTCGGCATGGGCAATCGCAGCGAGCAGGCTCGGGGCAAGCGCGGCGTCGGCACGCAGCTGATGACGCAGCAGGCCATCGTCAGGTGCCGACGCCGGATCGCGCACCGTGCCTTCCACGTGTACGCCCTGGGCCTGAAGGCGCGCGGCCAACACGCGGCCACTCCAGCCCATGCCGAGGATCAGTATGCGCTTCGGCAACGGGCCGGGCATGTTCATCGGATCACACCGAGCGCTGGGCCTGGTAGGCCTGCAGGCTGCTATAGGCGACCTGCAGCAGCAACGCTTCCTGGCCCGCGGCGCGCGCACGCGCCAGCATGTCGCCGACGATCTGGGCCGCCTCCACCTGCTGGCCTGCTTCCAGATCGCGCAGCATCGACGCCTTCAACGCCGAACCGGCCTGGGTCAGGGTGCCACGCGCGGTGTCCTGCGCCGCCTGCGGCACCGGCTCACCCGCTGCTTCGGCCACCGCCAGGCATTCGTCATAGAGCCCACGCACGATGGCGTCGCCGTCGTCGGTGGCCACGATCGTGCCGATGTCCGCACGCAGCAGGCAGGTGGCCGCCGCCAGCGCGGTCAGGAAGGTGTACTTGATCCACTGTTCCTGGCCGATGTGCTCACTGGCCAGATGATCGAGATTGGCCTGCGCACACGCTGCTGCGAACGCCTGCACGCGCGCGGAGATCGCACCGCCATCGCGTTCGCCGAAGGTCAGCTTGGCCGGCTTTCCCAGGTGCAGCACCGCCCCATCAGGCGCCTTGGTCGCACTGATGAAGCACAGCCCGCCGAGCACGGCGTCGTGGCCGAAGCGCGCGTCGAGCGCGTTGTAGTGATGCAGGCCGTTGAGGATCGGCAGCACGGTGGTGCCCGCGCCCACCGCCGGGGCGATGGCATCGATCGAGCTGTCCAGGTCGTAGGCCTTGCAGCTGAGGATCACCAGATCGAACGGCTTGTCCGCAGCCAGCGCAGGCAGGGCATCTGCGATGACGTGCTGTACCGGGAACGTGGCATCGCCCACCGGGCTGCGCAGCACCAGGCCATCACGATCCAGCTGCGCGGCGCGCGCGGGGCGCACGAGGAAGGTCACGTCCACGCCAGCCTGGGCCAGGCGGCCACCGAAGTAACCGCCGGTACCGCCGGCGCCGAGGATCAGGATACGCATTGCACGCTCACTGCAGTTGGGGGATTCACTGCAGCGATTGTGCCGGAGTTTGCGGCCAACGGCTGAGCCCCTCGTGGTGGTTTGAAGCGCAAGCTGTGTTTGGGTCGGGGGGGGGGGGGGGGCCCCCGCGCCCCCCCCCCCCCCGACCCCTGACGGTTTCCGTGTGCGTCCACCACGGAAAACAAAAAAGAAAATCAAAAGCAACAGCGGGTCGCTTCGCTCGGTTCTCGTGATCATCTTTCCGATGGATCCCCATCCATCAGATCGCAAACGAAAAGAGCCGAGCATTGGCTCGGCTCCATCGGAACAGTTCCATCCACGCATGGCGTGGATCTACCGTGTCGACCAAGGTCGACACCCACCAACAGCAGCACAGACCGCCGTTCCGACAGCAGCGGGAAACGGTCGAAGGCGGGGTGGTGTCGGGTTGCGGGGTGTCCGCGCCATGGATGGCGCGGCCAAGCCTACAAGGACGTACTTGCGGCGTCCCCGCCACCCGACACCACACCGCCATCCCATGGATAGCTCGCTTTTGACGTTGACGTTGACGGCCAGCGGCCGGCCAGCGGCCGGCACTACCTACCAACGTGGGTGCAGGGCCGCAGGCCCTGCAGAACATCCTCAGCTGCGCATGCCCACGCCACGCTTCAGCAACCACAGCGCCAGCGCCGTCAGCACCACCACGAAACCGATCATCAGCGCATACGCCACCACCACCGGCACATCGCTGCTGCCCAGCAGGCCATAGCGGAACGCATTGACCATGTAGAAGATCGGATTTGCGTGCGTGGCCGCCTCTGCCCATGGCGGCAGCAGCTTCACCGAATAGAACACGCCACCCAGGTAGGTCAGCGGGGTCAGGATGAAGGTCGGCACGATCGCAACGTCATCGAACTTCTTCGCATACACCGCATTGATGAAGCCAGCCAGCGAGAAGATCGTCGCGCCCAGGATCACCGTGGTCAGCGTCACCAGCGGATGCGGAATGCGCACCGGGGTGAAGAACATCGCGATGATCAGCACGATCACGCCGACCATCAGGCCGCGCAGCACTGCGCCGGACACATAGCCCCACAGGATCACCCAGTTCGGCATCGGGCTGACCAGCAGCTCTTCCACGTGGCGGCCGAACTTGGCGCCGAAGAACGAGGAGCTGATGTTGCCGTAGCTGTTCTGGATCACGCTCATCATCACCAGGCCCGGCACGATGAACTGCATGTAGGTATAGCCGCCCATGTCGCCCACGCGCGAACCGATCAGGCCGCCGAAGATCAGGAAGTACAGGGTCATGGTGATCGCCGGCGGTACCAGGGTCTGGCCCCAGATGCGCATGATGCGGGCGACTTCGCGGCGCACGATGGTCATCAGTGCGATGCGGTTGCGCTGGCCGTCGGTCAGGACCGGGGTCGGGGTGCTGCTCATGCGGACGTCTCCTGGTTGCCGGTGAGGCGCACGAACAGTTCCTCCAGGCGGTTGCTCTTGGTACGCATCGAACGCACGCGGATGCCCGCCGCGTTCAGTGCCTCGAACACGCGGTTCAGATCCATCGCACGTGGCATGTCGATGTCCAGCGTATGGCCGTCGGTGGCGATCAGGGTTGCCCCCTCGATCACCGGCAACTGGGCGGGCAGGGTGCCGTCGATGTCCAGCAGGAAGCCTTCCACGTCAAGCTTGGCCAGCAGTTCGCGCATCGGGCCCTGGGTGACGATCTGGCCGTGGTCGATGATGGCCAGGTTGCGGCACAGGTGCTCGGCCTCTTCCAGGTAGTGGGTGGTGAGGATGATCGTGGTGCCGGCGGCGTTGATCTCCTTCAGCACCCGCCACATGTCGCGGCGGATCTCGATGTCCACGCCAGCGGTCGGTTCGTCCAGGATCAGCAGGCGCGGCCGGGTCATCATCGCGCGGGCGATCATCAGCCGGCGCTTCATGCCACCGGACAGGGTGCGGCTCATCACCTGCGCCTTCTCCCACAGGTGGGCGCGCTTGAGCTCGACTTCGGCCATCTGCTCGGCTTCGGCGCGCGGCACGCCGTAGAAGCCGGCGTAGTTCACCAGGATGTCGAAGGGCTTTTCAAACAGGTTGAAGTTGATCTCCTGCGGCACCAGCCCGATCAGGCGCATGGTAGCGCTGCGGTTGCGCACCAGGTCGCTGCCGAACACTTCCACTTGGCCCTCGCTGAGGTTGACCAGGGAACTGATGATGCCGATCAGGGTGGACTTGCCGGCACCGTTCGGGCCCAGCAGGGCGAAGAAGTCGCCCGGGGCCACTTCCAGCGAGACCCCTTTCAGGGCCTGGGTGCCGTTGTCATAGGTTTTACGCAGGTCGCGCACGCGCAGGGCGGGCGCCGTATCGTTCAGGGAAGCCAAGCTCGAAGCCTTCGCGCCCATGGGCTGGCGCTGGAGAGGGGCGGGGAAGGTCTATTATAGAAGACCCCGAGGGCTTGCCCCGGCTACACACTGTCCCGAAAAGTCGTGCCTGTCCAATTCCCCATCAAACTGGTCGACCGCCGCATGCTGGCGCCCTCCATCGGCCATTACCAGTTCGTGCGTGACGACGGCCAGCCGCTGGATTTCCAGCCCGGCCAGTTCATCCAGGTCCATTTCAGCTATGCCGATGGCACTGAAACCAAGCGCAGCTATTCGCTGGCGACCATCCACGACCACGCGCTGGGCCCGGGCGAGGCGGTGGATATCGCGGTCAGCTTCGTCCCCGGTGGCGCCGCCACGGCGCTGTTCGAGGCGCTGGACATCGGCGGCCAGGTCAGCGCGTCCGGCCCCTACGGCCGGTTCTGCCTGAACCCCGGCGACCACAACGGCCGCTACCTGCTGATCGCCACCGGTACCGGCGTCACCCCGTACCGCTCGATGTTGCCGTTGCTGGCGACGGCGATGGTCGAGCGCGGTGTGCAGGTGGTCCTGCTGCAGGGCGCACGCAGCCCGGGGGAGCTGCTGTACAGCGACGATTTCTACAGCTTCGCCGAAAAGCAGCCGAACTTCCGTTATGTGCCGTGCCTGTCGCGGGAACTGCCGTCCGAGCCGCACCCGGACGTCCACCATGGCTACGTGCAGCAGGCACTGGCGGAGTTCACGCCGGACCCGGCCACCGACATCGCCTACCTGTGCGGCAACCCGGACATGGTCGACGCCTGCGCCGAAGCGCTGAAGGCGGCGGGCCTGGGCAATCCGCAGATCCGCCGCGAGAAGTACGTCAGCAGCAAGTAGTGCCGGCCGCTGGCCGGCAATCCCACGAACCCGGGTAGTGCCGGCCGCTGGCCGGCAATCCCGCACGCCGGAGGCGGCATCACACCGCCCCGGCGCCCCGCTTCAGTACGGCACCCAGGCATCGCGCCAGGCCGAACCCACGCCCGGCCGGTACGCCTCTGCATTGATGTTGCACCAGGCGCCTTCCGGGAACGGGCGGCAGGCGTACAGCTTGCCGTCGGTGCCCTTGACCACGGTCTCGCCCGGCTTGTAGCTGCCGATACCGGCCGGATACACGAAGTCGTAGTCGTCACCCGGCGGCGGATCGACCGGACCCGGCAAGCGGGTATCGAGCTGGAACAGGTTGCCCGGCCTCAGATAGACACGGTTCTCGGTGGCCGAGACGACGGGCGTGATCACGCCATCCTTCATCACGCCCACGCGTGCCTGTTGGGCGCTGCCATTGACCTTGCGGGCCAGCGCCAGCGGCCACTGGTTCGCAGCGGTCTGTCCGGCTGCCAGGGTGATCTCCGGGCGTTCCAGGTCGTTGCCCTGGGCATTGAACACGCGCAGGGTCACGGTGGTGCCAACGTCCAGCGCACCGCGGGCGGTCACCGGACCAGCATCCTGCCACTGCGGCGGCGGGGTCACGCCACCGCCCCCCTCGAAGCGCACGTCCGCGCAGGTGTAGAACGCCTCGCCCGAATCCGAGCGCTGCCAGGTGTTGTAGATGATGTGCTGGCCGCTGCGCTCGGGCAGCGGGCAGTCCAGCTTGTAGACGTCGCCGGAAAGCGGCACGTTGCCCAGCGTGCAGAACTCCTGCAGGTCCGCCCAGCGCAGCGGGCTGCCCGGTTGCCAACCGTCGCGGGTGACGTAGAACTTCCACTCGCGTGTGGCATGCGGCGCCGGTGCCTTGAACTCGAAGGTGTAACGCCCGCGCGAATCGGCGCGGATCGGCGAGGTCGGCCAGTCACTGCGGTTCAGATCGAGGCCGCGGTACTTGCTGTTGCCGCCGCTGCACAGCTCACCATCTGGAACAACCGCTTGATGGTTGCCGTTGGCGTTGGCCTGGTTGATGCCGGCCCAGTCATAGAACGGCTGTGCGCCACCGATGGCCTTGGCGGCGGCACAGGCCGGGTTGGTCGGGTTCTCGGGGTTGCCCTGGTAACAGGAATAGACGCGGCTGGATGGCTTGGACAGAGTGCCGTGTGCGAAAGCGCCGCCAGATACGGCTACACCCGCGACAACGGATAGCGCGAGGACGGCCCGCTGGGACAAATGCATGGAGAATCTCCTGTGGGTGATGGAACCCGCGGAGTTTCGACACGCGTTCCCCTGGTCGCTATAGGAATAGTTTGAAAGGGGAAGGTGCGCTTACTTTGCTGAGATGAAGCTCACATTGTTCGGGGAACGGCGTTCTTCCGCCGTTCCCCGAATGACATCTCAGTAGGGCACCCACGCATCGCGCCAGGCGGCACCCGCACCAGGCCGATATGCCTCAGCATTGACGTTGCACCATGCACCTTCCGGGAACGGGCGGCAGGCATACAGCTTGCCATCGCTGCCCTTCACCACGGTCTGGCCCGGCACGTAACTGCCGATGCCGGCGGGGTATACGTGGTCGAAATCACCACCCGGTGACGGCGTACCCGGGTCCGGCACCTTGGTGTCGAGCTGGAAGCGGTTGCCGTTCTTCAGGTACACGCGGTTGTCGGTGGCCGAAGCGGAGGGCGTGATCGCGCCGTTGCTGAGCACGCCGACGCGCGCATGCTGGGCACTGGCATTGACCTTGCGGGCCAGCGCCAACGGCCACTGCGCCGGCGTGGTCTGGCCTGCGGCCAGCGTTGCTTCCACACGTTCCACGTCGTTGCCGTTGGCATTGAACACCCGCAATGCCAACGTGGTGCCCACGGGCAGCTCGGTACGCGCGGTGACCGGCCCGGCATCCTGCCACTGCGGCACCGGCGTGGTACCGCCGCCGCCTTCAAAGCGCACGTCCATGCAGGTGTAGAACGCTTCGGTCGAATCCGAGCGCTGCCAGGTGTTGTAGATCACATGCTGGCCGCTGCGCTGCGGCAGCGTGCACTGCAGCTTGTAGGTGCCATCGGCCGACAGCGGCGTATTGCCCAGCGAACAGAATTCCTGCAGGTCGGCCCAGCGCGGTGGGCTGCCCGGCTGCCAACCGGCGCGGGTGACGAAGAACTTCCAGTCACGCGTGGCATGCGGGGCGGTGGCCTTGAACACGAAGGTGAACCTGCCGTTCGCATCGGGCTGGATCGGCGTGGTCTGCCAGTCGCTGCGCTCCAGGTCCAGGCCGCGGAAGGTCGGGTTGTTGCCGCTGCACAGCTTGCCGTCGGGCACCACGGCCTGGTGGTTGCCGTTGGCGTTGGCCTGGTTGATGCCGTTCCAGTCGTAGAACGCCTGCGAGCCGGCCACTGCCTTGGCTGCCGCACACGCCGGGTTGGTGGGGTTCTCCGGGTTGCCCTGGAAGCAGGCATAGACGCGGCTGACCGGGGTGATCATCGTGCCGTGTGCGGCCGCGTTGCCGGCAACGCCAACACCGGCGCCAACGAAGACGGTGGCCAACAGCAATGGGGTGTATCGCAGAGACATGGCGCATCCTTGTGGTCGTCGAAGGGAGCGGTGACCGCAGCACCCACGCCGTATCGCGCGACGGACGGTGAGCGGTACCGCCGCGAGTATCGAGCTGCAATACGCAGTGGGAAACCACGTCAATGCCGATCCGTGACTACGTGTGTGAAGCCCTTCCCGCAGGCTTCACGCCACACTGAACGAACACGCTGGCGGTCACGCCTGCGGCGCGGCGACGATCACGTTCCTGTGCAACGTCATTGCCGCGGGTGGCCGACCCGATCCACCTGGCACGAAAAGCATCCATGTCCTGCGTTGTGCAGCTGCACGAAGGCCACCGTCGCATCGGCGAACAGCCGGTCCAGGTGCGTGGCAACCTCGGTGCCCTGGCAGACCAGGCCGCTCAGCATGAAGTCCGCGCAGTCATAGGCGCGCACCGAGATCAGCCGACGCTGCACGTAGGCAGGTACCACGCCCGCTGGCAGCACGCAGCGGGTTGCACCGCGCTGCACGAAAATCGGGCCCGAGGCGCGGTAAGGCGACTGCGTGGCCAGGTGGGTGTAAGGCAGCAGAAGCAGTTCTGCACCGGCAGGTGCGTCTGTCAGGCTGACCCTGCAGGGGTAGCCGCCGCTGTCGCCCGCGCGTCGGCGCACGATTCCCCGCGCGGCCAGCGCATCGTCGCTGGATTCGAAAAGCGCCTCGAACGGCTGGTGGTCGATGCCACTGAGTTGCCACGGATGCATGGAGTGTCTCCCGGTTCTGCGCGCATTCTGCCGGCGCTACGGGCCGCCTGCTCGCCATTTTCCGCCACCTGATCGCGCTGGCCGATACCGCCCTGTACCGGGCAAAGGCCGAGGGTCGCAACCGTCTGGTGGCCGTGCCGACGCCGGCCCAGGACATCCGCCTGTCGCCGCCAGCGTCCGGCGCGTGTAAGTTGGGTCACATTCGATTGGTCACATCTGCCGCGGCACACCGTCGTGGTGGACAGGAACATCCCCAGGGGAATCACGCACGATGCAAAGACACCATTTCGCGCGGGCCGGGTTGCTGGCCAGCATGCTGATTGCCGGCTGCAGTGCACCGCCGCAGGCAGGGTCCGACGGCGCGGGCGATACACCCAGCCGCCGCTACGGCCAGATCGATTTCCGCCCCTGCACGCTGGCCACCGAAGGCGCCAATGCCAACGTCGAGGCGCAGTGCGCGACGTTCCAGGTGCCCGAAGACCGGAGCAGGCCGGATGGCCGCAGGATCGATCTGCGCGTGGCCTGGCTGGAGTCGGGCAACAGCGGTTCGGGCCTGCCGGACCCGGTGTTCTTCCTGGCCGGCGGACCTGGCCAGGCGGCCAGCGAGGTGGCCGTCATCGTCGATACGGCACTGCGCCAGGTGCGCAAGCAGCGCGACATTTTCCTGATCGACCAGCGCGGCACCGGCGGCTCCAATCCGCTCAGCTGCCTGGGCGCGGACGGCAAGGAGCTGCCGATGGATGAAGACGCTGCGCCCAGCGAGGCGCTGCTGCGCGAGTACGCGGAGCGCTGCGCCGCGTCGCTGAAGGGCCGTGCCGACCCGCGCTTCTATACCACCGCCGAAGCCATCGCCGATCTGGACGCGGTACGCCAGGCGCTGGGCGCCAACACGCTGAACCTGGTCGGTGGCTCGTACGGCACCCGCGTTGCCCAGCGCTACGCGGCCGCGTACCCGCAGCACACCCGCAGCATCGTGATCGATGGCGTGGTACCGAACGAGCTGGTGGTCGGCGGCGATTTCGCCACGACCTTCGACAACGCGATCACCCTGCAGTCCGAGCAGTGCCGCAAGGACGCTGTCTGCAGCAAGCGCTTTCCGGTCGACACCCGTGCGCAGTTGCGCAGCGTGGTGGAAACCCTGCGCCGCGCGCCGGTCACGGTCGACTACCGCGACCCCGGCACCAATGCACCGCGGCAGGATGTGCTGACCCCGGACAGCGTGGTCGGCCTGGCGTTCGCCTTCTCCTACGTACCGCAGTACTCCTCGCTGTTGCCGCTGGTGCTGGATGAAGCGGCACAGGGTCGTTATGCACCACTGGCGTCGCTGGCGCGCGGTGCGACCCGCAGCATGGATTTCCAGATCAACCGTGGCATGCAGTGGTCGGTGATCTGCAGCGAAGATGCTCCGCGCTACCAGGCGCCGGTCGAAAGCAGCGACAGCCTGGTCGGCCCGGAAGTGGCGCGCGCGTTCTTCGCCGCCTGTCCGGTGTGGCCGCACCAACCGGCTGCGGCGGCTGCGGCAGTGCCGCTGCACAGCGACCTGCCAGTGCTGCTGCTGTCCGGCGAACTGGACCCGGTGACGCCGCCGCGTTACGCCGAGCAGGTGCTCAAGGGCCTGCCGAAGGGACGCGCGCTGGTTGCCCGCGGCCAAGGCCACGGCACCCTCACCGCCGGCTGCATGCCACGCCTGCTCGGCCAGTTCATCGACACCACCGATGCCAAGGCGCTGGATGCCAGCTGCCTGGACACGCTGAGCTACGTGCCGGCGTTCACCTCGTTCAACGGATGGGCCCCATGATCGTCGCCGACAACCTGCACAAGGCCTTCAATACCCGCACCGGTCGCATCCAGGCGGTGGCCGATGTCGGCTTCCGCGCCGAGGATGGCCGCATCACCGGCCTGCTTGGACCGAACGGCGCTGGCAAGACCACCACCATGCGCATGCTGTACACGCTGATGACGCCCGATGAAGGCAGCATCACCGTCGATGGCATCGACGCAGCCCGCGATCCGGTGGAAGTGCGTCGCCACCTCGGCGTGCTGCCGGATGCACGTGGCGTCTACAAGCGGCTGACCGCACGCGAGAACATCGCCTACTTCGGCGAGCTGCATGGCCTGTCCGCGTCGCGCATCCGCGAACGTATCGAAGTGCTGTCGCATGCGCTGGACATGGCCGACATCCTCGATCGGCAGACCGATGGCTTCTCGCAGGGCCAGCGCACCAAGACCGCCATTGCCCGCGCGCTGGTGCACGACCCGCGCAACGTGATCCTTGATGAACCCACCAACGGCCTGGACGTGATGACCACCCGCGCGCTGCGCCGCTTCCTGCTGGGCCTGCGCGAGGAAGGGCGCTGCGTGATCCTGTCCAGCCACATCATGCAGGAGGTCGGTGCGCTGTGTGACCACATCGTGATCATCGCCAAGGGTACGGTGATGGCCGCCGGCAGTGCCGATGAACTGCGCGCGCAGTCCGGCGAGCCCAACCTGGAAGATGCGTTCGTGAAACTGATCGGCAGCGAAGAGGGCCTGCACGCATGAGCATGATGTCGACCCTGATGACGGTGATGCGCAAGGAACTGCGCGACCTCTCGCGTGACCGCCGCACACTGCTGCTGACCCTGCTGTTCGGCCCCGTGCTGTACCCGCTGCTGATCCTGGGCATGGGCAAGCTGGCGGAAAGCCGCGTGCGGATCCAGATCGAACAGCCGCTGCAGATTCCGACCATCGGTGCGGAGAATGCGCCGAACCTGGTGCGCTTCCTGGCGGCGCAGGGATTGAACGCCGCGCCGGCACCGAAGGATCTGGCCGAAGCGATCCGCTCGCAGGAGATCGACGTGGCCCTGCGCATCAGCCCTGAGTTCGGCAAGGACTGGGCCGATGGCAAGCCTGCGCTGGTGGAAGTGATCCGTGACAGCACCCGTCGTGCCGCCGAAGTGCCCAGTGCGCGGCTGCAGGCGGCCCTGGCAACCTACAACGGCCAGGTTGGTGCGCTGCGGCTGATGGCGCGTGGCGTCGACGCACAGGTTGCACGACCGCTGGATGTGGCCACCCAGGACATGGCCAGTGCCGAGGCCAAGCGCGGCATGATGCTGTCGATGCTGCTGCCGGTGCTGCTGACGCTGACCTCGTTCATCGGCGGCGCCTACCTGGTGATGGATGCCACCGCCGGTGAGCGCGAGCGGCAATCGCTGGAGCCGTTGCTGGCGACCCCGGGGTCGCGCAGCGCCATCGTCAGCGGCAAGATCGCCGCCGCCTGCGTGGTCGGCTTCGCCTCGTTGCTGCTGACCTTGATCGCATTCAAGGCCAGCGCGCAGATCGCGCCCGGCAACGTCGGCCGGCAGCTCAACATGAACATCGGCTCGATGCTGCAGATGCTGCTGGTGATGGTGCCGATGCTGCTGATCGGCACCTCGTTGCTGACCTTCCTCTCGGCCGCCGCCAAGAGCATGAAGGAAGCGCAGAGCCACATGACCTGGCTGGTGCTGCTGCCGATGCTGCCCGGCTACGCGTTGATGGCTTACCCGGTGAAGAGCGAGCTGTGGCAGTACGCGGTGCCGTTCCTGTCGCAGAACCAGATGCTGCTGAAGGTGATCCGCCACGAGGACATCAGCCCGACCATCTGGGCGGTCTACCTCGGTGCCAGCCTGGCGCTGGCCGCCGTGCTGTGGTTCGCCGCCGTGCGCCGCTACCACAACGAGCGGCTGGCGATTTCCGGCTGAGTGGAACCGGTAGCGCCGGGCGATGCCCGGCGGATGTGGCACGAGGCCCGGTCATGCCGGGCCTCGTGCATTTCAGCGCTGTGAAGCGTTTCCGTCTGCATACCGCGCCGGCGTCACTCCCATCTCGCGCTTGAATACCGCGATGAAGGCGCTGGGCGTGTCGTAGCCCAATGACAGCGCCACCGTGGTGACGGATTCACCGGCCAGCAATCGCGGCAGCGCCAGCAGCACGCGCAGGCGCTGCCGCCAGCGGGTCAGGGTCATGTTCGTTTCGGCCTGCCAGCGGCGGGCGAGGCTGCGACTGGACAGGCCGCTGGCGGCTGCCCAGTCTTCGACGGTACGGGTGTCATGTGGCGCTCGTGCCAGGGCGGCGGCGATGCGGCGCAGGCGGCGGTCACCGGGTTGCTGCAGCGCAAGTGGCAACGGCGTGCCTGCAGCGATCTCATCGGCGATCACCCCGGCCAAGCGCTGTTGCCCCGCATCCAACGCCTGCCCGGACCAGTGCAGCGCCCGCGGCACTGCCACCTGCAGCAGGTCGCTGGGCTGGAAGATGCGCGGTGCGGTGGGCAGGCCCGCGCAGGCCTCCTTGCTGAAGTACAGGCTCCAGCCATCGAAGCTGCCGATGCTGGAAAGCGCATGCGGGTGCTGCGGCGGAAGCCACGCCACGTGCCCGGCCGGAAGCAGCCAGTGAGTGTCGCCCACCTCGATCCGCAACAGGCCGGTGTGGGCGCCCAGCAGTTGCCCGCGCGCGTGCTGGTGGCGGGCGGTGCGCCGTGAACCCGGCATCGCCAGCTGCGTGCCGAGCAGGGCCGGCCCGCCGTTGGCCTCAGCCAACGCAGGGTCGATCATTGGTGTCTGGAATGTCTGTTCTGCCATATCCTTTGGCAGTTATACGGCAGAACGGTCGATGGCGAGCGTCGACACTGGGCGCCCACCTCCCAGGAGCACGCCATGCAACCGCAGGACATCCTTCCCGATCACCAGAACGACGTGCAGGTGAACGGTCTCACCGTCCGCAAGGGCAGTGTCGGTGCCTTCCTCGCCAGCGTCCGCGACTGGCAGGCCCCAGCCAGTGACGATGCCACCCGTGCCACCGCCGAAGCCGATCTGCGCAGCCTGCTGCCCGGGCTGCACGCGCTGGGCCTGTTCCAGGTGCTGAGCGCACGTGATCCAGCACTGCAACGGCTGATCGACAGCGCAGCCTGAAACGCACAAGGCCCGGACATGCCGGGCCTTGTGCGTCATTACAGGCAGAAGCGACTTAATCCCCTCCGTCCCTTTTCTGCGATCAGCCGCCCGGTGCGAACACCAGCGTGCGGCGGGTGGTGACAGGCGCCGTGACCGGCTCGAAGCGCCAGCGCTTGACCGCGTTGAGGGCTTCGCGATCGAAGACACGCGATGGCGTGGCGCGCAGTACGCGCGCATTGGTCACCGAGCCGTCGGTGCCGACGGTGATCTCCACCAGGACTTCGCCGGAGGTACCCGAACGCAGTGCTTCGGCCGGGTAACGCGGGGCTGGCGTGCTCACCGGGCGCAGGCTTGGTGCAGCGGCGGTCGCGGCCTGGCGGGCGGCATTGGCCTGCTGCGCAGCGGCCTGCTGCTGCTTCTGCTCGGCATCACGGCGCGCAGCAGCCTGGCGTTCGGCTTCCTGGCGCTCGCTGTCACGGCGGGCAACGTCCTGCTGTGCGGCAATCTGCTTGGCCGCCTCGGCTTCCTTGGCACGCTGTTCGGTCAGGCGCTGCTGCTCGGCCAGCTGCTTGGTGCGGTCTTCAGCGTCCTTCTTGACCTTCTCGGTCTCGTCTTCGGTGCGCTTGGCGGCAACCTGCACGCCCTTGGTCAGGCCTTCCTTCAGGCGCGGCAGAGCCGGGGCCGAGGCATCAACCTTTTCGATCAGGGCGACCAGCCGCTGCGCTTCAGTGAAATCCTCGCGGCCCAGATGCTGCTCGGCGGCGATCAGGGTGTACGGCAGAAGATCGGTCAGCGCGCTCTTCACCGAGGCATCGTCCGGCGTCTTGTCGCGCAGTGCCAGGTAGTACTCGATGGCGTTGTCGCCAGCCGGGGCGTACATGCGGTTCTCGCGCAGTGCCTGGCTGGCCGATTCGCGCAGCTGCTCGGTACCCATCGACTGCACCTTGGCGGCCACTGCCGGTGCGGCTGGTGCTGCAGCGGTGGGGGCAGCGGCGCCCGGCGCGGCCGGAGCCGGTGTTTCTTCCTTGCCCGAGCATGCAGCCAGGGCCAAAGCCAGAGCGACCGGCAACCACCGGCGCGCGGCAGCGATCATTGCGACGTGCGACATCCTGCTCCCCTCTAAGAAGACGACGTTACGAAAAACGTAGATACGCATGGCCGGGATGCAAGGTCCGGGCGTGGCGGGGGACGTTTCCCAGCGTCACCGTCGCCTGTAGCGAGGGTGCAATCTAGCATCCCGGCCACCCTTGCGCACAAGGGCCGGGAGCGGAGCCGGCAACGGCAGTCGTGCCGCCGCCGGCGTTGATGTCAGTGCGCGACAGCCTTGCTGTGGCTGTTGGACATCAGCTTGTCGGTCCAGGCGATGCCGATGGCCGAGAGGATGAACACGCAGTGGATGATGGTCTGCCACAGCACGCCATCGGGGGTCAGGGTGGTGCAGGTATCGGCGCCGGCGTTGTAGAAGCTTGCCGATGCCGACGAAGCCGCCGCAGCCCATTGCTCCGGCTTGCACAGCGGCAGGCCGTTCAGCGGGCTGGCTGCGATGAACGTCTTCAACAGATGGATCGAGGAGATGCCGATGATCGCCATCGCCAGCTTCACCTTCAGCACGCTGGCGTTGACGTGGCTCAGCCATTCCGGCTGGTCCGGGTGGCCTTCCAGGCGCAGGCGCGAGACGAAGGTTTCATAGCCGCCGACGATCACCATCACCAGCAGGTTGGAGATCATCACCACGTCGATCAGGCCCAGCACGATCAGCATGATCTGCTGCTCGCCCATCGACACCGAGTGCGAGATCAGGTGCCACAGTTCCTTGCCGAACAGGAACACGTAAACGCACTGGGCAACGATCAAACCCAGGTACAGCGGCAGCTGCAGCCAGCGGGTAGCGAAGATCAGGCTGGACAGCGGGGACAGTAGCGGTCGGTTTGCACTCATGCGGAGGATGCTGCGTTTCGGGGGAGAGGCGAGGTTACCGGCCCGCCATGACGGTGCCAAGCCAACGCACGCACTAGACTTCAGGTTCCTTTCCGTACCCCAGAGCCGCCGCCATGATCGACCTGTATTACTGGCCTACCCCGAACGGCCACAAAGTGACCCTGCTGCTGGAAGAAGCCGGCCTGGAGTACCGCATCCACCCGGTCAACATCGGTTCGGGCGACCAGTTCAAGCCGGAATTCCTGGCCATTTCCCCCAACAACAAGATGCCGGCCATCGTCGACCACGCCCCGGCCGACGGCGGTGCCCCGCAGAGCGTGTTCGAGTCCGGCGCGATCCTGCTGTACCTGGCCGAGAAGACCGGCCGCTTCCTGCCGGCCGACCCACGTGGCCGCGTCACCACCCTGGAATGGCTGTTCTGGCAGATGGCCGGGCTGGGCCCGATGAGCGGGCAGATGGGCCACTTCAATGTATACGCGCCGGAGAAGATCCCGTACGCGATCGAGCGCTACGACAATGAAGTGCGCCGCCTGCACGGGGTGATGGACAAGCGCCTGGCCGAGCACGCCTTCCTGGCTGGCGAGGAGTACACCATCGCCGACATGGCCAGCTACCCATGGGTTGGCGCCTACGACAAGCTGCCGGCGGACTTCGACGCGTTCCCGAACCTCAAGCGCTGGCACCAGGCCATCGCCGCCCGCCCGGCGACCCAGCGCGCCTACGCCCTGCGCCAGCAGGTCAACCCGGACGCGGGCAAGCCGCTCAGCGACGAAGAGCGCAGGCACCTGTTCGGCAAGCGCTGACCCGGGACGGTGGGTGCCGACCGTTGGTCGGCACTCATTATGGGAAGACCTCATGGGCAGAAGGTCATGCTGTCTTCCTGCACCGGCTTGGTTAGGATGGACGCTGACCGTCCCGCGCCTGTCGCGGTGGCGGACCTGCCGTTTGCCGGGATCCTCCATGCGCCATCTGTTCGCCTCGCTCGCCCTCATGCTTGCCACCAGTACCGTCGCCCACGCTGAAAAACTCACCCTGGAAGCCATCACCGGCCCGCTGCCGTTGTCCGGCCCGACCCTGATGAAGCCGAAGGTGGCGCCGGATGGTTCGCGCGTGACCTTCCTGCGCGGCAAGGACAGCGACCGCAACCAGCTGGACCTGTGGAGCTATGACATCGGCAGCGGCCAGACCCGCCTGCTGGTGGATTCGAAGGTGGTGCTGCCCGGCACCGAAACCCTCAGCGACGAGGAAAAGGCCCGCCGCGAGCGCCAGCGCATCGCTGCCATGACCGGCATCGTCGACTACCAGTGGTCGCCGGACGCGCAGCGCCTGCTGTTCCCGCTGGGCGGCGAGCTGTACCTGTACGACCTCAGGCAGGAGGGCAAGGCCGCGGTGCGCCAGCTGACACACGGCGAAGGCTTTGCCACCGACGCCAAGCTGTCGCCCAAGGGCGGCTTCGTCAGCTTCATCCGCGGCCGCAACCTGTGGGTGATCGACCTGGCCAGCGGAAAGCAGATGCAGCTGACCGGTGATGGCAGCACGACCATCGGCAACGGCATCGCCGAATTCGTCGCCGACGAGGAGATGGACCGCCATACCGGTTACTGGTGGGCGCCGGACGATTCGGCCATCGCCTACGCCCGCATCGATGAAAGCCCGGTGCCGGTGCAGAAGCGTTACGAAGTCTATGCCGACCGCACCGATGTGATCGAACAGCGCTACCCGGCCGCCGGCGATGCCAACGTGCAGGTGAAGCTGGGTGTGATCTCGCCGGCCGAACATGCGCAGACGCAGTGGATCGACCTCGGCAAGGAACAGGACATCTACCTGGCCCGCGTCGATTGGCGCGATCCGCAGCACCTGAGCTTCCAGCGCCAGTCGCGCGACCAGAAGAAGCTCGACCTGGTGGAAGTCACCCTGGCCTCGAACCAGCAGCGCGTGCTCGCCCATGAGACCAGCCCGACCTGGGTGCCGCTGCACAACAGCCTGCGTTTCCTCGATGACGGCAGCGTGCTGTGGTCGTCCGAGCGCACCGGTTTCCAGCATCTGTACCGCATCGACAGCAAGGGCACGGCCACCGCGCTGACCCACGGCAACTGGTCGGTGGATGAACTGCTGGCGGTGGATGAAAAGGCCGGCCTGGCGTACTTCCGTGCCGGCATCGAATCGGCGCGCGAAAGCCAGATCTACGCCGTCCCGCTGCAGGGTGGCCAGCCGCAGCGCCTGTCGAAGGCGCCAGGCATGCACAGCGCCAGCTTCGCGCGAAACGCCAGCGTGTACGTGGACAGCTGGTCCAACAGCAGCACGCCGCCGCAGATCGAACTGTTCCGCGCCAATGGCGAGAAGATCGCCACCCTGGTCGAGAACGATCTGGCCGATCCCAAGCATCCGTATGCGCGCTACCGCGACGCGCAGCGCCCGGTCGAATTCGGCACGCTCACCGCCGCCGACGGCAAGACCCCGCTGAACTACAGCGTGATCAAGCCGGCAGGCTTTGATCCGGCCAAGCGCTACCCGGTGGCGGTGTACGTGTATGGCGGCCCGGCCAGCCAGACCGTCACCGACAGCTGGCCCGGCCGTGGCGACCATCTGTTCAACCAGTACCTGGCCCAGCAGGGCTATGTGGTGTTCTCGCTGGACAACCGCGGCACCCCGCGCCGCGGCCGTGACTTCGGCGGCGCGCTGTATGGCAAGCAGGGCACGGTGGAAGTGGCCGACCAGCTGCGCGGCGTGGCGTGGCTGAAGCAGCAGCCGTGGGTGGACCCGGCGCGCATCGGCGTGCAGGGCTGGTCCAACGGCGGCTACATGACCCTGATGCTGCTGGCCAAGGCGTCGGACAGCTACGCCTGTGGCGTGGCCGGCGCACCGGTCACCGATTGGGGCCTGTACGACAGCCACTACACCGAGCGCTACATGGACCTGCCGTCGCGCAACGACGCCGGTTACCGCGAAGCACGCGTGCTGACCCACATCGAGGGCCTGCGCTCGCCGCTGCTGCTGATCCACGGCATGGCCGACGACAACGTGCTGTTCACCAATTCGACCAGCCTGATGAGCGCGCTGCAGAAGCGCGGCCAGCCGTTTGAACTGATGACCTACCCCGGTGCCAAGCACGGCCTGTCCGGTGCCGACGCACTGCATCGCTACCGCGTTGCCGAAGCTTTCCTGGGGCGTTGCCTGAAACCTTGATCATCGTCCGGGAAGGAGCCCGCCCATGACCCTGCCGCCGCCGATTCCTGCTCCCTCCACCCTGGCTTCCGGCTGGTGGTGCCGGCATTGGCGCTGGGCGATGCCGTTGGCGGTGCTGCTGTTCCTGGCCGCACTGGGCGGCGCCATCGCCTGGAGCGTGCTGCGCTGGACCGAGGCCGCGCACGACAGTGCGCCGATGCGCGAGGCCATGCGCCGCGCCGGCTGCAGCGTCGAACTGGTTCAGGTATTCGGGGAACCGCTGCAGGCCGGCACGCTGCCGCTGGGCAGCATGCAGACCGCCATCAACGGCGAGCGCGATGTTGGCCTGACCGTGGCGCTGGAAGGGCCGCATGCGCAAGGCCGCCTGTTCGTGAAGGGCACCCGCAGCGACGACGTGTGGGATTACCCGGTGATGTATGTGCTGGCCGAAGACAAGCAGACCTTCGACCTGAGCGCGCTGGATGATGCCGAGGCGGCGGGCGAATGCGAACTGCAGGCCTGTCGCGATCGTGGCGAATGCCCGCTTACGCTGGCGCTGTGACTGTACGACGGCCGCGGAATCAGAGACTGTCGCGATCCGCCACAGTTGAATTTACTCTTCCCGATCAAGCCTCGGCTCGGCTCAGTACGTCTCATGGGAGACCGCTCAATTCCGACACCGCACGACGCTGGTGAGCCGGTTTTCTATTGGCGCAGCCTTCAATCTTCACTGCTTCGATAGCGTGGATTGATAGTGCGAACGACGTCCAGGAATGCTGGTGCAGGCTCACTCCAATGATTGATCCGTTGCAGCGCAGATCTGGCTGCAACGCTTCACTTCATCCTGGAAGGAGCGTGCAATGCGAACGTATGCAATCAGGAGCGTGGTAGGGCTGACGGTCTTTGCGCTGCTTTTGGTCACACCCGGCATGGCTGCTGAACCATTCGTGGAGGTGCTCTCGGACGCGCCATTGGCTGTGGCAGAGCAGCAACTGCGCAGAGCAGGAGATGATGTTGACTGGGTGCGCCGGGTTCGCGTGAATGAGGCCGCCTTGGCTGCTGATGAGATCACCGTGGATCTCCACGACAGGGTTCTTCACCTTGTCCGCGATCCTTCCGAACCCCTGTTCGAGAGCGTCCAGAGTGTGATCTACCGGCCTGCGGGTGACGAAGGTGCCCAACGAGAGGTACGCTCGATCTCAGGCCTGCAGTGGGTGGGCAAGGTGAAGTCCGTAGCGCCGGATGTTGAAAGGAAGCTTGGGCAGCCCACGTACGTGAGAATCTGGTCGGACGCTTCAGGAACACATGCGAGATTCAGCCATGGGTTCTGGCATTACACGCTGGACGGTGATCGACTGGTAAAGCGCGATGTGCGCCGCGCTCTACGGGACGAGCGTGACGATGTGAGGGACCGGCGACCAGATCGGCCTGCTCCAGACCTTCCTCCAGGAATCGCCGGCGGAGGGAGCGGCGAAGGGCGCGATGTGATTCGGGTTGCGTACGGCTTTGCGGCAGGCGCGCTGGTGGACGGGCTTGATCCGGCAATCGAGCAGGTCAGGGCTGCGGTGATCGAGGCCAATGCAGGATTTGCAGCGAGCGGTATTGAACTGGAGTTGCAGACGGCGGCCAACGCGCTTCCGGGATACCGCGAAACCACGCTTGATCAGACTCTCGATGACGTCGCAAAGGGTAGGCACGGACCACTCTGGCTACTGCACGTGGCGCGGGAGGGTGAGCGGGCCGACGTGATGGTGATGATCATCGATACACATTCGGGCGCTCCCGCATGCGGTTTGGCCCAGCAGGTGTTGGCGACCCGCGAAACGGCCTTTCTCGCTGTTGAGCGCAGATGCCTGGACCAGCACACCCTTGCGCATGAGATCGGCCATTTGCTGGGAGCAGATCATGATCCCGAGAACGCGGCACTTGATCCGCCCAGATTCGCATACGGGCACGGCTATCGTTTCAACGGGCAGGCGTTGCCTGGCTGGCGTACCGCCATGGCCTTGGAGTGCACTGACCGGGCCTGCCCGCGGGTGAATCCATGGTCATCCCCGGTGATCCAACATGAGGGCCTGCCAACCGGATCGGCTGATCTTCATGACAACGCAAGAGTCCTGCGCGAGACGAAAGGCGTCGTTGCCGACTTCTACCCGGATCCGCTATCGCAGAACCCCGATGTCTCATATCCGCACCCCGTGACCTCCGGCCGATTGTCGCCACCGCCATGAGCGCGTAGGGTGCGGGCAACCCTGTCCTGGAGTTCTCCATGAAGCCGATCGCGCTTGCCATCGCCCTGGCCCTGACCGCCGCCCCGCTGCTGTCGGTCCCACCGGCCCTGGCCGCACCGGCCGCCAAGGCCTCCACGCCGGCCAGCCCGGCCTGGGTCGCGCGCAGCAATGCACTGGCGCAGATCCTGCTTGATGCGCAGGGGCCATTCCAGCCCGAGGAGACCGGCTTCTTCGGCGTGCCCGGCTACGACGACAAGGTCGCCGACCTCGGCCCGGACAACGACCAGCGCTACCGCGCCGCGATGGCCAAGGCCCGCGACGAACTGAAGGCCAAGCTGGCCAGCGAGAAGGATCCCAACGTCCGCCAGGACCTGGAGATCATGATCGCCGCCGCCAACCAGAGCATCGAGGGCAGCGAGCTCAACCAGAAGTACCTGCTGCCGTGGCGTGATGCGCCGCAGAGCGTGTTCAGCGGCCTCAACCTGCTGCTGTCCGACCAGGTGCCGGCCGAGCGCCGGGCCAAGGCGGTTGATCGCCTCAAGGCGTATGCGGGCCTGCAGCCGGGCGGCACCGCGTTCACCACACTGGCCCGCCAGCGTTACGAAGAGCGGTTGAAGGACAGCACGCTGCTGCAGCCGACGAAGATCGAAGTGCAGCAGTCGCTGGACAACGTCGAGACCTACATCACCGGTATCGAGTCGTTGCTGAAGAAGTACCAGGTCGCTGGTGCCGACGAGGCGATGAAGGCGCTTGCGGCACAGATGAAGGACTACGCCGCATGGACCCGCAAGGAGGTGCTGCCGAAGGCACGTGCCGATGCGCGCCTGCCGGCTCCGTTGTACGCCTATCAGCTCAAGCAGGTCGGCATTGATATCGACCCGAAGCTGCTGATGCAGCGCGCGCAGCTGGAGTTCATGGAAACCCGCTCGGCGATGCGCCAGCTGGCGCCGCTGGTGGTGAAAGAGAAGGGCTTGAAGGTCAGTGATCCGAGCGACCCGGTGGCGGTGATCCGCGCGCTGAAGGGCGAGAAGATTGCCGATGACCAGCTTGAAGGCCACTACCGCAAGGTGATCGATGCCATCGATCCGTTGATCCGCGAATACCGCATCGTCGACGTGCCGCAGCGCGCGATGCAGATGCGCCTGGGCTCGGCCGCCGAAAGCGCTGCCAGCCCGGCACCGCACTTCCTGCCTGCGCCGCTGGTCAACAACACCGGGCAGCAGGGCACCTTCGTGCTGCCGCTGGGCAACCCGGCTGCCGGTGCGGGTGCGCAGTACGACGACTTCAACTTCGGTTCGGCGGCCTGGACGCTGAGCGCGCATGAAGGCCGCCCGGGCCACGAGCTGCAGTTCACCGCGATGGTCGAGCGTGGCGTGTCGCTGGCGCGCACCATGTTCGCGTTCAATTCGGTGAACGTGGAAGGCTGGGCGCTGTATGCCGAGGCGGAGATGGTGCCGTACGAGCCGCTGGACGGGCAGATGATCGCGCTGCAGTTCCGCCTGTTGCGTGCCGCCCGCGCGATGCTGGACCCGATGCTCAACCTCGGCCTGACCGACCGTGCCAACGGCGAGCGCGTGCTGATCGAGCAGGTGGGTCTGTCCAAGGCGATGGCCACCCAGGAGCTGGACCGTTACATGGTGCGCATGCCGGGCCAGGCGGGCAGCTACTTCTACGGCTACACCCGCATCCTCGAACTGCGCATGCAGACCGAGCTGGCACTGGGCGCGAAGTTCGACCGTCTGGCCTTCAACAACTTCCTGCTCGACCAGGGCCTGTTGCCGCCGGACCAGCTGGCCGAAGCGGTGCAGCAGCAGTTCGTCCCGAAATACAGGAAGAACTGACCGGTAGTGCCGGCCGCTCAGCGCTGCGGGGTGATCGTCTGCGTCGGCAGGCGTGCCGGCGGCGCCGGATTCGGTACCCAGATCGCCACGCCGGCGGCGCGCTTCTGCGTCGTTGGTATGCCGATGCCCACGCCGCCGCCCACGTGCGAACCGTAACTGCCGGCACCCACCGACATGCCGACCGGTGAGCCGCTGCTGCCCACGCCCATCAGGATCACGCCGTTGGCACCCAGTGCAGCCGCTTCGCGCTTCAGGCGAGCCACCGCGGCATCGGTCTGGCCCTGCGTGCCGAAGCCCACCGCCGAAGACGATTCCAGCTGGGCGATTTCCTGCGAACCGGCGGGCGGCGTCGAATAGATCTGCACCTGGGACGGATCGATCGGCGCGCGGGCGCGGCCCAGCATGACCTTGGAGGTACTGGCGCAACCGGCAACGGTCAGCAGCATGGCCGCCAAGGCGACCCAACGGATGTTCATGGCGTATACCCCTGTAGGACTGGTTCGGATCATCAGCCGGGCACTCTGAATCGGCGCCAACATCGGGGCTCGACCCATGGCCGCACGCTAGCACGGGGCCGGTGAGGCTGACGGCAACGGCGGTAGGCGGCGCTGCCGGGAACGGCTATGGTTGGCGCATGAACAACCACCGGAGGGCGCTATGGGTGTGATCAGTCTGTTGTGGGGCGTGCTGGCGCTGCTGTGGATGATCCTGGCGTTGATACCGCTGCTGGGCTGGGGCAACTGGTTCCTGATCCCGTTCGCCGCGGTCGGCGCGATCATCGCCGCGCTCGGCATCCTGTTCACCCACCCCAGCAAGCGCGGCCGGGCGTGGACCGGGCTGATCCTGAACGGCATCGTGGTGGTGGTCGGCATCCTGCGCCTGGGGCTGGGCGGCGGCGTGATCTGAGCCGGTCGGGCCGGTGCGACCGGGCGTCGCAGGGACACGGCCGCCGGCCGGGCAGGGAGTAGAATGGGCGGCTGCGCGAGCCCCCCGCGTGCCTGTCGAACCGCGCCCTGCGCGGCTGCTCCCATGATCATTCGTTCCCGTCCCCACGGCTGGCAACTGCTGTACATCCTGCGTGGCTCCATCGTTCCGGCGATCGCGCCGAAGGTGCTGGCCATCCTCATCCTGTCCATCGCGGTCGCCGCGGTGGTGGAACTGGCGCCGCCAATCGGCATCGAGCGCGTTTCGGTCACCCCGTTCACCCTGCTCGGCCTGGTCCTGTCGATCTTCCTCAGCTTCCGCAACAGCGCCTGCTACGACCGCTGGTGGGAGGGCCGCAAGCTGTGGGGCCAACTGGTGTTCGAATCGCGCTCGCTGGCGCGGCAGGTACAGGTGCTGCTGGCCGATGACGCACCGCGCCGCCAGCGCATCGGCTACCTGACCACCGCCTTCGCCCATGCACTGGCCGCGCGCCTGCGCGCCCGCGACGTCGCGCTGGCGGCGGTGCCATGGCTGGACGAAGAACAGCGCGGGCAGCTCGCCCAGCGCGAGAACGTGCCCGATGCGTTGCTGGCGATGATCGCCGCCGAACTGGCCCAGGCCCGTCGCGCCGGCACGCTCGATTCCATTCTTTACGTCCAGCTGGAAGAGCGCCTGCACGCGATGTCCTCGATCCAGGCTGGCTGCGAACGCATCCTGACCACCCCGCTGCCGTTCGCCTACACGCTGCTGCTGCACCGCTGCGCGTGGATGTTCTGCGTGCTGCTGCCGTTCGGCCTGGCCAGCTCGCTGGGCTGGGCCACGCCGGTGCTGTCGGCGGTGCTGGCCTATGCCTTCTTCGGCCTGGACCAGCTGGGTGAAGAGATGGAAGACCCGTTCGGCCTGGAGCCGAACGACCTGCCGCTGGACGCGCTGGTGCGCACCATCGAGATCGACCAGCTCGACGCCCTCGGCGAACGCCCGTTGCCCGCACCCCTGCTGCCGCAGGGCTACCTGTTGCAATAGCCACTCCCCGGAGCCTGCCATGCCTCATCCCCATTACCGCCCGCGGCGCATGCGCCATGACGAATTCTCGCGCCGCCTGATGCGCGAGAACACGCTGACCACCGACGACCTGATCTATCCGGTGTTCGTGCACGAACCGGCCGGTCGCGTTGCGGTGCCGTCGATGCCGGGCGTGGAACGGCTGTCGATCGAAGAGCTGCTGAAGGTGGCCGAGGAAGCGCTGGAACTGGGCATCCCGGTGATCGACCTGTTCCCGGTGCTGGATGCCTCGCAGAAGTCGCTGGACGCCTCGGCGGCGTGGGCCGAGGACGGCCTGGCGCAGCGTGCGATCCGCGCGCTGAAGTCGCGCTTCCCGGAGCTGGGGGTGATGACCGACGTGGCCCTGGATCCGTACACCACGCACGGCCAGGACGGCATCATCGATGACAAGGGCTACGTGCTCAACGACATCACCGTCGAAGCGCTGGTCAAGCAGTCGCTGTCGCATGCCGAGGCAGGCGCGGACATCATTTCGCCGTCGGACATGATGGATGGCCGCATCGGTGCGATCCGTCGTGCGCTGGACGCCGACCACCACCTCAACGTGCGCATCATGGCCTACTCGGCCAAGTACGCGTCGGCGTTCTACGGTCCGTTCCGCGATGCGGTGGGCAGTGCGGCCAGCCTCGGCAAGGCCGACAAGAAGACCTACCAGATGGACCCGGCCAATGGTGACGAGGCGATGCGCGAGATCGCCCTGGACCTGGAGGAGGGCGCGGACATGGTGATGGTCAAGCCGGGCATGCCGTACCTGGACCTGGTGCGGCGGGTGAAGGAAACCTTCGGGGTTCCGACCTTCGCTTACCAGGTCAGTGGCGAGTACGCGATGATGAAGGCGGCGTTCGCCAACGGCTGGCTGGACGAGCGCGCCTGCGTGCTGGAATCGCTGCTGGGCTTCAAGCGTGCCGGCGCCGATGGCGTGCTGACCTATTTCGCGCCGCAGGTGGCGCGTTGGCTGCGCGAGCGCTGACAATAGCGCCCACGACGGACGGAGGAACACGCGATGGGACCTGAAATGGGTTGGATGCAATGGCTGATCTGGGGCACCGGTACGCTGGTGTTCGGGGCCATCATCGTCGGCGTGTTCGTTGCTGCCTGGCGCGCCGCGCGGCGCCCGCCCGAGCAGCTCTCCGCTGCCGCCCGGGTCGCCCGCGAGCAGGCCGTGCCGGAAAGCGTGCAGGCCGAACTGGCTGCACTGAACCGGCGCAAGGACAACGGCCAGCTCAGCGAAGCGGAGTACGAGCAGCAGCGCGCGAAGGTGCTGTCGCGCTGAGCGCCGTGGCCCGGGACCCGGGCCATCCACGCATGTCGTGGATCTACTGGTAGCCGCCAACCCTGGTTGGCGGTTTTGTTTCTGTGCCGACCAAGGTCGGCACCTACCGGAGGGGGGCGGTACCGGAGGAGGGCGGTCGGCCTCCTCCGAACGCTCATCCACGCATGGCGTGGATCTACTGCATGCACCCGGGCACTGCCGCCACCTTCGGCACGGCCAGCCGGTATACATCCACGCCACCGGCGCGGGGCGACTTCGCCGCGTTGCTGGCCACCATCATTTCGCCCGGCTTGGCGTTGTCGACCACCGGCGCGCCGGTCCAGCCGCTGGCCTGGTTGAACGACAGTCCGATCGGCTGCAGCGCAGCGCCCGTCCATGCACAACCGCTGGTCCAGACCTGCGCGGTGTCACCGCTGCCACGGCTGAAGGCCACCGCGCCAGCGCTGCCCAGCCAGTCGCCATCGGTTTCATCGGCGGGGCTGTTCAATGCCTGCAATGCCGTCGCCGGGCCTCGCACGCCCTGCGCGTCCAACGAGGCCACGAACAAGTCCCAGCCGGCACCACGGCCCTGCTGGCGGGCAAACAGCAGCTGTCGCCCGTCCGCGCTCAATGCCGGCCCGCGCTCTTCATGGCGGCCACCATCGCCTGCCAGCGCTTGCGGCGCCCCCACGCTGCCATCGGCGGCGATGGCCGCCCGGTACAGCCCCGACCGGCCCTCGCGGCCTGCGGCGAACAGCAGCCAGCGGCCGTCGCGGCTGAAATACGGATCGCGCACCTCGCCGGACACCGCCAGCGGCAACGCCTGCGCCTGCTGCCAGCGGCCGTCGACCACGCGCGCCTGCCACAGCCCCCAGCCGGCCTCGCCACGGCGGGCGAAGACGATGCGCTGGCCATCGGCGCTGATCGTGGCCCGGCCTTCATCGGCACGGCTGGAGACCACGCCCATGCCTTCGATGCCGTACTCGTTCAACGCCATCGCCACCGGGGCAGAGAGTAGACTGGCGGCGAGCACCAGCAGGGTCGGGGCGATACGCATCATCCAGGTCCATGCACGAAAGAGCACCAGTCTAGCCAGCTTGAGGATTCCATGACCGATCGTTACGCCGTCTTCGGACACCCCGTCGCCCACTCGAAGTCGCCGCAGATCCATGCTGCGTTCGGTCGCCAGGAAGGCATCTCCCTCGACTACCGCAGCATCGATCTCGCCCCGGACGCATTCCTGGCCGGGCTGGAGGCGTTCGCCTCCGAAGGCGGTGTCGGTGCCAACGTCACCTCACCGCACAAGGAAGCGGCGTTCTCGGTGTGCACTACGCTGACCGCACGCGCGCGCCGCGCCGGCTCGGTCAATACCCTGCTGCGCAAGGGCGACCGCTGGCACGGTGACACCACCGATGGCATCGGTCTGGTGCGCGACCTCACCGACCGCCACAGCCTGGACCTGCGCGGCCGCCGCGTGCTGCTGCTGGGCGCCGGTGGTTCGGCGCGCAGCGTCGCTCCGGCGCTGCTGGATGCCGGCATCACCGAACTGGTGGTGGTCAACCGCACGCCGGAACGTGCCGATGAACTGATCGATGCCATGGGCGAGCCGGGCCGCGCGCTCAGCCGCTACTGGGATGATCTGCGCGACCTCGGTGATTTCGAACTGATCCTCAACGCCACCTCGGCCGGCCGTGATCGCGACGCCGAGTTCAAGCTGCCGCTGTCGCTGGTCAATTCGATGACCACGGCCGTCGACCTGAACTACGGCGAGGCCGCCATCGCCTTCCTGGCCTGGGCGCGCGCCGCGCAGTGCCGCAACACGGTCGATGGCCTGGGCATGCTGGTCGAGCAGGCGGCGGAGAGCTTCCTGCAGTGGCATGCCGTACGCCCGCAGACCGACGAGGTCTACCAGCAGCTGCGCGCCGGTGCCGGCGCCTTCGCCGGGCAGGACTGATCGATGGATACCCAGGCTCTGATGGTCTCCCTGCTGACCATGGTCGGCGTGCGCCTGCCGGTGCTGATTGCCCTGTGCGTCGGCCTGGTCTGGGTAATGGGCGCGCCGCGCGATCCGGCACGCACCGGCGCGCTGACCGGCCTGCTGCTGTTGCTGGCGTCCAGCATGGGCAGCCTGCTGGCCAACCTGGTGCCGATGTGGATGGTCAGCAACGGTGACTTCAGTGCGATCTCGCAGCTGAGTACCGTGCTGGGTGTGGTCCACTTCGGCCTGGCGATGCTCGATGCCGTTGGCACGGTACTGCTGGTCTGGGCATTGGTACGGCTGCTGCGGCTGCGCGCTGCGGCGCCCTGACCCCGATGGCGGCCTTGGCCGCGTCGGGGTGTTGCGGGGCGCGCATCCAGCCATCGCGCGACGCGGCTGACCCTGTTCAGCGCCCACGCCTCGGAGGCCGTGGCCGGCCATGCGACAATGGCCGGCCTGACCCCGCTACGGTAGTTCTGGCGTGACCGAAACCGTCGCCGCTCCACGCAAGCTCGATGACACCTTGAAGGACGCGATCCGCAAGGCGTACACGACGCTGCAGGCCAATACCCCCGGCTTCTCCACCCGCCGCTCGCAGAGCCAGATGATCGGCGTGGTGTCGCGTGCGCTGTCCACCAGCGGTGGCGTGGGCGTGGTCGAGGCGCCGACCGGCGTTGGCAAGAGCCTGGGCTACCTGACCGCCGGGGTGCCGATTGCCCTGGCCAGCAAGAAGAAGCTGGTGATCAGCACCGGTACCGTGGCGCTGCAGTCGCAGCTGGTCGAGCGCGATATTCCGAACTTCCTCAAGGCCACCGGCCTGGAGGCGACCGTTGCCCTGGCCAAGGGCCGCACCCGCTACCTGTGCACGCGCAACGCCGCCGAGGCGCACGGCGAGGGCGCGCAGAACGGCATGTTCGAGGACGAGCAGCCGCTGTTCGACCGCCCGCTGGCGCCGATCGAGATGGACATCGCCAAGCGCCTCACCGTGGCCTTCACCAGCGGCAGCTGGGACGGCGACATCGACAACGCACCGGAAACCATCAGTCCTGGCCTGCGTAGCCGTATCACCACCCCGGCCTCAGGCTGCGCGGGGCGACGCTGCGCGTACTCGGCGCAATGCGCGGTGCTGCGCTCGCGCAACACCGTGCGCGATGCGCAGATCGTGGTCACCAACCACGCGCTGCTGCTGTCGGCGCTGTCCATTGGTGACAGCGACAACGGCCAGCCGATGATCGCCGCGCCGTCGGACATGCTGCTGGTACTCGACGAAGGCCACCACGTGGGCAACGTGGCCATCGACCAGGGCGCGGCCAGCCTGGCATTGGATGAAATGGCCAAGCGCACCGGCCGCCTGCAGATCCTGATCGCCGGTGCCTACCGCGCGGTCGACAAGGATCGCCTCGGCAACCTGCTGCCGAACGAAGCCATCGACGCGGCCAGCAACGTGGCCAAGGGCCTGCGCATGTTCCGCGACCACGTCGAGGCGGTATGGATGCCGGCGCCGGCCGACGAGGAGCCGATGTGGCGCGCCGCCAACGGACGCCTGCCGGAGGCCTGGCGCGAGCCGATCGCGGCGCTGGCCGACGATACCCGCAGCCTCTACAACTGGGCGCACGCGGCCACCGCGCAGGTCGCCAAGGGCAAGCCGGACGATCCGGCGCGCGAGCGCCTGCAGCGCAACCTCGGCATGGCCCTGGAGATGATCGAGCAGCAGTACAACCTGTGGCAGGTCTGGCGCCGCGAGGACAAGGAAGGCGCGCCACCGATGGCGCGCTGGGTGACCGCCACCCGCGATGGCGACCTGGTGCTGCATGGCTCGCCGGTGTCGGCCGCGCACGTGCTGCGCAAGCTGTTGTGGGATGAAGTGGATTCGGTGGTGATGACCTCGGCGACGCTGACCGGTGGCGGCGACTTCCAGGCGCTGGCGATCGACAACGGCATCCCCGAAACCGCTGAGATGGTCTCGCTGTCCTCGCCGTTCGACCTGCCCAACCAGGCCGAGCTGATCGTGCCGCCGTTCCCGGTCACGCCCGATGACCGCGAAGGCCATCCGCGCGAAGTGGCGCGCTACATCGGCAAGGAACTGGACTGGACGAAGGGCTCGATGGTGCTGTTCACCTCGCGCTGGAAGATGGAGAAGGTGGCGGGCCTGATGCCGGCCGCCAAGCGCAAGCAGGTGCTGGTGCAGGGCGAGATGTCGAAGACGCGCATGATCGACGAACACCTGCGCCGTGTCGCCGCCGGCGAAGGTTCGGTGCTGTTCGGGCTGAACTCGTTCGGCGAAGGCCTGGATCTTCCCGGTGAGGCCTGCACCACGGTGGTGATCACCCAGGTGCCGTTCGCGGTGCCGACCGATCCGCAGACCGCCACCCTGAGCGAATGGGTGGAAGCGCGTGGGCTCAATGCGTTCAACCTGATCGCGATCCCGCATGCGCTGCGCACGCTGACCCAGTTCGCCGGCCGCCTGATCCGCACCTCCACCGACACCGGGCGGGTGATCATCCTCGACTCGCGCCTGCTGACCCGCCGTTACGGCAAGCGCATCATCGACGCGCTGCCGCCGTTCAAGCGCACCATCGGCTGAGCAGCGGGGTCAGATCCCTTCCGCAGGAAGGGCTCTGACCCGGCCGTGCGAGCAGGGTCGTTTCGCCCTTCAGTCCTGCGACTGCGGGCACGACTCGGATGCCAGTGCGTAGGGCTGGTACATGCAGCGGATCAGGTCATCCACGGTCTGCAGCCGCGGCGGCCATGCGACGCGCTGCGGGCCTTGCCTGGTCTGCATTCCGGCCATGCCGTCGCTGAGCGTGGCGCCCGGCGGCAGCGGCAGCGCCGCCAACCGCGCGCGGGCACGTCGCAGTGCCGGCAGGTCGTCGTCGAGAAAGGCGATGGTCGCATCCACATAAAGGTTCCATCCTTCCGGATCGGCGCCCGCCGGCTTGTACGTCAAGCGCATCAGCGCGCTGGCCGGATCGCGTTGCCCCGCGTAGGCGCGCAGTTGCGCCTCGTGCCAGGCCAACGCTGGGTGGCCGCTTGCCTTGGCCTGGCGCCGGTATGCGGCGAACAGGTCAGCCAGTTCCAACTGGCAGCCGGCGCGCCGGACCAGCGCGTCCCAACCCTCGCCGGGGCCGTGGTCGAATGCTGCCGGAGACATCGCCAGCAGTTGGGCACGATTGTCGAAGCGGCATTCGTCGGCGAACGCCGGCGTGGACGCAGTGGCCAGTGCCAGCGATATCAGGCTGAGGAAATGGCGCATCAGGAGGTCCATGTGTGGGGGTCGCACATGATGCACCCCCGGGGTGGACGGCACGACAGGCAACGTGCGCTGCAGCTGCCGGCCAGCGGCCGGCACTACCCGTCTTCAGTCGCCAAGCAGGGCGGTGTTGCGTACGGCGCCCTTGTCGGCGCTGGTGGCCAGCAGGGCATAGGCCTTCAGCGCGCTGGTGACCTTGCGTGGGCGCGGTGCGCGCGGCTTCCAGCCCCGTGCATCGGCGTCGGCGCGGCGCTGGGCCAGCGTCGCCTCCTCCACCAGCAGGTCGATGCGGCGGGCCGGGATGTCGATGCGGATGCGGTCGCCATCCTCCACCAGTCCGATCACACCGCCGCTGGCCGCTTCCGGCGAAACGTGGCCGATCGACAGGCCCGAGGTGCCACCGGAGAATCGGCCGTCGGTCAGCAGTGCGCACTGCTTGCCCAGGCCTTTCGACTTCAGGTAGCTGGTCGGGTACAGCATCTCCTGCATGCCCGGGCCGCCCTTCGGGCCTTCGTAGCGGATCACCACCACGTCGCCTGGCTTCACTTCATCGGCAAGAATGCCGGCCACGGCGGCGTCCTGGCTTTCGAACACGCGCGCATTGCCTTCGAACACGTGGATCGATTCGTCCACGCCTGCCGTCTTCACCACGCAGCCGTCGACGGCGAGGTTGCCGCGCAGCACGGCCAGCCCGCCTTCCTGCGAATAGGCATGTTCCAGCGCACGGATGCAGCCTTCGGCGCGATCCTGGTCCAGCGACGGCCAGCGCGTGGCCTGGCTGAAGGCTTCCTGGGTGGGAATGCCGGCGGGACCCGCCTTGAAGAAGGTGTGCAGGGTGTCGTTGTCGCTGCGCATCACGTCCCAGCGATCCAGTGCCTCACCGAGCGTGGCGCTGTGCACGGTCGGTACCGAAGTATCCAGCAGGCCGGCGCGATCCAGTTCACCGAGGATGCCGAACACACCACCGGCGCGGTGCACATCTTCGACGTGGTACTTGGGCGAGTTCGGCGCCACCTTGCACAGCTGTGGCACGCGCCGCGACAGTGCGTCGATGTGGGACAGGTCGAAGTCGACCTCTGCTTCCTGAGCAGCGGCCAGCAGGTGCAGGATGGTATTGGTCGAGCCGCCCATGGCGATGTCCAGGGTCATGGCGTTGGCGAACGCGGCCTGGGTGGCGATGCCGCGCGGCAGCGCACGCGGGTCTTCGCCGCCATACCAGCGGTGGCAGAGTTCGACGATCAGGCGGCCGGCGCGACGGAACAGCGCTTCGCGGTCGGCATGCGTGGCCAGGGTGGTGCCATTGCCCGGCAGCGACAGGCCCAGTGCTTCGGTCAGGCAGTTCATCGAGTTGGCGGTGAACATGCCCGAGCACGAGCCACAGGTGGGGCAGGCGCTGCGCTCGTACTCGGCTACTTTCTCGTCGCTGGCGCTTTCATCGGCGGCGATCACCATCGCATCAACCAGATCCAGCTTGTGCTCGGACAGCTTGGTCTTGCCGGCTTCCATCGGTCCGCCGGAGACGAACACCACCGGGATGTCCAGGCGCAGCGCCGCCATCAGCATGCCGGGGGTGATCTTGTCGCAGTTGCTGATGCACACCAGCGCATCGGCGCAGTGGGCGTTGACCATGTATTCGACGGCGTCGGCGATGATCTCGCGGCTGGGCAGCGAGTACAGCATGCCGTCGTGGCCCATGGCGATGCCGTCGTCCACGGCGATGGTGTTGAATTCCTTGGCGACGCCGCCGACCTGTTCGATCTCGCGCGCGACCAGCTGGCCGAGGTCCTTCAGGTGCACGTGGCCGGGCACGAACTGGGTGAAGGAGTTGGCGATGGCGATGATCGGCTTGTGGAAGTCGCCATCCTTCATGCCGGTGGCACGCCACAAGGCGCGGGCACCGGCCATGTTGCGGCCGGCGGTGGAGGTGCGGGAGCGGTATTCGGGCATGGCTGGCGGAACGGGCGGGCCGTACGACGTGGGGGTCGGTTGATCATGGCGGAGTTTTTCGGTTGCTGCTGCAACCACCGGAGGTGGTCCGGCAGGGCTGCGCCCTGCACCTGCCGAATCAACGGCAACGGCAATGGCAACGGCAACGTCAACGTCAAAAACTGGCTATCCCTGGGATGGCGGGGTGGGTCCGGTGGCGGGGGACGCCGTAAATACGTCCATGTAGGCTCGGTCGCGCCATCCATGGCGCTCACGCCCCCGCAACCGGACCCACCCCGCCTCCGACAGTTGGCCGTGGGCCAGTAGATCCACGCCATGCATGGATGGATCGAGGGAGAGGACGACGAAAATGAAATTCCGTTCATCTTTCCTACTTTGCCGATTCCGGTTGTTGGCCCGGATTTGGCATGATGGGGCATTGTTCCGACTTGAAGGCATGAGGCCATGAAACGTTCCCGCACCACCGCGTTGCTGCTGATGAGCGCTGCGCCGCTGCTGTTCACTGCCTGCCAGAAGGAAGAACAGGTGCAGGTGCAGGAAGGCCTGTATACCTCGGTGGAGGCCTGCACCACGGCTACTGCTGATCCTTCGGCGTGCCGCAATGCGTTTGCCGACGCGCAGAAGAAGTCTGCCGACGCAGCGCCGAAGTACGCGACCAAGGAAGCCTGCGAACAGGATTACAAGCCTGAGCAGTGCGTGCAGCAGCACACCTCGGCCGGCACCTCGTTCATCGGTCCGATGATGATGGGCTTCTTCATGTCGCAGATGCTGAGCAACCGCGGTGGCCTGGCCCCGCAGGCGCCGGCTTCGGCGCCTGCCTACCAGGACAAGAGCGCCGGTTGGGCGCGTCCTGCCCCGGGTGGCAGCGGCGGCCTGAACACCGCCAGCGGCATCGGTGCGGGCAAGGCCGGGCTGGCCCCGGTCAGCAGCGAACCGAACCGTGCGGTGACCGCCAGCCGCAGCGGCTTCGGCAGCACCAGTGCGCGCCGCAGCGGCAGCAGCGTCGGCGGCTGATCGACCCATGCAACGTATCCGTATTGCCGAGCGTGCCCAGTGGCGGGCGCGCGCGGAGGAAGCCGGTTTCCGCTTCCACACCATCGACGGCCAGCCGTACTGGGATGAAAGGGCGTATTACGCCTTCACCCTGCGCCAGATCGAACAGGACATCGAAGACCCCAGCGCCGAACTGCACCAGATGGCGATGGACCTGGTCGGCGATGTCATCGCCAGCGAGCGCCTGATGAACCAGCTGGCGATCCCCGCGCATTACCGCGACTGGATCGCCGACAGCTGGCGCCAGCGCCAGCCGCACCTGTACGGGCGCCTGGACCTGGCCTACGACGGCACCGGCCCGGCCAAGCTGTACGAACTGAACTACGACACGCCGACCTCGCTGTTCGAAGCCAGCTTCTTCCAGTGGCAGTGGCTGGAGGACCAGCGCAACGCCGGCCGCCTGCCGCAGCACGCCGACCAGTTCAACGCGATCCATGAAGCCCTGGTCGAACGCTTCGGCGAACTGGCCACGCAGCTGCCGCCGCCGCTGTATTTCAGTGCGGTGGGCAGCTCGGACGAAGACCGCGGTACGGTCGAGTATCTGCGCGACTGCGCTTCGCAGACGGGCCTGCACGGGCAGGCGATCGCCATCGAGGACATCGGCCTGTCCGAAGACGGGCGCTTCACCGCGCTGGACGATACGGTGATCGGCACGCTGTTCAAGCTGTACCCGCTGGAAGACCTGATGGCCGAGGAATTCGGTCGCGCGCTGCCGGGCTCGGGCGTGCAGCTGCTGGAACCGGCGTGGAAGGCGGTGCTGAGCAACAAGGGCATCCTGCCGCTGCTGTGGCAGCGCAACGTCGGTCATCCGAACCTGCTGGAAGCACACTTCGATGACGGCAGCGCGCTGGCCTCGGGCTGGGTGCGCAAGCCGCTGTTCTCGCGCGAAGGTGCCAACATCGAGATGCACCTGGCCGACGGCAGCACGCAGCGCAGCGACGGTCCGTACGACGGTCCGGCGATCCTCCAGCGTGCGCATCCGCTCACCCGCTTCGAAGGCGGTTACCCGCTGATCGGCAGCTGGGTGATCGGCGACCACGCCTGCGGCATCGGCATCCGCGAGGACGACAGCGCGATCACCCGCGACAGTGCGCGCTTCGTGCCGCACGCGATCATCGACGAAGCGCCGACGCGGATCTACGTCTGATGGCGGTGCGGCGCCCGCCCGGTCGGCGTGGGCGTCCTGCTCCCGTGCCGGGCCGTCATTTCGACGATGGTCGCGGCCTGAATGCGTTCGCCGACCGCATCGCGGTGCGCTGCCACCGCTGCGATACGCCGGGCTGGGTGCTGGCGAGCTGGCAGCCCTACCGTTGGACGGTGCGTTTCCGCTGCACCGGCTGCAGCGTTGCGCTGGACAGTGGCGACTGGGTGGGTGCGGTGTGCATGTCGGGGCGTCGGCCGTGCGGGTACTGCGGGCACCAATGGCTGTACGTGCATCGCCGGATCGCGTCGGGCGTTCGTTCGCCGGCCACCTTTCCCGCGCGATGTGGACAATGTGGGCGCAGCAGCGATGTCGACGTGTCGGCCGCCCCGCTGCGCGATGCCGAGCCGGCTGATCCGCACTTCGGCCTACCGCTGCATCTGGTTGAACCCGCCCGTGTCGGTTTGCTGTGGGCCTACAACGCCGAGCATCTGCAGGCGCTTCATGAGTACGCTGTCGCGACACTGCGTGAAACCAAAGGGCATCATCGCTCGATGTTCTCGCGGCTGCCGCAGTGGATGAAGCTGGCGCGGAATCGCGTGCTGCTGCAGCGCGCGGTGGAGCGGTTGCAGAAGCGCTTGCTGCAGGGGTAGTGCCGGCCGCTGGCCGGCAACCGCTGTTGGTAGAGGCCGACCTTGGTCGGCGCCGTTGATGGTGTGCCAACCAAGGTTGGCATCTACCAAGGCGGAGCGTCGGTAGCGCCGGGCCATGCCCGGCGGTTGTGGTGTTCCGCCGGCCAGCGGCCGGCATTACCGGTTACAGCAGCCCTTCGCGCTTCACCGCCAGATAGCGCTCCACCAGCGCGGCGGGCAGGGCATCGGCAGTGACGTCCAGCACCATCACCCGTTCGGCACGCAGCGCGTCATGCGCCTGCGCGCGCTGTTGCAGGTACAGCGCGGCGGCACCGGCCTGCGCGGCATCTTCCACCGTGTGCACCTCACCCTCCAGCGCAGCATCCAGCTCGCGCTCGCGCAGGCTGGCTACGCACACCAGATGGCGGCGCTGCAGCAGGCGCACCGCCGCAAGCAGGTCTTCGATGTCCTCGTCGCGCACGTTGCTGACCAGCATCACCAGCGCGCGCCGGGGCTGGCGCAGTGAGACTTCGGTGGCGGCAGCCAGGTAATCGGTGGCCACGGCCTGCGGCTGCAGGTCATAGCTGGCGCGCAACAGGTGCTGCACCGTGTCCATGCCGCGCTGCGGCGCCACCCAGCGACGCTCGCCGCCTACCGCGAACAGGCCGGCAGCATCGCCCTGGCGCAATGCCAGGTAGGCCACCACCAGCGAGGCGTTCAAGGCATGGTCGAAATGCGAGAGCCCGCCTTCGCTGGCCAGCATGCGCCGGCCGCTGTCGAGCATCAGCAGCAGCTGCTGGTTCTTCTCGTCCTGGTACTCGCGCGAGATCAGCTTGCGCGCGCGGGCGGTGGCCTTCCAGTCGAGCTGGCGCAGGCTGTCGCCGATGCGGTACTCGCGCATCTGGTGGAAGTCGGTGCCTTCGCCACGGCGGCGCTTCACATGTGCACCGACCAGTCGCGAGGCCTGGTCGGCACTGAACAGCGCAAATCGGGTGAGTGGCACGAAGTTGGGATAGACCCGCACCTCCAGCGCCGGTGGCAGCGTGCGTTGCTGCCACCACAACCGCCATGGCGAGCGGATGCGCAGCTGCACGCCTTCGAAGGCAAAGCGGCCGCGCTGCTGCGGCTGCACGTGGTAATGCAGCGAACTGGCATGGCCCGCCCGCAACTGCACGCGTTGCGGCAGTGATTCCAGTGGCCAACCGCCTGGCACCAGATCGAATACCTGTACCTGCATGGCCTGCCCGGACTGCAGGCGCAGGCCGATCTCGCGGCGCACGCCCAGTGCCAGGGCTTCGGGCACGTCGCGCTCGACGCTGGGCGATGGTCGTCGCCGCTGCCGCCACAGATCAACCAGTGCCAGCACCGCAACCAGTGCACCGGCCAGCGCCCAGCTCCAGCGTGGCAGCAGCCCGGCCAGCACCACGCCGCCCAGCGCAGCCCAGGCCAACAACAACGCCAGCAGCAGCGGCGCAGGCCTCATCGGCGCGGCGCTTCCACCTTGGCCAGCAGCGCACCCAGCACGTCGTCGGCACCCTGGCCTTCGATCTGCAGCTCCGGTGCCAATGCGATGCGGTGGCGCAGGGCAGGGCGGGCGATGTCGCGCACATCATCGGGCGTGACGAAGTCGCGACCGGCCAGCACCGCCTGCGCGCGCGAGGCACGCACCAGGGCAATGCTGCCGCGCGGGCCGGCACCGACGGCGATGCCCGGCCACTGCCGGGTGGCAGCGACGATGCGTACCGCGTAGTCGATCACTTCGTCATCCACGGTGATTGCCGCGGTGGCCTGCTGCAGCGCCAGCAGTTCGCCGGCACCAAGCACGCGCGGCACCTGGCTCAGGTCGAAATCGCTGGCGGCACGGCCGCTGGTGATCGCCGCGACCATGCGCTTCTCGTCCTCCAGCTGCGGATAGTCGATCAGCACCTTCAGCAGGAAACGGTCCAGCTGCGCTTCCGGCAGCGGATAGGTGCCTTCCTGTTCCAGTGGGTTCTGCGTGGCCAGCGCCATGAACGGCGGTGCCAGGGTGAAGGCCTTGCCTTCGATGGTGACCTGGCCTTCCTGCATCACTTCCAGCAGCGCGGACTGGGTCTTGGCCGGGGCCCGGTTGATCTCGTCGGCCAGCAGCAGGTTGGTGAACACCGGGCCGCGACGGATCTTGAAGCTCTCGCTCTTCGGGTCGTACACCGCATGGCCGCTGACGTCGCTGGGCATCAGGTCGGGGGTGAACTGCACGCGGCCATAGTCCAGTTCCAGTGCCTGTGCCAGCGCGCGCACCAGCAGGGTCTTGCCGAGGCCGGGCACGCCTTCGATCAGCACGTGGCCACCGGCCAGCAGGGCGACCAGGATCTGGTCGAGCACATCGGCCTGGCCGATGAAGGCATGGCCGACGGCCTGGCGGATGGCGTCGACGCGTTCGATCAGGCGGGCGGTGGCAGCCGCCGGAAGTTCAGGGGCATCGGTCATAGCAGGGATCTCATCTGGAGCAGCAAGCGGATGCGCTCGCGCAGGGCGGAGGAATCATGCGGCGAAGGCGGAGTGAGTGCACTGGCGACTCGACTGACGGGCCATTGCAGCACCGCGGCGATGGCCTGGTCACGCGCAGCACCGTCGAGTGCCGCAGCGACGGGCGCGCGCAGGCGCAAGCGGTGCAGGAACAGTGCCTGCACGGCCAGGTACAGGCGCGTGCCATGGCCGAAGCGCAGCAGCAGTTCGCCACTGGCGCGGACGTGTTCCAGCAACGAACGGCGTTCGATCACCGGCGCGGGGAGGGCACTGCCGAAGCGTTGCGCGCGTGACCACAGCCAGCCGAGGATCGCCAGCAGCAGCGGCACCCACAGCGGCCAGCCCTGGTAGAAGATGCGCGCGCCCAGCGAGGGCGGGCGGCTGCCGTACACCAGCCACATCGTGCCGCGCCCGTAGTTGGGATCGAGCAGGTAGCGCGTCAGGTCGCGGTGCGAGAGGTCATGCAGGCCATCGCGGGCAACGGCATCGGCGTCGACACTGCGGCGGCGTGTTGATGCGGACGGGCCTTCACCGCGCATGACGTCCATGTCCGCCAGCACGTCGATGCGGCCCTTGCCGTGCGGCAGGCGCGCGAACACCAGTCCTTCCTGGCCACCCCAGCGGCGCTCGGCCGTGGCGTTGGCCTGGAAGCCCAGGCTGAAGCGCCGGCCGCCGCAGAACTCGACGTGGCTGGGATCATCCACCACGTGGAAGGGTTGGCAGTCGCTGCCATGGAACAGGCTGTCCACGCCGATCCTGTCCAGCAGGGGACCCTGCGTGCTGCTGGCATCGTCCTCGGCCGGTGGCTGCGTGCGCAGCAGCAGATGGCCACCCGTGCCGACCCAGTCCAGCAGGGCCTGCGCAGTGCGCGGCGGCATGTCGGCGGTATCCTGCAGCAGCACCACCGTATCGGTGGCGGCCAGTGGCATCTGTGCCAGGTCCAGCCGCTGCCGGGACTGCACCTCGATGCCGTCGGCGCGCAGCGCCTGGCCCAGCACATACAGCGGGTTGTAGCTGGCTTCGCCCTGCGGCGGCAGCACGACGGTCTCGGTCACCTTTTCATGCGTGCGCAGGAACAGGATGGTCAGCGGCACCCCGAGCAGGACCAGCGCACCAAGCAGCAACGACCAGAACAGGCGCGGGCTCATGCCTGCCACCCGTACTGCTGGCGCAGCGTGCTGGCCAACGCGTCGAAATCACTGCGGGTGGGCAGGCGCCCGCCGTAGGCGGCGTACTGCCACATGCGCACGATGCGCGCGAACAGTTCACGGTCGGTGCTGTCGGACATGCGCCGCGAGGCACGCAGGCACTGTGCTTCGGTGGCACCGGGCGGCAACGCGATGCCGGTGCGCTCCACCAGCGTGCGCACGCTGGCACGATAGAGCAGCGCCAGCGCCTGCCGTGGCTGTCCCTGGTCCCACAGCAACCCAGCCTGGGTCGCCACATCCGGCGGCAGCACCACCGGCATTTCCACCTGCTCTTCGGTGATCTGCGGTGCCTGCTTTTCCTTGCGGCGGCCGGAACCGCGCAACCACGGCAGCCACAGCCGCGCGGTCAACAGCAGCACCAGCAGCAGAACCCCCAGCAGCCCCCACAGGCCCCATTCGGCGAGCCGAGCCAGCCACAACTGGCCGCTCTTGCGCGACGTGCGGTCCGCGTTGCTGCTGCTGTCCTTCTGCAGCTCTTTCTTGTCTTTCTGCTTCTCGGCGGCGTCTTCGATCGGCTTCCATCGGCTGACCTGCCGCGTCGGCCGCTGCAGCGGATCTTCGTAGGCGCGGTTCACGGCCTGGCGGAAGCCAGCGGTATCCACCGGCGTGTCGCCGAAGATCACCGCCGGTGTATTGGCCGGATCGTTTTCCGCAGTGGCCGCTTCTTCGGCTTCTTCAGCGTCTTCCGCTTCTGCGTCTTCATCGGCGTTGGCCGTGGCGGTCTGCGCGGCGTCCGGCGTGTCGGCGTCCTGTGCGTGCACGGGCGCCAACGGCAGCGCCAGGCACAACAGCAGCACCAACGAAGAGGCGACCGGCAGCAGGCGTTCGCGCAGGCGGCGCAGGGCGATTTCCACGTCCCAGGCTTCCATCTGCGTGCGTCGGTTCAAGTACAGGCCGAAGCCGGCGCCCACGTAGAACGGCCCGATCAGCGCCGCCGCCAGCCAGCACAACAGGTTGAGGCCAAGCTTGGCCCACGCAGGCGCCTCCACGCTGACCATCGCCCACGCTGCGCGCCAGGATTCGGGCAGCAGTTCCAGCGGGATGAAGATGAAGAGGGTGGCGATCGCGCCCACCACCAGCACCAGCTCGAATGCCAGGCAGATCAGCGCCAGCACCAGTGCGGGTCCCGCGGCGCCGGCAGCGACTGCACGCCGGCGAGCGCCGCGGTGTGTGGGCGCGTTGCCCTCCAGCAGATTGACCGGCAGGCACAGGCTGCGCAGGCCGCTGAAACGACGCCAGCCCAGGTAGCCCCAGAAGCCGCTGCCACCCCACTGCCGCTGCGCGCTCAGCGCAGCGCGCGGGCCGACCCGTTCGCCGAAGATGCCGCGCGAGAGCACGTACAGCGGTGCGCGTTCGAACAGCGGTTTGCACCACCACATCGCCAGCCACGCCCAGCCGAAGGCATCCAGCCACCAGGCCAGTGCATTGAACAGCACGAACAACGGCGCACTGGCCAGCAGCCAGCTGCCCCACACACCACGTGCGTGGCGGCGGGCCAGCGCGCTGCCCAGCTCCATCGCTTCCCAGCTGCTGCGCGCGCGCAGCACCACGTCCAGATGGTCAATCCGCATGGCCACCTCCGCGTCCACCGCGCCACAGCCACAGCAGCACGCCGGCCCACAGCACCCCGGCCACGCTGAACTTCACTGCAGCCGGAATGTCGGCGATGGAGGACCAGAACGCTTCCACGAACGCGGCCAGCAGCAGCATGAAGGCCACGCCCAGGCACAGCCGCGCGCCGATGCGCCCGCCTTCGACCAGCGCATCCACTCGGCGCCGCCGCCCGGGAGCCAGCAGTTTCATGCCCAGCTGCAGGCCGGCGCCGCCGGCAATCACGATCGCGGTCAGTTCGAACGCACCGTGGCCGGCCACAAAGCGCCAGAACGGGCCGCCATGGCCGATGTGCTGCAGGTGGCCGGCGACCGCGCCGATGGTGATGCCGTTGAACAACAGCACCAGCAACGTGCCCAACCCCGCCAGCAGGCCGCTGGCGAAGGTGCGCAGGGCGATGCTGATGTTGTTCATGATGTAGTAGCCGAACATCATCCAGTCGGTGCCGCTGTCGCGGCCCAGGCGCTCGGCGGATGGATCGTACATGCGCTCCATCTCGGCAATCTGGCCGTTGTCCATCAGCAGGTGGATGCTGTCCGGGTACACCTGCACCAGCACGAAGCAGGCCAGCGCCGGCACTGCGAACATCGCCAGCGCTGCCCACATGCTGCGCGCCTGGCTGCGCACCAGCAGCGGAAAATCAGCAACCAGGAATTCCAGCGCGCGCCGCCAGCGGGTCGGCGGCGTGCGGTACAGCACGCCATGGCCGTGCTGCATCAACTGCTGCAGGCGTTGCACCAGCTGCGGGCTGTAGCCGCGTTCGCGGGCCAGAGCCAACTGCTGGCACAGCCGTCGGTAACGCTGCGGGAAGCTGACATCGCCGGCTTCTTCCGCGCCCGGCCTGCGCCGGCGCCGCCGCGAGGCACCGGCGCGATGCTGCAGCCACTGCTCCAGGTCATGCCATTCCTGTTGATGGCGGGCGACGAACTGCTCCTGCTTCATCGTCGTCCCAGCAACCAGTTGGCCATTGCATACAGGCGCAGCACGCCGACCTGGCCGGACGCGCTGGTCAACGGCTCGGCGATGCCGGCCAGTTCCTGCTGGCGTGCGGGTGACAGGCGTGGCGCGCGCTCGGCGAAGGCCATCACCGCCGCCTGTTCCTCCGGCCGCAGCGGTTGCGGCGGCGCCAGCGCGCTGTCGATGGTGGCCGGCGGCGGCAGGTAATGCGGCGGTGCATGCACCACCATCGTGCCGGCAACCAGATCGCCCAGGCGGCGGCCATGCGGATCGAACAGGCTGCTGATCAGGCCCAGTGCGTAGCCGAAAGGCAGCATGTCCACGGTGCGCAGCAGGTTGCGGGTGATCGAGGCCATCCAGCCCACCGGCGCGCCATCCTGCGCGAGCACCCGCAGGCCCAGCACGCGCTTGCCGAGGGTACGGCCCCACAGCGCTTCGCAGACGATGGGGTAGGCCCACATCAGCAGGAACATCAGCGCCATGTACAGGCCGCGGCCGAACTCATCGAGCAGGGCCAGCGGAATGGACAGCGCGGTGAGCGCGCCGAAGCGGACGGCCAGGTCGATCAGCCAGGCCAGCGCACGCGGCATCGGGCCGGCCGCAGGCAACTGCAGCGGCACGCCTTCCGGCGTTACCACCTCGCGGTAGGTATCGAGCATCGGCGCGGCCATCAGCGCGATGGCCGCCGAAGTGGGCGCTGGAGTCCTCTCCGGCGTGCAGCCACGGGCATGGGGGTCTCGACGGTTCCTGGTCGGGCCCAGACTTTAGCAGAGCCCGGCCATTGGCGAGGCGGCCTCAGCCCAGGTATTCGTCCTTCAGCCGCACGTAGTGGTCGGCCGAATAGTGCAGCGACTCGATCTCCTTGTCGCTGAGCGTGCGCGCTGGACGGGCAGGGTTGCCCACCCACAGTTCGCCTTCGCCCACCACCTTGCCGGGGCCGACCACCGCACCGGCACCGACGAAGCCATGGCGCTCGACCCGGGCACCGTCGAGGATGCATGCGCCCATGCCGATAAGGCTGTAATCGCCGATGCTGCAGGCGTGGATGATGCAGCCATGGCCGACGGTGACGCCTTCGCCGATCAGGGTCGGGTAGCCGGCCTTGTTGTACGGGCTGTGGTGGCTGACGTGGATGATGGTGCCGTCCTGCACATTGGTGCGTGCACCGATCCGCACGAAATTGACGTCGCCACGGATGACCGTGCCCGGCCAGATCGATACGTCATCGGCCAGTTCGACATCGCCGATGATCGTGCAGGCCGGATCGACATACACGCGCTGGCCGAGCACCGGCATCTTGTCGCGGAAGGGGCGCAGCGGGGTCATCGGCATCTCCGGAAGAACAGGGCAATCGCGATGATGATACCGCGTGCAGGAAGCAGCCCCGCCGGTAGTGCCGGCCGCTGGCCGGCACCCGCAGAGGTTCTGCCGAAGGTGTATCGGGTTACCGGCCAGCGGCCGGCACTACCGTTTTTTCATGCCACGCGTCCGCGCCGTGCGCGCTCCAGGTGCACCAGCAGCAGAGAGATCGCCGCCGGGGTCATGCCCGGAATGCGCTGGGCCTGGCCGATGGTCTGCGGACGCACGCGCTCGAGCTTCTGCAGCGCTTCGGCCGACAGCCCGCGCACGATGGCGTAGTCGAAATCGCCGGCAATCGGCGTTGCTTCATGGCGCTGCTGGCGCTCGATCTCCTCGCGCTGGCGATCCAGGTAACCGGCGTACTTCACCCCGATCTCCACCTGTTCGGCCACTTTGCCATCGGCCACGGCCGGGCCGAGCGAGGGCACCCGCATCAGCTGCGCGTAATCCAGTTCCGGGCGCTTGATCAGGTCCAGCACGTTGGTTTCGCGGCTGACCGCCACGCCCAGCGTTTCCTGCACTTCGCGGCCCAGCGCATTGGCCGGCGTGGCCCACAGCGCGCCCAGGCGCGTGCGCTCGGCGGCCACGGCAGCCTGCTTGGTTTCGAAGGCACGCCAGCGACGATCATCGACCAGGCCCATGTCGCGGCCGGCCGGGGTCAGGCGCTGGTCGGCGTTGTCTTCGCGCAGCTGCAGGCGGTACTCGGCGCGGCTGGTGAACATGCGGTACGGCTCGTTGGTGCCGTGGGTGATCAGGTCATCCACCAGCACGCCGAGGTAGGCTTCGTCGCGACGCGGGCACCAGCCCTCGAGGCCACGCACCTGGCGAGCGGCGTTGAGGCCGGCCAGCAGGCCCTGTGCGGCAGCTTCTTCATAACCGGTGGTGCCGTTGATCTGGCCGGCGAAGAACAGGCCGTTGACCAGCTTGGTTTCCAGCGAGGCCTTCAGCCCGCGTGGATCGAAGAAGTCGTACTCGATGGCATAGCCGGGGCGGGTGATGTGCGCGTTCTGGAAACCACGGATGCTGCGCACCATCTCCAGCTGCACGTCGAACGGCAGCGAGGTGGAAATGCCGTTGGGATAGATCTCGACGATACCCAGGCCTTCGGGCTCGACGAAGATCTGGTGGCTGGCCTTCTCGGCGAAGCGCACCACCTTGTCCTCGATGGAGGGGCAGTAGCGCGGGCCGATGCCTTCGATCTGGCCGCTGTACAGCGGCGAGCGGTGCAGGGCGTCGCGGATGATCTGGTGGGTCTGCTCGCTGGTGTGGGTGATCCAGCAGCTGACCTGCTGCGGATGCTCATCCACCGAGCCGAGGAAGGACATCACCGGGCGCGGCGTGTCGCCGGGCTGCTCGTCCATCACGCTGTAGTCCAGCGAACGGCCGTCGATGCGCGGTGGCGTGCCGGTCTTCAGGCGGTCCACCTGGAAAGGCCGCTCGCGCAGTCGTGCGGCCAGCGTGGTGGCGGGCGGATCGCCCATGCGGCCGGCTGCGTACTGGGTCGGGCCGACGTGGATCTTGCCGGCCAGGAAGGTGCCGGCGGTCAGCACCACGGCCTCGGCATCGAAACGCAGGCCGGTCTGGGTGATGACCCCGCGCACGTGGTCGCCCTCGATGACCAGGTCATCCACCGCCGCCTGGAACACGGTCAGGTTGGCCTGTCCCTCGACGATGGCGCGGATCGCCATGCGGTACAGGTTGCGGTCGGCCTGGCAGCGGGTGGCGCGCACGGCCGGGCCCTTGGAGGCGTTGAGGGTGCGCCACTGGATGCCGGCGCGGTCGGCGGCATGCGCCATCGCACCGCCGAGGGCGTCGATTTCCTTGACCAGATGGCCCTTGCCGATGCCACCGATGGCCGGGTTGCAGCTCATCGCTCCCACCGTTTCGATGTTGTGGGTCAGCAACAGGGTGCGCACGCCGGTACGGGCCGCAGCCAGCGCGGCCTCGGTGCCGGCGTGGCCACCGCCGATGACGATGACGTCGTAACGATGGAAGGAATCGATCATGGGGGCTGTTCAGCAAGGGGCAGGCGCAGCCGGAGGCGGCGCCGGGGTGGCGATTTTAGCGCCAATCGAGGCAGGGACGTTGGCGCCGGCCGGCCGGCGTCGAAATCAACCCTAAAGTTGGCAGGATTTTTGCAGATAACCCAATAGCACCCACCGTGGCTGGCGCCGCAGGCGCTGGTGACCGGAATTGGAACAGGGGCCGGTACAGGCGCACGGTGGGGAAGCAGAGGGGCCGGCAGTCGGGGGACTGTCCGGCCCTGTTTTTTGGGGCGGCTGGGAAAGCGTCATCCACGCATGGCGTGGATCTACTGCCCGCGCGCCCTGGTGTCCCAAACAACAAACGGCCCCGCAGTGCGGGGCCGTTCGTCTTTAAAGGTGCCGACATCCGACAGGGCCGGAACAGGGGGGATCCAGATGTTCCTGTCGGATATCGACGCAGAGCTGTTTGGGACGGGCCCTTAACGCTTTTGTCACTTTGTGACGCTGGCCGTCACCACCTGCGTAGATTGAGGCTTGGACCGTGTGAAATGCAAGATGGAACAAGCGTCAACTGTGCGCTATCTCTCACGATTCATGGCACGCCAGGGGGAACTGTTCATCCTCGGCGCACGCGGAGCCGGAGCCGGACGCGCCTGCGGCGGCGGCGAGGGGCGCTCGACCCGCTGTGCAGGCTGCGGCGGTCGACGCATCGAATCCATGTTGCGCCAGGGCGAGCCGCCATTGTTCTGGCGCGGCGGCGGTGGCGGGCGGTTTTCGCCGCCGTTGCCGGGACGCGGTGGCGGGCGGTGGTTGTGGTGCGGCGGGCGGTAGATCGGCCGCTGGTAGTACGGGCCGCCATAGCCGTAATAGCCACCACCGCCGTAATACGGATAGCCGTAGTCGGCCGGGTAGCCATAGGGGTAGCGGTACTCCACCGACGGCGCACCGTGGTAGTAGCCACCGCTGCGGCCACCGACATAGTCATAAGTGGTGCAACCGGTCAGGGCCAGCAGCAGGCCACCGGCAAGCATCAGGCGCGTTTTCATGATGGGTCCCCCCAGAGGACGGGTATGCAGGCAGCTTCAGCCGCCGGCGTTGAATCAGCCCTTAATTCCGCCGGCCAGGATGAATGGCGGTGTAGGACTGCATGCTGGCATGACCGATGGCGCCCTCGCCAGCGCGGAGCCATACGTTAATCTTGCGTCATGAGCGATTCACTGTTGCCCCGCGCTGATGACGTCCTCGCCGCCGCCGCGCGGATCGCGCCCCATGCCAGCGTGACCCCGGTGCTGCGCTCGCGCACGCTGGACGCGTTGGCCGGTGCGCAACTGGCGTTCAAGGCCGAGCACCTGCAGCGTGGCGGCGCGTTCAAGTTCCGCGGTGCGTGCAATGCGGTGTGGTCGCTGGATGCCGATCACGCCAGTGCCGGCGTGGTAACCCATTCCTCCGGCAATCACGGCGCCGCCTTGGCGCTGGCTGCCCGCACACGGGGCATTCCCTGCCATGTGGTGGTGCCCGAAGGGGCGGTGGCCGCCAAGCTGGCCAACATTGCCCGGCATGGCGCCACCCTCTGGCGCTGCCCGGCCACCATTGCCGACCGCGAGGCCACCTGCGCCAGGGTGCAGGCCGATACCGGCGCCACTCTGGTTCATCCGTACACCAACCCCGCGGTGATCGCCGGGCAGGGCACGGCCGCGCTGGAGCTGCTGCACAGCGAGGGTCCGTTCGACGTGCTGGTGGTGCCGGTGGGCGGTGGTGGCCTGGCCAGTGGCACCGCGTTGGCCCTGCAGCACGCCAGCCCGGACACCCGGCTGGTGCTGGCCGAGCCGGCGGGCGCCGACGACACCGCCCGTTCGTTGGCGACCGGCAGGCGGCAGGAGGCATTTACCCCGGACACGATCTGCGACGGACTGCGCACGCTGATCGGCGCCCCCAACTTCGCGCTGCTGCAGGCCGCGGGTGCCGAGGTCATCGTGGTTGACGATGCCGCCACCGTGGCGGCGATGCGCCTGCTGTGGGACGTGCTCAAGCAGGTGGTCGAGCCGTCCTCGGCGATCGTGCTGGCGGCGGTGCTTGCGCAGCCTGCGCGCTTCGCCGGCCTGCGCGTTGGACTGGTGCTGTCCGGCGGCAATGTCGATCTGCCTGCCCTGCGTTGGGGAGCGCCATGAGCCGCGGCCGCCATCGCGAACGTACCGGCCTGCTCGGTTGGTTGTGGCGGTTGTTCGTACTGCTGGTGATCTGGCTGCTGGGCGTGACCGCCTGGATCGTCTGGGTCGGCGAACGTGACCAGGCGGCCAAGGCGGACGCGATCATCGTGCTGGGCGCGGCGGCCTACGATGCCAAGCCCTCGCCGGTGTTTGAAGAGCGCATCCGCCACGGCCTGGATCTGTACGACGCCGGCTACGCGCCACTGCTGATCTTTACCGGTGGCTACGGCGGCACCGGCGCGCGCTTCTCGGAATCGCAGGTGGCCCGGCGCTATGCGCTCAAGCACGGCATTCCCGATGAGGCGATCCTCATCGAGACCGCCTCGCGCAATACCGTGCAGAACCTGGTCGAGGCCAAGCGGCTGATGGACCAGCGCAAGCTGCATTCGGTGATCATCGTCAGCGACCCGCTGCACATGGCGCGCGCGCTGCGCCTGAGCAAGGCGCTGGGCATCCAGGCGTTGGCCTCGTCCACGCCGAGCACGCGCTTCCGTAGCTTCCATACCAGCTGGCGCTTCCTGGTGCAGGAGATCTACTTCTTCCACCGCGACCTGGTGCGGCCGCCGTTGAGTTCACCGGCCAATACCTGAGCGCAGGCGTGCAATGGGGCCGGCCGGGACCTGCTTTTGGTAGTTGCCGACCTTGGTCGGCACGGGAAGCACAGCGCCGACCAAGGTCGGCATCTACCAGTGCGGATCGCGTGCCGACATCAGGTCTGCTTGCGCCGGATCGGGATCGCCGACACCGGCACGGAAGCAATGTCATGCCCACCTTCGCGGATCGGCGCGCCTGGGTCGGGTGCCCAGGCATGGGCGTAGATCACCTCCCAGCTGCTGGGCAGCTTGCCATCGGCACGGCGCATCGGTTCGTACGCCGCCGCTGCCGCCGCGAACCGCCCCCGGCCGGTCAACGTATGGCGGCGATCGACCCGTGCGTTGGTCGCGCCCATCGCGCGCAGCTCGCGCATCAACGAGGGCAGGTCGTCGTAGGTCAGGGTGAACAGGTCGCGGTCCAGAACCGGATCACGGAAGCCGGCCATCATCAGCGCATCGCCGAACTGGGCGATCTGCGCGAAGCGGCTCACGTGCGGGCGGTCGTCGGCGGCGGCGAAGGCCTCGTTGAGCTCGACCAGCGTTTCCGGCCCGAACGTCGAACACACCAGCAGCCCACCGGGCTTGAGCACGCGGCGGAAACCGGCGAACACCGCTGGCAGGTCGTCCACCCACTGCAGGCACAGGTTGCTGAAGATCACATCGACGCTGTTGTCGGCCAACGGCAGCGCCGTGGCATCGGCGGCCAGGCGCTGGAACGGCTTCCACCAGCCGGCCTGGCGCTTGGCCTGGTCGAGCATCGGCAGTGCCACGTCCAGCGCGATCACCTGTGCCTTCGGCCAGCGCTTCTTCATCAGCGCACTGGCATGGCCGGTGCCGGCGCCGATATCCAGCACCACCTCCGGCTTGCGTGCCTCCAGGTAGTCCAGCGATTCCAGCAGCCGCGACTGCACCTCGCGCTGCAGGGCGGCGGCAGCGTCGTAGCTGGTGGCGGCGCGGGCGAAGGCGCGGCGGACATGGCGGGCATCGAAGTGGGACGGCATTGCAGAAGTCTCTTAGAACGTACCGGGGTAGGCGCCGCCGTCGATCAGCAGGTTCTGCCCGGTGAGGTAACCGGCCTGTGCACTGCACAGGAAGGCGCAGGCGGCGCCGAATTCGTCCGGCGTGCCGAAGCGGCCGGCGGGAATCTGCTGGCGGCGGCGTTCGGCCACCGCGTGCACGTCCCCGTCCTGGCCGGCGGCGTGGGCGAAGTTGGCGCGCAGGCGGTCGGTATCGAACTGGCCGGGCAGCAGATTGTTGATCGTGACGTTGTGGACGACGGTGCGCCGCGCCAGCCCGGCGACGAAGCCGGTCAGGCCGCTGCGCGCGCCGTTGGACAGCGCCAGCGCGTCGATGGGTGCCTTCACCGATGACGAGGTGATGTTGACGATGCGGCCGAAGCCGCGCTCGATCATCGCGTCCACGGTGGCGCGGATCAGCGCGATCGGCGCCAGCATGTTGGCGTCCAGCGCGGCGATCCAGTCGTCGCGCTCGAACGTGCGGAAGTCGCCCGGCGGCGGGCCGCCGGCGTTGGTCACCAGGATGTCGACCTGCGGGCAGGCGGCCAGCGCCTGGGCGCGGCCCGCCTCGGTGGTGACGTCGGCGGCGATCGCACGCACTTCAGCGGCACCGGGCAGCGCACGCAGTTCTTCAGCCGCGGCCTGCAGCGCAGCGTCACCGCGGGCGACGATGACCACGTTCACGCCTTCGCGCACCAATGCGCGCGCGCAGCCAAGGCCAAGCCCCTTGCTGGCGCCGCAGACCAGTGCCCAGCGGCCGGAAATGCCCAGATCCATGCGTCAGTCCTGCACAAGCTTAGGAAGGCTCATTGTCCGCCATCGGCCGGTGACAGGCCGGCAACGAAGTGTTGCAGGGCCGCTGCAACGTCATCGGCGTGGCCGAGGAAGGGGGCGTGGCCGCCATGGCCGACGGTCAGCGACTGCCCACCGGGCGCCAGCGCAGCAGCGGCCTGCATCGCCGCCGGCGAGACCAGACGGTCACGCTCGCCGGCAATCCACAGGCTGGGCTTGCCCAGTGCGGGCAGGGCGCCACGCAGATCGGTGTTCTCCAGCAGCTGCAGGCCCTCGTGCAGTGCGCGTTCGGTGGGCGCTCCGTGTTCGACCAGGCGCTGCCGCAGCGTGCGCAGTTCCTCGCGGGCATGCGCCGAACCCATCACGTCCAGGGCCAGGAAACGTTCCAGGGTGCCACTGAAGTCCTGCGCGAGGTCACGACCGAACTGCTCGAATACCGATGGCTCCACCGCATGCGGCCAGTCATCACCGCGCACGAAGCGCGGCGTGGCGGCGATCATCGCCAGCCCGCGCACCTTCGGCAGCGTGGCCGCCGCATGCAGGGCAAACAGACCACCCAGTGACCAGCCGCACCACACCGCCGGCGGCGTGGCCGCGGCAATGGCGTTGACCACGAACGGCAGGCGCAGCGGGGTGCTGTCGTCGCGGCTGTGGCCATGGCCGGGCAGGTCGACCAGATGCAGCGTGAATCGATCGGCCAGGCGCTGCACCAGCGGCGCAAACACGCCGCCCTGCAGGGCCCAGCCGTGGATCAGTACCAGGTCCGGCCCATGGCCGGTCACTTCAATATGCATGGGGAACTACACGATCACTCAGGCCAGCGCCGGCAACGACGGCGGCAGCACTTCACGCGCGGCAAAGGCCACGCGGTCGCGTGCAACGGCGATGGCTTCGACCAGGCCGCGTACCTGCTCGGTGGTGTGCAGCGCGGACAAGGTGACGCGCAGGCGCGCCTTGCCCTCCGGCACGGTCGGAGGGCGGATCGCACCGACCAGCCAGCCGGCCTGTTCCAGCGCCTGTGACATCGCCACGGCGGTGTGGTCGTCGCCACAGAGCAACGGCTGTATCGGCGTTTCCGATGCCATCAGATCCAGCCCGTGACGGCGCGCTTCGCCGCGGAACAGTGCAATCAGATCGGCCAGCTTCGCGCGCCGCCAATGATCGCGTCGGGCCAGCCGCACCGCTTCCAGCGCGGATGCCGCCAATGCCGGCGCCATGGCGGTGGTGTAGATGTAGGGGCGTGCGGTTTCGGCCAGATGCTCGATCAGGTCTTCGCGGCCGAGCACCAGCGCGCCGAAACCGCCGAGCGCCTTGCCCAGTGTGACCAGCTGCAGCGGCACATCGTCCACGCCCAGGCCGGCGGTGGCGACCGCGCCACGGCCATCGCCAAGCACGCCCACGCCATGCGCATCGTCCACGTAGAACAACGCCTGCTGCAGGCGCGCGACCAGCGACAGCGCACGCAGCGGCGCGATATCGCCATCCATGCTGAAGACACCATCGGTGGCCAGCATCGCCGCGCCATCGGGCGCATGCTTGAGCTGGCGCATCGCACCTTCCGCATCCAGGTGCGGGTAGCGGCGCAGGCGCGCGCCGGCCAGCCGCGTGGCATCGAGCAGACTGGCGTGGTTGAGCTTGTCCTGCACGCAGACATCGTTCTCTTCGCCCAGCAGCGCCTGCTGCACGGCCAGGTTGGCGGTGAAGCCACTGCCGAACAGCAAGGCACGCGGGTAACCGAGCCACTCGGCCACTTCGCGTTCCAATGCGCCGTGCAGCGCGTGGTGGCCGCAGACCAGATGCGAGGCACCGGCACCGGCGCCTTCGCGCGCAGCGGCATCCTGCAGTGCGTTGACCACGCTGAACTGCTGGGCCAGGCCCAGGTAATCATTGCTGCAGAAGCCTGTCAGCCAGCGCCCATCGACTTCCAGGCGCACGCCATCGCGACGGGTGACCGTGCGCCGCGGGCGGCGACGGCCTTGTGCATCGCGCAACGCGCGCTGGGCTTGGAGGCGGGCGGTCAGGTCGGGGCGTGCCATGGCGGCTGGATGCGGCGACGGGGCGGCTAGGGTAGCGCGTTGCCGCGACGCCTGCTTGGCCGCCGGCTCAGGCCGCGTGGGCGCAGCCGCAGCCGGGGGCATCGGCGCTGATATCGGCATGCACGGTGCCGCCATGGTCATGACCGTCGGCGTCCACCTGCACCGCCATCGGCTGCAGGCCCAGGCGTGCGAACAAGGCCATGTCGCGCTCGCTCTCCGGGTTGCCGGTGGTCAGCAGCTTGTCGCCATAGAAGATGGAGTTGGCGCCGGCCAGGAAGCACAGCACCTGCAGCTCGTCACTCATCGACTCGCGGCCGGCCGACAGGCGCACCATCGAACGCGGCATGGCGATGCGGGCTACGGCGATCATGCGCACGAACTCGAACGGGTCCAGCTCGGCACTGCCATGTAGCGGCGTGCCGGCCACCTGCACCAGCTTGTTGATCGGCACCGAATCGGGATGCGCCGGCAAGGTGGCCAGCGCCAGCAGCAGGCCGACCCGCTGCGCGCGTGTTTCGCCCATGCCGACGATGCCGCCGCAGCAGGTCTTCAGTCCCGCATCGCGCACATGGCCCAGCGTATCCAGGCGATCCTGGTACTGTCGGGTGTGGATGATCGAATCGTAGTAGTCCGGCGCGGTATCGAGGTTGTGGTTGTAGTAGTCCAGGCCGGCGTCCTTCAACGCGCGCGCCTGCTCGCCACTGAGCATGCCCAGCGTGGCGCAGGTTTCCAGGCCCAGCGCTTTCACCCCGGCGATCATTGCCGCCACCTTGGGGATGTCGCGGTCCTTCGGCGAACGCCACGCTGCACCCATGCAGAAACGCGAGGCACCGGCCGCCTTGGCCTGGCGTGCCTTGGCCAGCACCGCGTCGGTGTCCATCAGTTTCTGTGCGTTGACCCCGGTGCTGTAGCGCTGCGCCTGCGGGCAGTACGCGCAGTCTTCCGGGCAGCCACCAGTCTTCACCGACAACAGCGTGGATACCTGCACCTGGGCCGGGTCGAAGTGCTCGCGGTGGACGGCGGCGGCGCGGAACAGCAGTTCCGGGAAGGGCAGGTCGAACAGCGCCTGCAGTTCGTCGTGGTGCCAGTCGTGGCGGATGGCGGTTGCCATGGCGGGACCTTGGAAGGGCTGGAGCGAGGGCGCAGTCTGGGTGGGTCGTAGTGCACTGTCAACTGTTTTAATTTCATATAAGTTTACAGTGCGAGCGAGGGTTAGACTGGGCGCTCACGCAAAGGATTGCCATGAACAACCCATTGATTGCGGTACTGAAGGCCGTGGCGGCGAACGCGCTGCAGGCGACGGCGATTGCCACAGCCCTGATGCTGACCACCGTTCCCGTCGTTACCATTGCGGCGACGCAGTGCGTGCTGCCGGTCGCCGACGGCGGTGACATCGCTCCCTCGCCGCCCTCGGTGACGGGAACGATCGTGAAGGTCCGCGATCGCCAGCTGACGGTCCAGACCCGCGCAGGCGCGGTTCACCGCACCATCGTCAACGACGGCACCGGCTTGTGGACCGTCTATGGCGGCGGCATCGATGAAACCGATCTGAAGGTGGGGCAGCACGCATTGATCTGGTTGCAGGATTGCGGGCACGCGGGAAAGACACCGCAGGTCGCAGCTGTCGTGCAGATCTGCTCGCTTGCCGCCGAAGCATGTGCAGAGCGATAAGACGTCTTGAGGAGATGAGCATGTCCAGAAGTCGCACATCGCTGGTCGTCCTGCTGGCCATGGCCGGCGCAGGACTGGCCCTTTGCTCAGTGACGCAGGTGCAGGCGATGCAGGCAAGCGCCCCGGATGCCACGGATGCTGCAAGTTCCATTGGTCCGACTGCCGCACAGGTCGCAGAAAACGCGCGAATCCGCGAGGCGATCTTCAATGGTGAAGGCGGCAATCCCAGGTTCGCTGACTACCCCGTAACAAAGATCCATAGCGGGCCGGCCGCATCGCTGGACCTCAGCGATCCGCGCGCCCGCATGTTCAGGACACGCCTGTCAGCAGCCCTGAAGGACGGAGAGGTCGGCTTTGCCGGCGAGTACACGCTGGTGGGATGGGGATGCGGAACCAGTTGTGTTTCGATGACCTTCGTCAGCAAGCGCACCGGCAAGCTGGCCACCCCATCGCTGGGCGGAGAGCTTGGCCCGATGGTGGTCAAGGTCGATCCGCACAGCGCGCTGGTAGTGGCCGAGGGCGGGGAGTTCGACGACAACTATGCTAGGACCGGCAACTTCGCCTTCTTCTACGTGCTGGAAGGACGCGCGCTCAAGTTGATCCGCAAGGTGCCGCTGCCGGTGGCCCTGGGCGAGGAGTGAGCGGCTGGATGGAGTTGCAGGCCACGGCCGTCGCTACGATGCGATAGAGCTGCCTGCACCGCCCGACCTGGAAATGTACGCGTTGGTGCCACGGCGATCGTCCGCTCCGTGCGCCGAGCACCCACGGGTCAGCTCTGCTTGAAGACGGTTCTCTGCCCGATCGCGCTGGACTTTCGAACGTCGGACCGGCCCAGCCCGGGAATCAGGAAATCGGCAGGGCTGCGGCCATGCTTGGTCTTCTCGGCAAGCCAGCGCGGCATCCGGCCGCGGCCCGACCACGTATTGCGCTTGTTGTCCGGGTCGCGGTACTTGGCCGCTACCTTGCCTGCCTTGCGCCGTGTGGCAGGTTTGCGGACCGGTGCAGCGGCCTCGGCGGGCGCGCCCCCGATCAGCTCTTCAATCGTGTAGCCGCACTGCGCGGCGAAGGCGATCAGCTTGCGACGGACAACGGCCACGGGGCGGCGGCTGGCAACCAGCGCCCTCCGCTGCTCGGCAGCAGTCACAAGGGCGTTCAGTTCGCGCAGGCTCAGGTGTTCGACGTCGATTGTCATGCCGCGAAGGGTCCGGACATCCCGGCAGCCTGTCAAGCAGCCGGTGCCAGGATGCATCAAGCTGGATCGGCTCCCCGGGCCCTGTGATCGATCGCTTGACGCACCAACGCGCGCGCCATGAAGATCTACCCCTTCACTCCAGCCGTCAGGGATCGTCCATGTCTGGCTTCATCGGTGATCTGTTGGAAGGGATAGCCAGCTTCGTCTCCGATATATGGCTGCTGCGTCGGCAGCGCGCCGGCAGGAACCGGCCGAAGAACGCCGTGGGAAAGGATGCAGCGGACGTCGCGCTGTTCGACATCCGGGTAATCGGATTGTCGATTCTCACACTCGCCGTCACCGCGCTCATGTTCTTCGTACTCGGCCTGCCACTCTGGACAAGCCTGCTTCCGGTGGCCGCAGGGGCCCTCTACGTAGGCTACCGATGGATCGCTCTCGCGCGTGCGTGAGTCCGCTCCCTGCGGGATCCCATCAAGGGCGCCATTCGACCGAGCGTAGTCTTGCGGGAGCACAGAACAAGGACTGTTGACAAAGGACCTACGGCGATCGAATCTGCGCCGCTATGCGCTGGACAAGCGCTTCAACGGCGAGCCATATGCAACAGGGAATGATGCAGGGGATGTGGGGGCGACGTGCACTGATCGGCTCGCTGCTGGCGGGATCGATGCTTGCAGGAATGGCGCAGGCGCAGACCTTTGACCCTCGCGCCCACAAAGGGCCGCAGCACGGGGTGCCAAACGAAGTGATGGTGCTCGGCAGCGCGCATCTGGCGGTACTGCCGAAGACCTTCGATCCCTCATCGCTGGGCACCCTGATCGACCGGCTCGCAGCGTGGCAGCCGAAGGCCATCGCGATCGAGGCGGTGTCGGGCCAGCAGTGCGACCTGCTGCGTCGATACCCTTCCCGCTACCGATATACGGTGAAGGACTACTGCCCCGATGTTTCGGCGGCGGAGAAGGCAACCGGACTTGATGTGCCGGCGGCGAACGCGGCGGCAGAGACGATGCTGGCGACCTGGCCCGTACAACCCACGGCCGCGCAACGGCGCAGGCTTGCCGCTACCTTCCTGGCCGCCGGCGAACGCGATTCGGCATTGGTGCAATGGCTGCGCCTCCCCGAAGCGGATCGGCAGGCAGGCGACGGCCTGGACCAGGACCTGGTTGCGGCCCTGGAAGCACTGCGTGTCAGCCGCAATGAAAACACGCTCATCGCCGCAGCCCTCGCTGTCCGTCTTGGCCACGAGCGGTTGTGGCCGATGGATGACCACAGCTCCGATCAGTATGGTCCCGATCCCAAGGCCTATGCAGCTGCGGTCAGGAAGGCCTGGGACAACCCGGCGTCCAAACAGCGGAGGACAATGTTCGGCGACTTGGAAGCGCAGGTTGATGCGCCGGAGAAGGCACGGGCACTGTATCGCCGCTACAACGCACCGGATGTGGCATCGGTCGCCTTCGAAAGCGACTACGGTGCCGCGTTGGAGGAGCCGTCTCCGCAGGGCTACGGGCGCCTTTACGTCACCTCGTGGGAGACGCGCAACCTGCGCATGGCGGCGAACATCCGCGACCTGATGGGACCGACCCCGGGAATGCGTACGCTGGTGATTGTCGGCGCCTCACACAAGGCGTATCTGGATGCGTATCTCGAGCAGATGCACGACGTGCGGATTGTCGATGTTCAGCCGTTCCTGAAATAGCCCGCCAAGGACCGGCGGCTGCATGAGGCGAGCTGTTCCCGATCAGCGCCCGATTCCTCGAAATGAAGGATCACAACATGAAACGCAACGTCATTGCCGGCACCAGACTGTACGTCGCGGTCGCCGGGATAGTGTTGTTGGCTGGGTGCACCGAGCCAACACTGTCCGAGCCGAATGTGCAGGCATCAGCGGGCCAGGGAGCCCACGCACCTGGCGCTGCAGACGCGATGCCGGCGGGCCCCATCCAGGTAGCGCCCGTGATCGTGCATTCCGATGCGGACACACAGCCCTTCCCGTTCGACGCTCCGGTGACGGTGGATACGCCGCCGAGCACTTGCCGGATCGACGGCCTGGTGCTCCCGGCCGATGCGAAGGTCTACGCGGCGGGGGCCTACGGCGGTAAGAAAGCCGATTTCCAGATCGACCAGAGCGGCCACCAGGCCACGACCATCCAGGTGGCCGTGCACGAACCCAATGCGCCTGTGGTGCTGTTGCTGGGCGCTTACGAACCCACCGTGTGGAGTGTCGGTTGGACGCGCGGTACGCAGATTGCGGCGGTGCTGGTGACCGGCTACCACCGGCAGCGGCTGACCGGCCTGCCTGCCGGCCTGCCGGTGCTGATCAGCTCCTACGAGGATCGTGGCCCCTGCAGTTATGCCTATGTGGGAGGAGAGGGCTCGAACAAGCTCAACCCGTTGGCCCGCGAGGTGTTCGGTCGCCCGGTTGACGTGGCCTACGCGGCACGCGACGGCCGCGCGGTCATCGGCGCGTTGCCGCCCGGGGCGCAATTGGTGACTGATGCCACGGCCAAGCCAGTGGTCGAATTCCAGATGAAGGGCGCACCGCCGGCGGGCCAGGCCGGTATTGATGCAGCGGTGCGCAGCGGGGTCCTGCGCCCAGCGACGGTGGCCGACCTGCGTGCCTGGGAGGCTGCCGGCCGACGCAACGGGGGTGCAGCGGACATCCCGCGCATCGAAGGCGCCAATGCCGAGCGGGAGCAGGGCATGCCCTTCCGTAGCTATACCGTGCTGAAAGCCTTCGCCATCCCCGCAGGGTTGTATGGTGCGCACGCGGCCACGTTCTTCGTGGCGCCCGGGGTGCCGGCCCCTACCGGGGAACCGGGACACTCGCAGGTGCGGTTCATGGAGAACGGGCAATGTGTCGGCGCGACCTGCGGGATGCGCTAAGGGGCGAAGGTCGGCATTCTGGTCGAATGCGAGGCAAGGCGGACGCTTGCAGGGGCGAATCGCATGCACCGCCGATCGTGCTGGCGCGCCTGTTCGTCATTTCGACCTGATCAGGAACAAGCGGAAGTCTGTTCCTTCTGACCCGGTTGGGACGCTGCATGCCATGCCCATCTTTGCAAGATTCCGCTCCCAGAATGCATGCGCCGCATGATCCTTGCGGAATGTGGCCAGCAACCATTCCCCCGTTGTTGGCCGCACAAGGTCTGCAACCACCGCAGATGCGATGCCTTTGCCGCGATGCTTTGGAAGGATGAACAGATCCGCCAACTCTGGCAGTCGCCTTCCCTGGAACTCGACGTCATCCACCTGGACGAATCCACACAAAAGGCCATCGAGCCAGAGCAGACGGGTCCACTCCGGTTCTTCGTGCAGGCGGGCCTGGACATCGGCAAGTGCGCAGTCGTAAAGACCATCGGCAAGGATATCTTCACCGCTCCAGGCCGAGGCTTCGAAGTAGTACAGCTGCATCAATCTGAAGACCACATCTGCGTCCTGCGCAGTTGCTTTGACCAGCGTCAGTCCGTCCATGCGGTAGAGATCCATCCAGGGCAACTGTGCCTATCCTGATGATAGCTGGCGCAGGATCGGCCAGTGATGGTTCTGCAGTCGCGGCCGTATGTGGATGGAAGCGCGCGGTAGCGGCTGCGATGCAGGCTTGCGGTAAGGTGCAGCCCCCATCGGCCAACGCTCCCTGTACTGACATGCATGCAGCCCCTTCACCGATGGGCAGGCTGCGCTTGCAGGGCGATGCTACGGCATGCGCTTCCCACTGCCTTCTGTCCTTGGTGAATCATTACAGGCTGCCTTTCGCCTGCTGCTGCCCCTGCGCTGCCTGGTCTGCAGCGAGCGCGGCCATGACGCCCTCGATCTCTGTCCCGCCTGCCTTGCCGAGCTGCCGTGGGCGGGTCGCGCCTGCCTTCGCTGCGCGCTGCCGCTACCGGATGCAGCCCTGCCCATCTGTGGAACCTGCCGCGACGAGCCGCCACCGCAGACCGCGACCCATGCGAGCCTGTTATACCTGCCGCCGGTCGATCAGCTGCTGGTCCGCTACAAATTCCACCAGGACCTGGCTGCCGGACGCCTGCTTGCGCAGTTGATGCTGCGCAACCCGCCACCGTGGTCGTGCGCGCCGCTGGTACCCGTGCCACTGCACCGCAAGCGACTGCGTCAGCGTGGCTATGACCAGGCCGCCGAACTGTGTCGCCTGCTGCAGTTGCCGACGTGGCGCGGGCTGTACCGCCGCCGCCACACCGCGCCGCAGTCCGAACGCAGCGCCGAGCAGCGCCGCGACAACCTGTTCGACGCCTTCGATGTGCGCGGTGCTGTACCGGCGCGGCTGACCGTCGTCGACGACGTGATGACCACCGGCAGTACCGTGCTGGAAATTGCAGAGACGTTGCGGTTGGTGGGGTCTGAAGACGTGCGGGCGTGGGTCTGCGCTCGCGTTCCGTGATCGCCCCTTTCATCCGCAAGGGCTAGGATGGCCACGAACCCGGATCGAAGGAGTGGTCATGAATTCCCCCTTGTCTCCCCTGTTGTCGGCCGTTGGACGCAGCTGGTGGATCCTGCTGCTGTACGGTCTGGTCGCGCTGGGCTTCGGCATCATCGCGATCGGCTGGCCGATGTCGGCGGCCATCGCGCTGGCCTGGACGCTGGGTGTAATGGCCATCGTCGAGGGCGTCATCAGCCTGCTGGCGCTGATCACCGGTGCCAGCGGCGCCTCGCGCGGCTGGTTGCTGCTGTACGTGGTCGCCTCGCTGGGCTTTGGCATCCTGGCCGTGATCAATCCGCTGGCCACCGCCAGCGTGCTGGTGCTGTTCCTGGCGGCATGGCTGCTGGTGGCGGGCATCTACCGCATCGTCTTCGCCATCCGCTTGCGCAGGCAGATCCAGGGGGAGTGGCTGCTGATCCTCAGTGGCGTGCTGGCCATCGTGCTGGGCCTGCTGTTCGCGGCCAACCCCTATGCAGGCGTGGCGGTGACCACGTTGTGGATCGGCATCGGCAGCCTGCTCTACGGCGTGCTGCAGGTGCTGGTGGCGTTCAAGCTGAGGAAGCTGCGCTGATGCGGGGCTGGAGCAGATGGGCGCTGCTCGGTGGCGGCCTCGCGGTGTTGCTGCTGGCGGGCTGCAACCGGGTGCTTCCGGCGGAGACACGGCATCCGCCGCGGGAGGGGGTGCAGGTGCAGATGCGTGAGGTCGATCCCGATGGCCGCGCTACCCTGCAGTGGCAAGGGCGCAGCATCGCCGTGAAAGCACCGCCGATGCTCACCAGTACCGATATCGTCGACGTGCGAGCGGAGTTGGACGCCGCGCACCAGCCCGTACTGGAACTGACGTTCCGCAAGGAGTCCGCCGGCCGGTTGCTGCACGCGACCGAGGCCCTGGTGGGCAAGCAGGTGGCGCTTACCGTCGATGACCACGTGCTGTCCGTGGCCACCATAGCGGGCCCTTTTGGCGAGTCCATGCAGGTGGCCGGTACCAACATGAGCGTGGCCGAAGTGCACGACATGGCGCGCTACATCGTGCACGGCGGTCCTGCGCCGCCACAGCAGCGCTGAATCAGCGCTGCTTTCCCGCAAACCCGGCTTCGATCTCTTCCAGCGAGCGCCCCTTGGTCTCCGGCAGCCAGAAAGCGGCCACCAGGAAGAACACGAACGTGCAGCCCGCCCAGAACAGGAACATGCTGGCGTAGCCGTAGTGTCCCACCGTCGGCAGGAAGATGGCGGCAATGGTGGTGGACACGAACTGGTTGATCAGCAGCGCGATGCTCATGCCGTTGGAGCGGATGCGGTTGGGCATCAGTTCGGACAGCGCCAGCCACACGCACACGCCCGGGCCAACCGCGAAGAACGCCACGAATACCAGGATGCAGGCAGCGACGGCCCAGCCATGCGCGGGCGGCGGAATCGGGCCGATACGGGCCTGTTCGATGCGCAGCGGTGCCTGCGCGGCACTGGCCGGGTCGGCGAACGGATTGAGGTGCAACGTGCGGAAGAACGCGCCGATGACGCTGTCCGGTTGCACGGTGCCGGCATGCTCGATGCGCAGCTCACGGTCGCTCAGGTTGTCGCTGCGCAGCGCGCGCACGTTGGTGAAGTCGCCATAGGCGTAGGACACGGTCAGCTGCAGCGGCCGGCCTTCGCGGTCGATGCCGCCGGCAAGACGCTGCCACTGCGCCTCATCCAGTACCAGTTGCAGGCCATCGCCACTTACTGCGGCCTGCAGGTGCGGCTGCACGTCGGCGCGGCCACGTTCGGCCTGGAAGAACAGCGTTGCTGCGGCCAGCAGGGCCACGCAGATGCCACCGCTGCCCAGCATCAGCAGGAACTTGCGACCCTTGCGGTCGACCAGCAGCAGCGCGGCGACGGTCATCACCGCGTTGAGCAGTTTGATCGCCACGTCGGCGCCGTTGGCGACCGAGCCGGACAGGCCTGCCTGGTTGAGGATGTTCACCGCATAGGCCAGCACCGAGTTGATGCCGGTGGCCTGGGTGCAGGCCAGCACCACGCAGGCCAACACGAACGGCACCACGTAGCGGCGGCTGAGCAGCGGGTCACGCTTGCCGCTGCTCCTGCTCGATTCCGGAGCCTGGATCTGCGTCAGGGTGGGCTCGACGTCGGCAGCGGGCAGCACGCGCTGCAGGCTGCGGCGCGCATCATCGATGCGGCCACGACGCACCAGCCAGCGCGGCGATTCGGACAGCCAGAAGATGCCGGCGCAGAACAGCAGGCCCGGTGCCAGGCAGGTCCAGAAGATGGTGCGCCAGGCGTGGTCCTTCACCGTGAACAGCTCCTGCGCCTGCTGCGCGAGCGGCAGCGAGCGCACCGACTCTGCGGCAGCGTCCACGGCATGGGCGTGGTACAGGCCGATCAACGCGGCCAGCACCAGGCCGACGGTCAGCAGCAGCTGGAACATCGCCGCGCCGCGGCCGCGTCGTTCCGGGCTGAGCACTTCGGCCAGGTACAGGGGAATGACCACGCCGATCAGGCCGCCGCTGACACCCTGCAGCAGGCGCCCCAGCAGCAGCGGGGTGTAACCCGACGCCAGCGCCATGATCGGGATGCTGGCGGTGAACAGCACGCCGGCCAGCAGCATCGCGCCACGGCGGCCGATGAGGTCGGCGATCATGCCGGCGAACAGCGAGGACAGCACGCTGCCCAGCAGCACCGCGGCGACGACGAAACCGAGCTGCTGGCTGCTGAGCTGCCAGGCGTGGCTGGCGGTGGCCTCAAGGTAGGGCAGGGCGCCGGCGATGATGCCGATATCGATGCCGTACAGCAGGCCACCGAGGCCGCCGATGAAGAGCAGGTAACGTACGGGCCAGCGCGGGGCGGTGGAAGCGGGTACGGCAGGTGCAGTGGCTGCGGTCATCGGCTCGTTCCTGGACTAACGGGATGGTGCGTGGCTGATGCAATGCGCTTGCGCGCCTTGTGTGCGGCATCCGGGCCGCATGGCGTGTGTCAGTCCAGATCGATCAATCGACCGCCCACCACCACTTTCTGCAGGCGCAGTTCCGCATCCAGCACCACCAGGTCGGCGCGGGCGTCGGGCGCAATGCGGCCGCGATCGCTCAAGCCCAGGTAATCGGCCGGGAAAGTGGACACGCGTTGCGACGCGTCAGCCAGTTCCAATCGCACCTGCACCAGATTGCGCAGCGCCTGGTCCATGGTCAGTGCACTGCCGGCCAGTGAGCCGGTGGCCAGGCGCACGCAGCCGCCGCACTTGTGCACGCGTTGCTCGCCCAGCGCGTACTCGCCATCGGGCATGCCGGTGGCGGCGGTCGCATCGGTCACTGCATACAGCCGCGGAATCGCGCGTGCGGCCAGACGGATCACGCCCGGGTGGATGTGCTGCAGGTCGGGAATGATCTCAGCGTACTGCGCGTGCGCCAAGGCAGCCGCGGCGATGCCAGGCCGGTAGTGGTCGACGCCGGTCATGCCGTTGAACAGATGGGTGAAGCCGGAAGCACCCGCCTGCAATGCAGCCACGCCTTCCTCGTAGGTGCCGGCGCTATGGCCGAGTTGTACGCGAATGCCGAGTGCGGCCAGCGCGGGAATCAGCGCGGTGTGCTCGCCGATCTCAGGCGCCAGCGTCATCACCCGGATCGGTGCCAGCGCATGCAGCTGCTGCACCAGTGCCAGCGTCGCCTCGATCGTGCGGTTGGGCTGCGCGCCCAGCCGCTGCGGGCTGATGAAGGGGCCTTCCAGGTGCACGCCGACGATGCTGGCGGCGTCTGCATCCGGCGCGGCCATGGTGGCGGCCACGCCGTGCAGCGCGTGCTCGATCTCATCCAGGCCGGCGGTCATGGTGGTCGCCAGCAGCGTGGTGGTGCCAAAGCGAGCATGGGTGCGGGCGATGGTGCGGGCCACATCGCCGCCCTGCATCAGGTCGACGCCAGCCGCGCCATGCACGTGCAGGTCGATGAAGCCGGGCAGGATCACCGGCAGCTGCGGGTCATCGCCGCCGCTGTGGTCGTCCACCTGCAGCTGGCGCACGTGCGAATCGAACTGGACCTGGCCGCGACGCCAGCCCAGTGGGGTGAGGATGCGGCCGTGCAGGGAGCGGGTGTCGGTCATGCGGGTGGCTCGGCGATGATCACTTCGATGCCCAGCCGCTGCAGCCCTTCGCGGGTTGCCTCGTCGATGCCGGCGTCGGTGATGATGGCGTGGATCTGATCGAGGCGGGCGATGCGGTGCAGGCTGACGCGACCGAACTTGGAGGCGTCGGTGAGCACCACGATGCGCCGCGCGCGTTCGACCATGCGGTGGTTGAGGCGTGCTTCGGCTTCGTCGTGGGTGGTCAGGCCAAACTGCAGGTCCAGGCCATCCACGCCCAGGAACAGCGTGTCGAAGCTGTAGGAGTTGAGGCTGGCTTCGGCCTGGCTGCCCTGCAGCGACAGCGATTGCTGGCGCAACAGGCCACCGGTCAGCAGCACGGTGATGCCGGCGGCGTTGGCCAGTTCCCAGGCGATGTTCAGGCCATTGGTCATCACCGTCACATCGCGGTGTTCGCGCAGGTGGCGGGCCAACGTCATCGTGGTGGAGCCGGAGTCGATGATGATGTTGTCACCGGCCTGCACCAGGCGCGCGGCCGCCGTGCCGATGGAGTCCTTCAGCGGCAGGTTCAGCGCATCCTTTTCATGGATGTCCTGTTCCTGCGGCGGTGTTCGCACCAGGGTGGCACCACCGTGGGTACGCGTGGCCAGCCCCTGCGCTTCGAAGTGGGTCAGGTCGGCACGGATCGTCACCGCCGACACGCCGAAGCGCTCGACCAGATCGGCCACCTGCACCGAGCCGTGCTCGATCAGCAGCTGCAGGATCTGTTGCCGGCGGGAGCGGGTGTTGCGCATGGCCATTCTCGGTTTCGCAGGGAAAGGTAGAGATTAGCCGTTCGCAAGTACGGCGGCAGCCGAAGTTGCGTTGTGCTTGCGGGATCCGGCCTGGTTGGCGCTGCAGGCGCGGGCGTATTCGCCCAGGCACAGGCCGATGCGATGCTGCACCAGGGCGGTAGGCGTATTGGCCAGGGTGCCCTCGCGCACGGCGCGGTACTGCTCGGGCAGGTACTGGCTGAGCAGCGCCAGCGGCGGTGCGTGCTGTTCCAGGTTGGCGAACAGGGTCTGCACCGCCTGCACCAGCGCCGGCTCGCCCCAGTAGTAGCGGCAGCGGTCGCTGAAGGAATAGCTGCGCAGCAGGCGCAGGGTCGCTTCGTCGCCCTGGTAGTAGGACTGCCAGGACTTCGGCTGCGCCACCATCACCTCGTCCAGCACCTGCGGCAGGCGCGAGCACTGCGCGGCCGGCAGCAGCTCGGCTTCGATGGCAGCCAGCGCGAACAGCGCTTCGCGGTAGGCGAAGGTGGCCGCGGGGCCGACCTTGAGGATGGCGAAATGGTCGCGCACCAGGGAATGCAGTCCACTTTCGCGCTGGTAGTCGGTGGAATGCGCTTCGAACACGATGCGCGGCTGCTGTTCGAGGAAGTCGGCCAGTTCACTGGCGGCGGCAGCGTCGTACTCGTGCACGCTGCTGTGGTCGAAGTCCACGCCCGGCTGCACCACCATTGCCAGCACGCGCTGCCATGCATCGCGCAGCTGCGGGGTATCGAAGGCCTGCTGGTGGATGGCCAGAGTCTGTGCGGCTGCGGCTGGCGTGGTCACCTGCAGGCCGCCGGCCAGCGAGGCTTCGCCACCGGGAATCGGCACTTCGGTGCCGATCACGTAGACCGGCAGCGGCAGGCCGTTCTCGGCAGCGGTGCGCTCGGCGATTTCGGCCAGTTCGGCCGAACGTGCAGCGACGATGGCATCGGGCAACGGCACCGGGTCATCGGCGCAGGACATGCTGCAGTCCAGGTGGATCTTGTGGAAGCCGGCGGCGACGTAGGCCTCGATCAGCACGCGTGCGTGGGTCATTGCTTCGGCGGCCGGGCGCTTCTGCCACGCATTCGGGCCGAGGTGGTCGCCGCCGAGGATCAGGCGCCCGCGCGGGAAGCCTTCCTCATCAGCCAGTGTGCCGACGTAGTCGCGGTACTGTGGCGGGGTCATGCCGGTGTAGCCGCCGAACTGATCGACCTGGTTGGAGGTGGCCTCGACCAGCAGCACGGTATCGTGCGCCAACGCCACGTGCATGGCCGCACGCAGCACCTGTTCGTTGCTGCAGCAGACGCTGTACAGGCCGACGTTGGTACCGGCGCGGTGGGAGGCAAGCAGGGTCTGCAACGGGGACATGGTCAAGCTCCGGTCAATCAGGAAAACGAGGGTTGGCAGGCCAGCAGGGCGGCACCGCGTGCGCCACCGGCATCGCCGAAGCGCGGCGGCACGATGGGCGGCACCTGCACGCCGTTGAACAGATGCGCGGCGATGGCTGCCGGCAACAGCTGGTACAGCGGTGCGTACTGGGACAGGCCGCCACCGAGCACGATCACGTGCGGGTCCAGTGCCAGCACCAGGGCAGCAAGGCTGTGGCCGAGCAGGTCGCGATGGATGTCCAGCGCCTGCCGTGCGCGCGTATCACCGGCCTCGGCCAGGGCGACCACCACGCTGGCATCGGCAGCGCTGCCACCGAGGTGACGCTCGATCATCGCCAGGCCACTGCCGGACACGTAGCGCTCCACGCAGCCTTGCAGGCCACAGGCGCAATCGATGAGCGGCAGGCCATGACGCTGCAGCAGGTGACCCGGCACGCTCCAGTGGCCCCATTCGCCGGCCAGGCCGTTGAAGCCGGACAGCAGGCGCCCCTGCAGGCAGAAGCCGCCACCGGCACCGGTGCCGAGGATGGCGCCGAACATGCTGGGGTAGCCATCGGCGGCGCCACCATGCGCCTCGGAGAGCGCAAAACACTGCAGGTCGTTGCCGAAATGCAGCGGACGCTGCAGGCGTGCCTGCAGATCAGCCGCCACGCATTGACCGGTCAGCGCAGGCACATTGGCGCTGAGCTGGCGGCCGTTGCGACGATCACGCACGCCGGGCAGGGCGATGCCGATGGCCGCATCGCTGCGACCCAGCGCCGCATCAGCTTCAGCAACCAATGTCACCACCGCCTGCAGGAAGCCGTCGTAGTCGCCCTGCGGGGTAGCCACGCGGCGGCGCCAGGTGACCTGCATCGCTGCATCGCACACCACCAGCTCGATCTTGGTGCCGCCGATGTCGATGCCGTAGCAGGCGTTGGCGATCAGCTCAGCCATGGTGGATGGTGACACCCTTGACCACGCGGTTGACGGTGCCGTCCGGGAACGGATTGTCGGGGGTCAGGCCGAGTGCGGCCGAACGCTGCAGCGCGTACAGCTGCGCAAAGCCCAGCCACACCGGCGCCAGCCACGGGTCATCCAGGGCTGGCACGGTGAGGGTGTAGTCATCGTCGGCGCCGATATCCGAATGCGGGCCGATCGACAGCACCTGGCCGGCCACGCCGTCGCGGCGCAGTTCTTCCAGCAGGTCCTGCTCATAGCGGCGCGCCAGCGGCTGCACGCTGCGCAGCACGACCACCAGGGTGCTGCCGTCCAGCGTGGACTTCGGTCCATGGCGGAAGCCGAGCGGGGTGTTGGCCAGCGCCAGCACGCGGCCGGCGGTCAGCTCCAGCACCTTCAGCGCAGCCTCGCGCGCCAGTGCTTCCAGCGGGCCGCTGCCAAGGTAGATGACCCGGTTGAACGGGCGCTGCGCCAGCGCGGCCACAGCTGCATCCCACTGCGCCTGGCCTTCGCGGGCCAGACCGGCAATCTGCTGCAGGCGCGCGATGCGCGCATCCCACGGCGAACGGTCGAACACGGTCAATGCCGCCAGCAGCATGCAGGTCAGGCTGCTGGTCATGGCGAAGGCGCGGTCGCAGCTGGCCGACGGCATCAGCAGGGTGCAGGTGTCGGCACGGCCGGCGCCACGGCGGGCCAGCTCGCCCTCGGCATTGCAGGTGATGTCCAGGAAGCGCGCATCGTCCACGTCACTGCGCACGCGGTCGACGGCGGCAACGCTTTCGGGGCTGGAGCCGCTGCGGCCGAACGACACCAGCAGGGTCGGACGGTCGCGCTGCAGGTACAGCGCAGGATGGGTGAGCAGGCTGGTGGTATGCACCACGCGCACCTCGGCCGGCCACTGCGCGTTGATGGCATCGGCCACCATTTCAGCGATGAAGCCGGAACTGCCGGCGCCGGTGAACAGCACGCGCTGGTTCGGGTCGTTGAGGCTGTCGCCGAGGAAGGCCTGCAGGCGGTCGCGGGCACGCGACAGACCCTGTGCAAGGGCTTCCCACAGCGCCGGCTGCTGGGCGATTTCGGTAGCGGTATCGGCTCCGCCGCGGCGCTGCCAGGCGGACACATCGGAAAGCAGGGTGACGTCCATTCGGAGGTTCCAGTTGGGCCAGCGCACCATCTGCGTTTTCTTTCGAAATGTCAAATACCGAAAGTAAAAAGAAAGATATCGCGGTGATGACTTTCCTCGCGCGGCATCACTCTGGAAACGAAAGAAACCGCCGGATGCCGTATCGCACAATGCTTAACAGGCGACTGCAAGCGGTTACACAAAGTATTGCACCGCAACAACTTTCGTTTCATCTAAATATATCTTCCTTTTTCCTTTCAATTTGTTGACATCTTTCGAATCGCTGCCCTAGAGTCGGCCCAACCGCTTTCGAAACGCCCGGTGAACGGGTTGGGAGTCCGTGTGGAAATCTGCGTTCGTCGTTCGCCACTGCTGCTGGCCCTGTTGCCGGCACTGCTGTCGGCGTCCCTGTCGGCCCAGGCCGCACCGGTCGGCAACCTGCGCTCGGTCAGCGCCAGTGCCAGCACCGACGGTGTAAATGGCTGGGACCTGCAGACCGACAACGGCACGCGCATCCGCATTGAACTGCCGGCCCCCGACATCATCCGCGTACAGGCCGGCCGCAACGGCAAGCTGACCGGTGCCGGCGACAAGGCCGCGCCGATCGTGCTGCCGCAGCCCAAGGCCAACGTGCAGGCACAGCTGGAAGAAGACGCGCAGGAGATCCGCGTGCGTACCGCTGCACTCGTGCTGCATGTGCAGCGGCAGCCGTTGCGCCTGCGCCTGGAGCGCCTGGACAACGGCCAGCCCACCGCGCTGTGGCAGGAACTGCAGCCGCTGGACCTGGATGCCGCGCAGAGCGTGCAGGTGCTGTCCTCGCAGGCCGATGAAGGCTATTACGGCGGTGGCCAGCAGAACGGCCGCTACCAGTTCAAGGGCCGCGAACTGGAAGTCTCGTACTCCGGCGGCTGGGAAGAGGGTGACCGCCCGAGCCCGGCACCGATGCTGCTGAGCAGCCGGGGCTGGGGCATGCTGCGCAATACGTGGAGCGATGGCAGCTACGACCTGCGGCAGAGCGACCAGGCCACCCTGCTGCATCGTGAAGACCGCTTCGATGCGTACTACTTCGTTGGCGCCGACCTGCCGAAGCTGATCGAGCGCTACACCCAGCTGACCGGCCGCCCGAACATGGTCGCGCGCTGGGCGCTGTCCTACGGCGATGCCGATTGCTACAACGACGGCGACAACAGCAAGAAGCCCGGCACCGTGCCCGAGGGCTGGAGCGACGGCCCGACCGGCACCACGCCGGATGTGATCAACAGCGTGGCCAAGCAGTACCGGGCCAACGACATGCCCGGCGGCTGGATCCTGCCCAACGATGGCTATGGCTGCGGCTACAAGCAGTTGCCGGAGACGGTGAAGGGCCTGGCCGGGTACGGCTTCCGCACCGGCCTGTGGACCGAAAACGGCGTCGACAAGATCGCCTGGGAAGTGGGCAAGGCCGGCAGCCGCGTGCAGAAACTGGACGTGGCCTGGACCGGCAAGGGCTACCAGTTCGCGATGGATGCCAACCGCCAGGCGTTCAACGGCATCCTCGACAATTCCGATTCGCGCCCGTTCCTGTGGACGGTGATGGGCTGGGCCGGCATCCAGCGCTATGCCGTGGCCTGGACCGGCGACCAGAGCAGCAGCTGGGACTACATCCGCTGGCATGTGCCGACCCTGGTGGGTTCGGGCCTGTCCGGCATGGCCTACGCCAGCGGCGATGTGGACGCGATCTTCGGCGGCAGCGCCGAGACCTTCACCCGCGACCTGCAGTGGAAGGCGTTCACCCCGGTACTGATGGGCATGAGCGGCTGGTCGTCGAATGCGCGCAAGCACCCGTGGTGGTACGACGAGCCCTACCGCAGCATCAACCGCGATTACCTGAAGTTGAAGATGCGCCTGACCCCATACATGTATGGGCTGGTGCATGAGGCTGCGCAGACCGGTGCACCGCCGGTGCGTGGCCTGATGTGGGACAACCCGCGCGATCCGCACGCGCAGGATGAAACCTACAAGTACCAGTTCCTGCTCGGCCGCGACCTGCTGGTTGCACCGGTGTACCGCAGCCAGGCCGCCAGCCGTGGCTGGCGCCGCGACATCCACCTGCCCGCCGGCGGCTGGATCGACTACTGGGATGGCCGCCGCGTGCAGGCCGCCGCCGATGGCCGCCAGCTGGACCGCCAGGTGGACCTGGCCACGCTGCCGGTGTTCGTGCGTGCCGGTGCGATCCTGCCGATGTACCCGTCGATGCTGTTCGACGGCGAGAAACCTCTCGATGAAGTGACCTTCGACCTGTACCCGCAGGGTGATTCGCAGTACACGCTGTACGAAGATGACGGCAACACCCGCCGCTACCAGCAGGGCGAATCGAGCACGCAGCGGATCAGTGTGCAGGCGCCGGCACAGGGCAGTGGCCCGGTGCAGGTGCAGATCGATGCGGTACAGGGCCAGTACAACGGCCAGCTGGCACAGCGCCGCTATGGCCTGCGCGTGCTCAGCCGGCAGGCGCCGCGTGCGGTGCAGGCCGCTGGCCGCGCGCTGCCGGCGCTGGCCGACGCGACCGCATTCAACAGCGCCAGCGAGGGCTGGTACTTCGATGCCAAGGAGCGTCGCGGCACCCTGCATGTGCGCACCGCATCCCAGGACATCCGCCAGCCGCTGCAGCTGCAGCTGGACTTCGCCGTCGCCGCAGCGGCCGCCGACGATGCCTATCCGGCCGCACCTGTGCTGGGCCGCGAACTGCCGGCCGACAGCCTGCTGGTCGTCAACCGCCCGGCCGAAGAACCCGGCCATGCGCTGGAAAATGCCTTCGATGATGATCCGGCCACCTGGTTCCGCAGCGTGCGCAACCAGGCCGTGCGTACCGGTGCCCATGAGTGGGTGATCGGTTTCGGCGAACGGAAGATGATCGATGGCATCGACATCGCGCCGCGCAACGACAAGAACTGGAAGCACGGCCAGGTGCGCGACTACGAGGTGTACCTGGGCGACAGCAACGGCGAGTGGGGTGAACCGATTGCCCGCGGCCACCTGCAGCTGAAGGAAGGCACGCAGCGCATCGACTTCCCGGCCCACGCCGGCCGCCTGCTGCGCTTCCGCGTGTTGAGCGTGCAGAACCCCGAAGGTGATGGTGCCTCCAGCACCGATCCGATGGTGACCGCGGCACAGGGCAGTGCGCGTGCCTTCGATGCGCTGCAACCGCGCGACGTCGGCCCGATTGCGCTGTCCACCTTCCACATCCTCGAACACCAGGAACCGGAGCGACCGGCCCGGCAGCGCTATCTCTCCGAGCTGCCGGTGCCGGCCGCGCTGGCCAGCCAGGTGCACGCCGACAAGGCGTTCACCGGCGACGCCGGCATGCGCATGAACGGCCTGCAGTTCCGCCGCGGCCTGGGCGTGTCTGCCAACAGCCGCATCGACCTGCGCCTGCAGGGGGGATGGCGCCTGCTGCGTGCCGACCTCGGCATTGACGACGCCTGCCGCACGGCCGGTGGCCTGCAGTTCCAGGTCTGGGGCGACAACCGCCTGCTGTATGACAGCGGCCTGGTGAAGGCGCCCGGCGTGGTCAAGCCGGAGCTGGACATCCGTGGCCTTTCCACCCTGAGCCTGCGCACGCTGGGTGCGCAGGGCAGCCAACCCGCCCAGGTCTGTGCCAACTGGGCCAACGCCGTGCTGATCGGCCAGGAGGGCGACTCCGCCAGCATCGTCGCCCCATGACCGCCACGTAACACCGCTCCTCCCCCGCCCATTCCGACTACGGCTTCACCACGACGGTGGGAGCCGTGGCCCGGGAGCGTTTTGCCCGCCGATCCACCATTCGCGCCGCACCCCTGCCAGGAGAGAACCCCGATGTTGCCCGCCCGCCACCACCGCCCCCCCTGTCGTTCGATCGCACCGCTGTCGCTGGCCATTGCCGGCGTGCTGCTGTCGGTCGCCGTTCCTGCCTTCGCCCAGGAGAGCAAGGACAAGGCCACCGACCTGGCCCGCATCGAGGTCACCGGCTCCAACATCCGCCGCACCGACGTTGAAACCGCCTCGCCGGTGCAGGTGATCAGCAAGCAGGACATCCAGAACATGGGTGCGCGCACGCTGCTGCAGGTGCTCGACAACCTGCCGGCCGCCCGGCCAGCGCAGCAGGATTCGCGCTCGCTGTTCACCGGCTCCGACGGCGCTTCGCAGGCCAACCTGCGTGGCCTCGGCGCGCAGGGCACGCTGGTGCTGTTGAATGGCCGTCGCCTGTCGTACTACGGTGCGCCGGCGGGTTTCCAGACCCAGTTCGTCAACATCGACGCGATTCCCGCCGCCGCCATCGAACGCATGGAAGTGCTGACCGACGGTGCCTCGGCCGTGTACGGAACCGACGCGGTGGCCGGCGTGATCAACGTGATCACCAAGCGCAACTTCCAGGGCGCGGAGATCAGCTTCACCAACGACACCTCCTCGCGCATCGATTCCTACGGCGAGCGCCAGGCCAGCATCACCGCCGGCTTCGGTGACCTCACCGAGAACCGCTTCAACATCTACGGCGCGGTGAACATGTACCGCCGCGACGCGATTCCGCTGGCCGACTTCTATGACAAGCGCCCGGACCAGTACTACGTCAACAACCCCAACTACCTGAACAACCTGCGCCTGGGCGTGGGCAGCAAGCCGGGCGAGTTCAACCCGGGCAGCTATTTCGCGTTCGATCCGGTGACCGGCCGCCGCGTGCAGGAAGCCGCGCCGGGCTGCAAGAACGTGCTGACCAGTGAAGCGGCCGGCCCGCGTTGCGTCTGGGAAACCTGGATGAACAACGAGATCGACGCGGGCGCCAAATCCGAGCGCAACACCGCCTACCTCAACGGCACCTTCCTGGTGGGCGACAGCACCGAGATCTTCGCCGAGGCCACCTATACCGATATCGACCTGCGTGCCAACGGCGGTACCCCGCGCAGCTACGGCACCACCACCGGCAACCCGACCAGCTGGTTCTCGCGCGATACCGGAAACAACGTCAACCAGTTCCTGTATCCGTTCCTGGGCCCGAACAACGAGTACAACCACGCCAGCCCCGAGCTGAAGGCCATGATGGGTGGCGTGGTCGGCCTGCAGTACCTGCTGCAGGATGCAGGCGCCAACTACTTCGGCCAGCGCAACACCGACAAGAGCTACCGCGTGCTGACCGGCGCGCGCGGCAACGTAGGTGACTGGAACTGGGAAACCGCGTTCGCCACCGCCGGCACGCACTCGACCACCTACCAGACGATCAACGTCAACGTGAAGGGCTTCGAGAAGGCGTTCGGTCCTTACAGCATCGACCCGGGCACGGGCCGTGTGATCATCTCCGATCATCCGGCGTACAAGTTCGGTGAGATCAGCGAGGCCAACGCCGCACTGATCCGCGGCGCCTTCCCGACCTTCGACATTCAGTCGTGGACGCGCCTGCATACCCTGGACGGCAAGATCGAAGGCCCGCTGTTCCAGCTGCCGGCCGGCGACATGCGCGCCGCGTTCGGTTTCAACGCCAGCCGCGAAACCTTCTACACCCCCGGCAACGCCGACGCGGCCGCCGGCCTGATCACCCAGCAGGGTGGCTCGTGGTTCGATGGCGCGCGCAACACCTATGCGCTGTTTGCTGAAACGGTGGCGCCGATTACCGAGAAGCTGGAGCTGGACGCGGCCGTGCGCGTGGACAAGTACCCGAACTTCAGCGCCAACGTCGCGCCGAAGATCGGCTTCAAGTACCAGGCGTTCGACCAGCTGATGCTGCGCGGTACCTATTCCACCGGCTTCCGCGCCCCCAGCCTGGCCGAGTCCGGCAACGGCGGCGTGTACGCGCAGCTGGGCGGCTACCGTGATGAACTGCGCTGCGCCGAGACCAACGCCATCGCCAACCTGCTGCTGAAATCGCAGCGCGGCGGCGATGTTGACCTGGGCAAGAGCCTGCTCAACGTGGACTGCAGCCGCACCGTGGCCCGCATGACACAGCCGAACCAGAACCTGAAGCCGGAGAAGGCGAAGATCGCCACGCTGGGCTTCGTCTACGAGCCGGCCAGCTGGCTGTCGGTGTCGGCCGACTACTGGTTCATCTACCGCGACAACGAAATCGTTGCCCCGGACTACCGCCGCGCCGAAGACATCATCTCCTCGTCGCGCTCGCCGATCACCGACAGCGACCGCGCCAACCTGGCGCAGCTGGCGGCGATGTGCGCCGACCCGGCAAGCGGTGTGAGCTGCCCGGGAACGCTGCCGGGCTACTCGGCAGGCAACGTGGCCAGCGTGGTGGGCCAGTACAAGAACCGCGGCAAGACCCTGATCGATGGATTCGACATCGATGCGCGCAGCCGTTTCTCGCTGGGTGAGTGGGGCGGCCTGAACATCGGCCTGGCCGCCACCATCGCCAACCGCAACCGCTTCTACATGGATGAACAGAACGGCTGGTACTACGGCGACGTGGTGGGCTACTACAACAACCCGCGCCTGCGTGCGACGCTCAATGCCGACTGGACCTACAAGCAGGTCACCACCAGCATGTTCGTCAACTATGTGGGCGGCACGAAGTGGGCGACCGACCAGGTCGACGAAGTGAGCAACAACAAGGAAACCTGCACCGGCGGCTACCTGGCCCTGCAGGAGAGCAAGTGCGATGGTGCACCGTCGTGGTGGACCGCCAACATGAGCGTCACCTGGCGCCCGGATGATGCGTGGAACCTGAGCTTCACCGTCAAGAACCTGTTCAACCGCCTGCCGTTCTACGATCCCAACAGCTTCCTGGGTGACTCCAGTGACTACGCCACCATCTTCGGTCGTGGTTACAGTGTGACCATCGGCTACCGGTTCAAGTAATTCCGTTTGCGTGACCAGGCGCGCCGGCCCAGGCTGGCGCGCCTTCAAGAGGAGAGTGTTTGCCATGAAGCGTAGGGAATTCATCGCGGCCAGCGCCGCTGTCGCCGCCAGCAGCCTGCTGCCGCAGACCCCGGCATGGGCACGTGGCCGCAAGGTACGCCTGGCCGTGATCGGTACCGGCATGCGTGGCCTGGTGCTGCTGAAGGAACTGGTGCGCCGCGACGACGTGGAGGTCGTTGCCCTGTGCGATATCGAGCCGATCATGCTCGCCCGCGCCGTGGAGATGGTCAGCAAGGCGGATAAGCCCGCGCCGAAGACCTACGGCCAGGACCGCGACATCAACGCATGGAAGCGCCTGCTGGAGCAGAAGGGCATCGATGGCGTGATCATTGCCACGCCGTGGGAGTACCACGCACCGATGGCGATTGCCGCGATGCAGGCCGGCGTGGCCGTGGGCTGCGAAGTGGTGGCCGGCATCACCCTGCAGGATCACTGGGATGTGCTGAAGACCCAGCTGAGCACCGGCACCCCGTACATGCTGCTGGAGAACGTCTGTTACCGCCGTGACGTGATGGCGGCCCTGCAGATGGTGCGGCAGGGTCTGTTCGGCGAACTGGTGCACCTGCAGGCCGGTTACCAGCACGACCTGCGCGGGGTGAAGTTCAACTCCGGCGACCCGAACCAGCCCTACGACAGCGGCGTGGAATTCGGCCCCAAGGGCTGGAGCGAAGCACGCTGGCGCACCGAACACTCGGTGGAGCGCAATGGCGAGCTCTACCCCAGCCACGGCATCGGCCCGTGCGCGATGTATACCGGCATCAACCGCGGCAACCGCTTCACCCACATCAACGCGTTCGCCACCAAGGCGCGTGGCCTGCACGAATACACCGTGGCCAAGAGTGGCGGCACCACCCACCCGAGCACCAAGGTGAAGTTCAAGCTCGGCGACATCGTCACCACCACGCTGGCCTGCGAGAACGGCGAGACCATCCTGCTGCAGCACGACACCTCGCTGCCGCGCCCGTATTCGATGGGCTTCCGCGTGCAGGGCACCAAGGGCCTGTGGATGGACGTGAACCATTCGATCCACATCGAAGGCCGCAGCCCGCCGCACCAGTGGGAAGAGTTCAAGAAGTACCAGGACCAGTACGAACATCCGCTGTGGAAGCAGAATGCCGACACCGCTGCCAGCGCCGGCCATGGCGGCATGGACTGGTTCGTGATCCATGCGTTCGTGGAAGCGCTGAAGGCCAAGGCGCCGATGCCGATCGACATCTACGACGCAGTGACGTGGAGCGCGATTACCCCGTTGAGCGAGCAGTCGATCGCCAACAGTTTCCAGACGCTGGAGTTCCCGGATTTCACTGCGGGCCTGTGGCAGAAGCGCAAGCCGATTTTTGCGTTTGACGGAAAGTATTGACCTGCAATGTATGAAGTCGAGCGGCGTTCGGCTGCTTTAGCTACCAGCAACGCCGGGCCATGCCCGGCGTTGCTTTCGGCCTTTTGCACGGGGCTTTTGGAGTCGGCTCCGCAACGTCATAATTGTTGGCGAGTGTTCAATAAACCGCCTCATTGCATAACTAATTGCGTGCAGCCATTGGTGAAGTAGATCAATAGCTCATGCTGAAATTCTCTGTCGTCGACTTGATCCCTGACGGCGTACTCTTGAGCGCGCCCACATAGAGGAAGAAGCCTGGCGCAAGGTTGGATCGCTGGAAGGGAATCCAAACCGAATCCAAACCACCACCCGCGCCTCCAGGGTAGATCCAGCCTGGTGCAAAGCGTTGGGTCTGAACTTGCCAGTTCGAGTCGTACCACGTGATCTGGAACTCAGTGCCGGAAGAAATTCCATGCCCATTCACCACGAGGCCAGTGGTGGGCGAGTCCCAGAAGAAGGCGTCCGTCACCACCGGCCTATCGTGATCGGCTGCAATGGCTTCGGAAAGTGGTAGGCCGAAACGCTCGCTGCAAGTGAACAGGGGGTCGTACATGAATGAGATAACCCTGTCTGCACGGCTGGTCACGAATGTCAGCGCTCGATCCATACGTTCTTTGGTTGTTCGAGACAATGATACGAAACTGCATCCGGTGTAGTTCGGACTATCAGTGTCTTCTTCAAATGCCTCCAGATTTGCCCACAGATCAACCCTCCTTCCTCCTTGATTGAATTCTGATTTCGCAACGTTCAAGGCGCTGAAAACATCCCGTATTGAGCCTGTGTACTGACTAGAAAATGTTCTATTGGCGTCAACTCGGGGATAGTCGCCGAGAGCTGGGTCGACCGCACCAATGAACTGTGTTTCCTGCCCCGGCCAGTAGTAGGCTGCATTTCCTGTGCCCCGACCATCCTGAGGCGCAATGATGTCCACGCCAGCGTTAGCCAATCGCCTGAAGCCGTTGACGGTCTGCGCGATGGTCTGTGTATTTCCACCGCCATCTCTGAGTAGGAAGAGATAGGGCGATACAACATACTTTCCATTCGGGTTCAGGCTGCGAAAAGCGCTGGCATCCAGACCGTACTCGTTGTCGGATGCCGTGTAGGTGGTACCAAGTAGCGCTTCGTATGTCTGATATGCGCCACGAAAGCTACGGTGCCCAGCATGTCGTGCTCGCCAATCGGAATAAACTCGCCGTGCCCAGTCTCGATGTGAGGAGAGCATATCTGCATCGATCATCCATTCCTGCCCGGTCATGATCGGGAATGCGGGTGCACCGAGGTAAACCTCCATGTCGAGGTGATCCGCGACGGTGAGCATTGCAGTAGTACTCTCAACCGCATTCGTATCATATTGAACGAACAGAACGTCGAAGGTTCCACTTGAGTAGTCGCAAGATGCCTGGCCATCGTGCGGCAATACAATGCGCCAGAAGACCCTTGGCGTGCCATCCACTACGGTTTCAATTTTTCGGTCCAAGCCGCTGGGGCAAGCAATCGCGGGGCCATAGTGCTCATCGAATTCATAGCTCAGCCAGTTCCGGATACGAGCGCTGCCGATCTCCTGCATGGCCTGTTGCACGCAGGAAGCTCCAGTTGACGTTCGGCAGCCAATTGCGACAGTGGCGGGATCTGCGTGACGTTTCAGGTGCGGCGCGAAGTTCAGTACAGTTGTGCCGCCGATTCGGTGGAAATCCTGAAGCGTGGTCTGCCAGGAACAGGCCGAGCGTTGGTACATCCATGTGCCGCGTATTGGGTAGTCCGCGGTCACAGCAGTATCGTACGGAGTGCCGCAGTAGCCGATCGTCTCTGATGCCTTGGATTCAGGAGAGAAAATCGTGATTGCAGGCATCGAAATCAGCACTAGCAAAAGTCTGAAGTTCATAAGTTCCCTTTTTTAAATTACTTCCGCGATTTTCTCGCCTCAGAACATGTGCCGAAGCGTCAGTCTTCAATGCAGTGAGCGTGGTTCGTGGGAAGTGTAAGGAATGAAGCGGTGTCAATGCTTGTGTTCTCGCCGGTTTCATCCTCTCAGATTCCGAACCTCTGTACCGCACCGCACTCCGATCCTGTGCGATGAGTGCAGGCGATGCCCGATGGCGAACTGCATTAGCGAGCTGCATTAGCCTGCTGGGCAGGCACTGCGGAGCAGGCGCACCAAGCATGGCAGAAGATATGCAGTTTTCCGGAGCGGCGCTGTGTGGCGCCCACAGCATCGAGTTCTGGACGTCCGATGATTCCAATGTGTGCTGCGATGATAAGACACTGGTGCGCGTCGAACCGACACGATGGCGAGCGTTGCTTGGGTTTTTCGCGCGACGACGCGCGCATCCATTTCGTGGAAAAGAAGCTGCCGCGAGTTGATGCTTGCTCACGGCACCACCTGCAAGGGCATTGGCCGAGAGACAGGACTCAGTTGTTCAACATGTACCTGGTCGAGACTGCCCCGACGGGCGCTGCGCAGGCACCTTTGACTCGGGCGCTCTGGGTGATGGCTGACGTCAGGGGGGGAGGTGTCGAAGGCGCGCTTGATCGGGCCGCTAGATGCAGAGAACCCCGGATCGCCCCGGGGTTCGCACTTCTTGGCATCAGCCAAGCGTTCAAATTGGCGCGCCCGGAGGGATTCGAACCCCCGACCAATGGCTTCGGAAGCCACTACTCTATCCGGCTGAGCTACGAGCGCGTGGTGGAACCGCCGCGCCGTCGGCCAAGGCCGGGGCGGGCATCGCAACGCAATGAGGCGGTGCGGGATGGGCATTCTATCCAGTTTCGCCGCACAAATCTCCCCCCGCCGGCAAAGTCGGTCCGAAGGCACAGGAGTATCCTAGTGTCATGGCTGATACCCCCCTTTCCGCGCCGCATCCGGCGCCGACGCCGCGTTGGCGGCATTACTGGTCCCTGATGCGCGCCGATCGCCCGATCGGCACGCTGCTGCTGCTGTGGCCCACCTGGTGGGCGTTGTGGCTGGCCGCTGGCGGCCTGCCGCCGCTGTGGACCCTGTTCGTGTTCACCGCTGGCGTCTGGCTGACCCGCTCGGCCGGTTGCGTCATCAACGACTACGCCGACCGCTGGCTCGACCCGCACGTGGAGCGCACCAAGGCGCGACCGCTGGCGACCGGCGCAATCAGCGGCCGGGCGGCGCTGGTGCTGTTCGCGGTGCTGATGCTGGTGGCCTTCGGCCTGGTGCTGAACCTGAACGGCCTGACCATCGCGCTGAGCTTCATCGGCGTGTTCCTGGCGGCCAGCTATCCCTACCTGAAGCGCTACACCCATCTGCCGCAGGTCTACCTGGGCATGTCCTTCGGCTGGGGCATCCCGATGGCCTTCGCCGCCGTGCAGGGCGAGGTGCCGATGCTGGGCTGGCTGCTGTATGCCGGCAACATCCTGTGGTCCACCGCCTACGACACCTGGTACGCCATGGTCGACCGCGAAGACGACCTGAAGATGGGTTCGCACTCCACTGCGATCCTGTTCGGCGATCTGGACCTGGTCATCCAGGGCGTGCTGTACGCGCTGTTCCTGGCCACGATGGCGCTGGTGGGCGTGCGCGGCGGGCTGGGTGGGTACTACCTGGCCGGCGTAGCGGTGGCCACGCTGCTGGTGGTGTACGAGTTCTGGATCTGCCGCAACCGCGAGCGTGGGCCGTGCTTCAAGGCCTTCCTGCACAACAACTGGGTGGGTGCCGCGCTGTTTGCCGGTATCGCCGTGGATCTGGCGCTGCGTTGAGAAGGCCGCCGGGCATGGCCCGGCGCTACCCCGCGCCATGTGCACGGGTCGGAATCCTCGGCCGAACTGGTAGCGCCGGGCCATGCCCGGCGGCCGGCCACCTACGACCAATAGGTGGCTGACAGCCCGCACCCCACCGCCCAGAATCAGGCCATCGAACCTGGGAGGGTAGGTGATGGCCTCGACGGCAGCAGTACAGGACGGCTGGATGGCGCGCGCCGCGCTGCGCTCGGCCGCCTGGGCGGAAAAGTGGTTCCCCGATGCGTACGTATTCGCGGTGCTCGGCGTGGTCATCGTCGCGCTGGCGGCGATGGGCTTCGGCGCCACCCCGCAGGCCACCGCCAGCGCCTTCGGCGACGGCTTCTGGAGCCTGATTCCCTTCACCATGCAGATGGTCTTCGTGGTCATCGGTGGTTATGCGGTAGCCACTGCACCGGTGGTCGCGCGCTTCATCGACTACCTGGCCCGGGTGCCACGCACCGGTCGTGGTGCCGTGGTGTACGTCGGCCTGGTCAGCATGCTGGCCTCGCTGCTCAGCTGGGGCTTCTCGCTGGTGTTCGGCGGCCTGCTGGTGCGCGCGCTGGCCCGCCGCACCGAGCTGCGCATGGACTATCGGGCTGCCGGTGCCTCGGCCTACCTGGGCCTGGGCGCGGTGTGGGCGATGGGCCTGAGTTCGTCGGCGGCACAGCTGCAGGCCAACCCGGCCAGCATGCCGCCGGGGCTGGTGGAGATCACCGGCGTGCTGCCGTTCACCGAAACCATCTTCCTGTGGCAGTCGATCGCGTTGACCTCGGTGTTGATCGTGGTTTCGCTGCTGATCGCCTGGCTGACCGCGCCGGCTGCCGGCAGTGCGCGTACCGCCGAAGATTTCCCCGGCGCGGCGCAGGCCGAACCGGAGCCGCTGCAGCGCCGCACCCGTCCGGGCGAGTGGCTGGAGTACAGCCCGTTGTTGACCGTGCTGCTTTCACTGCTGGCCTTCGGCTGGCTGTTCAACGAGTTCGCCAACAAGCCGCTGGTCAGCGCGATCGCCAACCTCAACACCTACAACTTCATGTTCATCTCGCTGGGCCTGCTGCTGCACTGGCGCCCGCGCAGCTTCCTCAACGCGGTGGCCAAGGCGGTACCGAGCACCACCGGTGTGCTGATCCAGTTCCCGCTGTACGGCGGCATCGCGATGATCCTCACCCACGCTGCCGGTGGCGACGGTGAGACCCTGGCGCATCGGCTGTCGAGCCTGTTCGTGCACGTGGCCAGCACCGAAAGCTTCGCGCTGGTGATGGGCGTGTACTCGGCGGTGCTGGGCTTCTTCGTGCCGTCCGGTGGCGGCAAGTGGATCATCGAAGCGCCGTACGTGATGCAGGCCGCGAACGAACTGAAGGCGCACCTGGGCTGGGCGGTGCAGGTCTACAACGCGGCCGAAGCGCTGCCGAACCTGATCAACCCGTTCTGGATGCTGCCGCTGCTGGGCGTGCTCGGCCTGAAGGCCCGCGACATCGTTGGCTTCACCTTCATCCAGCTGCTGGTGCATATCCCGCTGGTGCTGGGGCTGTTGTGGCTGCTGGGGATGACGCTGGCGTACGTGCCGCCGGTGATGCCGTAGCGCAGACACGGGGTCATGTGGGGTCAGAGCCTCTCCGCTGGAGAGGATTCGACCCCGGGGTCAGATCCCTTCCGAAGGAAGGGCTCTGACCCCGGAGACCCTCAGCCAGCCGCCGCCTGCTTCTCGATCTCCGCCTTGCGCAGCAGGAAGCGCTGCAGCTTGCCGCTGGGTGTCTTCGGCAGCTCCGCCACGAACTCAACCTGTCGCGGATACGCATGCGCGGATAACCGGCGACGCACATGTTGCTGCAGTTCCTGCGCCAGCGTGTCGCTGCCGCTGACACCATCGCGCAGGATCACGAACGCTTTGACGATCTCGGTGCGTTCGGGATCCGGCACGCCGATCACCGCGGTCTCCACCACTGCAGGGTGCTCCATCAGCACGCTCTCCACGTCGAATGGACCGATGCGATAGCCCGACGATGTGATCAGGTCGTCCGAGCGGCCGATGAAGCTGATCGAGCCATCGTCCTCGCATTCCACCGAATCGCCGGTGAAGTAGTAACGATCACCCAGCGCCGGCGTGTCGGCACCGTAGTAGCCGGTGAACCACATGATCGGCGACTGCCGCAGGTCCACGGCGAGGATGCCCGGCGTGCGCGGCGGCAGTTCGTTGCCGGCATCGTCCAGTACCGCCACACGGTAACCGGGCATCGCAACGCCCGATGACCCCGGCCGCACGGCATGCTCCAGCGCGTGGTGGTTGTTCACCACCATGCCGGTCTCGGTCTGGCCGTAGTGGTCGAGCACCGTGGTGCCCAGATGGGCAGCGAACCAGCGGGCGATCTCCGGGTTCAGCGGTTCGCCGGCGCTGCTCACCACCCGCAGCTGTCCGTTGATGGCAGCGATGGCCTCGGGCCCGGCGGCGATGACCTGCCGGTAGGCGGTCGGCGAGCCGGCAAGGTTGGTGACACCCAGCCGCGCGACGATGTCGTTCAATACCTGCACGCTGAAACCGGCTTCGCTGAAGGTGGTGGCCTGGCCCAGCAGCAGTGGGCCGATCACGGCGTAGTACAGCCCATAGGCCCAGCCGGGATCGGCGATGTTCCAGAACACGTCGTCTGCGCGCAGGTCTACGGCCTGTTGCATGTAACCGGCAAAGGCCAGCAATGCGCGCAGCGGCACCGGCATGCCCTTGGGACTGCCGGTGGTGCCGGAGGTGGACAGCAGCGCCATCAGCTCTTCTCCGCGCAGCATCACCGGCGCGAAGTCGGGTGTGGCACCGGCGGTGCGTGCGGTCCAGTCTATGTCGCCGGCACGCAGCGTCTGTCCGGATGCCAGCACGGTGGCCACCTGCGGGCAGCCATCGACCTCGTCCAGCTTGCTGCGGTTTGCGCTGTCGGTCACCACCAGGGCGGTGCGGCCGGTTTTCAACCGTGTTTCGATGGCCTTGGGGCCGAACGCGGTGAACAACGGCTGATAGATCGCGCCCACCCGCCAGGTGCCGAGGATGGTCGCGAGCAGGTCCGGTGTACGCGGCAGCAGGCCGGCCACCACATCACCCCTGCCGATGCCCTGCGCTGCCAGCACATGGGCAACACGTGCGGAGGCATCGCGCAGGTCCTCGAAGGTGTACCGATGCAGTGCGCCGTGGACATCCACCCAGCGCAGCGCCAGCGCATTGCGGCCGCAATGGCGGTCACAGCACTCCACGCAGGCGTTGATGCCGGCCTGCAGGTCACCATGCAGCTGGCGCTGCGCAAGCTCGATGCTGAAACCGGCCAGTGCCTGTTCGTAGGTGGGGCGTGCTGCGTTGTCGCGGGCCATGCGCATCTCCGGGGTGATGTCACCCGACGATAGGCGGCGCCCCGGCATGCTGCAAATGGGACCATAGGCGTAGGCGGCTGCTGCGCACGCCACGGCGGTGCAGGCCGCTGAATGCGTTCCTTTCCGGCTGCAGCATGAGGACATGCCAAACCCGCATGAATCCTTCCGTGGCTTGTGCCGCAAGGGCTGGCGCGCGTTCATTCACGCGCGTACACACAGGTGTAGCCCGCTCACAACGCATGGTTAACCAATTGCTGCCGACGATGGCCCCGTCCACCGCATTCCGCGCGTGGCATTTGGAGATCGGACATGGCACAGCAGAACCAGAACCCGAACCAGAAGCAGCAGGGCCAGCAGAACCAGCAGGATCAGCAGCAGGAGCGCGGCCGCGACCAGCAGCAGCAACAGCAGCAGGAACAGCAGAAGCGCAACCAGAACCAGCAGCAGGGCGGGCAGGACGAGGAAGAGTGATCCTGGCAGTCGCCATTCATCACCGACGAAGCCCCGCCCCGCGCGGGGCTTCGCTTATTCGAGCACGCCGATCCGCTGCAGCACTGTCGCTGCGGCCATGTCGTTGGGATTGGTACCGGGCAGGCCCTGCGGTACATCCAGGCCCATGCCGCGATACAGGTCTACCCAGTGCTGGGAAATCTCACCGGTCTGCGGGTTGCGGAAGTTCATCGGCTGCAGTGTGAACACATGGTGTGCACGGAACGCGCGTTCGATGAAGTCCGAGCAGTAGTAACGTTCGTCGTTCAACACGTAGGCGGTGTTGTACGGTTTGCCCAGCATCGTGCGCGCGGTGGTCACTGCATCGGTGATGGCATTCTTTGGCGGCGCGCGCAGGCGATAGACCACGACCTGCCGCTGCTTGCCACGCGCATCCTCGCGGAACTGGTCCAGCGTCTGCCGGCGCGAGCCCTTCTCATCGGCATGCAGCACTTCCCAGCCCTGCGGCGACGACGCCACCAGGGCGACATGGTCGAAGCTGGGCGCACCTTGCTTTCCGGTCGCATCGTCGATGGCCGCGCTCAGGCCGGCACGGCCAGCGGTGACGAACAGCAGGTCGCCTTCACGGACCTCGATGGCCATCGCCAAGGCTGGCCACAGGGCGGGCAGCAGCAGGCCGATCAGGAGCAGGAGGCGGCGCATGGGCATCTCGAACAGGCGGGAAGGCGCGATTGTAGGCGGCAGGATAGGATGGCGCGACCAAACCGGAATCAGGACGATCCCATGAAGCTCCGCCGTCCCCTTGCGCTGCTGGCACCCGCCTTTGGCCTTGCGCTGTCCGCCTGCACGCCTGCGCCGCAGCCAGCGCCTGCTGATGTCCCGGCCCCTGCAGCGGCACCTGCCAGCACGGCCAAGGCGGTGGAGCCGGCACCCGCGGTGGCGACAGCGGCGTGCCCCCATCCCGCGTTCGATACCTTCCTCAAACACTTCGGCAATGAGATCACGCTGCAGGAAAAGGCCACGGCCGATCCGCTGCTGGACAGCTACGTTGACGCGGGTGCCGAGCCTGAGCCGCGTACTGTGGAGCGCCCGCTGGCATTGGCCGCTGTCGAATGGCCGGTGATGCCTGATCCAGCCGGGTTGGCCGGGCAGGGCCGGCAGATGCAGGTGACGGCCGTGGCCGATGGGCAGATGCAGGTGCAGATCCGCACGCCCGACAGCAGCGACCAGCAGACCTATACCTTCGTGCAGAAGCCGTGCTGGACACTGGTCAAGCGTGAAGACGAGTCGATCTGAGGCCAGATCGGGACAGGCGCAGGCCGTCGGCGGCTGCTAGGCTCCAAGCACGTTCAAGGCACGGAGACGCCGATGCAGGCCCGCAGGATGCGCACCACCACCGTTACCCTGGTCATCGCCACGCTGTGGGCGATGACCACGTCGCTCGGCGCCCACGCGCAATCGCTGCACGCTGACGATCGCGCCTACTTTCCCAGCGCCGCCGCCGAACAGACGGCACGCATTGCCCTGGGCAAGCGCGTTGAGGCGTTGCAGGGCGCCACGGCGAGCGAGCCGGCCACGCGCTTCCGCCAGGCCGAAGCGCTGCAGGCACAGTGCCTGCGCCACCATGCGTATCTGCATCTGCAGGCTGCCCGCAACGCACGCGATCGTCGCCCGGCGCAGGCGCTGGACCAGGTGATGGGTCTGTGCAGCCGTATCGCCCGCGCGGGCAGGGCCGCCCTGCGTGAGGCACCGGCGGATGCACCTTGGTTGGCGTCCTACCGGTTCCTGCGCGACCGTGCGGTGCAGGAAGGTGCGGCGCCGGCCAATGCGCAGCTGGATGATGCCGTGGATACGCTGGCCGACCCGGCGCTGGATACCTTCGCGCGCCTGCATCGGCAGATCTTCCACAGCGCCGCATTTCCGCGCGTCGAGGGGGCTGGCCGCAGCTGGGATACCGGCGCCGACAAGCAGGCGCTGGCCCAGCACTCCGACCGTACGCTGCGTGAGGCCGGCTGGAAGGGATACTGGCAGGGCCTGCAATCGCGCCGCGAGCCGATGGCTTCGGTGCTGCTGGGCCTGGTGCAGGTGAATGACGCCGCCGCGCGCCTGCAGGGAGATGGCTCGGCCACCGCGCGTGGCTACCGTCGCATGGGCATGGATACGGCGACCGTCGACGCTACGCTGGCGGCGATCGAGCGTCACGCGGCAGACCGTCGTGCCTACCAGGACATGCTGCTGCAGCATGCTGGGCGCAGCGGCATCACGTCGCCGCAGGTCTGGGATACCACCGTGCCGGATGCCGGCTATACGCCATCGGTGCTGACGCTTGAGCAGCTGCGCGATACCGCCGCCGATGCCATGCAGCACCTGGGGCCGGAGTATGTCGCCGAGCTGCGCGCGCTGCTGGACCCTGCGCACAAGCGCATGGACCTGGCCACCGTGCTGGGCAGTCGCAGCCACGACGCGTTCCAGGTGGTTGCTCCGGACATGCCGTCGCTGTTGTTCGTGGGGCTGCGCAGCGGGGATCTGGAGAGCGACGTGGAGATCGCCCATGAAGCCGGGCACGCCGTGCACGGGCAATGGATGCAACGTGGCCATGCCTCGCCGTTGCAGCGCAATGGCAGTGCGTGGCTGACCGAAGCCTTTGCCATCTACAACGAACTGCGCTTTCGTGACCAGCTGTACCAGCAGGCACAGGATCCTCGCGCCAGGGCGTACTACCTGAAATCGCTGCTGGATGACATGGTGATGCAGCTGTTCACCTCCTCCGAGGAAGCGCAGCTGGAGCAGTCGATCTACCAGGGCGTGGCTGGCAACACCCTGGGCACCGCCGACGATCTGGATGCGCTCACCGGCCAGGTGCTGGCGCGCTATGGCCAGCAGCCGCAACGCTACCCGCAGCTGCGCAGCAACTGGATCAGCAAGCGCCTGATGTACGAGGACCCGCAGTACCTGGTCAACTATCTCTACGCCGGCCTGCTGGCGGTGCAGCTGTATGTGCAGGACCAGCAGGACCCGGAGGGTTTCCGCCAGCGCTATCTGACCGTGCTGGGCGAGGGCTTTGACCGCGCACCGCAGGAGCAGGTGGCACAGTTGCTGGGACATGTACCGGACTGGCCGGCACTGGTCGACGCGGACCTGCAGGTGTTCGCGCAGAACGCTGCCCGGCTGCAGGCGTTGTATGCGCAGATCGAGGCAGGGCAGGGCACATGAGCCGGGTGCCGCAGGCGCGCGTTGCCAGGCCGTGGGCGTGGCTTGTGCTGCTGCTCTGCCTGTTGCCGTTGCTGTCGCTGGCGGCAGCCCCGATTCCTGCACTGGACGACCCGGTAGTGGACACCGCCAATGCGCTGTCCGCCAGCACCCGCGCCGCGCTGCGCGAGCAGGCATTGCAGCTGCAGGCACGCAAGGGCGCGCAACTGCAGGTGCTGGTGGTGCCCAGCGTTGGCGAGGAAGGCATCGAAGCCTATGCGCAGCGTGTCTTCGACCAATGGCAGCTGGGCCGCGCTGGCGTCGATGATGGCGTGTTGCTGCTGGTGGCGGTGCAGGATCGGCGTGTACGCATCCAGACCGGCTATGGCCTGGAAGGCACCATTCCCGATGCCTATGCCGCGCGCATCATCGACAAGGCGATCGTGCCGCGGCTGCGCGAGGGAGACCTGGACCAGGGCGTCCTGGACGGGACCAACGTGCTGGTGGCGCTGGTCGACGGCGAGCAATTGCCGCCCTGGGAAGATACGTCGGCACGCAACGTGTTGCCCGCGGACTGGCGCACGGGGGATTCAGTCGTCGCGCTGACGTTGCTGGCGGGCTTCCTGGCTGGTTTGTGGCGATCGCCACCGCGTCTGCTGGCGAAGAGGACCGAAGCTGATTTCATCGGTAACCGCCGCGAGCGGCGGCGCAAGGCACTGGCAGCCAATGCGGCGATGCCCAGATCAACGTGGCCGACATTACCTGCGTGGGGCAGACCGCTGCTGGTGACGGCGGTGATCGCCGCGGGGGGGCTTTCTGCGTCGCTGCTGCTGCCGCGCCACGTGCTGCCGGCATTGTTCTTCGTGCTGCTGCCCGCGGTACCGGTGGCAACACTGCTGGGTTGGTGCTGGCGTCGCAGCGGCGGCGTACGCATCGTGCTGTACGGCATGCTGGCCGTCAGCACCGGCTTCTTCGCGGTGATGCTGGTGCGCGGCCAGTTGCCGCCCAGCCTTGCGCTGCACACGCTGCTGAACCTGGCAGTCGGCATCGTCGCCATGCTGGTGTTCTTCCTGGTGCAGGCCGGTCGCGCGCGCTGGCGGAAGAACCGCAACAGCTTCGCCATCCGCCTGGTGGTGCTGGTGCTGCTGACCGGTGGCTATGCGCTGGGCGCGCTGCTGGCCATCGACCGTGCCGGCGACGAGAACGCCCGCGTGCTGGCGACGATCGTGTCCAGCATGGGCACGCTGTTCCTGTACTTCATCTGGGTGTTCACTCTGCTGCCCGGCGAAAAGGCCCGCGGCGGCCGGGGGTCGTCCAGAGGCTATCGTTCCTCGTCCAGCACCTCGTCGTCCAGTTCGTCCTCGAGCAGTTCCAGCGACTGGTCCGGTGGTGGCGGCCGCAGCGGTGGCGGTGGCGCCTCGGGCAGCTGGTAACTCAGGCCGCCTGCACCCGCCAGCCCAGCGCGGCATCGTCCAGTTCGCCGCTGCCGCTCACATCGGCCACCTGCAGCTGCAGGCCCTGCGCGTTGGGCAGGTCCTTCTGCTCGGGGAACCAACGGCGATCGGCAGCGACCACGATCAGCAAGCCCTCGTCATCGCCCATCGGCGCGAACTGGGGCGACGGCGGGCTGATCGGCCGCAGGCCGAAGCGTTGGCTGGATTGTTCGCGCACCGCATCGACATCATGGCTGGGCAGGCCGACCTCGCTCAGGCAGGTCAGTTCGCTGCCATGGAAGGCGCCAGTGCGGTCGCTGGCCGGCAAGCGCCTGCGGCCGATCAGCTCCAGGATCAGGCCATCGGGTCCGGTGAAATACACCGACTGCGACTGCCAGCTGCTTTCCAGTGCGAAGTAGTCCAGCCCTTCCGGATTGCATTGCAACGGCGTGCGTGCACGCAGCCAGCTCATGGCGTCGGCGAAGCGGTTGTCCGGCACATTGAAGGCCAGGTGCACGCCGCCTACCGGACGGCCATTCGCCGGTTGCAGCTGGATCGTGCTCCAGCCAATGCGGACCTGGTCGCCGGCCACGTCCAGCTGCAGCACGTCGCGGAAGTACGCGGCGACGCTGGCAACATCGGATACCGGCAGCGAGAGATGCAGCAGGCGCATGATCGATCCTCCGTGGAGCGCTAGGGGCAGTGTAGTCCCGCGCACCTTTGCGCCGCGTCATCACCTGTGCAACGAATCGTTGTTGCCAGCCCTGGCATCGAGCCGTGCTCGACTGTCTTCAGCGCAAGGCTTCCGCGAAGAAGCGCACCGCGTCTTCCACCGCCACGGCATGCGTCTGCTCCTTCGGTACCGCAGTCATGCACAGCGCCTGCAGCCGCTCATCTGCCAGCGGCGTGCAGGCAGACAGGAAATCGTAGTGGCCGACACCGGGCAGCGCGTGCAACGTTGCTTTCGGAATCAGCGCCGCCGCCACATCACCGTTGGTCGCCGGCGCCGCCACTTCATCCGCTGAACCCAGCACGATCATCACCGGCTGCCGCAACGCCTTCAGTTGCTCCGGTGCAAACGCCTGCACGATGGCGGGCGCCAGCACGAACACCGCGCGCACGCCGGCAATCGAACGATCATCCTGTGCATGCTGCACGTACGGTTGCAGTTGTGGTGACGCCGCCGCAGCAAGACGCGCCGCCATCGTATGCGCGGCCGCTTCCTGCTGTGGCCTGCACACGCCGTCGTCCGGGTGCGCCTGGCAGAACGCCAGCAGCCGCGTCATGTCCGGCCGTGCGCCGGCGCTGAGCAGTGCGGTGAAGCCACCGGCGGAATAGCCCACCACGCCCAGCCGCGATGCATCAGCATGTGGCCCCAGCTGTGGGTCGGCCTGCACGGCTGCCAGCGCCGCCTTCAGGTCGTCGGCGCGCAGCCAGGTCAGCACGCTGCCGGCCAGCGTCATCTCATCGGCGCCGTTGTTGCCGGGGTGGTCCACGGCGATCACCAGGTAGCCAGCCCGCGCCAGCGCGGTGCCCAGCCACCCCATCATGCGCGCGGTGCCGCCATTGCCATGCGACAGCAACAGGGTTGGCAGGCGCCTGCCGGCAATGGGGGCATCCTTCGCCGCGCGCCCCACCTCGAACAGCGGCGCATCCGGTGGCCCGATGGTCAGCGGCGTTTCTTCGCTGCCTGGCATTGCCGGGTACCACACGGTGAAGCGCAGCACCTCGCGCCGAGCTCCGTCGCGGATCGCCGCGCTGTTCAGCGTTGTCACGCCATGACGTTCACCGGCAATGTTGGGAGCGGCCGCCATCGCCATCGGCGCCAGAGCAGCCAACAGCAGGGTCAGGATCCATCGTGTCGCGCGCATCATCGGTTTCTCCGGGTCAGTCAGGACGGTGATCGACCGGCAGCCAGATTTCCACGCCGCCATGGCCGGTATGCTCGTCGAAGCGGGTGTCGTAGCGTTCAAGATCCGGCGCGTTGGCCAGGTGGAGGCTGCTTGCCGGCAGGTACTGGTCCAGCAGCCAGAACCAGGTCGAGCGGATGGTGGAGATATGGCCGCCATGCCAGGCCACCAGGTAACGGCGCGCAGGCACATCCACCCGCTGCCAGTGTGCAGGCACCGATGGCAGTGCGTTTACCGGCAATGCTGCGATGTAGTCGAAGCCACCCTCGTCGTCGCTGTTGCAGCACACACCGAAACTGACCGGCGCCGGTGTTGGCCATTCGCGATTGAGCTGTGCCCACTGCCCGGGAATCGCACCGCCGCTGTCGCGGCTGTGGCGCATGCCGATGCCGGCCACCTGGAAGGGCGTGCAGTCGATCAGCCTGGGCGCCTCGGTGCAGGCCTGTGGCGCGTCGTCGAGGCGGATCGCGTGCACCAGTGCCAGTTCCTGCAGGCCCCGCTCGCGCACGCGCTCCGGGGTCTGCCCGAACTGCTCGCAGAAGGCACGGGTGAACGCGGCATGCGTGCTGTAACCGGCTGCCAACGCCACCTGCAGGATGTCGCCGGCACCGTTGGCCAGCTGTTGCGCGGCGGCGGTCAGGCGGCGTCCACGCAGGTAGCGCACCACCGACGTGCCGGTGCGGGCCTGGAACAGGCGTGACAGGTGGAAGGGCGACAATCCGGCGGCTGCCGCGATGTCGGCCAGCGCCAGCGGCTTGTCGGCATGGCTTTCGATGTACCACAACGCTTTGCCGGCTGCGCTCATCGCGCTGTCCCTCGTTCGAATGCCGGGCAGCGTACCGGATCGACGGGGTGGGGCGCTTAGCAGTTCTTGCGCCGGCGGGGCTTTGCGTTTGCCGTTGCACCGGCAACAATGCGATCTTCATGGACACGATCGAGGCCAGGGACATGCCGGAAGTCACCGCTATCAACCAGACCGCGCAGATCGCCGCATGGTGATGATCATTGCGATTGCCCTGCTGCCGGCGCTGCTGCCACTGGCGCTGCTGGTGCTCATGTGGCGGCGGGCACCACGCTGGCGCGGGGACCCCTGGCTGTACCGTGTGATGTTCTCATTGCTGGCAGCACTGCTGGCGCCCACGTTGTTGATGGCAGGCCATGGCGGCCTGCCGTGCCCCACTATCGGTGGCCTTGTGCTGGTGCTCATGGACCTTGAGTGGATCGGCCAACTGCAGGTGAACCTGATTGCCTTCGGAACCGAGGACACTGCCATCCTCTCCGCGCCTTTCCTGTTCGTTTTCGCGATCGCGCTGTTCATCCCGCTGCGGACGGCGCGGCCCGCCGTCTTCGGCTTCGACGACGACACTGCCGGATAGCACAGAGCCCGGCATGGGCGGCGGCTGCACCTCCAGCGGTCGCAACTGTCGTCTCCACGTCATCGCTGCTTCACATCCCGCCCCGAGACTGCGCGCCTTGTCCAGGTCCCACCTGGCCCTGTCGTGCCTTCCCGGAGTCCTGCCGTGCATCGTTCGAAGCTGTCGCGTTCCATCCTCCTCGCCCTTGGTCTGGTCAGCGCAGGAGGCGCGATCGCTGCAGATGCCGGAACGGCAGACACCAGCAGCAGTGGCAACGCCGCTGCGCCCACCCAGCTTGATGCGATGCTGGTCACCGGTACCCGTGCCTCCAACCGCACCCAGTTTGAAACCCTGGCGCCGGTGGACGTGTTCACCAAGCAGGACATCCAGTCGGTCGACTCCACCGACCTGAAGGACGTGCTGGCGCAGCTGGTGCCTTCGTTCGTGGTGCAGCGCCTGCCGATGGCCGATGGCCAGGTGTTCGTGCGCCCGGCCACGCTGCGTGGCCTGTCGCCGGACCAGACGCTGGTGCTGGTCAACGGCCGCCGCTTCCATCGCAGTGCGTTGCTTGGCAACCGCGGCGCACAGGCCGCCGACCTGGCCCAGATTCCGACCAGCGCCATCAAGCGCATCGAAGTGCTGCGCGATGGGGCGTCGGCGCAGTACGGCTCGGATGCCATCGCCGGTGTCATCAACATCATCCTGGAGGACAGCCCGGGCACCGAGATCACTGCGGGCTATTCGCAGTACGCGCAGGGCGATGGCGGCTCGCGCGACTTCAGTGCGCGCACCGGCTGGGCGCTGGGTGACTACGGCAGCCTCGCCCTGTTCGCCGAATCGTCCAACTCCGATGCGACCTCACGCACGCGCCAGCGTCCCGACGCCATCGCCTTCCAGGCCGCGCATCCCGAACTGGACGTGCCCAACCCGGTTCAGCGCTGGGGCCAGCCGGAGCTGGAAAGCCGCCGCATGGGCTTCAACCTGAAGGCCAATGCCAGCGACACCCTGGAGCTGTATGCCTTTGGCCTGTACAGCCACAGCGAAGGCGTCAGTGATTTCAACTGGCGCAACCCCGATACCACCACCGGTGCGTACCGCACGACCAGCATCTTCCCGGCCTGGAACCTGCGCTCGCTGTATCCGGTGGGCTTCAGCCCGCAGTACGGCAACACCCAGAACGACCTGCAGCTGGTCGCGGGCCTGCGTGGTGAGATCACGCCCAAGCTGCGCTGGGACCTGAGCGCCTCGTATGGCCGCAATGCCATCGACTACAGCCTGGACAACTCCATCAACGCCTCGCTGGGCCCGGACAGCCCGACCTCCTTCGACCTCGGCCGGCTGACCCAGACCGAGAAGAACGCCAATGCGGACTTCAACTACGAATGGGACGTGGCTGCGCTGTCGAAGCCGGTCAACGTCGCCTTCGGTGCCGAGTTCCGCCAGGAGACCTACCAGGTGCGCGCCGGCGACCCGGCCTCGTATGCGGTGGGCCGTGGCGCTGCGGCGGGCCTGGAAGCCAATTCCAACGGCGCGCCGGGCTTCTCGGCCAGCCAGGCCGGGCAGTGGAGCCAGCGCAGCAAGGCCGCCTACGTGGACATGGAAGTGCCGCTGGGCGAGCGCTGGAGCATCGGCGCGGCCGGTCGCTATGAAGACTTCTCCAGCTTCGGCAGCACGGTGGATGGCAAGCTGTCGGCACGTTTTGCGATCACCCCGGACGTGGCGCTGCGCGGCACGCTCTCCACCGGCTTCCGCGCGCCCACGCCGGCCCAGCTCAACACCACCAGCACCACCCAGGGCCTGGACACGCGCACGCTGCAGATCTTCACCAGCGGCCGCCTGTCGCCCAGCGATCCGTTGGCGCAGCTGCTGGGTGCCAAGCCGTTGACCCCGGAAGAATCGCGCACGGCCTCGCTGGGCCTGACCTGGCGCACCGACCTGGGCCTGTCGGGGTCGGTCGATGTCTACCGGATCACGCTCAGCGACCGCTTCAGCCAGTCGGCCAGCTTCGCCATTCCGGCCGGCACGCCGAATCCGCTGGGCTATACCTCGGTGAACTACTTCACCAACGATTTCGACACCACCACCACCGGCGTGGATGTGGTCGGCAACTACCTGCGCGACCTCGGCGCAGGGCGGATGACGCTGACCCTGGCATACAACTACAACCAGACCCGCGTCGACAACGGCAGCACCTCGGTGGCCACCAACGAAACCCAGCGCGTGCTGTTCGAAGACCGCCTGCCCGAGCACAAGGGCAGCTTCACCGGCAGCTGGGACATCGGCGCGTGGTCGTTGATGGCACGCGTGCGCTATTACGGCAAGTGGACCGACTCTACGGGCAATGCCACCGGCGATATCTACCAGCAGTTCGGTGCGATGACCTTCCTCGACCTGGCCGTGGGCTATCGCATCAACGAACACCACAGCCTGCGCGTGGGCGCCGACAACGTGTTCGACCGCTACCCGGACGAAGCCACGTTCCAGGCCAGCCGTGGCCTGATCTATTCACGCAACGCGCCGTACGACACCGACGGTGCCAACGTGTACGCGCATTACCGGCTGAGCTTCTGATGGACAGCCGCCGCCGTTCCCTGCTGCGTGCCGGCGCGCTGCTGCCGGCCGCTGCGGCGCTGTCTTCACTGCCTGCCATGGCCGCCGCGCGCTACGCTGTGCCGATGGACATTCCTGCACCTTCCACGACGCCGGATGTGCTGGCCCGTGACGAGTCGTACTGGTCCGCCGTCGCCAGCCACTTCGACATCACCGATGAAGTGAACCACCTGGAGAACGGCTACTGGGGCGCGATGGGCAAGCAGACCCTGGCCAGCTACCAGCGGCATACCGCCGAAGTGAACCGGGGCAATGCCTGGTACGGTCGCCACGCGTTCCCGGCGCAGTACATGGCCGTGCATCGGCAGGTGGCCGACATGCTTGGCGTCGGCGCCGACGAGATCGCGCTGACCCGTGGCGCCACCGAAGCGATGCTCGCGCTGATCGGCGGCTACAACCGGTTGGCTGCGGGCGACCAGGTGCTGTACGCCGACGTCGACTACGACAGCATGATCAACGCGATGCGCTGGTTGCAGCAGCGTCGTGGCGTGCAGGTAGAGCGCATCGCACTGCCGGTGGTGCCCACCCATGAGCAGATCCTGCAGGCCTACGATGAGGCGTTCGCGCGCCTGCCGCGCCTGAAACTGGTGCTGCTGACCCAGGTCAGCCATCGCCATGGGCTGGTGCTGCCGGTGGCAGAGATCGCCGAGCGCGCGCGGGCACGCGGCATCGATGTGATTGTCGACGCCGCACATGGCTTTGGCCAGATCGACTACGCGGTGCCGGACCTGAAGGCCGATTTCGTTGGCATCAACCTGCACAAGTGGATCGGCGCACCGGTGGGCGTGGGCGCGATGTACGTGCGCAAAGGACGCGTGGCCGACCTGGATCCGTACATGGGCGAGACCGACGACGGCCGCGTGGGCAGTCGCGTGCACACCGGCACGGTCAACTTCGCCGCCTATCTGGCGCTGCCGGAGGCCATCGCGCTGCATCAGGGCATCGGCGCAGCGAACAAGCAGGCGCGGCTGCGCTACCTGCGTGAGCGTTGGACGGTGGCGGCGCGGCACATGGCGCATATCGAGGTGCTGTCGTCACCGGATCCGGCGTTGGCCAGTGCATTGGCCAGCTTCCGCCTGCGTGGCCATGCCTCGGTGGAAGACAACCTGGCGCTGCAGAAACGGCTGCTGGATGAACATCGGATATTCACCACCCATCGCGATGGCCTGGACTCCGGCGCCTGCGTGCGGGTGACACCATCGGTGTTCACCCGCCCCGCGCAGATGGATGCGCTGGTGCAGGCGTTGGCCGCGCTGGGGTAGGCGCAACACCCATCCACGCATGGCGTGGATCTACTGAAATGGGGTGGCAACGATTGCAAATGTACCCACGCATGGCGTGAACGGGCGTTGCCAACCAAGGTTGGCATCTACCGGAACAGGCCCAGTAGATCCACGCCATGCGTGGATGCCCTTCCACTAGCGGTCAATCGCCGGCAACGCATCGGACAACAACAACCGATCGATCCGCCGCAGCGCGTTCTCCAGTTGCCGCCGGTCCGCAGCCAATCCCAACGACAGCCGCACGCCGCTCGCGAACGGCGCGCCCGGCGGACAGAACGCCGATGAAGGCGCGATCGCCAGGCCCTGCAGCTGCGCCGTACGCACCAGCGTGGCGTCGGTCCACGGCGCTGGCACCCGGCACCACGCATGCAGCCCATCGGCGCGCTCCAGCAACGAGGGCGCCAGCAGATACCGCGCCATCCGCGTGCGCTCGCGCGCTTCCTCGCGCACCTGCGCCAGCAGCGCCTGCGCCGAGCCATCCAGCAGCAGCTGGCTGGCCAGTGCGGATACCAGCGGGTGACCCATCAGCCGCGTGGCACGCAGTGCGGTGGCCATCGCCTCGGCATGGGCGGCGCCCGGGCATTGCACGAACGCGGTACGCAGGCCAGGGCTGATCACCTTCGAAAGCGTGGCCACATGGAACACGTGTCGCGGTGCCAGCGTCGCCAGCGCAATGGGCGCGGTGACGGCCAGATGCCAGTACGGATCGTCCTCGATCGCCAGCAGGCCTTCGCGCTCCAGCACCCGCGCCAACGCTTCGCGCCGCGTGGTGGGCACCGTCAGTGCCGTCGGGTTCTGGCAGGTGGGGTTGAGGTAGACCAGGCGCGCGCCACATTCCCGCGCCCGGCGGGCCAGCGCCTCCGGGCACATGCCGTGTTCGTCGCCCTCCACCGTGACCAGCCGCCGTCCCAGTGCGGCGGCGGCCTGCAGCAGACCCGGATACACCAACCGGTCGCAGAGGATCGCATCACCCTCGCGCCCTTGGCTGAGCAGGATCGCCGCCAGTGCCACCTGCGCGCCTTCGGTCAGCAGCAGGCGAGCATCGTCCACCGTGCCCAGCATCGGCTGCAGCCAGCGCGCCGCCGCGTGACGGTCGGTCGGGTTGCCACCGCCCAGGTGATAGGTCATCAGGTTCGGCGCATTGCTGCGTGCGAGCACCGCCGCCGCGCCCCGACGCAGCATTTCCGCCAGTGCATCGGCGTCGGGTACCGGTGGCACGTTCATGCTGAGATCGACGGCCTGGTCAAAGCCCGCCTTGGGCGGCGCGATGAAGCTGCCCTGTGGCCCGCGTGCTTCGATCAGTCCACGCTTGCGTGCCTCATCGAAGGCGCGGGTCACCGTGGTCAGATCCACGCCGAGCTGCTGCGCCAGTGCGCGCTGCGAGGGCAGCCGTTGCCCGGGCGCCAGGCCGCCGCGATTGATGGTGCGTTCCAGCGTGTTGACGATGCGCAGGTAGATCGGGCCGCTGTGCACGTGCACGTCCTGCACCCAGCCCAGTCCTGCAATGCCAGGCCCTGCGACATCGGGTCGCGGCATGTACGGAGGATGTCGGGGCGTATCGTTGCTTCCAACGGCGGGAGCCTGTCCATAACCATCGGTCGGTTCGGACAGGTGACCGCCGTTGTTGTTTGTGGCGGCTGCGCCAGCCAGCGTCGGTGATGTCATCGCGCGTCCTCAGCGCTGGGCCTGCCAGGGGCAGTAGCAGCCCACGGCAAGCAGTCCTTTCGGGCGCACGGTTTCCCCGCGCACCAGTTTGTCCAGCAACGGTTCGACGAAGCTGTTGGCCGAATTGCAGACCATGCCGATGCTGTACGGGCCGGCATAGGCCAGGTGGCCCTGGCGGTCCCAGATCGCTACCGCCGGGCTGGCCGGAATGTTCCCGATGCCATCGATGGTCGGCAGGGTGATCACCTTGCTGCGCAGCGGCTCGGGCAGTTCACCCTGGGTGCCGGGGCGGCGGATGGCATAGAAGTCGATGCCGGCGCGGCGATACATGCTGATCAGGTAGCTCAGGTGGGCACCGGTTTCGCGGTTGCACACGCCGCAGGCCGGGTCCCAGAAATGCACCACGCGGATGCGGCCGGTGTCGCCGGCCAGTTCCGCCGGCAATCGCAGCTGCGAGTCATCGAAGACGATGGCCTGTTCGGCAAACGTGGACTGCTCGCCATAGCCGAAGTACTGCCACAGTGCCGCCGCCACGCCGGCCATGAACAGGCAGGCGAGGGCGATCATCACCGGCAGCATCGAACGGCGTGGGCGCGGCGCGGCTGCGCCCATCAGGAGCCGTCCGCGCCGAACTTGTGCACGTACTGCTTGCGCATCTCGCGGCAGGAGTCGGCCTGGGCGCGGCGCTGGATCTCGCTGCGCGCCGCGTCCTCGCTGCGTTGCAGGCACTGTTCAATGGCGTGGCGCTCGGCGGCCTGCACATCCACGGTCTGCGGTTGCAGGCAGACCCAGGCCAGGGCGGCCAGCATCAGCACGACGAACCCGCCGCAGCCGGCCATCACCAGGTGGAACTTCAGTTTGTCGGCGGCCATCTGCGGCGCATCCTCCGTCCATACATTGCATACAAGATATCATCTTGTATGGGCATGGCCCACGGATGGCTCAGACGATCGCCGAATGCCGCGCGTCGGGCGCCTCGGACAGGATCTCGTTCAGCTTGGCCAGCGCACCGGCCAGTGCGTCCTGATCCACCGCACCGCCCAGCGACAGGCGGATGGCGTTGCCCGGTGGCGGTTCTTCCACGCTGAAGGCGTCGGAGCTGGCAATGCCAAGGCCCTGTTCCTGTGCCGCCTGGATCAGCCGGTACTGGTCCAACCGCGGCGGCAACGGCAGCCACACATGCAGGCCGGCCGGGTGGGCCTGGCGGCGGGCGGGCAGGTAGCGGGCAGCAATGGCCTGGCGCTCGCGCAGTTCCTGCTGGAAGCGCTGCACCATCGCCTGCGCCTGGCCGGTGCGGATCCAATGCGAGGCCACGGCCACCATCGACTGGGTGGGCATCAGCGCGATCGCACGCAGAGCGTCCAGCACCGGTTCCATCGGCTCGCCGCCCGGTACCACCAGGTAGGCCGTGCGCAGGCCGGGGGCCAGGCACTTGGACAGGGTGGAGATGTAGTAGACCGGGCAGCCACCGTCGGCCAGCGCGGCCAGCGGCGGGGCGGCATCGCCGGCCAGCAGCCAGTAGGGATCGTCCTCGACCACGGTCAGTTCGTGCCGCCGTGCCACCGCCAGCAGGGCCTGCCGGCGCTGCGCCGACATCGTCGCCGTGGTCGGGTTCTGGATGGTTGGCACCAGGTACAGCAGGCGCGGCCGGCGCTGCTGGCAGGCTTCGTCCAGGGCATCGGGCAGCATGCCCTCGGCGTCCATCGCCACCGGCACCACGCCCCGCTGCAGCACGCGCGCAGCGGCCAGCAGGCCCGGATAGGTCAGTTGCTCGGCAGCGATCAGTTCGCCCGGCTGGGTGCGGGCCAGGATCAGTGCGCACAGCGCAGTCTGCGCGCCGGGGCAGATCACCACCCGCTCGGCGCCCACCGGGCCGAGCACCGGCGCCAGCCATTGCACGGCCGCAGCGCGGTCGTCGCGGCTGCCGGCACCGACGTGGTAGCTCATCAGCTCGCCCTGGCCCAGCTGCTGGCCCAGGTGCTGGAAACCGGCCTCCATGCCCTGTGCGAACGGCGCGCTGCCGAGCAGCGGGGGGATGTTCATGCTCAGGTCGACCGAGGTGCTGCGGTTGCCGGCGGACATCGCAATGAAGGTGCCGCCCGCGCCCTGCGCGTCCAGCAGGCCGGCTTGGCGCAGTTCGGCGAAGGCGCGGGTGACCGTGGTCAGATCCACCCCCACCTGCTGGGCCAGGTCGCGCTGCGGCGGCAGGCGATCGCCCGGCCGCAGCACGCCATCGTCCACCGCCTCGCGCACCTGCTGGGCGATCTGCAGGTACAGCGGTCCTGCGCCCTCACGGAACGGGCGGACCCAGGTCCGGTTGGGGTGTTTCAGGCGGCGGCCGGCAGCAGGAGGCGTCATCGGTCGGATTTTTCCATACGTGCAGATGCACAAGTCCATACAATGCTGTATCTTGTATGGGCTTGATTGGAGTGGTTCGCCTGTTTGTAGGCGACCTCGTACCCACAGTGTAGCCGCTCCACGCCCGGGCGCTGCGCGCAGGCGAGCCGGTCAAGCGCGCATCTTCAACAGGGTTGACCACCAATGAATATCTGCTGGAACCGCATCCGCCTGGCGCTGGTCGCCCTGGCCTGCATCGCCCTGACGGGCTGCGATTGGGTGCTGCTGGATTCGAAGGGCATGGTCGGGATCGCACAGCGCGACCTGATCCTGATCTGCATCGGCCTGATGCTGATCGTCGTCGTGCCGGCCATCGTGCTGACCTTCGTGTTCGCCTGGCGCTTCCGCGCCGGCAATACCAAGGCGAAGTACACGCCGGACTGGTCGCACTCCACCAAGGTGGAAGTGGTGGTCTGGGGCGTGCCGTTGCTGATCATCGCGGTGCTGGCGGTGATCGTGTGGAAGTCCACCCACGAGCTCGATCCGTACAAGCCGCTGGACGTGGCCGGCGAACCGCTGCACGTGGACGTGATCGCCACCGACTGGAAGTGGGTGTTCGTGTACCCGGACCTGGGCATCGCCACCGTCAACCAGCTCAACTTCCCGGCCAACCGCGCGCTGGCGTTCAACATCACCTCCAACTCGACGATGAACACCTTCTTCATCCCGCAGCTGGGTGGACAGATCTACGCGATGGCCGGCATGCGCACGCAGCTGCACCTGATCGCCAACGAGCCCGGCCAGTTCCGTGGCATGTCCGGCAACTACAGCGGCCATGGCTTCTCGAACATGAAGTTCATCGCCACCGCCAGCAGCAACGAAGACTTCGATCGTTGGGTGGCCGACGTGCGCAGCGCACCGGATTCGCTCAGCTTCGAGCAGTTCAAGGCGCTGGCCGCACCATCGAAGAACGCGCCGGTGCAGCACTTCTCCAGCGTCGAACCGTTGCTGTTCAAGAAGGTCATCGACCAGTTCATCGGCGTCGGTGAGAACACCGCTGCTGCAACCCCGGCGGGCGCTGCCGGCGGTGCCCAGGTTTCCCAGGAGTAACGAACATGTTGGGTAAATTGACGTGGGAGGCCGTGCCGCTGCACGAGCCGATCGTCGTGGTCACGTTGGCGGCCATGGTGCTGGGCGGCCTCGCGCTGCTCGGCGCGGTGAGCTATTTCAAGCTGTGGGGCGTGCTCTGGCGCGACTGGTTCACCACGGTGGACCACAAGAAGATCGGCATCATGTACGTGGTCGTCGCGCTGGTCATGCTGGTGCGCGGCTTCGCCGATGCACTGATGATGCGCGCACAGCTGGCGGCGGCCGGGCCGGGCAGCGATGGCTTCCTGCCACCGGAACACTACGACCAGATCTTCACCGCGCACGGCGTGATCATGATCTTCTTCGTGGCCACGCCATTCGTGGTCGGCCTGATGAACATCATCGTGCCGCTGCAGATCGGTGCGCGCGACATGGCGTTTCCGTTCCTCAACGCCTTCAGCTTCTGGATCTTCGTGGTCGGCGCTGCGCTGATGATGATCTCGCTGGGTGTTGGCGAATTCGCGATGACCGGCTGGGTCGCCTATCCGCCGCTGTCGGGCATCGAGTTCAGTCCCGGGGTCGGTGTCGATTACTACATCTGGGCGTTGCAGGCCTCCGGCATCGGTACCCTGCTGACCGGCGTCAACCTGTTCATCACCATCCTGCGCATGCGTGCGCCGGGCATGACGTTGATGAAGATGCCGGTGTTCACCTGGACCGTGCTGGTCACCAGCGTGATCATCATCGCCGCCTTCCCGATCCTGACCGTAGCCCTGGGTGCGCTCACCCTGGACCGCTACCTGGACTTCAACTTCTACACCAACACGTTGGGTGGCAACCCGATGATGTACGTGAACCTGGTGTGGGCCTGGGGCCACCCGGAGGTGTACATCCTGGTGCTGCCGGCATTCGGCATCTTCTCTGAAGTGACCGCTACGTTCTCGCGCAAGAAACTGTTCGGTTACAAGTCGATGGTCGGCGCCACCCTGGCGATCGGCATCCTGTCCTTCATCGTCTGGCTGCACCACTTCTTCACCATGGGCTCCGGTGCCAGCGTCAATGCCTTCTTCGGCATCATGACGATGATCATCGCCATTCCCACCGGCGTGAAGATCTTCACCTGGCTGTTCACCATGTACGGCGGCCGCGTGGAGTTCAGCGTGCCGATGCTGTGGACCATCGCCTTCCTGGTCACCTTCACCATCGGTGGCATGACCGGCGTGCTGCTGGCCATCCCGGGCGCGGACTTCCTGCTGCACAACAGCCTGTTCCTGGTCGCGCACTTCCACAACACCATCATCGGCGGTGCGCTGTTCGGCTACCTGGCCGGCTTCGTCTACTGGTTCCCGAAGGTGTTCGGCTTCACCCTCAACGAGCGCCTGGGCAAGTGGTCCTTCGCCTGCTGGGTGATCGGCTTCTACCTGGCCTTCATGCCGCTGTACATGCTGGGCTTCATGGGCATGACCCGGCGCATGAACCAGTACGACAACCCGGCGTGGACGCCGTACCTGATCGCCGCCTTCATCGGTGCGCTGTTCGTGTTCGCGGGCATCATCCTGATGCTGGTGCAGATCTACGTCAGCATGCGCGACCGCAAGCGCAACCTCGACCTCACCGGCGACCCGTGGAATGCACGCACGCTGGAATGGGCCACGCCGTCGCCGCCGCCGTTCTACAACTTCGCCGTGGTGCCCAAGGCCGATGAGCTGGACGCCTTCCACGAAGCGAAGAAGCGTGGCCTGCCGCCTCCACCGAAGAAGTACGCACCGATCCACATGCCGAAGAACACCGGTGTGCCGCTGATCCTCAACGTCTGGATCCTGGTGCTGTGCTTCGCCCTGGTGTGGCACATCTGGTGGATGGCCGGTGCCAGCTTCATCGCGATGATCGCCACCCTGATCGCGCGCTCCTACAACGAGGACGTGGATTACTACGTCAGCTCCGAAGAGGTGGCGCGTACCGAAGCGGCCAACCACGCCAAGCTGCAGGAGGCAGGCGCATGAACCTGTTGACCCGTCCGCAACTGGACAGCGATGCGCTGGTCCACGACGACCACCACGCGCACGACCACGCCCACGAACAGGGCGGCATGAAGGTGTTCGGCATGTGGGTGTACCTCATGTCCGACCTGGTGCTGTTCGGCTCGCTGTTCGCCTCGTACGCGGTGCTCAGCACCGCCTACGCCGGCGGCCCGACCGGCAAGGAACTGTTCTCGCTGCCGTTCGTGATGGCCGAGACCTTCATCCTGCTGGTGTCCAGCATCACCTATGGCCAGGCCGTGCTGGCCATGCACCGCCTGGACAAGGCGGCGGTGCTGCGCTGGCTGGGCGTGACCTTCGTGCTCGGTGCCTCGTTCATCGGCATGGAGCTGTACGAGTTCTCGCACCTCATCCATGAAGGGGCCGGCCCCAGCACCAGTGCCTACCTGTCGGCGTTCTTCGCCCTGGTTGCCACCCACGGCCTGCACGTGGCCAGCGGCCTGATCTGGATGGCGGTGGTGATGCACCAGGTGTATCGCCGCGGCCTCACCCCGACCAACATCACCCGCGTTTCCTGCCTGAGCCTGTTCTGGCACTTCCTGGACCTGGTGTGGATCTGCGTCTTCACCTTCGTCTACCTGATCGGAGCCTTCTGACATGGCCCACGTCGAAACCTCGCGCGCCGGCAATGCGCACGGTTCCACCAAGTCCTACCTGATCGGCTTCGTGCTGTGCGCGCTGCTGACGGTGGTGCCGTTCGCGCTGGTGATGAACCCGGTGCTGTCGCGGCCGGTCACCCTGTTCCTGCTGGTCGGCTTCGCGGTCGCGCAGATCCTGGTGCAGCTGGTGTACTTCCTGCACATGGACCGCAAATCCGAAGGTGGCTGGAACCTCGCCAGCTTCGTGTTCACCCTGGTGATCCTGTTCATCGTGGTCGCATTGTCGATCTGGATCATCTGGAGCATGCACTACCACATGATGATCAACTGACCGTGGCCGGGGCGATCGGCAAGGAGTGCGCGATAGCCCTGGCACCTCAGCCCTCTCTCCCCCCAGGGCAGGCCTGACCGAGACCGCGCCCACCTCGTGTTGGTGGTACCCGTGATGCGTGTTGCTTCCGTTGTTCGTTCCCTGCGCCTGCCGCTGCTTGCCGCAGGCCTCGCACTCGGCCTGCTGGCCGGCTGCAGCGCGCAGTCGCGCATGGATTTCTATTCCAAGGACATCGCCTGCGAGGAACTGGGCCAGCACTGGACCATGCCTGACAGCGCCGGCACCCTGCGTGGCCCGAAGGACCTGCAAGGGCAGGTGACCTACCTGTTCTTCGGCTTCACCAGCTGCCCGGACGTGTGCCCGACCACGATGGTCGAACTGAGCCAGGTCAAGCACCTGATGGGCAAGGATGCCGACCAGCTGCAGGTGGTGTTTGTCAGCGTCGATCCGGCGCGCGATACCCCCGAAGTCGCGCACACCTATGTGCACGCGTTCGACCCGAAGGCGATGGCGCTGGTCGGTGACGAGGCACAGCTCTCGGCGATGGCCAGTGACTTCAAGGCGTTCTACGAGAAAGAGCCCGGGCAGCTGCCGGACACCTACACGATGAGCCACATCGCCGGCGGCTACGTGTTCGACCGCCAGGGTCGCCTGCGCCTGTTCGCGCCCTACGGCATGCCGGTGGAGCAGCTGTTCTCGGACGTGCAGCGGTTGCTGCTGGAGCCGGAACACCCGGCCGCGGGCAGCGAAGCGCTGGCCGCGTGCAAGCTGCCACACAGCACAAGTGTCGCCGCACGCTGACCGACGCATCGCTCTGGTGGGTGATGCCTGCTCCGGTGGGTGTCGACCTTGGTCGACACGATCACCCATGCGCCAATCCCCCGGCCGGCCAGGAGAGCCAACCGGCCAGGGGCACCACTCAACGCCTTACTTGGTTTCTTCCCACTGCACCACGTCCGGCTCGGCCGCCTTGATGCCGGCGGTCGACAGCAGCTTGGTGGTCGCATCCAGCGCCGCGTTCACCGACGGGTACTCCACAATCGCGCGGCCCGCGGCCTTGGACACCTTCACCACGGTGCCGCCGGTGGCGGTGGCCGCACGCTGGGCCGAGGCCGCATCGGTGAAGAACACCTTGACCCGCGAGGTCGCCACCACCGGTGCGCCGTCGTTGGAGACGGCGGCGGCGAACTTGCTGGCACCGGCATCCGCACGTGCGGCCACACCGGTAGACGCATTCGTGGAGCGCTTGCTGCGGGTGCCGACGGCCGCCGCGCTGGCATCAGCACCGGTAGTGATCCTGAACTGGCCGCCGCTGGCCTGCTGCACGCTTGCCGACGGCGCCAGCTGGAATCGGGAGCCGCCAACATTGAACGAGCGGCCGGTGGCTTCCGTCTTCAGTTGCTGCGCGTCTACGGTCGACAGGGTCTTGGCCGCCGGCGGCTGGCCAGAGCTCTGTGCCGAGGCGGTAGTGGTCATCGCCGCGAAGGCGAGGGTACTCAACAGAATGGTCGTCTTCATCATCAGTGCCCCAGAACGCGGATCTTGAAGAATTCGAGGTTGCCACGCGATGCAGCATTCGCGGCTTGCCCCACGTCGGTTACTTCCAGCGTCCAGGTGCCTGTGGCGTTCTCATCCAGGAAGGCATTGCTGGACAGCAGATCCCAGTTGGTGAAATTGCGCTGCACCCCACCGGTGCCCGAACCGATCCCGGTAAACGCCGGCTGCACCACGCTGCGCGTGCCACTGGGCGAGATCAGCACGAACTGCAGCTGGCGGGTGTTTCTGTGGTTGACCCGGAAGCCCAGCTGCACGCTCTCGATGCTGCGCGCACCATTGGCGACCTGGAAGGTCAGGCGCGCCGCGGCGGCCGAGGTATTGCCGATGGCCACGGTGCGCGTTGTGGTGCGCCAGCCGCTATCGACCAGTGCACCCAGCGACTGGAAGTTCTCCGCGACCTGCACTGCGCGCGCAGCGTTGACCACACCGAAGCCGTACCAGTTGCTGTAGGCGCGGCCGGCGGCATTCACCGTCCAACCCGGCACCAGCACGCGGCCATCGGAGTGCGTGACCGCAGCCTGGTTCGGATCGGTGCGGGTGGCGGTGGTGGCCAGGATGTACTTCACATCGCGGTAGGACAGGTTCGGGTTGGTTTCCAGCACCAGTGCCGCCACGCCCGACACCATCGGCGTGGCCGCCGAGGTGCCGTTCATCTTGCCGGTGTAGTTGCAGGTGCTGTCGATGGCCGACTGGTCGCCGTCCAACGTGTTCCGCAGGCTCGCGTTCTTGTTGCTGCCCTGCGCGCAGCCGGTGACGTCGGTGGTGAGGATGGCCGGATCGTAACGGATCGCCAGCTGTCCCGGCACGACCTTCCGCTGCCAGCCGTTCTCGCCGCCGAAACCAGACACCCACAACGCCGAACCGGTGGACGAGTAGGACGAGCGCACGCCATCGGCGCGCACCGCACCGACGGTGATCACGTTGAACAGGTTGTTGCGCGGATCGCGGCCGGCTGGCACGCAGCCGGTGTTGCGGTTCTTGGTGTCATTCGAGCAGGTTTCGTAGCCATTGCCGAGGCTATCTTGCCAGTACCCGTTGTCGTGGTTGTTGCCAGCGGCTTTCACGTAGATGCCACCGCGCCCGCCACGGGTGCCGGACATGGCCCGCTCATAGGCGGAGATGTCGTTCTGGCTGTAGGCCAACGGCAGGCTGGGGTTGCCCGGGCTTGAGCCCCAGCTGTTGTTGAAGACCCCCACGTCGGCCACTTCGGCGCCATCCCACCATGAGTACTCGATGTTGGAATTCGAGTTGCCCTGGGCATTGGATGCCAGGAAATTGAAGCCCTTCAGGGTGGCCGCCGAGGCCACGCCGCGCACGCCCAGGTTGTTGGCGCCCACCGCACCGGCGATGCCCCCGACCATGGTGCCGTGGTTGTCGCGGTCGGGATTGGAGGGGGAGGGGTTGTTGCTCTGGTTGGCGAAGTTCTTGCCCGCGATTGCCGCCACGTTGGCCGCCAGGTCCGGATGGGCGATCTGCAGGCCGTCATCGACGATCGCGATGGTGACGCCCTGGCCGCGGATGCCATTGCGGAACAGCCCATCCACGTTGAGATCGTTGCCGGCCACCGGCAGGGTATCGCCCAGAGCCGCCTGCCCGGTGTTGAGCAGATGCCATTGTCGACCGGCAAGTGGATCAGCCTGTTGCGCGTGGGCGGTAAGGGCCAGGCTGCCCAGTACCAGGGCAGTGGCCAGGGCCAGGCGCGCAGAGCGCGGTGGCGCGGAGCGTTGCGTGTGTCGCTTCATACACGAATCCTTCTGTTGTGAATCGGCATGGCAGGACGGCGGGGCGGATCTGCCCCATCGCAACGAGCCAAACGCGACACAACGAACAACCCCCTACCTCTTCACGCAGCCAATGTGCTGATGTGCCAAATGCGTCACAAACACTTATGCCGTCTGGTAATCACGACTGCGCCCGTCAGGCCTGAGTTTCGGTAGATGCCAACCTTGGTTGGCACCGCGCATCCACGCCGGGAACCCCCCGCCATGCCACCATGCCTGCAACCCCCGGAGGACACCGGATGAAACGCCCCAATGCCCGCGCCCATGCCGATCTGGCCCCGCTCAGCGTGGCCACCATCCGCAAGGTTGTGCTGTCGCTGTATCACCGTCGTCATGACTATGGGACCGACGCGGACATCGCCGAGCTGCTGCCGGAGCTCAGCGCATTCAACATCACCACGGTGAAGCAGCTGCGCCTGCTGATGAAGCGGCACCGCCGCGCGCTGCTGCGGGAGGAGAGAGCAAAGATGCCACGGGCGCAGACGCTGGATCTGCAGACCGAGGGCGGCTGGCGTGGCATCGATATACACGCCAACACCAGCTGGTACGCCATTGGCGGCCTGGTCCGCATCAGCATGGAACACGAGTTCGGATTCGAGACCATGCTGCCGTTCCATGAGGTACGTGCAGACGAACCGGCATAGCGTGGAAACCGTGCGAACGCTGCGGCAAGAGCTGCCGAGCATGGCTCGGCACTACAGGGCGTCGTCGCGCCGCTTCCCGGGCAGCTGTGCTACTACAGCCCGTGCACCCTTCCCGTCCTGGAGCACGACCATGGTCAACCCTGTCGCCCAGGCCCACCGCGGCCTCGGCACAACACTCTTCAGCCTGTTGAATCCGATACCGTTCGGCTTCTTCGTGGCCGGCCTCATTTTCGACATCCTCTACCTCAACACCGCTGAAGTGATGTGGGGCAAGTCAGCGGCGTGGCTGATCACCTTCGGCCTGCTGATCGCCATCCTGCCGCGGCTGATCAACCTGTTCGCGGTCTGGCGCCGCAACGGCACCGCCACCGGCACCGACCGCCTCGATTTCCTGCTCAACCTGGTCGCCATCGTGCTGGCCGTCTGGAACGCCTTCGTACACAGCCGCGACGCCTATGCGGCGGCCGTGCCGGGCACCATCCTCTCTGCGCTGACGGTGGCACTGATCGCGCTCGGCTTCATCGTGCTTTCGCTGCAGCAGCCGGTGCTGCAAGGAGCCCGTCATGGCTAAGCGCATCCTGCCCGCCGTGGGCGTGCTCTCGTTGTCCCTGGCGTTGGTCGCCTGTGCCGGCAAGGCCGAATACCACCCGGCCGACCAGTCCGGCGCGCAACCGCCGTTGCCCAAGCCCGAGAACTACCTGTTGCCGCCGATGCAGGTGCCCAAGGGCGTGGGCTGGGCCGAAGGACAGGCACCGTCGGTGGCCGACGGCCTGAAGATCGAACGCATCGCCGCCAACCTGCAGCACCCGCGCCGGCTGCTGTCGCTGCCCAACGGTGACGTACTGGTAGTGGAAGGCAACGGTCCCGGCGAAGAGCCGGTCACCACGCCCAAGCAGTGGATCGCCGGCAAGGTGAAGGCGCGCTCGGGCAAGGCCGGCAAGGGCGGCAACCGGGTCACGTTGCTGCGGCGCGCGCCGGGCACCGGCACCTGGACCCAGCACGTGTACATCGAAAACCTGCACTCGCCGTTCGGCATCCAGCTGATCGGTGACACGCTGTATGTGGCCAACACCGGCAACATCATGAAATACCACTACGTGCCCGGCGAAACCCGCATGTCCGACAAGGGCAGCGAGTTCACCGACCTGCCCAGCACCATCAACCACCACTGGACCAAGGAACTGCTGGCCAGCCGCGATGGCAGCAAGCTGTACGTGGGTGTGGGCTCCAACAGCAACATCACCGAGAACGGCCTGGCCGTCGAGTACCGCCGCGCGGTGGTGCTGGAGGTGGACGTGGCCACCAGCGGCAGCCGCATCTACGCCTCGGGCCTGCGCAACCCCACCGGCCTGGACTGGGAGCCGAGCACCGGCAAGCTGTGGGCGGTGGTGAACGAGCGCGATGAGATCGGTGCCGACCTGGTGCCGGACTACCTCACCTCGGTGCAGGAGCATGGCTTCTACGGCTGGCCCTACAGCTACTACGGCCAGCACGTGGACGAGCGCGTGCAGCCGCAGCGGCCGGACCTGGTGGCCAGGGCGATCCGCCCGGACTTCGCCATCGGCTCGCACGTGGCACCGCTGGGCCTGCTGTTCTACACCGGTCAGGCACTGCCGGCGAAGTATCACGGCGGCGCTTTCATCGGCGAGCACGGCAGCTGGGACCGCTCGCCGTTGAGCGGTTACGAAGTGGTGTACGTGCCGTTCAAGGATGGCAAGCCGTCCGGCCGCCCGGAGGCGGTGGTGAGCGGGTTTGCGTCCAAGGATGAGAAGACGCTGATGGGCGCGCCGGTCGGCATGGCCATCGACGCGGAGGGTGCGTTGCTGGTCGCCGATGATGTGGGCGACGTGGTGTGGCGGGTGTCGGCGAAGTAGCCGGCCACTCGCGCATCACAGGCATTCTGTAGAGCCGAGTATGGGCTCGGCTCTACAGCGCTGATGATCCGGTGCGCAGCCCACTGAACACCGATTCGGCCGCAAACCCCACACCGCCCAGCAGTACGCCGAAATACACCACCGACGCCACCACGAAGCCGTAGCCGGCCGCCACCGCGGCGCCATCGCGCTGGATGAAGCCGATCGCAAATGACATCAGCGCCAGTGCCGGCAGCGTGTTGCTGAAGGGAATCGGTCCGGCCGGCAGCATCAGCAGGATCGTGGCGAACACCAGCGCCAGGTTGTTCAACCGCATCATCTTCTTCGAGCGCACCATCGCTGCCAGCCGCATCGGCCGTGACAGGCGTTCCATCCGGTGCACCCATTTCAGGGCGCGGCCCAGGTTGGCCTTCAGCTTGTCGGTAGCGATCTGCTTGTCGGCCAAGCGCTGCGGCACCCACAGCGGACGGTCGCGCACGCGGCTCAGGCCGATCAGCAGGATGGACGCACCGAATACCGTGCTCAGCCCGGGAATCGATACCGGAATCAGGAAGATCGCCGACAGCAGGATCACCACCAGCATCAGGCCTTCGTCGCCCAGCGCATGCAGCAGCGTGCCGACGCGGATATGGTCGCCGGGCAGGCCCTCGATCAGGTCTTCAATCTGCTGCGCAAGCGGGGCGGTGTCAGTGGCGTCGGGCGCTTGGTAGGTCATGCGTCGAAAGAGTGTCCAGGGAAGGGCGGTCGATAGGGCCGTCCTGCGGTGGGGGACGCACAGGCCCCACGAGTATCCCCGGCCAGCGCCGCGCAGAGGTGAACGATGCATGAGGCCGGCGTTGCCAGGCGGCCTGGCCTAAAATGGGCGTCCCCCGCACTGGTTGAAGATGATGGACATGGGTCGCAGGCAATCGACCATCGAACTGGTCGCCATCGATATGGATGGCACCCTGCTGGACCCCGCCCACAAGCTCACCGCGCGCGTGAAGCAGGCCATCGCCCGGGCACGCGCGCTGGGCGTGCATATCGTGCTGACCAGCGGCCGCCCGGTTCCGGGGCTGGCGCCGTTCCTGCACGAACTTGGCATCGATGGCGACGATGATTACTGCATCGCCTGTAATGGTGGCCTCGTGCAGCGCATCGGCCCGCGCGAGACGGTGGTCGAGTATCCGCTCAGCTTCGATGACTTCGTGTACTGCGAACAGGTTGCCCGCGAGATCGGCGTGCACTTCCAGGCGCTCGATGCCACGCGCATGTACACGCCCAACCAGGACATCAGCATCTACACCGTGGCCGACTCGCATCTTTCGCGCATGCCACTGTCGTACCGCCGCGTGGCCGACATGGACCCGGGTATGTCCTTCATCAAGCTGATGATGATCGACGAGCCGGACGTGCTGGATGCTGCCATCGCGCGCTTGCCAGCCGCGCTGACCGAGCGTTTCGCGGTACTGAAGAGCGCGCCGTTCTTCCTGGAAGTATTCGACCACCGCGCCGGCAAGGGGCCAAGCCTGCAGAAGCTGGCCGAGCACCTGGGCATCGACCGCGCCAACGTGATGGCCATCGGCGACCAGGAGAACGACCTCACCATGCTGCAGTACGCCGGCACCAGCGTGGCGATGGGCAATGCCATCGATGCGGTGAAGGCCGTGGCGCGCTTCGAGACCGCCACCAACGCCGATGAAGGCGTGGCCAAGGCGATCGAGCGTTTCGTTCTGCAGTAACCGCGCGTCCATCTTCCGGTAGGTGCCAACCTTGGTTGGCACACGCAGCCGGCAAGCGCCGACCAAGGTCGGCCTACCACGCAAGGGCTATACCCACGTATAGCCCATCCATACACATCGCCATCGGCGCTGTACCACGGTGCAATGGCGGATGCGGCAGTGCGATGCAAGAATTCCGCACGTCGAAATCACGCCACCGAATCCCACGGCAGATGATCGTCTTCATCCGCCACTGACCGGCGCGTACCGCGCCGTCATCACTTCAACGCAATCGCCGCCAGCCAGCGCGCCGCACACCGGCGCTGCATCGCGCTGGGCGTGCGCCTGCGCCACCTTTCCCCTGCACCCTGGATCTGGCCATGAACACTCCACCTACGCTTCTTGCCCTGGCAATCGGCATCGCACTCGTTGCACCGCTGCACGCTGCCGAGTCCACCGACGCGGCCCACGACACCCCCACCACCTTGAACGCGCTGCAGGTCATCGCCACCCCACGCGGTGCAGCCGTCGCGCCCACCCAGGTGGTCGGCCCGAACCGCTACGTCATCAACGCCACCGACTTGGATTCGATGGTGTCCGGCAACAACGGCCTGTCGATGCTGAAGAACGTGCCGGGCGCCAGCTACACCGCCACCGACGGCCTCGGCCTGGACATCTCGGCTACCAGCCTGTTCGTGCGCGGGTTCCGCATGAATGAAATGGGCATCACCTTCGAAGGCGTGCCGCTGAACGACAACGGCTTCCTCTCGCTTACCGGCACCAGCGTGGTCAACGTCGGTGTGCCCGATGGCATCGGTTCGATCACGGTCAGCCCGGGCGGTGCACCGGTGAGTGTGTTCTCCAGCAGCGTCAATGGCGGCAGCCTCGAGTACCGCCTGCGCGACCTGCAGGACACCCCCAGCCTGCGCCTCAAACAGGGCGTGGGCAGCAACAACACGCTGGTCACCACGGTCTCCGGCCAGAGCGGCCAGCTGGGCGAGCACGGCCCGAAGCTGCTGGTCGACCTGCAGCGCGTGTCGGCCGACAAGTACCAGGGCGCCGGCACCCAGAAGTTCCTGCGCGGTGACCTGAAGGCCCAGCAGGATGTGGCGTGGGGTGACTTCACCGTGTTCCTGTCCGACAGCAAGGCCGCGGTGTGGGGCTACAACAACATCTCCTTCGACATGATCCGCAAGTTGGGCTGGAAGGCCGACAGCTTCTATCCGGACTATGCGTGGGCGTACTACGTGGCCTCGCCGGAGAACGCCGACAAGTCCTGCGGCGCCTACACCTGCGGTGAGCTGTCCGAGCTGATTCCCTACGACACCGGCCAGGTGACCCGCGACCGCGTCGCTTCGATCAACCATCGCTTCCAGATCACGCCCGCGCTCAGCGGCAACGTGCAGCTGTACAACGTCAACAGCCACACCCAGGCCACCTTGACCGACCCGACCGTGCCGTCGCCCAACGGCGCGCCCTTCTCCGAGCAGGTGCAGACGCCGCACCTCAATCGCTTGGGGGGCATGTTCAACCTGCAGTTCGAGACCGGTGCGCACACCCTCACCACCGGTTTCTGGCAGGAGAAGAGCAAGGCGGCCGCGAAGACCGAGTGGTACCAGCAGCCGCTGTTGGGGGAGGGCAAGCCACTGAAGGCCACCGGGCCGTTCGATGTGTACGGTCCGGCGTTCCAGACCGACAACGCATCCAGCTGGGTGACCCGTTCACGGCAGCTCTACCTGCATGACAACTACGCCGTCACCGACACGCTGGTGCTGGGGTTGGGCTTCAAGGCCGTGGACTTCACTACCACTGGTGGTGGCATCGGCGACTCAGCGGAGCGCCCGGTGTTCGGCACGCTGCGCGCAAAGAGCAACTTCCTGCCACACGTGTCGCTGTACTGGAGCCCGACCGAGCGGACCGATGCCTTCATCGACCTGGTCAACACCATGAACGGCTATCGCGTGGCCCAGCGCGGCAACATCGGCTACACCGCGTCGGCCTGGACCATCAGTGACCAGAAAGAGTTCGACCGCGTGGCCGGCACCCTGCGTCCGGAAAAGAACTGGAACCTGACCGTGGGCGCCAGCCACCGCTTCGACCGCCTGACCGTGACCGGTGATGTGTTCTACAACGACATCCGCAACCGCCTGCTGTCGGCAGCCATCGGCACCCAGTTCGCGCAGATCAACACGGTGCGCTTGATGCCGAAGATGCACGTGATCGGCGCCGATCTCGGCATCACCGCCGACCTGACCGACCACCTGCAGTTCTACCAGGGCATCGCACTGGCGCGCTCGTACTACGACAGCGATTTCGTGGTGGGCGATACCGTGTACCCGATCAAGGGCAACGCACAGCCGGGCTATCCGCAGCTGTCGCTGGTCAGTGACCTGTCCGCGCACTTCGGCGGCTGGCGTTTCGGTGCCACCAGCACCTCGTACCTGCGCCAACCCTTCACCTATGAAAACGACATCCGCGTGCCGACGTTCTGGCAGGTCAACGCATACACGGCCTACAAGCTGGGGGCGGACAGCCTGCTGCCGGGGCTGGAGCTGCGGCTGGACGTGAGCAACCTGTTCAACCGCAACAACATCGGCACCGCCACCATCGCCGGTTCCTCGTTCTCGGGCGACTACCAGACCCTGCAGCGCAGCGCCCCACGGCAGGTGATGTTCAGCACCTCGATGTCGTTCTGAACTGCGGAACGGGCCCTGACCCCAGTAGATCCACGCCATGCGTGGATGCACTTGGCAGCTCCTCGGCGGATGCCACGACCGGGGTCGGATCCCTTTGCCACGCAAAGGGCTCCGACTCCATCCGCTGTTTGCACAATCTGCACTGATTTCGTGGCACCAACGCAAGGTTCCCACAATGTTGCTGGGTCATCCTGTAGGCATGGCACAGCACAACCCCCGTTTCCCTCCGGTCCGCAGGCGCGCCCATGGACGTGCGCGTCCGGTGCCGTTCGCAGCACCGGCGGTCGACCTGGAGGCCGAATACCAGTTCTGGCAGGTCTATGACCGCGTAGTCCGCCCCCTGCCCGGGGGCGGGTTCCGCCTGGCCTGGCTGGTGCTGCAGGCCGTGTACCGGGCGCGGGCGCGCTATCCTGCCGATACCCACAAGGCGGCGCTGTCGCGGGTACTGTTCGGTACCAACATGACCGACGCGCGCGCGGCCGAACTGGAAGAGCTCTACGCGCTGGTCAGCCGCAGGCTGGCGGCGGTGGCACTGCGCACGCTGGCACCCCGCAACACCGCCTAGCCCGCCTTGCAGGGCATGCAGATCCGTCCTACCCCACCGGCACCGGCACGCAGGTCAGGGTCGAAGAACTCTTCCTGGCTGCGGATCTGCCCGCAGCGGCTGCAGACCTTCTTTTCCTTCGACTCCAGTCCCTGCACCTGCTCGATCACCTGATCGACCGCGGCCGAGCGGATTTCCGTGCCGGCCACTTCAATCAGGCGATAGAGCCGGTCGGACAGCGTCTGCACCGGGTCGCTGCCCAGGTTGAAGCGGTTGATGCGCAGGAAGCGGTAGCCGTAGCTTTCCAGGGTCAGCTGGCGCTCGACGTCGGCCTCCACCAGATAGCGCTCGTGGTTGCCCACATGCACCGGCTTGTCGCGGCGGAAATGGAATTCGAAACCGTCGTACTCGATCACGATCTGCAGCGCGCCGCGCACGGTCTGCACGGTCACCAGGAAGTCCACGCGCCACGCCGGGTGCTGATAGGTCGGGTCAAGCTGGCGCAGGTAGTCACCCACCGGGAACTGCGGAATGATCTCGACCGCATCGCCATGGGCAAGCACGAACGGCGTCTGCTGCAGCCACTGCAGCACCTTCGATTCCATCGGGCTGCGCGCGTCTGTCTGCGCGGCGTCGGGCGCGGGGCGGTCCAGCTGGCTGGCGTAGTAACGCAGCGCATTGCCGATCGCACCGCGGAACGCATCGACCGGCATCGAATGGACGAACCAGATCGCCTCCTGCGCACGGGAGAAGCCCACATTCAGACGCTGCACCTTCAGCTTGTCTTCCACCGCATCCACCGCGCCGCTCAGGCTGACCGGGAAGATGTAGTTCAGCGCATCCTGGCCGGCAGTCGCCACCATCGAATAGAAGATCAGCCCGCGTTCCTCACCCTGGCAGGAGTCGACCGTCATCACCTTCAGGCGAAGCCGCTCTTCGAACTCGCGGCCGCGCGGATGGTTGAACAGCGTCTTGGACAACAGCGTCTGCTGCTCGCGGAACGGCGTGATGATGCCGACCGTGGGCGGCGCGTCCGTATCCAGCAGTTCCACCAGGCGCTCGGCGATGAAGGCCGCTTCGGCTTCGTTGGTGCTGCGGCTGGTGCGGTGCCCACTGGCATCGACCTGGCTGAAGCGGATCACCTCCTGCAGCGGCCGGCTGCGGATTTTCAGTGCCTGCAGCTGGTGGTTGTAGAAGGTGGAGGACGAGAACCCGATCAGTTCCGCATAGCTGCGGAAATGCTTGCGCAGCATCACCGAGTACGAGGCCGAGAGCGAGCAGAACTCGAGCACCGAGCGCTTCACATCGAACATGGCCAGCCGTTCCAGCACGTCGGCCTGCTGGCTGACGTTGGTGCGGAAGTAGTTGACCAGGTCCGAGCGGTACTTGTCGTTCAGCGCGATGCTGGCGTTGGCGGCCTTGACGTTGGAGAACTGCTTGGAATCGCCCAGTACCACCACCTTGCGCGCGCGCAGCAGCGCCGGCAGCGCCTGCGCCACCGAGACCTGCGAGCCTTCGTCGATCACCAGCACGTCGAACAGGTCCGGCGCCAGCGGCATGTACTCGCCGAACTCGCGGATGCTGGCGATCATCACCGGGAACGACTCGCGCACGCTCTCGAACTTGTCCACCGGGAATTTCTGCCGGTTGGCGATCACGCCCGCCAATGCCCGCGCATCGGCGCGGTGATGATCCATGAAGCTGATCAGGCGCCCATCCACGTGGGCATTCATCACCGAGGTATTCAGGCGTTCCAGCTTGGTCTTGGTGCCGACATAGTCGTACTGCGGCGCGTCGACGAAGGCCTTGCGCGTGGCCATCCAGCCCTGCAGGAAGCGCAGGGTCAGCGCCCACAGCGCGGGGTCGTCCTTCGGCTCGGCCAGCAGGGTCTCGACGATGGCCGGGTTGAGCCGCGCCAGCAGGGTCATCGCCTGTCGTGCAACCGCCGCACCCGGTCCCGGCGCGGCGCCGTGGGCGATCTGCCGGTAGCTGGCCGGCAGCTGCGTGCCCAGGCCTTCGGCCTCCAGCTTCATGCGCAGCGCGTTTGCGCCCTGCACGATGTCCTGCAGGGCGGCTGCATCCTGCTTGAGCAGCAGCGGCCGTGTGGTGCCAAGCTGGTTGAGCTGAAGCTCCAGCCCGCGCACGGCATTGCCGCGCAGCAGATAGCCCAGCAGCGGCATCTTCAGCTGCTGGTACTGCAGCAACAGCGTGCCCAGCAGCCGTATCTGCTCGGCATCCAACGACTCGAACAGCGCCCAGCCGTCAACCGGTCGGTTGGCAAGGAAGGCGGTGGTCACCGCATCGCGACGGATGCGCTCGTCCAGCGACGCCGGGGTGTAGTCGGTACTGCCGAACAGGTCGGCAAGATAGTCTTCCAGTGCGTCCGCCTGCGCGGTCACCGCTTCCAGCTCGGTCAGCACGTTGGCATCCATCACCGCGTGCACCTGCTGCAGCACCGCGGGGGCGCGCTCGCCCAGCTCCGCTTCCTGCTCGTGCATGGTCTTCACTGCGGCAAGCGATACACGCCCCAGCGTCTGCACGGTATTGGAGATGGCCTGCCGGAGCGTCTGTGCCGTGTCCTGGCGCTCGCTCTCAAGGGCGGGCTGGTTGGCCTTCATCGCCTTGGCGAAGGCCGAAATCTGGCTGATCGTGCCGGTGGAGGTCAGGCGCTTGAAGTTGGCCGCCTGCTGGCCGAGCCGCAGGATGGGGTTGGGGAAATCGCGATCGTGGCGAACCCGGCTCATCGCATCGGACAGCTTGTCGTACACCACGTCCAGCGCTTCGGTCTTGTCCGACAGCACCAGGCAGCTCTTCTTGTTGAACGCACAGTCGGCGGCAATGGCGGTGATGGTGTGCGACTTGCCGGTGCCGGGCGGGCCTTCGACCACCACGATCCGCCCCTGCGGCTCGCGCACCGCCAGCAGGATCTTGCGCTGTTCCTCGTTCAGCGGAATGGGCGAATCGAACACCATGCGCTCCACCAGCGGCAGCGCATCCCAGGCGGATTCCACGCGTTCCCCGATGGGCTCGGGGTTGCGCATCAGCACGCCTTCCACCATGCCGTGGAACAGATCCACCAGCTTCGACCCCCCATTGCGGGCTTGGTCGATGATCTCCTCGAAATCATTCAACAGCGCCTCGTCGGCGCGCTCGAACGCAGCCAGGTGCAGGGCAGGCGACAGCGCAACGGTGGCGGTGGATGCCTCGCTGGCAGACGAGGAAAGCGAGACGTCGCCGCCCAGATCCACCGCGTTGGCCACCTGCCGGAACAGCGACGCCGCCACTTCGAACAGGCTCTGCGCCGGGTCGAGGTACTGGATGCGCTCCTGGATCGGCGACACCCACTCGCGGGCCATGCCTACGGCCAGTTCCTGCAGCACGAAGTCGATCGCGCGGCGGTTGGCGAACAGCCGGTTGCTGAGGGTCAGGGTGTAGCCCGACCCATCTTTGGCCCGCACCACGTCCAGCGGCAGGTAGAACACCGGGTACTGCACGCCCGCGTACTTGAGCGTGCCCACGTAGAGATACAGCTGCAGGCCATCGCCGGTGGCGACATAGGTTTCCAGGTCGCGGAACTCATGGAAGGCGTCGGCCGCCACGAAGTTCTCGAAGAACGCCATCAGCGCGCTGATCGTGCCGTCGCGGGTCAGCTGGTGCTCACAGGCCAGCTGCAGCGGCAGCTCGTCGCCGGTGGCCAGCAGGCGCGCCAGCACCTCCGGCAGCGTCTGGTACAGATCGACAACGGAACGGGTGACCAGGTCCGATTCCGCCGCATGCAGCGAATCCATCACCCAGTACGCCTGGCCCTGCAGCGGGCCGGCCAGATGCGCGATCAGCGGCCGCACCACCTGCACGCACATCGCATCCACCAGGGCGCCCTGCACCGATTCCACCCAGGCTTCCGGGTCTTCCAGTGCACCGGCCATGCTGGCGCGCGCCTTGTCCAGCACGGCCACGCGCACCGTGGCGATGGCGGTCTCGGTGATGGCGTTCACTTGTTCTTCGACGATGCGGCGCAGCGTCGCGCTGATCGGCCGGGTATAGCTGCGCGGGCCGATGGTGAACGAAAGCTCCTCGCCGGAGGGCCGGCTGAGCAGCTTCCACAGCTCCTTGTCCAACGCCGGATACGGCGCGGTGCGCATGCCCGCGCGGAAGCCGGAATCGCTGGTAAGCACGATGCGGCGCCGCGGTGCCTGCGCGCGCTTGAAATCCGATTCAAGGAAATCGCGGAAGTACTGCGAGATCCGCACCGCGATTTCGCGCATCTTCGTTTCACCCAGAGGCCCGCCGCCGCCGTTTGCCGCAGGTATCAGCGGAGTGGATGCATCGGAGGTCGGCAGGTGCGGCGGCTGGGGAGTGCTCATGTATGGCTGGGCGGGCACCTGGCAAGGCAGGCACCGCTAGGGACTGGGTCCTGCATGGTCGCACGCGTCGCCCGTGGCGGGGAGGGGGCCAGTGCCCTCTGCCGTGGCGGAGACCAGATGAATCTGATTCGTTCGTGCAAGCAGCAGCGCGCTAGGCGCCCGGCTTGCCCCGGTCGAGCTGCCGGTAGCCGATGGCCTCGGCCAGGTGCGTGGTCTGGATGGTCTCGCTTTCGGCAAGATCGGCAATGGTGCGTGCCACGCGCAGGATGCGATGCATCGCCCGCGCCGACAGCTGCAGGCGCTCGATGGCCTGCTCCAGCAGGTCCTGGTCTGCTTCGCTCAAGCGCGTGCACGCACGCAGGGCAGCAGGCGGCAGGTGCGCATTGAGGCCACCACGCGACTGCTGCCGCGCATGTGCCGCTTCCACCCGCGAACGCACGCTGGCGCTGGGTTCACCCAGCGGCGTGCTCTCGCGCAACTCCACCGCATCCATGCGGCTCACGTTGATGTGCAGGTCGATGCGGTCCAGCAACGGGCCCGATACCCGCGCGCGGTAGCGGGTGATTCGCTCGTCGCTGCACAGGCACCGGTTGCTGCGGTCGCCGGCCCAGCCGCAGGGGCACGGGTTCATCGCCGCCACCAGTTGGAAGCGCGCGGGGTAGACCACGCTGCGCGCCGCGCGCGAGATGCGGATGTGGCCGGATTCCAGCGGCTCGCGCAGGGTTTCCAGCGCGCTGCGGTTCCACTCGGGCAGTTCGTCCAGAAACAGTACGCCGTGATGCGCCAGCGAGATCTCGCCGGGGCAGGGCGGATTACCGCCCCCCACCAACGCCGCCGCGCTCGCGCTGTGGTGCGGCGCGCGGAACGGCCGCTGCCGCCAGCGTTTCGGGTCCAGCCCTTCGCCGCTGACCGAAGTAATGGCCGCCAACTGCAGGGCATCGATCTCTTCGCTATCCGGCAGCAGGCTGGGCAGGCGCGAGGCCAGCAGGGTCTTGCCGCAGCCGGGGCTGCCGATCAGCAACAGATGGTGACCACCGGCCGCCGCCACTTCCAGTGCCCGGCGTGCGAGCGCCTGCCCGCGCACGTCGGCCAGATCCGGCAGTGGCAGCGGTGTAGTGTCCACGCGTTCCACCTGCGGCAGCAATCGTGGATTCCCGAGCCCGGCACAGCATTCCAACAGAGTACGCGCCACGCGCACATCCGCGTGTTGGGCCAGCGCAGCTTCGGCAGCGTTGCCGGGCGGCACGATCAGGATGCGCCCGGCTTCGGCTGCAGCAATCGCGGCGGGCAGCGCACCGGACACCGGGCGCAGCTCACCGGTCAGGCCCAGCTCGCCGAGGAACTCATACTGCAGCAGCGACTGCGGATCGACCTGACCGCTGGCGGCGAGGATGCCAAGGGCAATCGCCAAGTCGTAGCGACCGCCCTCCTTGGGCAGGTCGGCGGGGGCGAGGTTGAGGGTGATGCGCCGCTGCGGGAAGTCGAAGCGCGCGCAGAGCAGGGCAGCACGTACGCGCTCGCGTGACTCGCGCACGCTGGTCTCGGCCAGGCCGACGATCTGCGTGACGGGCAGGCCACCGGAAAGATGCACCTCGATCCGCACCAGCGGGGCGTCGACCCCGGCGCGGGCACGGCTGTGGACCAGCGCCAGGCTCATGTGTGATTTCCTGCGGAGGGCGCTTGATGGTGGGGTAGGCGCTCTCCAGGGGGTATCGGGGATTGCTGGTGCAGCGGCTAGGGGGATTCCGGCCAACGGTGGTTCGGGCGCTCCGAACAGGCAGCGCTGCTCATCAGGCACCGAGCCGCCGAAGCGCCCAGAGCGCGCCTCGACCCACGATGGCCCAGCATGCAATCACGCTGACTACCCCACAGAACAACCGCCGATTTAATCAATGAAGCCCGTTGGATACACCCAGCTGGCGGTTGCATAATCAGCGTACAAAGCCGCTATCACTTCAGCTTTAGCCTGAGTAAAGAGAATGGGAATGAAGATTGTTGCAGCACAGATGCGATCAGCTCCTGGCGACGTCGATGGCAATATCGAACGGCACGTCCACTTCATTGATCTGGCCGCCTCGTGTGGCGGTGCGGCGGTCTTCTTTCCGGAGATGTCGCTGACCGGGTATGAGCCGCGGATGGCAGAGCAGCTGGCAATGACGGCAGATGATGCTCGTCTGGGAGTATTCCAGTCTCTGAGCGATCAACATCAGATTTTGATCGCAGTCGGCGGGCCATATCGTGGTAGCGATGGGCCGGAGATCGGCATGTTCGTCTTCCGCTGCGGTCAAGCACCCGCTGTCTACACCAAGCAAATGCTCCATGCCGACGAACTGCCTTACTTCAGGGCAGGAACCACGCCCCTGTCAGTAACCGTTGGAAAGGAAATTCTGGTCCCCGCCATCTGTTTCGAATCGCTACAGATGGATAGCGCCTTGCGGGCCAAGGAGGCGGGAGCAACGGTCTACATCGCCAGCGTTGCAAAAAACATGGCCGGTATGGCACGCGCTCATCACCATTACGCAGCAGTCGCGCGGGAGCTTGGGATGATCGTAATGGTAGCCAATGGCGTGGGCCATGCCGATGGATTTGAGATGACGGGAGAGTCTGCCGCCTGGGACAACAGTGGTGCGCTGAGATGCAGCGCCGGAACTGGAGACGAGGCATTGGTGGTGTATGACCTGGCAGAACAAAGCGGTAGCACCGTGGCGCTCTAGGCAATGAGCATCGCGGGAGTGCGAGCCAATGCCTGGGAGACTTGAGATGCTCGGATGGAGCTCGCTCGAGTCCCTTGTCCGCCTCTGGCAACGGCCGCTGGGCATATGCAAGCAAACGTGGCATCAGGCAATCCGCCTCGTCTGGATCCAGGCAGGCGACTGGAACACGACCGCACGAGTAAGATCACAGGCGTGAGGCCAGCGGCGTCTTGCCGCAACCAGAAATTCCAATCAGAAGTAGATGGTGTCTACCCGCTGCGGCTAATTCCAACGCGCACCCTGCATGCGCTTGGCCGCTGACGTTTGAGCAGGAACCCTACGTTCCATGAAGTATCCATTGTCACGCTGCCCTCAGCCCATCCGCGGCCCCTGCCGGCTCTCCTCACGCTGCTGCTCCTGCGTCTGCGCTTGCGCCAGCTGCTGCGACCGCTCCTGGTCCTGAGCACCAAGGCTCCGGTTGGCCGCTGCATACTGCTGCTCCGGTGCGACGGCCAGCGCGTCCTGCGTCGGCATTTGCACCCGGTTGGCGGCGGGGTCTGATGACGCGCCCGGCCCCGAGCGCGTCACGAACAATGTGGTACCCGCAGCACGGGTTTCGGTGGCCTCATTCAATGCCATGTCCACTTTGTCGCCGGGCTTGAACCCGGCCTCTGCCGCAAGCCTGTAGGCAGAGGCCAGCAGGCGATCACTGCTCTGGTCCCACGGCTTGTTGTTCTTTTCATCCAGCATGGTTACCGACGAGCGCAACTGCTCCAGCAGCCCGCTGCCATCCGGGCGCAGGGCTGTGCTGTGGTGTCGGTCCACGTCAGCGTCGTGCTGCGTGGCAGGCCTGGAGGTGTGCGGCGGGGATGCACTCGGCGCGGGCTCGGGTGTGGTGGGTGCGCGCGGCGGGGTGCCCGCGGGTTGCTGCTCCTGACCTGCGGTAGCGCGCTGCGCGTGTGCCTGAGCAATCTCCTCTGGCGTGGTGACGGAAACGATCTGCATGCGCTCGTCATCTTTCCCAGCCAATGTGGCCAGCGAGCCATCCTTCTGTAACTGCAGCATGAAGGTGCCAAAGCTGGGCACGGTGCGTGCGTGATCCTGGGCAACCGCGGCTACAGCGTCATCAATTTCAACTGCGTTTCGCACAATGCCGGCGCTTCGGTAGGCGTCCACGACCTGGCTGCGCAGGCCGTACTCGGTTGGCGTGGGATTGGCCCGGGCAATGTCGGCCATGGACATCAGCTCCTGCACACCGGCCTGCTGGCTCTGACGCGTGCGATTGAGCTCCTCGATGATGCTGCCCTCGGCCGGGTTGGTGCCATACACCCAACCCGGGGTGTGCCATTGCCCGTTGGCGTCCTGTGTGTACTTCTCGCCGTTGGAAGCGCGCAAGGGCTGGGTCTGGGTCTGCGCGTTGGCGATCACCTCCGGTACCGGCTCGATGGTGGCGAACTCGTGCCAGTTGTACTGGTTGAACGCCACCTGGTAACGGGCGGCGAGTGCCTCCGGCGTGTTGGCGGCGTTCTGGGCAATGATGCGCTGCGATTCCAGTTCCAGATGGCCAGCCTTTTCCGGGCTGACTGACACGCTGTGGTCGAAGGGGACGCGCCCATCAATCATTGCGTGGATGGAGAGGTTCCATTCGCCGTTGTGCGGGTTGCGCACGTAGTGGCGGTTGGTTTCAAACGGTTCGCGTGGTGGCGTGTTATCGCCGCCGGCATCGAGCTTGAACGGGTTCTGCGGTTTGGGCAGGTTTGCCATGCCCAGCGAATAGGAATCGTTGGCGGCTTTGTAGTTCAGCTCATCCACCAGCCGGCCACCGGCGGCCACCGTGGTATCGCGGTAGCTTCCGTCGGGCTGCGGCGTGCGCACGCTACGGCTCCAGGTGCCCTTTGCATCTTCCGGGTCGCGGCTCCATTCGTTGCCACTGCGGTCCACCTGGGTGTAGACCGCTTTCTTGTCTTGGTACTGGGCCCAGTACTCACCGGCGAAGCCACCGGCCACGCCGCCCAGCAGCCCGGTAGCCAGCGCACCTGGTCCGGTCCACGAGCCGGTAACCACGCCGTACCCCGCGCCCAACAGGAAGCCGCCGCCAAAGCCGCCCGCGGTACGCCCCACGAAGTGCGTAGCGGCAGATCTGGCGCCAGCGTCGTTGCCCTCGCTGCGCAATTCGGCCACGCGGTGACCGGTGATGGCGAAATCCACGGCCAGTGCAGCGACACCAGCGGCCCCGAGTACGCGCGCGCCGCTAATCTGCCCGCGTGTGGCGACGGCAGCCTCGGCGGCGCCTTCCGCAGCGCCCGCTCGCCCTGCAGTGCCAGCCAGTTCCGGAGCCGCGGTTGCCGGGCCAGGGCGCACGATGGCCAGCGGCATTTCCGGGTTGAACGCTGTGCGAACGCGGACGGCAGTGTGCTCGGTCAGCGGCAGGCGGCCGCCCTCGTTGGCCTCTTGAATTGCGGTGCCCAACGATGCGCGGCCGCCCCAGCGCTCGCTCAGGGTAGAGTTGCCGGGTTCGTCGATGGCATCCAGTGCCAACTTCACGTTGGCTTCGGACTGGGTGACACCACGCCAGCGCAGCTCGGAGGGGTTGAGGGTCTTCAGTTCCGCAATCTGTGCGGCGTGGGTACGCTGGTAGCCGTCCAGATCAGAAAAGAAGGTGCGGACCTTGGCGTTGGCTTCCGCCGGGGTCATGTTCTCGGGCGTGTTGGTGACCAGGTCGCCGTTGAGGATGCCGGCGCGAAGGGTATGTTCGAGGTTCTGGATGCGGGCACCCATACGCTCGGCAGCGGCAGCCCGCACATCCGGCGGAGTCTCCTTCGACAGCAGGGCTCGGCCATCGTACGTTTCCGCGAGGTCGTCGAGAACGAACTTCAGCTGATCCGAATACGCACCCAGAGGGCCGCCTGAGTGTGGCGAAATACCCAACCTGGTTGCCAGCGCGGGGTTCGCGGGCAGGTTGAGAATGTTGTCGGGTCCGTGGAGCGCGAAATGACCACTCCTGGCAAGCGACTTCAGCAGCGGGCTCTGTTCGAACGCAATCTGTTCGATCAGATGGTGTCCCTGAAAAACCGGTGTGTCGGCCATGCGCACCACCTCATTCAAGAATCCGTTTGAAAGAGCTCGTCTTAAATATCGGCTACATCGCGCAGCCGTACGCCGGAGAAGTTGCCCGCAGTCAATGCATCAAACATCGCGCGGTCGCAGATGGGCGGTGCGCCCATGCGAACCTGGCGGAAGATATGGGCATCTCCCACAACATCCTGTTTGAACACCAGGCTCGCTCCGCCGACGAGGCTGTAAAGCTTCTCGTCCTCGCCGGTCTGATAATTGTGGTCGAGCTTGATCCTCACGCGCGAAGCGGCTTCATCCAGGGCATCGAGTCTGCGCAGCACATTGCCCAGGTAGTACCGAGGGCCGGGGCTGCCGTCAGCAAGGCTGAAGTCGCATGCCACAAATGCAAACGCCTCGGGGTCCACCTGCTCAAGCAACTGCTTCAAAGGCTCCGACACAATCCATATGCCAGCGAGCTCTTCCAGATCGCGTGGCATTCCGCCCTTCTCCGGTACATGAACCAGGTGGGGACGCTCCGGATACTGGTCTGGCGTTCCGTCAGGACGCGAGACGACATTCATCCCCGGGTCGATCAGCTTGTCTTCGTTGGCGATTTCTATGCCGGGAACCCTACCGTTGCCCAGGAAGCCGGCGTCGATCAGGAAAAATTCGCCCTTATGAGATGCGGCTTCGGCTGGAACTTCAATGGGGGTCGATTCGGTCACGGGGGCTTCCATCATGGATGCGGGGGCAGGACGGGAAAGCTGTTTAGCCGATGCTAGCGGGGCTGCAGCGCAGCCACAAGTTCCGTCGGAACGGTGCCGCGAAGGGACGCTTGAGGCGGCGGCGGCGACTGGCGGACCGCCATTTGGATCTGCGGGTGAAGCGACTGGAGAGATTCCCGCCGGCAGAATCGGGGAGCCCACGCGTCCGTGGCATGATGGCGCGAGGGGGCCGAAGCCTGGGCCTTGCGCAGGAACGTAGGCATCTACAAGGAGGAGATATGCGTCCGGCTATGCCACGCAGGCAGATCTTCAATGGCACTCTGGGAACGCTCTCCGGCTTCTGCCTGCTGATCCTGCTGGTCGCATTGCAGAGTTCATGCTCAACAGCCGCTACGCGTCCTTCTTCGGAGAGCTTCAGGGTGAAGATAATCGACAACCTCGATGAGCGACGCCTTGATATGGCGGTGACCTCCCTCGACAATCATGCGATATGTGCCTCGAAGGAGAACTGGCCGGACGAGTAAGCCCTGCTGGGAGTTGCTCGCAGATGTGCGGGAGCTATCGTCCCGGTGGAAATTTCCCCTACTGATGACTTGCATGCCTCCAATGAACACTCGCAAGCTCTTCCTGATGGTCACGCTGGCACTCGCACTTTCTGGCTGCTCGGAAGTTGCAAGCACTCAATATGCAGACCGAAACCAAGCCGTTTCGAGACAGGCAATCGGTGAATCGAAGTGGTTGCCCGGGTGGTTGCCTGAGGATGCTGTCAACATACAAGAGACGCACGACATGGACACCAATGAGTCGTGGTTGGTCTTTCGTTTAACCAGCGGGATTCTTACTTTGCCTGAAGACTGCACGCTGGCAAGCAGGCCGGAGATGCCGGACGCGCGAGTCATGCGGCGGTTTCCCCAGTTCGCCCGAAGCGCTTGGTCGCGCGCGTCAAGTTACGCCGGAAAGTTCTACCTGTGTCCGGAGGGCAATGCTGGTCGCTGGGTCATGCATGATGAAGAACTGGACCTTGTTTACAGCAGAGTAAAGTTCTGAGACCGATGTCCGGGCGCTCAAGTTCGATAACGAACGGCAACCCTCTTCGTCCGAACTTGGACTCCCTCAACGTAGTCAGGCCGACGTCTCCCCGATTTTGAGTAACAGGACGATTTGGAGTTCAAGCTCTAGTTGGACACCGCTGCCCATCAGGGACCGCCCCACTGAAGCGCCCAAGCAGCGCTTCGATCCACGATGTTCCTGCACTCTTCACCAGCAACCCGCCCTGGCTCTGGTGGTAGCCCAACCATCGCTCGAAACTGAAACGCAGGCGCTCGATATCCGGCGCCCGCGTAAGTGCATCGGCGGGCATCCGGATCAGCACGCGTGAGGGGGTATTCTCCACGTCCATCACCAGAACGCCCTTGCAGCGGATCTCGAAGGACGTCACCCCGGCATAGCGCGTGTGCAGTTCAAAACCCTCATCTGCTTTGGCGGTCACGAAGCCGAGTGCATCACTGTGCAGCAGCCGGTAGTCGACTGGCTGCAGCTTCTGGTAGGCCCACACCTGATCGCCCGCTGGCTCGGGCCACTCCGCCCATACTGCGCCGATCAACGCGATGCACACCGCCGCAGCGGCAAGGCCGTGTTTCTTCATTCATCACCCCGCACAAAAACAGAACGTCACGCCCACAAGTGCGCCCTCAGTCCTGTGGCCGCACCCGCTCGTGGATGAAGGCCGTGAGTGCGATGTCGGCCATTACCAGTCCCTCCATCACCCGATCGCCCACGTACTGGTCGGGCCCGCCGTTCTGGCGCGTGCGCTCGGCCGCCAGCAGGATCTCCTGCACGATGCGCTGGCCCGTCAGCGCGCAGTCGGCGTCGCACAACTGCATCTGCCGGCTGCGCAGGTGATGGCGCTCGGGCCACGGCTGACCATCGGCTGCAGCGCCGGCGCCGATGCTGTGCAGGATGGCGATGAGGCTGTTGGGGTCCAGAGCAGGGGCGGGCGAGGGCGCTTCCTGGATGGGGCGCGGGGGAGGGGAGTGCGGCTTGGTCATGGCAGGCTCCGTGCAAGCAGGCAGAAGCCGCCACCGATTAAGGTGGCGGACGATGCGTGGCTCGAAAACCGGGCTAGGGACAAACCGGCGGGTACAAGACCCCCACGCACCGCCCGCCATAGCCGGCAGACGGATTGCCAGCCGGCACCACGCGTGGCGGTGCCGGCTGACAAGCGTAAAAACAACATCCCTAGAACTCGGGTTTTCGACGCCCGGCCACCCGTTGTCGGTGGCTCTACCAGAGTTGCCTGATGTTGTTTGGAATGCCAAGGGGTTGGGGCCAAAACCGCCAAAACCCGAGACGTTTTTGGCATTGTCGCACACGGTTCCACGAGAGGAGAGACAGGAGAGGCAAGGCTTTCAACACTCTCGGAGCTAGTCTGCCAAACTTCGCCATGCGTGTGTTCTGGATGGGGCCGAAAACGACAGCTCTCGATCCGGGGCTGCCTTGTACTGAAGGGAGTTGAGGCGGCTGTCATCTTCTCCGCGAGAACCCATGGCTTCCATGTTTGAGAGAAGCCAAGAATCGAGTACTTTGCAAGGAGACCTTCCTCGGAGCTCTGGCTGCCGGGACAGGGCCCGACAGCCGTTTACGCTTCAAAATCTCGGAGCTCACTGCGCGGCCTGGGAATTCCGGACAAAGCGCCGGTAGCCTTCTTCCAGAAAGTATTCGCTTCTGAGGACCGCTCTCGCTAAGGCGGCTTGCCAAGAGTTGACGCCGGCAGCTCTTACTTCTCCCTTAACATACATGTTGAGCACGCTGGTCATCATATCCTCTCCGACGTTCTTCCTCATCTCGGCAATAAATTCGGCGTAAACGATCATGCGAGTTGCAGCTTGGATTCCGTATCGTCTAGCAAGGCCCAATGCGTTGAAGTGATTCGTGATCCTCGCCGCGCGTCGCTCCGGCCAATGATCAGGGGGGGTCGCCGAGTAGACGGCAAGGATCTCACCAGCCTCCAGAATTTCTGCCTGTAACCATTGTTCGGTCATCACGGCAGTATCCTCAAAATATGGATGAGATGACGCGCTCTCGTAGGTGCAGACATCATCGGCCTTGGTGGTATTGCAGTCTCTGCATGAAGGAACAAGATTGATAGGCAGAATGGAAAAACGGGAATATCTTCCCTTCGGCAGGAAGTGGTCTAAGGTCTCGACGCTCCCCACGCCACAATAGGGACAGATATTGCCCTTTGCTGACATTTTTATCGAGTCATAATGAACTCTTGCGGCCTTCGAGGCTGGGACCATTTGCTTAGAATAAAGTGATTTAAGGTCACCTCTTGTAACCCTAAGCATTTCGCAATTTTCATCCCCGCCGCGCGGATGCGATAGTGCAAGGTGGAGCTCTCTGGCATTGGCCATTCGCTCGTATTCTGTCTCCTCCTCCGCGATTAGATCGGCTATCTCAGTGCACCTAGCTTTCATTGGCATGTCACTGATTCCAGAGATGCAGTCTAGGTGTACCATCCTTTGCGGCACTTGGGGTTTCTCCATCAGGATCAATTCTCTTCTCCTGCCTTTATGGAGTCCCTTGATGCGATCATCGAGGCAAGGATGGATATTCCCTCCATGCCTATTTTTCCGCCAAAACTCTCTATGATTTCTTCGAGGCTGGAGCCGCTATCAACTTCTTCTTTGAGTAGCGCATGAAATCCGGATTTTGAAACCTCTAGTCCAAATACTTCCGATGTTAAAATTCCAACATTTTCTGCGAAGGTTTCTCTGGCGGGGCGATCCTTGCGCCACTCGAGTCCAGACCTTGAGATCTTCCATACGCAGTTTCGGGGAACTTCTTGCACCATCACTGGCGAATGTGTCGCGACGATCGCTACGCCATTTCTGTCGTGCAGTATTTCCGAAAGTGCTCGCGTGAAGGCCGATAGCAATGGCGGATGCAAATGGCTTTCAGGCTCGTCCATCAAAAGAAGAGTCTTTTCTTCGACCAGGTGCACAAGGGCAGTAATTGTAAGTAGGACAATCTTGTGGCCCGAACTCATCTTCTTGAAGCGTCTTCTTGCAATAGCAAGTGCTTCATTTCTTCCTTGCTGATCGAAAGCAGTGGCTATTTGGCTGAGTCGCATGGCTGCGAAGTTCTCGTCAGACTCCAGGCGATTGATCGCTGTCAGCCATCTCTTTCTTCTTATCTCCTGAGACATGCAGGCGAGAAGGGCCTCCTCAAAATCAGCGAGGAGCTCCTCTTCGGTCTTGAGTCCGCTATCACTTTCAACCCTTTCCAAATTCTGTCCGCTCTCGTCCCCGCTCAAATGCCGCGTCTTCATTCCAAGGTAGGCATACTTGGGCCCAGATTTTGGCTCTGGACTGTCGGGTGGAGGCACGAATGGATCGAAAACGCTGAATGAAATTGACACCAAACCATTAAGCGGTTCACCGCTCTTCCCGGCCATGCCGGGTTCGCGGGATTGCGAGCGGAATTCTCCGCTGCTATTTTTGGCGTAAGCGGGGTGTATTGCTGCCACCATTCCGTTGAGGATGGTAGTTTTTCCAATGCCGTTTCGACCGATGAGCACGTGAATATTGGTTGGAGGCTTGGAGTCGGCTTCGACGTTGAAGGAAAGCTCCACGGGAGATCTCTCGTCGTCACCTTTATTATTGTACTCAAAACGGTAGCTTGTTAGAACTGCTCCGCCTTGCATGACTCGGCGATACTGAGTCTTTATGATCTCCTCGCTCACTCCGCGCAATAGAGATGTTGTGTAAACATTTTCCTTTTGTGCGACCGCTAGGGCTTTTTCGCTATATGCAACATCACGCAATCCTTCCAGGATGAATTTCCGCTCGTTTTCGCCAAGCGCAGAAACTTTGCTGTAGAAGTCTACGTCCAGTCCTATGGAGAACCACTTTTCTGATAACTCGGAGAATGTTTTATCCATGGCGTCAATTGTCCAGCCATGGCCTTGTCCTTCATATCCGATCTTGACGTCGCCGAGGAAAGAGTGTTCCCCGGATTCCCGCACTAGGTGGACGGCGAACTGCGTCTTATAAGAGTAGTCATCCCAGTTGTTGGGAATTAGCTGAATAGTTCCCCGGGAGTTGGAGCTTGCGTATTCCCCATATTTTCTTGCTATGAATTTCATTGGTTACGGGTCCTGATAATTGTTGGCATTCCCTTAAATACTTAAGATGTGATGTATTGTTACTCCTCGCGTGTTGGGTGCGGCAATCTATCATCTCTCGCTGGTCACGTAATGTACTAATAATAATTTCAAGTTCACGCCGCTTTCAGTGATTCGATTCAGTCCTTTGCATCAGGCTCCGCCGCGTGGAGCAAGGGATCGGTGGCTGAGGTATCAAGTCGCAAGCGCGTAGGATACCTATGCGGTTGCTTTTGGCGAGGTTCCATCGTGATTGAAGCGTTATGGATGACGGGCTGGTTCAACATTTGCCAAGTTGCTGCGGAAGGGGATGCGAGCTAAGGATGCCGGCGGTGAGTGCCCACTTATGGGAGATCAGTTGATGATCTCCCCACTCCCCGACGCCACAAACGCCCTCAACTGCCGAACGAACTCCGCATCGTAGGTCTCCCACTCCGTAATCTCCCCAACAACCCGCAACGGCTCCGCACTCCGATACGACCGCGTCGGATTCCCGGGAAACTTCTTGTTGGTGACATTCGGATCGTCCTCGAACGGCCCGGTCGGCTCCACCACATACACACGCGGTCGCCCCTCACCCCGGGCCATCTCCGCAGCCAGCCCGGCGCCCTTGGCAATCGTCGTGAAATGGACGTGGTTCATCACCACGCTGTCGCGATAGTTGGAGCGGAATCCCGCGCTCAGCAGTTCGCCCACTGCGAGGTTGGCCCGGGTGCCGTGATAGAACGGCCCGGCAACCTGGTCGCAGGTGTCATGCGATACGGGTGTCCATTGGGTGTCCTGTGCCATCGGCACTGCCCCTACCTGTCCTGCCGGATCGGCAGGCCGGCGAGTCTAGGGCGCCGGGCGGGCCTTGCGGCAAGGCCCCATCAAGGAAATAATCTGTAAGTGGGAGGCGCGGTGCGCCTCCTTTTTTATTCTGCCTTGCCGCGGCCTTCAGGCTCACGCACCGCCGTTTCCAGCGCATCCAGTTTCTCGCGGGTCTTCAGTAGCACTGCACGCTGCACTTCAAATTCCTCGCGGGTCACCAGGTCCAGCTTGGCCAGGCCGGCCTGCAGTGCGCTCTTGAAGGTGGCCTGCAGCTCCTCGCGCGATTCGCGCAGGCTCGGCGGCACCCGGTGGTTTCGCGCCGGCTGCGTGCAAGCGCTATGCTCCGGGCCGGGGTACCGCAGAGCGCCGCTGTAAGGGCGTGTCGTGTACACGCTGTTTCGGGCCTCAGCCCAAGCGCGTTGAGGGTTCCGTCAAGTGCTGGGAAGCACGTCAGCAAAGGACCGCGAAGGACAGATGACCATGAAGCCAGCGTGTGCCGCGTTCGTGCTGACCCTGATGCTGCCTGCATGCGGGCATCGTGTCGCGACCACGGTGGAGGTAGACCCCCGCGACGAATTACTGTGCGCCATCGCGGGTAACCCCAGCCGACACGATGGGGAAGAGGCTGTGTTGTCCGCAACGTACATAACGGATAACCGGCACTTCGAGATGTTGCGCAATTCCCATTGCGGCGAGGGTGGACACATCCTAGTGATCGGCAGGCATGGGTCGTCCGATTCGGTCAAGCGGTTCTACGCGGAACAGAAGCGCATCTGCTTGAAGCGAGATGCTCCAGCGGTGTGCAACACCACGGCCGTCGTGGAGGTATCTGGGCGGGTACGGCTGCAGCCGGAGGGCCTCGTTGTCTTGGACATTGAGGAGGTCCGGTCGTTCCGGTTCAATGAGTAAGTCGCTGCCCCGGGCAGATACTGCGTGTAGACCATGCTGGAGTGAGCTCGTTGGGCATGACACGAAAAGGCCTGCAATCGCGGGCCTTGTTGTTCACCGCCGCAGGGGTGGTCCGCTCAGCCGGCGTCGCTGCGGCCCTGTTCCAGCTCGCGCACCGCCGTTTCCAGCGCATCCAGTTTCTCGCGGGTCTTCAGCAGCACTGCGCGCTGCACTTCAAACTCTTCGCGGGTCACCAGGTCCAGCTTGGCCAGCCCCGCCTGCAGCGCGCTCTTGAAGGTGGCCTGCAGTTCTTCGCGCGATTCGCGCAGGCCCGGCGGCACCAGGTCGCTGAGGCGACGGGCGAGGTCATCGATTTGGTTCAGGTCGATCATGGGTGCTCCGTGGGGTGGTGGGCCTGCGCATCCGGCGCGGCCACGGCGGTTCGGCCGTAAGGATACTGCCGGCCCCGGCCTGCCGGACAGGCGCTGCGGGTTTCGCACCGGCCGCGTTCAGGCGCTATCCTCCACGCCGGAATACAGGAGATAGACGATGAAGATGGTCATGGCGGTGATCAAGCCGTTCAAGCTCGACGACGTGCGCGAAGCGCTGGCCGAGCGCGGTGTTACCGGGATCACAGTGACGGAAGTGAAGGGCTTCGGTCGCCAGAAGGGCCATACCGAGCTGTACCGTGGCGCCGAGTACGTGGTCGACTTCCTGCCGAAGGTGAAGCTGGAAGTGGCGGTGACCGACGATCAGGTGGAGGTGGTGGTGGAAGCCATCGTGAAGGCGGCCGGCACCGGCAAGATCGGCGACGGCAAGGTGTTCGTGTACGACCTGGGCAGCGTGGTGCGTATTCGTACCGGTGAGCTGGACGCGGACGCGCTGTAAGCCGCCGAGAGGGACGTGACCGGCGAGGTTTTGCGTCGCCGGAATGAGGAGCGGTCGAGCAAGCTCGACCTCTACCGATAAAGCGGGCGAAGCGAAGCGCCTACCGGCGCTTGGCCCACTTGTAGAACCGCTTCCAGCCTTGGCGCACCGCCGCCACCCAACCCGGGTCGGCCACCAGCGCAGCCTGTGCAGCACTCGGCGCCTGGCCAGTCACGCGCTGGCGCATCTTCAGCAGGTTCTTCATGTCGCTGCGGCTCAGCTGCCGGCTCAGCGGGTTGCGGCGCAGCCAGCGCGGTACGCGCCAGGCCGAGGTGAAATCCAGCAGTACCGGCACGCCGGCGCTGACCACCACGTTGGTGCCATGCAGGTCGTTGTGGGTGATGCCGGCGGCATGCAGGCGGCTCAGCGCGTGCTGCAGCTGTTCGAACACTTCATTGCCCACGGCCTGCGCGGTGCTCAACGTCTGGCCGGGGATGAATTCCATGCCCAGTGCGAGGCCACCGAGGGTCCCGAGCAGGGCCGGGGCGTGCTTCCAGCCGCCCAGCCGCTCCAGCATGCGTGCCTCGCGGCGCACCATCAGCCGGGCGATCGGCGACACCGGGGTGCCACGGTAGCGGGAGTAGTCCTTCACCACCGCCGGACGGCCGTCCAGGCAGGTGCGGTAGACATCGGGGGCGAGGAAACGCTCGCCGCGCTTGAGCAGCAGCGGCGCCACGGCGTCATCACCGCAGGACGGGGAGGGAGTGATGGAAGGGATCATGTGGGGTCTCGGGCGACCCGGTGGGCGGCGCTGAAGCGTCAAGCGAACCGGTACGACGGGGGGAACTGGCTAAACTTTCGTTAAGTCAATTTTAGTACCGGCAAGTTCGCTATTCCACGATTTGTCGGAGAAATGTCGGCGTCGTGGCTGGAACAGTTCGTCGCGCTTTTTCGGACAATTCTGTCTCACTTTGCGAAAAGCAGTTTGATTTCAATGGCTTGCAAATGTGGGCGGCAGCGCTCGCGGCGCAGCGCTGCGGCCCACGCACGCTTGGCTTGACCCCGGCGCACGGCCTGCCGACCATAAGCTGTTACACGCGACATCGACGGCCGCACCCACCCGGCACGTCCCCGTCTCCTGCCGCGTTCCCCACTGATGCCGGCCCTGCGGCCGCATCGCCCTGTTTCCCTGTCCGGCGCGTGCTGGAGGAAAGTGCTTTGATCATCAAAATCGTGCTTGCGGCGCTGTTCGTGTCCTGCGTGCTGTACATCCACTTCCGTGGCAAGGTCCGTGCGCGCTGGTCGCGCCAGCTGCTGGACCACTCCAGCTTCATGGCCCCGATCAACGTGGTCATGTACATGTTCTCCAAGGTGCCGACCACGCCGTTCCTGGACCCGGGCAAGGAATTCCCGCAGCTGGAGCCGTTGCGGCAGAACTGGCAGATGATCCGCGACGAGGCACTGGCGCTGCGCGATGCGCAGGCGATCGCTGCCTCCAGCACGTTCAATGATGCCGGCTTCAATTCGTTCTTCCGCCGCGGCTGGAAGCGCTTCTACCTGAAGTGGTATGGCCCTTCGCACCCGTCGGCCAAGGCGATGTGCCCCAAGACCACCGCGCTGCTGGAATCGCTGCCGGACGTGCGCGCGGCGATGTTCGCGCAGCTGCCGTCGGGCAGCGAGCTGCGCCCGCACCGCGACCCGTTCGCCGGTTCGCTGCGCCTGCACTTGGGCCTGGCCACGCCCAACAACGATGCCTGCTACATCGAAGTGGACGGCATCAAGAAGAGCTGGCGCGACGGTGAGTGGATGATGTTCGACGAAACCTACATCCACCATGCGCACAACGAGACGCCCGATGACCGGGTGATCCTGTTCTGCGATATCGCCCGCCCGCTGCGCTTCGGCCTGCCGGGCCTGTTCAACCGCCTGGTGGCGTCCACGCTGCTGGCCGGTGGCGCCTCGCCGAACCTGCCGGGCGACCCGACCGGTGGCGTCAACAAGGCCTTCGGCAGCGTGTACAAGGTGCGGCTGAAGGCCAAGGCCCTGCGCGAGCGCAGCGTGGTGGCCTATCAGGTAATCAAGTGGGGCCTGGTGGTGGCGGTGATCGCCGGTATCTGGGCGCTCTGATGCGTTGGGTTTGATGAGGTTGCCGGCCAGCGGCCGGCACTACCCGTAAAAACAAAAACCCGCGCTGTCGCCAGCGCGGGTTCTTCTTTGGGTGGGTGCCGACCGTTGGTCGGCACGCCTTACTTCAGCGCCGCCTTCACGAACGGCGGGGTCACCAGCACGCCGGTGTGCAGCGCGGCGGTGTAGTACAGGGTATCGAAGGTCTTGGCGGCCGAATCGGCCTGGCGGAAGTCGAAGCTGCTGTCGCCCTTGCGCGCCAGGGTCACGCTCCACCAGCCGGTGGGGTAGCACGGCTGCGGGAACGGCAGGGTCTTGAACGAGCCGAAGCCGGCCTTGTCCATTTCGGTGCGCATTTCGTTGATCAGTTCCAGCTGCATCAGCGGCGACTCGGACTGCTGCACCAGGATGCCGTCGTCCTTCAGGGCCTTGAAGCAGCTCTCGTAGAACGCCTTGTTGAACAGGCCTTCACCCGGGCCGACCGGATCGGTCGAATCGACGATCACCACGTCCACGCTGCCGGCCGGGCAGTTGGCCATGTAGGCCACGCCGTCGTCGAACATCAGCTCGGCGCGCGGGTCGTCGTTGGAATCGCACAGTTCCGGGAAGTGCTTGCGCGCCATCACGGTCACCTGTTCGTCGATGTCGCACTGGGTCACGCTCTCCACGCCCTTGTGCTTGAGCACTTCGCGCAGGGTGCCGCAGTCGCCGCCGCCGATGATCACCACGCGCTTGGGCGCGGCGTGGGTGAACAGTACCGGGTGGCTGATCATCTCGTGGTAGAAGAAGTTGTCCTTGCTGGTCAGCATGATGGCCCCATCGATGGTCATCAGGTTGCCCCAGTCGGTGGTCTGGAAGATCTCGATCTTCTGGAACGGCGACTGCACTTCGTCCAGCTTGCCGGTGATGCGGTAGCCGATGGCCGAGCCGGTGCGCTCGAAGTGTTCGATGTACCAGTTGCTGTTGTCAGTCATGGGAAAGCATTCCTGTTCGGAGGGGATGGAGCCGGGCTGAAGGCGGGGTGCCACGCATCCGGACGGATCGGCCCGTTCAGGTTCAGACCTGCCACGGGCGCGGGCGCGCATGATAACGAACCTGTGGGCATATAGGCGTTATCATGCCCCCCCTTTTATTTGCCACAAGGCCGACTGCAATGACCGATTGGTCCCTCGACCAAGCCCGCAAGACCTACTCGATCCCGCACTGGGCGGATGGCTATTTCGACGTGGATCAGGCCGGGCACATGGTGGTGAGACCGACCGGGGCGGATGGCCCGGTGGTGTCGCTGCCCAAGGTGGTCGATGCCGCGCGCGCGGCCGGTGCCAAGCTGCCGCTGCTGGTGCGCTTCCCGGACATCCTCGGCCAGCGCCTGGGCAAGCTGCAGGCGGCGTTCGCCCAGGCCCAGCAGGATTGGGACTACCCGGGCGGCTACACCGCCGTGTACCCGATCAAGGTGAACCAGCACCGCGGCGTGGCCGGCACCCTGGCCAGCCACCACGGTGAAGGCTTCGGCCTGGAAGCGGGCAGCAAGCCGGAACTGATGGCCGTGCTGGCGCTGTCGCGCCCGGGCGGCCTGATCGTCTGCAACGGCTACAAGGACCGCGAGTACATCCGCCTGGCCCTGATCGGCCGCAAGCTGGGCCTGCAGACCTTCATCGTCATCGAGAAGCCGTCCGAGCTGAAGCTGGTGCTGGAAGAGTCCAAGGCACTGGACGTGAAGCCGGGCCTGGGCGTGCGCATGCGCCTGGCCTCGCTGGGCGCCGGCAAGTGGCAGAACAGCGGTGGCGACAAGGCCAAGTTCGGCCTGTCGCCGCGCCAGCTGCTGGACCTGTGGAAGTCGCTGCGCGATACCGAATACGCCGACTGCCTGAGCCTGCTGCACTTCCACATGGGCTCGCAGATCTCCAACGTGCGCGACATCGCCAACGGCATGCGCGAAGCCACCCGTTACTTCGTCGAGCTGTCACAGCTGGGTGCGAAGATCACCCACGTCGACGTGGGCGGTGGCCTGGGCGTGGACTACGAAGGCACCCGTTCGCGCAGCTTCTGCTCGATCAACTACGGCCTCAATTCGTACGCCAGCAACATCGTGCAGCCGCTGGCCAATGCCTGCGAAGAGCACGGCCTGACCCCGCCACGCATCGTCACCGAGTGCGGCCGCGCGATGACCGCGCACCACGCGGTGCTGATCGCCAACGTGTCTGAAGTGGAACAGGCGCAGGAAGGCCGCGTGCCGGACCAGCACGACGACGAGCCGGCCTCGATCCGCCACCTGCGCGAGATCCACGAAGAACTGGACGTGCGTCCGGCGGTGGAACTGTTCCAGGAAGCACAGCACTTCCACGCCGAAGGCCTGTCCAGCTATGCGCTGGGCCAGATCGACCTGCCGCAGCGTGCGCGCATCGACGATCTGTTCTATGCCATCGCCCATGGCGTGCGTGCGCGCCTGAGCTACGACGAGAAGAGCCATCGCCCGGCGCTGGATGAACTGAACGAGCGCCTGGTCGACAAGTACTTCGTCAACTTCAGCGTGTTCGAATCGATTCCCGATGCGTGGGCGATCGACCAGGTGTTCCCGATCGTGCCGATCGAGCGCTTGAACGAGGCGCCGGATCGCCGCGGCATCATCGCCGACATGACCTGCGATTCCGATGGCATGGTCAAGACCTACGTCGAGAACGAGAGCCTGGACAGCTCGCTGCCGCTGCACGCGATCAAGCACGGCGAGAGCTACCGCATCGGTTTCTTCATGGTCGGTGCCTACCAGGAAATCCTCGGCGACATCCACAACCTGTTCGGCGATACCGACGCGGTGGAAGTGCTGGCCGATGCCGATGGCTATGCCATCACCCAGCAGCGTCGCGGCGATACCACCGACGTGATGCTGGACTACGTGGGCTACAAGCTGGATGACCTGCGTGCGGCCTACGCCGAACGCGTGGCATCGGCAGACCTGTCGCCGGAACGCGCGCAGGAGCTGTCCGAAGCGCTGGAAGCGGGCCTGACCGGTTACACCTACCTGTCCGACGAACCGTTGATCTAAGGGCGACGGTAACGCCGGGCATGGCCCGGCGCTACCGGTGCTGATGAGCGCCCGCGCGATCTTTCATCTGTTCCTGCATGCCGCCGTGCCAGCCCTGCTGGCATGGCTGTTCTGGCGCAAGCGCTTCGCCTCGGCGTGGCTGTTGCTGCTGTTGGGCTGGATCATCGACCTGGACCATCTGTTGGCCGATCCGATCTACGCCCCGAACCGCTGCAGCATCGGCTTCCACCCGCTGCATACCGCACCGGCGATTGCCGTGTATGCGGGCCTGTGCGTACCGAAGAAGACCCGGCTGGTGGGGATTGGTTTGATGATCCACATCGTGCTGGATGCCATCGACTGCTGGTGGATGCATCACCGGTAGTTGCCGACCTTGGTCGGCGCTCTTGAAGCGTGTCGACCAAGGTCGACACCTACCGGGCGGCGCGTGATCCGGTAGAGCCGGCCGCTGGCCGGCTGCTGCAGCGTGTTTCCGGCAATCAGGCGGTTGCCGGCCAGCGGCCGGCACTACCACCGGCGTTGCGGCACGTCACCCCACCGGCAACCATCGACTGCTGGTGGATGCATCACCGCTGATGCAGGGCGAACACCTGCTCTGGTAGACGCCGACCTTGGTCGGCACAGGGTTCACGGTGCCTCGAGATGAAGCGTGTCGACCAAGGTCGACGCCTACCGGGCGGCGCGTGATCCGGTAGAGCCGGCCGCTGGCCGGCTGCTGCAGCGTGTTTCCGACAATCAGGCGGTTGCCGGCCAGCGGCCGGCACTACCACCGGCGTTGCGGCGCGTCACCCCACCGGCAACCACAGCGTCGCGCGCAATCCCGGTTGCGCATTCTCCAACGCCAACCGCCCGCCATAACTGGCGGCGATATCACCGACGATCGCCAACCCCAGGCCGCTGCTGCTTTCGCGCTCATCCAGCCGCACGCCGCGCTGGGTGACCTGCGCCAGCGCCTCGGCTGCCAGACCGGGGCCGTCATCGCGCACGTCGATGCGCAACTGCCCTTCTTCCGCACGCGCGGTAACAGCTACTTCCCGCTGTGCCCACTTGCCGGCGTTGTCGAGCAGATTGCCAAGCATCTCTTCCAGGTCGGCGCTGGCGCCGGCGAACTGCAGGTCGGTGGGAATACCCTCGGCCTGGAACTGCAGCGCACGGTCGCCATGCACCCGTGCCATCAATCTGCACATCGCCTGCGCCACTGCTGCCACCGGCGTGCGCTCGCGATGATCGGCGGTGAGCCCAGCGGCAAGATAGCGATCGACGCTGGCCTGCATGCGCGCGCCCTGCTCACGCAGCGTCGCGCGCCACTCGCGGCCTTCACCATCGGCTTCGGCGGCGAGCACGCTCAGCGGTGTTTTCAGCGCATGCGCCAGATCCTGTGCACTGGTACGTGCGCGCGCCACCATCCGTTGCTGGTGGTCCAGCAGCGCATTGAGCTCGTCACCCAGCGGCGCGATTTCAGCGCCCAGTCCCGCTGTATCGATGCGCTGTGCATCGCCCCGGCGCACACGCTCCAGCTGCGTACCGAGACGTTGCAGCGGGCGCAGGCCGAAATGCACCTGGCTGGCCAGTACCGCCAGCCATGCGGCGACCAGTACCGCCAGCGCCATCGCGCTGCGTTGGCGGAACGCGGCGACATCCGCGTCCAGTGCGCTGCGGTCGGTGGCGACCACGGCGACATAGGGTTCGTTCGCGCGTGGCAGGCGCACCTGCTGCACGCGCGCGCGCAGCGACTGCTGCAGCGGGCCGGGCAGGTTGCGTGCGGCCGCGCCATTGGCGGCCACGGGCAACGCCTCGTCCCACAGCGAACGCGATTGCAGCAGCACCTTGCCGCTGCCATCGGCGATCTGCCAGTAGGCACCGGAGAACACGCGTTGGAAGCGCGCGTCGTTCGGTTCCTGGCGCAGCTGCAGCTGCCCATCGGCATCGATCTCGGCCTGCGCCAGCAGGGTCAGCATGTCCTGCTGCAGTTCGTTGTCCAGGCGGTCGCGCGCGCTGCGCTTGAACAGTTCGCCCAGCAGCGCACTGGCCAGTGCCGAGACCAGCAGCAGGCCGATGCCGCCGGCCAGCAGCAGCCGGCGTCGCAGTGACGGTTGCCGGCTCACGGCGCGGCCAACCGCCAGCCCTGGCCGCGTACGGTCTGGATCAGGTCGGTGCCGAGCTTGCGGCGCACGCGCCCCAGCAGCACGTCCAGCGCATTCGAATCGGGATCGTGGCCGCCATCGAACACGTGTTCACCCAGACGGTCGCGGCCGATCACCTGACCGCTGTGGTGGATGAAGTAGCTGAGCAGGCGGAATTCCTGTGGGCTCAGTGCCAGTGCCTGGCCGTCCAGGTCGAAGCGCCCGGCATTGACGTCCAGCTGCAGCGGGCCGCACTGCAGGCGCGGGCTGGCATGGCCGTGGCTGCGGCGGATCAGCGCGCGCAGGCGCAGCACCAGTTCATCGGCCTGGAAAGGTTTGGTCAGGTAATCGTCGGCGCCGGCATCGAAGCCGGCCAGCTTGTCGTGCCAGCGTCCGCGTGCGGTCAGCACCAGCACTGGGAAGTCGCGGCCATTGCCGCGCCAGCGTTCAATCACGCTCAGGCCATCCAGCCCGGGCAGGCCCAGATCGACGATGGCGGCCTGAAGGTCTTCCACCTGGCCCATCTCCTCGGCCTGGCGACCATCGGCCACCACGTCGACCACGTAACCGGCCTGTTCCAGCAGCGGCTGCAGGCGCTCGGCCAACGCGGCATCGTCTTCGGCCAACAGGATGCGCATCAGTCGTCCAGCTCCGTCTTCAGCAGCCTGCCGTTGCGCGCATCATAGTCCAGCTCCACCACCACGCCGTCGGCGCGCAGGATCTCCACTTCGTACACGCCATCGTCCAGCTCCACTTCCAGCAGCTGGCCGGGGTGGCGTTTGAGTGCATCGCGCACCACGCTTTCCAGTGGCACGTAGCGGCCCTGTTGCACGGCCCGGCGCGCGACCTGCTGCGCCGGGTCCTGGGCAGGGCCGGCGGCGGACGGGGCGCTGGCCAGGGCCAGCAGCAGGGACAGGGAGGACAGGATAGGCACGCGGGTGGTGGGAAATGGGGAACAGGCGCGAGTGTGCCGCCGCCGACTAACGGTTGGCTAACAGCGCCGGCTAAGTGGCTGTTAACCACGCGGCGCATCGTGGCGTTGCCGGGATGGTCCGGCAACGAACAGGAGAACCCCCATGTTGAAGTCGCTCACCCTCGCCACCGTTGTCGCCCTGGCCGTGGCCCCCGCCGTACAGGCCGCACCGCTGGGCATGGCCCAGGTCGAACAGACCCTGCGCAAGGCCGGTTACACCCAGATCCATGAGATCGAGCGTGATGATGGCCTGTGGGAGGCCGATGTCAGCCGTGCCGATGGTCGCTTCAGCGAGGTGTATGTGGACCCGAAGACCGGCGAGATCTTCGACGAGCACGACAGCCGTGCACAGCTGAGTACCGAGCAGGTGCTGGCCAAGGCGCAGTCGCAGGGGCTGCGTGAGATTCATTCGCTGGAACGCGACGGTGCGACGTGGTCGCTGGAAGCCCGCAATGCCCGCAATCAGCGCGTGGAAGTGCGCCTGAGTGGTTACGACGGCCGCATCCTGCACAGCGAGCGTGATGGCTGGCTGGATTGATGCCTGCTCGGGTGGGTGTGTCGACCAAGGTCGACACCTACCGGGTAGAGCTGGCCGCTGGCCGGCTGCTGCACGGTGTTTCCGGGATCACGAGGTACCCGGCCAGCGGCCGGCCCTACCGTGCGCTTACCAGCCGTAAGGCGGCGGGTAATCCCAGTAGCCCGGGCCACCACCGTAATACCCACCACCGCCGTACGGCCCGAAGAAGCCCGGGCCCTTGCCTTCGCTCACGTGGATGTTGACGTTGACCCCACGGGTCTTGCCTTCATCGTTGGTGTAGTTCTTGCTGAGATTCAGCGTGGCGGCGTTGTAGTGGGTGTTGCCGTAATTCTTGGCATAGCCGATGCCGGTGGTGAAGCTGCCGGAAACCTTGACCTTGTCATCCTGCACGTCGGCGATCCTGCCGTCGCCGTGCACGCGCGGGCCGGTCTTGTCGCCGTAGAACGTGCCGGGCGGATCCTGTTGCAGCGTCGGATCGTTGAGATAGCGCATAGGCGTCTGCGGCACGGACAGGTCCAGGCCGGACGCCTGCGGCGCGGTGGCGCCGGCGGCGGACTGCGCCAACGCGGTCCCGGGCAGGGCGGCCAGGCACAGCAGCAGGGTCAGGGGGCGGATCATGACGGCACTCCAGCACAGAGGGGCCGCGCAGCACGCGGCGGTACAGGCCGACGCTAGCAGGCGTTGCTTGAATGATGCCTGTCGGCGCCCGTTTGCGGTAGAGCCAGGCCATGCCTGGCTTCACGCTACAACCGCCCGAACCCGAACAGGTCCTGCAGCGGGTGCCGTCGCCGCTCGATCCGCGCCCGCAGCAGCCCGGCGCCGATCATCGAATAGGTGATGCCGTTGCCACCATAGGCCATGGCGAACTGTACCCGTGGCCCCCATTGCGCATGCGGCCCGAAGAACGGCAGGCCGTCAGCGGTCTCGGCAAAGGTGCCCGCCCATGAAAACGCCGGGGTCGGCTGCAGGTGCGGGAACCATTGCAGCAGCTGCTTCATCAGTTTGCGGGCCTTGCTGTCCACCCGGCCATCGCGGCGGGCGGGAATATCGATGGCATCGTCCAGCCCGCCCACCAACAGCCTGCGGTCGCCAGTGGCACGCAGGTACAGATAGGGGCGCGCGCTCTCCCAGACCATCGTGCGCTGCAGCCAGCCCAGTTCGTCGGCGTTGATCGGGTCGGTGATGAAGGCGTAGCTGCTGCGGTTGCGGGCCACGCGCGGGTCCAGCCACTGCTGGTTGGCATAGCCCATCGCCAGCACCACGTGGCGGGCGCGGATCTGCATGCCGGATTCGGTGCGGGCGGTTACGCCGCGCGCGGTGGGGGTGAGGGTATGCAGCACGGTGCGGTCATGCACCACGCCGCCGCGTCGTTGCAACCGCCGCAACAGCCCGTAAGTGAAGCAGTAGGGATCGACCCGTGCGGCTTGGCGGGTCAGCAGGGCGCCTCCGGCATCGACGCTGAAACGTTGCTGCAGCGCATCCCGGTCCAGCCAGCGCGCATCCAGGCCGATGCCACGGCGCGCCTCGCCTTCGACCATCAGCCGCGGTACGTCACGGCGGCGGCTGGCCAGGTACAGGCTGTCCATCTGCTTGAAGTCGACGTCCTTCAGGCCGCGCGCGACCTCGCCCAATGCGGGGATCGCCTCCGCACAGGCCTGGTAGGCCAGCGCCGCAGCGTCCTGACCATACTGCGAGGCCAGCTCCAGCAGATGGGTATCGATCTCGTACTGCAGCAGCGCGGTACTGGCTGCGGTGCTGCCCCAGCCGATGTCACGCTGCTCGATCAACGCAACGTCGTGGCCATGGGCCGACAGCTCATCGGCGATCAGCGCGCCGGTGATGCCACCACCGACCACCAGCACATCGCACTGCAGATCCTGTTCCAGCGGCGGAAAGGCCTGGATCAGGCCGTTGCGCACCGCCCACCACGGGTAGCCACTCTTCAGGTCCATGCGGGTTCGTGCTCAGGCGGTGGGGTGGCCGGTATGCGGGGTCAGGATCAGTTCGGACAGATCGAAGCCCTGCAGGCGCGCGCTGGCCAGATAATGTTCCTGCACGGTGGCATCGAGCCGGGGCTCACGTGCCAGCAGCCACAGGTACTTGCGATCCGGGCTGCCGACCAGGGCAACGCTGTAGTCCGGCGCCACCTGCATCACCCAGTAGTCACCCTTGGCGAAGGGCAGCCAGCGCAGGCCCTTGGGCAGGAAGCTGACTTCCAGCCGCGCGCTGTCGTTGTCGATCGCGCAGGCCTCACCGGTGGCTTCCTCGACCTCGCCGTCCATGCGGCAGCGGTTGGTGACGCCCACGTTGCCGTTGTCGAGCAGCTGGTAATGGGCCGACACGTCGGTGCAGCCCTCCGGCTCGTGGCGCATCGGCAGGCGGGCGATCTCGTACCAGGTGCCCAGGTAGCGGGGCAGCTTGAGGTCGGTGACGGTCTTCAGGGGTGGCAGGTCGGTCATTGTCAGGCGTGGCAGGAGAGGACCCCCACGATGCCGAGGACACTGCCACGGGCGGGTGAAGCCGGGGCGAGGGTCATGTCCAGAACATTCCGTCGCCCGGGCGGAGCGCGTGCCGTCATCGGTGCAGCGGTATGCTTCCGCCAGCGCCGCGTTTTTCCGATCCAACCGAAGTGGAGGTGCCGATGTACCAGGTGATCCTGTTGAAGAGTGAAACCCAGTTCGCCCGCGAGCAGTGGCCGCAGGTCGACGATCTGGTGGACTACGAAGGCGTGGCCTACAGCCTGCGCGCCGGGCCGCGCCAGCCGTTGCCGACCGACCATGCCTGGCACCCGATCGCGGTGTACGCGCCGGATGAGATCACCGAGGAAGAATTCCAGGAGTGGTACGCGCTGCAGCAGCCGCAGGTGGAAGAGTTGCGCCTGAAGTACTGAGCCGCAACCAGCGGCCAGCGCCTGCGCATCCGCCGTTTACAGTACCTGCCGTATAGTCGCGCGCAGGCGCGGTGGTCCGCGCAAAACGGTGTGGCTGGCTTGTCTTCCTTCTTCCGAACGATCCTGGTGCGTGGCCCCTGGTTGGCCCTGCTGTTGTGCTGCACGCTGCTGCTGGCTCTGCCGGCGCTGGCCCAGGATGATGACCCCACGCCCAAGCAGCAGCTGGCGGATATCGACAATGCGTTGAAGGCGGTGGAACGCAAGCGCAACGACGCCGAAGCCATCGAAACGCTGGGCACGCTTTCGGAAAACGCGTCACAGGCCAAGCGCGATGCCGAGGCGCTGGAAAAGACCCTGCAGCCGCAGCTGGACCAGCTCAATGAGCAGCTGACGCAGCTGGGCGAGGCCCCCAAGGACACCACTGAACCACCGGAGCTGGCGGCGCAGCGGCGCACGCTGACGCGCCAGCGCGATGCCCTCGCGGCATCGATTGCCCAGGCCAAGTCCAGTGCCGTCCGCGCGCAGCAGCTGAGCGCGGACATCGACAAGCAGCGCAACGCGCAGCGCACCGAGGAACTGGGGCGCAAGGTCGCCTCGCCACTGTCGCCAACGCTGTGGCGACAGGTGGCCGACCAGTTGCCGAACGATATCGCCCGTGTCACTCCTTTGGCCCAGCAGGGCCGTGCCGCGCTGACCACGGCCATTGCCACCCATGGCTGGGGCACGTTGCTGCTGGGGCTGGCGGCGGCACTGGTGATGATGTTCCCGTTGCGCCTGTGGCTGCGCGCGCTGGGGCGCCGGTTCGCTGCGTCCGAGCGTGCCCCCGACGGCCGCCTGCGCCGCTCCGGTCTGGCCATGTGGCTGCTGCTGGTGGGCACCCTGCTGCCCGGCTACGCCGTGGTGGTGCTGGTGGCTGCACTGGATGCCATCGGCGCGATTCCACCGCGCCTGCAGAGCGTGGCCGAAGGCGTGCAGGCGGCGACGTTTGCCGCGGCCTTCATTTCCGCGCTCAGCGCCTGCCTGCTGGTGCCCAAGCGGCCTTCGTGGCGGCTGCTGAACCTGGATGACACCGCCGCGCTGAAACTGCGCAAGTACGCTTGGGGTGCTGCGGCACTGGCCTGGCTGAGCACGGTGCTGGTGGCCATCGATCGCGCCACCCGCACCAGCGATGTCACCACGGTGGCGCTGGACGGCGTGATCGCGCTGACCTACCTGGGCCTGATCATGGCCATGCTGGTGACCTTGTCGCGCCTGCATCGGCGCCAGACCGCCGAGGCCGAGGCGAAGCTGGAAGCACAGGCCGACGGTCTTGGCGCACAGCTACCGGTACGACGCAGCAGCTGGCTGGTGCTGGCCCGCGTGGCCGGCAACATCGCGGTAGTCGCCGCGATCGCCGCCACCCTGATGGGCTACGTCAACTTCGCCAAGTTCGTGAACCAGCAGCTGATCGGCGGCAGCATCGTGGTGCTGGCGGCGACGCTGCTGTTCAAGTTCGTCGATGACTTCTGCACCTGGCTGCTGAATGCCGACAGCAAGGTCGGCCAGACCATCCTGCTCAGCACCGGCCTGAGCGTGTCGAAGCTGGAACAGGCGGGCGTGCTGCTGTCGGCGATGCTGCGCACCCTGGTGGTGTTGATCGCCCTGCTGGCGCTGGCCGCACCGTTCGGCAATATCGGCACGATCGTTGAACGCATTGCCTCGCTGGCCAATGGCATTGTGATCAACAAGGACCTGACGCTGCAGCCGGGCCGCATCGTCACCGGCGTGCTGGTGCTGCTGGTGGGCATGGGTCTGACCCAGCTGCTGCAGCGTTGGTTGACCGATACCTACCTGCCCAAGACCGAACTCGACCTGGGTGCACGCAATTCGATCAGCACCATCGCCGGTTACGTCGGCATCATCCTGGTGGGCCTGTGGGCGCTGACGGCGATGGGCCTGAACCTGAAGAACCTGGCGCTGCTGGTCAGTGCGCTCTCGGTGGGTATTGGCTTCGGCCTGCAGGCAATCATCCAGAACTTCGTCTCCGGCTTGATCCTGCTGACCGAGCGCCCGGTGAAGATCGGCGACTGGGTGAAGCTGGGCGACCAGGAAGGCGACATCCGCCGCATCAACGTGCGCTCCACCGAGATCCAGGTGAGCGACAAGTCCACCTTGATCGTGCCCAATTCCGAGTTGATCACCAAGACCATCCGCAACATGACGATGGGCAACAACCAGGGCCGCGTCCAGATCCAGTTCGCGGTGCCGACCAGCACCGACGTGGCCGGCCTGCGACAGGCGCTGCTGGATGCCTACGGTGCCCACAAAACGGTGCTGCAGCAGCCGGCGCCGTCGGTCTACATCGACAGCATCGCCGGCGGCCAGATCACCATCAACAGCTTCGCCTACGTGGCCAGCCCGCGGCAGGTGTATGGCACGCGCAGCGATCTGTATTTCAGCCTGCTGCAGATCCTGGCCGAGCGGAACATCCCGCTGTCCACGCCGACCGACATCCACATCACCCGCGATCCGCCGCAGTAAGAGGGTGGGTCGGCAGGGCTGCGCCCTGCACCCGCCGAAGCGGTAGTGCCGGCCGCTGGCCGGCAACCTCAGG
>NZ_JBFTQU010000011.1:0-124762 GCF_056399165.1 Stenotrophomonas sp. 01N47
GTTGCGGGAGACGCCGTAAACCCATCCTTGGGGGCTTGGCCGCGGCATCCATGCCGCGGACACTCCCGCAACCGGACCCACCCCGCCTTCGACAGTTTCCCGTGGCCTGTCGGAACGGCGTTCTGCTCTGGTAGGTGTCGACCTTGGTCGACACGGAAACAAGAAGGGGTCAGATCCCTTTCCCGGCGGGAAAGGGCTCTGACCCCATCTGTGCATTGCCTGGGTGTCTTACCAGTTCGGGTCTTCGGCCGGGGCGGCGGCGGGCTTGGGCTTGGGCTTGCTGGCCGGGCGCGCTGCGGCGGCCGGGGCGGCCGATGCGGTTGCGCCGGCGGCGGCCTTGGGCTTGCTGCCCAGCTTCTGGCGCAGTTCGATCTGGCCGGGGCGGAAACCACCGCGCATCGCGTCGACGCCCTCTTCCAGGGTGCCGTAGGACGTCTGCGCGGCAACGCGGTCGATGCGGATGGTGCAGCACGGATGCTCGCTGCGGCCGAGCGAACGGCCGGTCTGCGGGTCCTTCAGCTCTTCGCCCAGGCGCACGGCCTGCCAGCGCTGGCCGACCTGCACGGTGTCACCGCCCTGGCTCAGCACCACCTGGTCGCCATCGACGGACACCACCGACACCGGGAACAGCGTGGTGACGATCGTGCTGCCGATCTGCCCGGACAGCGAGTCCATCATCGAGGCGGCCATGCTGCGGCCATTGACCACGCGCGGCAGCGTGCTCGGGCCGGTCGAGGCCAACTGATGGTCGAAGCTGTCGGACATCACCACCTGGCCGGTGGTGGCATTGACCAGGCGCAGGGTGATGCGGCCGCCACCGGAGTACGAGGTCACCTGGCGATCGGACATGCGCAGGTTGCGCACGCTGCGCGGGTACTCGAACCGTTCGATGGTCGGAATCAGGATCAGGTCGGTCGCCAGCTGCTGGCCAACGCGTGCGGTGTCCTGCAGGCGCACGTTGCCACTGTTGATGTGGTCGATCTCGGCCTGCAGTTCGTCGCCGAACTCGCGGTCCAGCACGATGAAGCGCTGGGTCTGGGTAAGCGTGTCGGACAGCCGCGCGCGGATCGCCTGGGCGACCTCGTCGGCGTTCACCCGGCCATCGCCAACGGCATAGCTGCCCGACTTGGTGCGCGGCAGGGCCACCACGATCTTCGGCTTGCCTTCTTCATCCGGTGCGCGGTACTGGGCAATCTGCGCGCGGACACGCACCTTCCAGTAGCTGCGCATGCTGCGCCGGGTGACATCCGAATCGAAGGAGCTGGCACCGCGCTTGGCGTCTACCTTGACCTGCTCTTCGTAGTTTTCCTTGACGCTGGCCGAGGCCGAGCCGCCCTTGGCGGAGGCTTCGCCGGAAGCGCTGGCCGAGGCCGAACCCTTGAAGCTCCAGCCTTCGTCGCTGGCGCGCACGCGGGCGATGGTTTCTTCGTCGAGCTGGCTCACTTCATCCTGCGAGAGGATTTCGTAGCCCAGCACCGCGCCCTGCGAGCCGGCAATCATCTGCTGGGAGAACGCGTCGGCGCGGATATCGCCGACGTGTTCACCGTCCACGTCCACATGCAGGCCTGCGCGCAGGCTCTGCATCTGGCTGGCCACGCGTACGCCGTTGACCTGGGCCACGGCCGACTGCAATGCCGCCAGCACCGCCAGTTCCGGGGTGCTGCCGATACCGTCGGCTTCGCGCGCGACCTGGGTGGTGCCGCCGAAATCCGGCGTGCCACGCAGGGGCGCTTCCTGCACCGGCGCGTTGCTGGCCAGTGCACTGGCAGCCTTGTCCTTGGCCGGAGCGGTTTCTGCCGGTGCATCCTGCTTGCCGCAGGCTGCCAGCAGGGCCGCTGCCAGGCCCAGGCCGATCAATCGAGTCGTCGTACGCATGCGGAGTTGCCTCGTATCAGAGCGAATCCAGCATCGAATCGGCGTTGGACGGCACCTTCACCTTGCTCTTCTTGGCGAAGGTCACAGCCGACTTGGTCGAGCCGTACAGGCCCTTGATGAAGCCCGGCGATTCCTTGGCAACCCAGGCACCGGCGGCCAGCTTGCGGCCAACGGTGGCCATCTGGGTGGCGCCCAGGTTCTTCATGCCGGCCGCAAAGCCGCTGGCTTCGCCGCTCAGCTTCTGTGCTTCGGCAGCCGAGGCCAGCAGCGAGACCAGGCCTTCGGCATAGTGCTGCTTGGATTCAGCGTTCAGTTCCGGCTGTGCGGCCTGGCGCTCGTCGATGGCGGCCTGGGCGGCTTCGCTGACCGACACCGACTTCTTCATCGCATCGACGTTCACCGAACCGGACGACAGCGCCTGGCGCTCGGCTTCCAGCAGCTGCACCTGCTCGGCCAGGCCGAAGGCGCGGGCGAAGGAGGTCTGGGCCTGCAGCGAGTGCGACTGCGAGCTGACGAAACGACGGACCAGCGCTTCCTGCGCGGCTTCGTCCGGAGCGGCAGCGCTGGCGCTGCTGCTGGAGGTGCCGGTGGCGCCGCCAGCCAGGTCCTTCAGCTTGCCGAACTGGGCGTGGGCCGGCATCGACAGGGTGGCGGCCGCGATGGCAACGACGAGAGCGGTATTACGGATCATGGAAGAGTCCTTTGGGAGAGACGGCCGCGATGCGGCACGCAAGAAACGGGAGGCAGAGCGGTGCCGGGCTAACCCGGCACCCACCAACGTCAGCGGACCGCCTTGACGTTCAGCTCGTTGATCATCTGCTGGGCAGCCTTTTCCGCAGCCAGCTGCAGTGCATTGGTACGGGCGACGGTTTCGTTCGGGCCGGTACCGGAGAACTGCACCGGGCCCACCGACGACACGGTGCGCGGGAAGCGACCGGTCACGTCCAGCACCTTGCCGGTGACAGTGACGAACACGCGGGTGTTGCCGCTGGCCGGGTCACGGTCGCGCATGCCGACGTCAAGGGTGCCGACGGCGATGTACGGGATGTTCGCCGCGCGGATGCCGTTGGCGGTATCGCGCAGGGTGGCCGCGGACAGATCGTTGCCAGTGCTGAAGTCCTTGCGGATGCGCTCGATGCTGAGCAGGCCGCGCGACTCGCCTTCCACGTATTCGGCTTCAACCACTTCGTAGCCGGCGGCGCTGAAGGCACCGGTCATGGCCGTGTTGACCTCGGCGGCGTTGGCCACCTTCCAGCTGATGTTGTCGCTGCGGGCGGTGGTGCTGCCGCCGCTGGTGACCGACACCGAGCCGTTCTGGTTGATGCTGCCGTTGGTGCTGACCGAGTTGCCGCGGAAGCTGTCGCCCTCACGGGTGTTCTCGCTGTAGCTGCTGCTGGCGTCGACGCGGCGGTATTCCTTGTCCTGGAACGACTGCACGGTGTCCTGCGAGCGCGCCATGAACAGGAAGGTCAGCAGCGAGCGCTGTGCGGCGGTGGCACCGGCCACGGCCGAACCGGCATCCAGCTTGGTCTGCAGCAGGGTGGTGTTGATTTCGGCGCGGACGGTGACGCTGTAGGTCTTGGCCTTCTTGTCTTCGTTGTCCGACAGCTGCACGGCGCTGAGCACGTAGCGGTCGATTTCACCGAGGAACTCGGCGCGACGCGATTCGAACAGGCGCAGCTTGGCCGCACCGGATTCGGCGATGTACGCCTCCAGTGCATTGGCCTTGGCCTTGTTCAGGGCCTGCGCACGGGTATCGGCACTCAGGCGCAGGCTGTAGCTGGCCGAACCGGTACCGCGCGAGCTGGCAGTCTGCGCGGCGACCGGCGAGGCCACCGCCAGGGCGATGAGGATGAGCAGGATGGTACGCATCAGCGACATGATTTGATCAACTCCTGGAGGGCTTGGGTCTGTTGCTGCAGCGGGCGTCCGCCGGGCTTCTGCTCGTCCAGCCAGGCGCGCGAATCGGCACGCTTGGCGGCGGCGCCGGCGAAGGCATCGAAGCCGGCCAGCAGGGTTTCGTAGCTGGCCGACCACTGGTCGACCTGCCACTGCGTGACCGGCACCACCTTGGTGGCGCCCTTGCGCAGCGGCTGTTCGAAGTACACCTTGCCGGAGAACGGCTCGGTGACCTTGGCGGTGAAGAACGCGCCGAACAGCATCGTCTTCATCGCCGGGGTTTCACTGATGACGCCGTTCTTCAGCGCATCCACCTGCAGGCTGATGACGTAGTCGGCCTCGGGGATCTTCAGCTGGTAGACCTTGCCGTCGGCAAAGCGCGCGGCCATGGCACCGCCGATCGCCTGGCCCGAGGCCGGCGGCAGCAGGCCGACACCGGTATTGGACGACAGCGTCTTGGACAGTTCATGAGCCAGCGTGGCACGCAGCGGACCGGCCCACTTCGGGTCAGGCAGCTTGGCCAGCGTGGCGTCGGACAAGGTCACCGCACCCACCTGCAGGCGACGCGTGGCCGCTTCCGGCAGCTTGGCCTGGGCCAGGGTGGTGGCCAGCACCTGCGACAGGCTGGTATCGGCACCGCCGTACAGCAGATCGGCGACGATCGCGTCGATATCGTCGCTGTCCGGGCGGTACTCCTGCACATCGATGCGCTGCAGGGTAAGCGGATAGGAGGCGATCACCTGGCGCTCGCGGAAATCGAAGAACAGCGCCTGCAGTGCCACTTCCACCAGCACCTTGTACTGGTCACCGATCGGTTCGACCGACACCAGCTCGCGGTCCAGCGCAGCGGCCAGGACCACGGCACTGGTGGTGCCATCGAGCATCGCCACCGGCTGGTCGATCAGTTCCAGGTTGGCCGGCGCGCGGCGCTTGAGCGCCTGTGCCAGGGTCTGGTTGAGCGGAATCAGGCCACGCTTTTCCAGCACGGCATGCGCATGCGGAGTGGTCGCCTGTACGGCGGCGGCGTCAGCGGTATAGGCAAAACCGGCCCAGTAGGCCTGCTGCGATTTGTCTGCGGCCTGGCTGGCCAACGGCCATACGGCCAGGCACAGGGCATAGGCAAGCAGGCGCGCAAAAGCGCGCGGTGCGCTCTTCGTCCTTGAAAACATCCAACCGCTCCTCGGTCACGACACACGAATGCAGGCGCGAACACGCCCGCTGGGCGCGAAACATAGCCGCTCCGGGGCAAACCGACAAGTGCTGACCTTGCCGGCTTCAATTTTCCTGCGGCAGGCCGGCCCGTTGCCGCAGCAGGGTCCGCTCGGCCAGGTTCTGGCTCAGGGCCGCTGCCGTGGCGAATGCGTCACGTGCATCCTGCTCCCGCCCCAGCTGCTGCAGCAGCTCACCGCGTACCACCATCAGCGGCGCGTAGCCCTGCAGGCGTGGCTCGTCCAGCAGCGGCTGCAACAGTGCCCATGCCGCGAACGCACCTTCGCTGCGCGACACAGCCACCACCCGGTTCAATGCCACCACCGGCGACGGCATCACCTGCAGCAGCTGCGCATACAGTGCAGCGATGCGCGCCCAGGCGGTGTCTTCGGCGCGCCGCGCGCTGGCATGGCAGAAGGCGATCCGTGCCTGCAGCACATAGGGGTCATCGCCGCCACCCGCCGACACCGCACGCGTCAGTGCCTGCTGGCCGCGTTCGATCTGCAACCAATCCCAGCGCGCCCGGTTCTGCTGGTCCAGCAGGATCGGCGCGCCCTGTGCATCCACCCGTGCCGCCGCACGCGAGGCCTGCAGTTCCATCAGCGCCAACAGCCCCAGCACCGGCGGTGCCGGCATGCGATGGGCGAGGATGCGCGCCAGCCGCAGCGCCTCAGCGCACAGCGCCGGTCGCATCCAGTCGTCACCCGCACTGGCTGCATAGCCTTCGTTGAACACCAGGTAGATCGCCTCCAGCACCGAGGCCAGTCGTGCCGGCAATGCATCGGCACGGGGCACTTCATAAGGGATCTTCTTCTGCGCCAACGTGCGCTTGGCACGCACGATGCGCTGGGCGATGGTCGGTTCCGGCTGCAGGAACGCGCGGGCGATCTCGGTCGTGGTCAGCCCGCCCAGCAGGCGCAGGCTCAGCGCCACCCGCGCATCGGCAGGCAGCACCGGATGGCAGGCCACGAACATCAGCCGCAGCAGGTCATCGCCGATGTCGTCTTCCAGCGCCTGGCTGTCGTCGGGCGCGGGCAATGCGGCCGGATGCAGTTCCTCCCCCCATTGCGCATGCTGCTGCGCCACCCGACGGTGCTGGCGCAGCACATCGATGGCACGGTTGCGCGCGGTGGTCATCAGCCAGGCTCCAGGATTGTCCGGGATGCCCTGCACCGGCCAACGCTCCAGCGCGGCCAGCCAGGTGTCCTGGGCCAGCTCTTCGGCACGACCGACATCGCCGCCGAGCAGGCGCGCCAGGCGCGCGATCAACACTGGCGATTCCATCCGCCAGAGGGTGTCCAGGCGCTGGCTCAGGGCGGGCTCGTGCATGCGCCGATCACAGCATGCGGGCCCGGCCCGCACAAGCGCCGGCGTTCACGCTTCCACGATCGGCTTGAAGCCGCCCCAGAACATGCGCTTGGTATCGAACGGCATGTCCTTCGGGCCGATATGCGCCAGCCGCGGGTCGGCCATCACCTTCTTGTTGATGCGGTCGCGCGCGGCACGCGTGCGGAACACCACGAAGGCCACGATCACCGTTTCGCCCGGCTTGAGCTTCACCGCCTGCGGGAACGAGGTCGATTTCCCGGGTTGCACGTCATCGGCCACGCATTCCATGTACTGCAGCGCGCCATGGTCCTTCCACACTGCGCCGGCCTGGCGGGCAAGGCGGCGATAGGCCGCCACCTTGTCCTGCGGGCACGGCAATACGTAAGCATCCACGTAAGCCATGGGGATTCTCCCTGCGGCGGCCGCTCAGCCCGGCTCGCCGTCCATGTGTGCGATTTCCCAGAGATGCCCATCCAGGTCCTGGAAGCCGCGCTGGTACATGAAGCCGTAGTCGCGCGCCGGCTGCGGTTCGCTGGCACCGGCGGCCAGCGCCTTGTCCACCATGGCGTCCACCGCCTTGCGGCTGTCGGCCGACAGGCAGGTGATCACCTCGGTCTGCGCATGCGCATCGGCGATGTCCTTGGTGGTGAACTGCTGGAAGAACGGCTTGACCAGCAGCATCACGAAGATGCTCTCGCTGACCACCATGCAGGCGGCATTCTCGTCGGTGAAGGCCGGGTTGAAGCTGTAGCCCAGCGCGGCGAAGAACGCCTTGGCTTTTTCCAGATCCTGCACGGGCAGGTTGACGAAGATCATCTGCGGTTGCGGTGTACTCATCGGTGCGGCTCCCTGCGATGGATGGAGAAAAGGAAAATCAGGGCTGCTTCATGCAGTTGACCATCCACGGCTTGCCGTAGCGGTCGGTCAACATGCCCCAGCGGTGGGCCCAGAAGGTTTCGGCGATCGGCATCTGCACCTGGCCACCCTCGGCCAGCGCCGCGAAAACGCGCTCGGCTTCTTCGATGCTGTCCACGTCGACGTTGATGGTGGTCGAACCACCCTCGCCGCCGCCGGGGCCATCGGCCGCCATCACGATCGCGCTTCCGATCTCCAGCTGGCTGTGGGCCACATGGTCGAGGGTGTCGGCCGGCATTTCATTGCAGCCCGGCGAGCCGTCGGACGGCGGCATGTCGCGGTACTTCATCTCCGACGTGACCTGGCCGCCAAGTGCCTTGGCGTAGAACGCCATTGCGTCGTGGGCCTGGCCGCTGAAGCCGAGGAAGGGAATCAGTTTCATGGGAATGCTCCGTAGGATTGGATGAATGCGCGGCCGTGCTCAGGCACGGTCGAGCTGCTCACGCAGACGCTGTTCCTGCTGATGTAATTCAGGGGTGAAGGCTTCGCCGAAGTCTTCGGCCGAGATCAGCGGGCGCAGTTCGAGGGCACCGCCGGCGCCGAAGGGCGCTCGGCTGGCCCATTCGGTGGCCTCGTCCAGCGAGCGCACCTCCCACAGCCAGAACCCGGCGATCTGCTCGCCGGCCGGGCCGAACGGGCCGCTCTCGACCTGCGGCGCGCCGCTGCCGAAATGAATGCGGCGGCCACGCTGGGTGGCGTGCAGGCCTTCCCCGGCGAGCATGATGCCGGCGGCCACCAGTTGTTCGTTGTAGGCGCCCATGGTGGCCAGTTCCTGCTCGCTGGGCATGCGCCCGGCTTCGGAATCGGCGTTGGCTTTGACGATCACCATCACTTTCATTGCGGTCTCCGCTGGGCTGCGGGTGCGTGCCCTTCCCTCTTACAACGAACCAGGGGCGCGAGGATCGACACCGTCGTGCTAATTATTTTTCCTGCGGAGAGCGCGCCTTCGGCGGGGATCAGCGAACGGCGGGGCCCCTCCGTGGTGGGGTTGGTTGGTCGTGAAGAGCTGCATCTCTGCGGGTTGGCCGGGCGGGTGGGCTGCGCAGGGGACGCCGTGAATACGTCCCTGTAGGCTCGGGCGCGCCATCCATGGCGCTTACGCCCCTGCGCAACCCACCCGCCCGGCCACGGACAGATTCCTGCCTCCGATTCACCACGGGAAGATCAGAAAAAAGGCAAAAGCAACAGCAAAGGCGGTTGGCTGGCGGCCTCGGCTTTGCGAGCGAAGCGACCCGCTTTTGCCTTTGTTTGTGATTTTCCGTGGTGGATGCCGCAGGAAACTGTCCAGGGCCGGGTGGGTAGGCGGGGCGGGGGTGTCCGCGGCATGGATGCCGCGGCCAAGCCCCCAGGGATGGGTTCACGGCGTCCCCCGACCCGCCTACCCACCCGGCCAATCCCATGGCTCATGCTTGTGCTTGTGCTTCCACCACGGAGGGGCCCCGCCGTTCGCCGATCCCCGCCGAAGGCGCGCTTCCCGCTCTGCCTTTCGCAGTGCAGCATGCCCCCGCGCAAACCTGCGCGATCATGGTCCCCCGCCCCCGCCAGGACTCCGCCATGCAGCAGTACCTGCTTCTGATCTACATCGACCCATCACTGCTGCGCACACTGCCCATCGACGACTTCAATACGTTGATGCGCGACTGCCTCGCCCATGCCGATAAACTGCAGGCCGAAGGCACGTTGCTGGCCGCGCAGAAACTGCAGCCGATCGAATCGGCGCAGACCCTGCGCGTGCGCGATGGCCACAGCCGGGTGCTCGATGGCCCCTTCGCCGAAACCCGCGAACTGCTGGCCGGCTTCAACCTGATCGTCGCCCGTGACCGCGATGAGGCCATGCGTATCGCCCAGGGCTTCCCGTGGGCCCGCTTCGGCAGCATCGAGGTGCGGCCGCTGGAAGACATGGACGCCGAGCGCGAACGCTGCGGCGCCCCGGCCGCGGCTATGGCAGCAGCCGTACCCTGATGTCGCGCGGGCCCACGCCTTCGTTGCCGCTGTAGTCGCGCGCACTGGCACGCACGATGTACTCGCCCGGCGGCAACGCCGCCGGCTGCCAGCGACCGGTTTCCATCAGCCCATCGCGCACGGTGTTGGTCACCAGATAACGGAAGCGGGTGACCGCGCTGCCATGCACGGTGATGCCGCTGTCGGGTGCGTAAGCCACTTTCACCGCCTGCTTCTGCGGTGGCATGCGGTTGAAGACGATGTTCCAGCGCGGCTGCTCGTAGCCCTGCAGTGGCTGCCCGGCGGCATCGAGGATCTGGTAACCCACCTGGTACGGCCCCAGCCGGCGACGCGGCAGGTTGTTGTCCACCTGATCCCAGGCCTCCACCACGATCTGCACGCCGCGTCCCTGCCGGGCCAGCATCACCACGCCATCGCTGCCGGCGGCCAGTGGCTGGTCGTTGTCGTCCAGCAGCGCCACATCGGTGATGCGCGGCGCGAAGTGGTCAGCATAGTTCTTGAACCCCAACGCCACCGCATTGGTCTCGAAACCGCCATTGCCCACGGCCAGGTGCACATGCGCCTGGTTGTTGATGCTGCCCAGGCGGTCGCCCACGTGGATGCGCGTACCGCGGCGCACGCGGATCCGCTCCAGCGTGCCGTCTTCGGCGTACAGCGGCTGCCAGCGCGCGTCGAACGGTTCGCCGCGTGGCGTACGACCGACGCGCATGTGGATGTACTTCAACCGGTCCACGGCCAGGCCTTCGGCCTGTCCGCCCAGGCTCCAGGCGGCAATCGGGCTGCTGATCTTGCCCTCGGCGATCGCCAGCACGGTCTGGCCGACATCGCCGCGCACGTCGAAGCCACCGTGCAGGTGGTGGCGGCTCTCGCCCTGGAAGGTGCCGCGCACCTCGCCGAGCGTGCCGACCACTTCGTGCCAGCCATCCTGCGGCGCCAGTGGCCAGCGCCCGCCACTGTCCGGCAGCGCCGCATCGGAGGCCGGGCCCACCAGCGCCGGTGCGGGCAGTTCACCCACCGGCAACGGGCGCAGGCGATGCAGCCGATAAGCCGCGGAGTCGGCCACCAGCAGGGCGCCGTCGGCCTCCACCGCCAGACCACTGGGACGCGCCAGGCGCGGCAGGCGGTCATTGCCCAGCAGTGCCAGCTGATGGCCCTGCGGGGTCACCTGCACGATGCGCCCGTCCAGGTCACCCACATACAGCACACCGTCGTGTGTAGTGGCCAGTGACAGCGGTCCATTGATGACCTCACCCTTGCCGACCGCGGTGCTGACCGTGCCATCGGTGCCGACGCGGCGGATCGCGTTGTTGAACAGGTCGGCCACCAGCAATGCACCGTGCGCATCGAAGGCGAGCGCCACCGGCGTGTCGAAGCGGGCGTCAATACCGGGCGCATCGGCGAAGCCCGGGCGGTCGCCGCCGGCCAGCGTACGCACGTTGCCATCGGTACCGATCACGCGGATGCGGTCATTCCAGGTATCGGCCACATAGACCTGCCCCTGCGCATCCACGGCGATGCCCATCGGTCCATCGAAACGCGCCTGTGCAGCGGGACCATCGGCGAAGCCCTGCTGGCCACCGGCCAGCGTCGTCACCCGTCCATCGGTGCTGATGCGCCGGATCGCATGATTGCCGGTGTCGGCCACATACAGATTGCCCTGCGCATCGGCAGCAATGCCCGAAGGGGTGTTGAAACTTGCCTGCAGGGCAGGCCCATCAACACGTCCCTCGCCCTGCCCCGCTACCGTTTCGATACGGCCATCGGGCAGGCGGCGGCGGATGCGGTTGTTGTCACCGGCATCGGTGAAATAGACGCTGCCATCGGCACTGCCGAGCAGCGCGTAGGGGTCGGCGAAGCGTGCCTGTGCCGAGGCGCCATCGCGATCACCCGGATGACCGTCGCCGGCCAGCAGCTCGATCTGTGCGGTCCACGCCAGCGGCGTCGGTACGGGGCCAGCCGGCACCTGCGGGCCGGAGGCGGGGATTTCCCACCAGGTTGCCGCCAGGGCCACCGCTGTTGCCACCACCACCGCACCCACCGCCATCCCTTGCCACCGCGCCATCGTCCCGTTTGCCTGTGCTTGCATGAAGAGGCACGAACGATAATCGCTGCGCCCGTGCAGCGCCATGGCCGATGGTCAGGGCCGATGGTCACGGCAATCTCGCGGCGCTTGTCCTGCGCTGCCACAGCGGGTTCAATGTCCGCTCCATGGACGGAGGTCCACCATGCTCCGCTGTACTCCACTCTTCGCGCTGCTGTTTGCCGCACTGACCAGCGCAACCGCCTCGGCAAACGTGCCGCGGACACCCGCTTCCACCTCGCAGCCCCCGCACGATGCGGCGATGGATGCTGCGCATGCCGCGTACGCGCAGCAATGGGATACGGCCATCGAACAGTCCCGCAGTGGCAATACGCTGGCCGCGTTGATCGCCATGCAACGGTTGATGGACAGCCCGCTGCTGGCCGACTTCGATGCCGAACGCCGCGGCCGCGCCGCGCAGTTTGCCGGCTGGACGGCAGCCATGCAGAAGCAACCCGCGCTGGCACGGCGCTATCTGCAGCAGGCGCTGCAGGCGTTGCCGGGCGATGCAAGCATCCTGACCACGCTGGTGTCGCTGGATCTCAACGATGACCAACCCGCAGCGGCGGTCGAGCATCTGACACAGGCGCTGGCACGTGCCGACAGCCCGCTGGCGATCGACCACCACACCATCAGCTACCTGCAGTACCACCTGCGCGAGCAGCCCACGCAGCGCATGGCGCTGCTGCAGGCGCTGTTCGACAACGCATGGAAGAGCGGCGGCAGCGAACCCACCGGGCTGTGGCTGGAGTTGGCCACGCTGCAGGCCGACAACGGGCGCGGCGATGCCATCCCGACCACACTGGCCCGCATCGACACCCCAGCCGAACTGATCCGCTTGCGCAGCGACAAGCGCTTTGATCGCTATGTGGACCGTGCCGATGCACGCTTCGATCCGGTCAAGGCCGCGCAGGCCCATCTGGACACGCTGCGTGTATCCGGCCTGCTGGATCGCGTCCTGGATGCACGCATGGTGGATTTCAGCAGCACGCTGCTGATGCTGGACCGCAACGAGGAAGTCCTGGCGCTGACCGATACGCTGGCCGAGGCCGCCGCAGAAGGGCAATCGCCCCCCGCCGCAGAAGCGGAATGGCTGGCGTGGCTGCTCAACAGCCGCATCGCCGCGCTGCGCCGCTTGGGCCGTACTGATGAGGCGCTGGCGACAGCGAAGCTGGCAGCCCGCATCGGCGCACTCGGGCCGGATGGCCTGGAGCACCAGATGAACGTGTCCTTCGTGCTCGGCTCACTCGGCAAGACGCAGGAAGCAGAGGCCGCGATGGACACATTGACCGGCCTCAGCAGCTATGGCCAGGCCGCACAGGCCTTGGTCCATTTCGCCGCTGCCCGCCAGCGCGGTGATGCCGCCGCTGCCGCCGCAGCACGTGCGGTCATCGTCGACCAGCGCCAGGACGCGCGCCTGTTCCATCGCGAGATGCTGCTGGAAGAAGGTGATCTGGATGGGGCCGCAGCCGTGCTGATCGAGCAGTTGCGCTCGCCGCTGGAGCGCAGCGATGCGCTGGCCAGCCTGCAGGACATGCGCGTGTATCCCTCGTTGCCGGGCGATGTACGCATCGATGCCGCGTGGCGCGAGCTCAAGCAGCGTGCCGACGTGCAGGCCGAAGTCTCGCGCGTCGGTCGCATCGAGCGCTACGACCTGGTGGGCAGCGCCACATCGCGCTGAGCACCGGCTACTTCGCCGGCACTTCGATGCGGATGCCCATCGCCTCGCGATAGCGGGTGTACAGGGCCATCACCTTGTCCACGTAGGCCAGGGTTTCGGCATACGGTGGCACGCCCTTGTAGCGCGCCACCGCACCGATGCCGGCGTTGTAGGCGGCCGCTGCCAGCGGGCGGTCGCCGTTGTAACGACGCAGCAGGGCACGCATGTAGCGCGCGCCGCCATCGATGGACTGCTGCGGCGAGAACGGGTCGCGCACGCCGTATTCCAGCGCGGTGTCCGGCATCAGCTGCATCACGCCCTGCGCGCCCTTGCTGGACACCGCCAGCGCGTCGAAATTGCTTTCGGCGTGGGCGATCGCCCGCAGCCAGGCATCGTCCACGCCGGTGGCCTTGGCCGCCGCCTTGAACTGCTTTGCGTGCTGGGCCAGCTGGGGCTTGCCGACCTTGCCCAGGCCTTCATGCGCCGGTTCGCCCGGTGGCGTGGCCACGGTGAACTTCAGGAACACCCGCGAACCGGGCAGGTTGCGGGTGGAGTAGACCAGCACGCCGTCCTGTTCGCGCTCGTACAGCACGCCACTGAACACGCCCATGTTGCCCCACAGGTTGGGGGTCTGCACGGCGCTGTCGTCGATCTCCTTCGGCGTGCAGCGCGAGCCGGGCTCCGGTGCGGTGGCCAGGCTGACGGTGTTGCCCTGCACGCAGCGGTAGACCGTGCGCGCAGCGGCCAGCCTTGGCCACAGGCCAGACAGCAGCAACAGCGCGACGAGGGCGGGACGGAGGGACATGGCGGCCGGATGATCCGGCGGCGGCCGCTAACACTGAGTGAATGGGGGTTTGGCCGGGCGGCGCCCGGCACCCGCAGACGCCACTGCAACGGCCGAAGCAACAGCAACTGCGGCATTCGGTGGGATGGCGGGGTGGGTCCGGTGGCGGGGGACGCCGTAAATCCGTCCCTGGAGGCTTGGGCGCGCCATCCATGGCGCTTACACCCCCGCCACCGGACCCACCCCGCCTTCGACAATTCCCCGCGACCTGGGAACGGTGTTCTGTGCTGCTGTTGGTGGGTGTCGACCTTGCGGCTGTTGGTGGGTGTCGACCTTGGTCGACACATGGATCCACGCCATGCGTGGATGGGACTGACCGAGGCCGTGAGATCTGTTGGCGAGGGTCTTCCCCGACTACCGCGCCATCTTCCGCCGCAGCCAATAACCGGCGCCCAGCAGCACGAACCACGCCGGGCTGGCCATCAGGGCCTGGCGGGTGTCGGCCTGCAGGCTCAGCAGCACCAATACCGCGGCAAAGAAGACCAGGCAGGCCCAGCACATCAGCACACCGCCGGGCATCTTGAAGATCGATGCGGCGTGGCGCTCGGGGTAGCGGCGGCGGTAGACCATGTAGGCCACCAGGATCAGCGACCAGACGAAGATGAACAACACCGTCGCCAGGGTCGTCACCAGGGTGAAGGCGGTCACCAGGTTGGGGATCAGGTAGATCAGCAGGGTGCCGCCCAGCAGGCACAGGCAGGAGAACAGCAGGCCCCGTGCCGGCACTGCAGCGCGCGAGAGCTTGGACAGGCCACGCGGTGCATGGCCTTCCTCGGCCAGGCCATACAGCATGCGGCTGGTGGAGAAGATGCCGCTGTTGGCCGAGGACGTGGCCGAGGTCAGCACCACGAAGTTGATCAGGCTGGCGGCGGCGGGAATGCCGGCCAGCACGAACAGCTGCACGAACGGGCTCTTGTCCGGCACCACCTGGCGCCACGGGGTCACCGCCATGATCGCGATCAGCGCCAGCACGTAGAAGATGATGATGCGCACGGGGATCGAGTTGATCGCCTTGGGCAGGTTGCGCTCGGGGTCAGCCGTTTCCGCAGCGGTGGTGCCCACCAGCTCGATGCCGACGAAGGCGAACACCGCGATCTGGAAACCGGCGAAGAAACCCACCAGGCCCATCGGGAACATGCCGCCGTCATTCCACAGGTTCGACAGCGCTGCGGTATGCCCGCTGGGCGAGGTGAAGCCCCAGGCCACCAGTCCGGCGCCGGTGATGATCAGCGCGCAGATTGCCACGATCTTGATCAGCGCGAACCAGAATTCCATTTCGCCGAACAGCTTCACCGTCACCAGGTTCAACGACAACAGCAGCATCACGCAGGCCAGCGCTGGTTTCCACGCTTCCAGTCCCGGGAACCAGAACTGCGCATAGGCGGCGATGGCGATCACGTCGGCGATGGCGGTGACGATCCAGCAGAACCAGTACGTCCATCCGCAGAAGAACCCGGCCCACGGCCCGAGCAGGTCGGTGGAGAAATCGATGAAGGATTTGTACTGCAGGTTGGACAGCAGCAGCTCGCCCATCGCCCGCATCACGAAGAACAGCATCGCGCCGATGATCAGGTAGACGAACACGATGGAGGGGCCGGCCAGGCTGATGGTCTTGCCCGAGCCCATGAACAGGCCGGTGCCGATGGCACCGCCGATGGCGATCAGTTGCAGGTGGCGGTTGGACAGGCTGCGGCGCAGGTGCTCGGGGGGCGTGGCGGGCTCGGTCATGGGCGCGGGAAGGGGCGGGTGAAGCGTTCGACGTTAGTCCTCCCGCTGCCACAACGCCAGCGCCGGACGGCCCAGGGCCGTCAGCAAGTGTCACTTTCACCACAATGTGACCCGTTACCGCCTTTGTCCCATTCCGCCCAGCCCTGCGCCGTGTTCATATACCGCCATCGTCCAAGGACCGGCCCCGCCCATGTGCCCAACCCTGCACACCTCTCTGGAGCCCCGGTCATGAGCCGACTGCGGGTCATCATCGGCGGCACCATCCTGGCCGTGCTGGCCGCTGCAGTGCCGATCGCGGTCATGGTCTATGCCACCTGGGACCGTGCCGTAAGCGTAGAGCAACAGCGACTGCATGCCATCGCCGAGCGCACCCTGCGTCGTACCGAAGTGTCCTACCAGGAAGCGCTGGCGGCATTGAAGTCCGCCGAGGCCACGGTGCTGCCGGCCTGCGGGGCCGAACACATCCAGCGCATGCAGACCCTGGTGATGACCACGCCGTCGTCCGACCAGATGGGCTACTTCGAGGGCGGCAAGCTGCGCTGCACGTCGTGGGGGGTGTTCCAGCGGGATGTGGACCAGCCCACGCCGGACCACGTCACCAGCGATGGCGTCGGCATCACCGTGGACGTGCGCCCCGAGGCGTCCGGCCGGCGGCCGATGCTGTCCATGATGTATGGGTCCTACGACGTGCTGGTCGACCCTCGACGCTTCGTCGACGTCATCGTCGATCCGGACGTGCGGCTGGCCCTGGCAAGTCCGGATGGAAGGCTGCTGACCCAGCAGGACGGCATGGACCCGGCCCTGTTGCAGCAACTGCTGCGTGAGCCCGGCGAGGGCCTGGACCGCGACACCCTGTATGCCAGCGCCCGCAGCGGCGAATGGCTGGCGATCGCCACGGCCCCGCGCACCGCGCTGGCGGCCACGTTCCGGCAGCAGGCGTGGCTGTTCGTGCCCTTGGGCCTGCTGATGGCCGCCGCCGGTGCCGGCCTGGTGATCTGGCTGTCGCGGCGACGGCTGTCGATGCGCGGCGAACTGGGCATCGCCATCCGCCGCCGCGAACTCTACCTGCACTACCAACCGATCATCGAACTGGATACCGGCATCTGCGTCGGCGCCGAGGCGCTGGTGCGCTGGCAGCGACCCGATGGTACGCAGGTGCGTCCGGATCTGTTCATTCCCTTGGCCGAAGAAGCCGGGATGATCGCCGCCATCACCGATCTGGTGATCGAGAACGTGGTTGCCGACATGCGCGAACTGCTGGCCGAGGATCGAAGCGCACACATCGCGATCAACCTGGCGGCCGAGGACATCAGCAGCGGGCGGGCGCTGAAGGTGATCTCCCAGCGCATGGCCGGCAGCGGCATCCTGCCGCAGCAGATCTGGCTGGAGGCCACCGAACATGGCTTCCTCGATATCGACCGTGCCCGCACCATGCTGGCCGCGGCGCGACGCGCGGGCCACAGCGTGGCCATTGACGATTTCGGCGTCGGCTATTCCAGCCTGCAGTACCTGCAGCAGCTGCCGTTGGATGCACTGAAGATCGACAAATCCTTCGTCGATGCGATCGGCACCGAGAGCGCGACCAGCCCGGTCACGCCGCACATCATCGGCATGGCCCGGGAGCTGGGCCTGTGGCTGGTGGCCGAAGGCGTGGAAACCGAAGCACAGCTGGCCTACCTGCACAGCCAGCACGTGCAGTTCGGCCAAGGCTGGTTGTTCTCGCGGCCGTTGCCGCGCGATGAGTTCATCGCCTTCCATCGCAAACGCCAGCAGCAGTACGGCGCGGCGCGGGAGCACATGCAGAATCCGCGCAGCGTGCCGTTCGAGCGCGAGCAGGCGGGGGAGTAGCCGGCGAACGGCGCAGCCCCTCGTGGTGGGTCGCTAAGAGCGGTTCGTGGGCTGGCCGGGACAGATCTCTGCGGCGTTCCACCACGTAAATAGAGAAGAGAAAAGCAACAGCGGGTCGCTGCGCTCGCGCGCGCTGTTGAGCTTCCGCTGGGGTAGTGCCGGCCGCTGGCCGGCAACCCCGTCATCCTTGATCGACGCCTACGCCCAGGCCTTGGGCCGCGCCCAGACCCACAGGCCACACACCACCAGCAGCAGCAACGGCAGCCAAGCCAGGTGCTGGGCGCCGCTGGCCTGCAGCATCAGGCCGCCGCCGACGCCGCCGGCGGCGATGGCCAGGTTCCAGCCGGTCACCAGCATCGACTGCGCCAGGTCGGCGGCGGCACCGGCGCGGCGGGCCAGTGCGGTCTGGAACAGGGTGGGTACCGCACCGAACGCGACGCCCCATAGGATCGTCACCAACAGCAGCACGCCCGGCACACCTGGCCACAGCAGCAGCGAAACCACCGCCATCACGAAGCCGATCACGCTGGCCCACACCAGCGCGCGCAGGTGGCGGTCCACGCCCCAGCCGGCGATGGCGATGCCCACGATCGCGGCGATGCCGAATGCCAGCAGCAGCCGGTCCAGCCACGCCCCGGCGCCGGCCTGCACTGCCAACGGCTCGATGTAGGTGTACAGCACGTTGTGCGCCAGCACGTACAGCACCATCACCAGCAGCGTGCTGCGGATACCGGGCATGCGCCAGACCGAACCCAGCGACATGCGCCGGCCTGCGCCGGCCGCCGGCAATGCGGGCAGCGCCCAGCGCGCGTAGCCGAGCAGCAGCACCGCCAGCACGCTCATCAACGCGAACGCCCAGCGCCACCCAATCTGCTGACCCAGCAAGGTGCCAGCCGGCACCCCCAGCGACAACGCCAGCGGCGAGCCGATCATCGCCACCGCGATCGCCCTGCCCTGCAGTTCCGGCACCACCATGCGCGCGGCATAGCCGGCCACCAGCGACCACAGCAGGCCCGCGCCCACACCTGCCAGGAAGCGGGCCACCAGGGTCAGTACGTAGTCGTGGCTGAGCGCGGTCACGGTGTTGACCACCATGAAGCCGGCAATCGCCGCCAGCAGCAGCGGACGACGCGGCAGGCGCTGGGTCAGCGCGGTCATCGGCAACGCAGCCAGGACCGAGCCCAGTGCATACACACTGACCAGTTGTCCTGCCGCCGCGTCGCTGACACCGAGACTCTCGCCCATCGGCCGCAGCACGCCGGCCGGCAGCGTTTCGGTCAGCAGGGTGATGAAGCCACCACCGGCCAAGGCCAGCAGGCCACGCCACGGCAGGCGCGTTGCTTCACCCGCCGGTGCCGCTGCATCGATCGCATGCCCGCTCATCGCACCGTCTCCAGGTCGGCGTACACCGCATCGCGCAGTTCATCGACAAACGCGCCATGCATGCCTTCGTACAGCGTGTTGGTCAGCGCGACCACGCTCAGGCCACGCGCCGGGTCCACGAACCAGCTGTGGCCGTAAGCACCGCCCCAACGCCATGTCCCTGCGGTCTGCGGTGTGCCGCTGGCCGCGGCATCACGCAGCACCGCAAAGCCGAGGCCGAAGCCCCAACCCGGCGGATCAACCGGTCCCAGCTCGCCGACCTGCGGGGTTCCCATCTGAGCCGCCAGCCGTTCCGGCAGCAGCTGCGAGGCGCGCACATCGCGCAACGCTTCCAGCACGGCCATCACCTCGTCAGCGGTGCCCACCAGACCTGCGCCGGCCGACGGATAACGGTGCGGATCGGTCGCCCGCGCCAGGCTGTACTCGATGCCCACCGAGCCCTCGAACGCTGCCACCACCTCGCCCTCCTGCAAGCGATGCGGCTGCGGCACGTCACTGACATACGGCGTCGCCAGGCGACTGCCCTCGCCGGTGGCGAACGCGGTACTGCGCAGGCCCAGCGGCTGCGCCAGCAGCCGGTCGAACAACATCTGCAACGCCTCGCCACTGGCCGCTTCAGCCACTGCGCCCGCTACATCCACGCCCAACGAGTACAGCCACTGGCTGCCCGGCGCGAACAGCAGTGGCGCCTGCGCGATGCGTTGCACGTTCTGCTGCAGCGTCACTGCGCTCGCGTCCATGCCATCGCTCACGCCCGCCTGCGCGTAAGAGCCCTCAGCATCGGCTTCCAGAAAGCGGTAGCCCAGTCCACTGCTGTGGCTGAGCAACTGGCGCAGGCTGATCGGTGGCTGGCTGCCATCAGCCAGTGCCGGGCGAAACGCCGGCAACCAGCGCTGCACCGGCGTATCCAGATCGAGCACACCCTCTGCCACCAGGCGCAGGATCACCGTGGTCAGCAGCGGTTTGCTCACCGAAGCCAGCCGGAACAGGTGGTCGCGGCGCATCGGTGTATTCGATTCACGGTCGGCCAGGCCACTGGCGCTGGCATGGCGAAGCACGCCGTGTTCGCGCACCAGTACCACCGCACCGACCAGGCGATGCGGATGCACGGCCTGCAGCAGCGCGCTCACCGCGGGCAGGGCCGGTGCAGTATCAACAGAGAGGGCGAGTGTCATCGGGTGATCCGTGGGGAGAGGCCCGCCACGGTAGGCAGCTTCGGCGCCCGCAAAAAGCGGGGCCGGGCTCCGCGCATCATGGACCTCTTGGTCCGCAATCGGCATGATGCCCGGAACCACTGGGCCGCAACGACCCGTCGAGCGCCCGCACCGCACTGTTGCACCGGCTGCGTCACCAGGCCTGCCGACCGCCGCCTACCCTGCCCTCTTTCGCAGCGATCTTCCCCATGTCCGTCCTCGACAACCTGGCCAACCTGCAGACCTTCGTCCACGCCGCGGACACCCGCAGCTTCGTCGAAACCGGCCGCGTACAAGGCATCTCCGCCTCGGCCGCCGGCAAGTGCGTGGCCCGGCTTGAACAGGCGCTCGGTGTACGCCTGTTCCACCGCAGCACGCGCAGCATCACCCTCACCGCCGAGGGCCATCTGTTCCTGGCACGCTGCCGCCGCATCCTCGACGAACGTGATGCCGCACGCACCGAACTGGCCCAGCAACATGCAACCCCCAGCGGCACCCTGCGCATCAGCCTGCCGCTGGTAGGCGACCTGACCCTGCCGCTGATGGCCGAGTTCATGGCGGCCTACCCGGACATCCGGCTGGAGCTGGATTTCTGCGATCGCCTGGTCGATGTCATCGAGGAAGGCTTCGATGCCGTGCTGCGCGTTGGCGAGCCCAGCGATTCACGCCTCACCGCACGCCGCCTCGGGGTGTTCCCACGCCGCGTGGTTGCATCGCCGGCGTACCTGCAACGGCACGGCGTTCCACGCACGCCGGCCGACCTGCTGCAGCACCGCCTGCTGCACTACCGCTTCCCCAGCACCGGCAAGCTCGAGCCATGGCCCATCCTCTGGCCCGAAGGCGAAACGGCACAGGATCTGCCGGTGCACCTGGTCGCCAACACCATCGAAGCGCGGGTGGCACTGGCGCTGCGCGACGGGGGCCTGGCGTTCGTGCCGGTGCATTCGGTGCGCGATGCACTGGCCGATGGCCGGCTGGTCACCGTGCTTGATAAGCACGTGCATTCCTGCGGCATCTTCCACCTGCTGTGGCCCTCCGGCCGCCACGTGCTGCCGAAGCTGCGGGTATTCATCGAATTTGTCGGCGCACGGCTGGATACGGTGCCGTAACCCCGCGCCACGGCCGCGACCATTCAGCTCGCGGCGCTATACTGAACGCTCATTCCCCACCGAGGCTCGCGACCAATGCGCCAGTGATGCCGCCGTCTTCGCACTAGACGGCCCGACTCTTCCCGCCCCTGCGCGCAGGGGAGAACCAGGCATCACATGGAGGTCGCATGACTTCGCATTCCCTCACGCTCGATCGCGTGTCGTATCGGTTGGCCGATGGTCGACCGTTGTTTTCCGATCTGTCCTTTTCCTTCGAACCGGTGGCCACCGGACTGGTCGGCGCCAATGGCGCCGGCAAGAGCGTGCTAGCGCGCCTGCTCGCCGGCCAGCTGTCGCCCGACGATGGCCGCGTGCACCGCAGTGGCCAGGTATTCCTGTTGCCTACGCCGGGCTATCCGCCACGTGGCACGGTGGGTGAACTGGCCGGCGTCGGCGCCGAACTGGCGGCACTGGCACGCATCGAAGCAGGCAGCATTGATGAAGCCGATTTCGCCTGCGTGGGCGACCACTGGGACCTGCGCGAACGCCTGCAGCAGCAGTCGCAGGCAATGCAGCTGCCGGCCGACCTTGATCCGGCGCAGCCCGCCTCCCGGCTCAGTGGCGGCCAGGCGATGCAGGTGGCGCTGTCCGGTGCGTGGGCCAGCGGCGCGGACTGGCTGATCCTCGACGAGCCAAGCAATCATCTCGACGCCCGGCATCGCCACCAGCTGTACGCACAGCTGCAGCAGTGGCAGGGCGGCCTGCTGGCCATCAGCCACGACCGTGGCCTGCTCGCGCAGATGGCGCAGATCGTCGAACTGGACGCGCACGGCCTGCATCGTTACGGCGGACCGTGGCAGCACTATGCCGACACACGCGCCGCCGAACGCGAGGCCGCCGCCGCCCAGCTGGAGCATGCCCGTGCCCAGCACCGGCAGCAGCAACGCAGCGCGCGCGAACAGAACGAGCGCCAGCAGCAGCGGCAGGCACGTGGCAACCGCGAAGCGCGCGAGGCCAACCAGGCACCGATCCTGCTCGGTCGGCAGAAACAGCGCGCCGAAGCCAGCCACGGCCGTACGCAGCAGATCCAGAGCGACCGCCTTCAGGCCAGCGCAGCGCAGGTGCGCGCCGCCGCTGCGGCGGTACACGTGACGCCAGAACTGGCGTTGTTCAGTGGCGAGAGCGAGCGTGGCCAGGCCCGCCTGCTGCAGGCGCACGATCTGGTGCTGCCGCATGGCTGCAAGGCGGCGCTGCAGCTGGAGATCCGGCGCGGCCAGCGCATCGCCGTCGTGGGCGACAACGGCAGCGGCAAGTCGACGCTGCTGCGCGTGCTGGCCGGACAGCTGGCGGCGCGCAGCGGTCAGGTGCAGCGGCATGCGCCGCTGGCCCTGCTCGACCAGCAACTACTGGGGCTTGCAGGTGAACAGAGCATCCTCGATGCCGTGCGCGCTGCGAATCCCGCGGCCGATGCGGGTGAACTGCGTACGCGTCTTGCCCTGCTGGGCCTGGATGCGCAGCGCGTCCAACGCCCGGCCAGCAGCCTCAGCGATGGCGAGCGGGTGAAAGGGGCACTGGCCAGCGTGCTGTACGCCGATCCTGCCCCGCAGCTGCTGTTGCTGGACGAGCCGGGCAACGCGCTGGATCTTGCCGCGCTTCAGGCGCTGGAAGAACTGCTGGCGGCGTGGCCGGGCGCGTTGCTGATGGTCAGCCATGACACCCACCTGCTGCAGGCCCTGCGGCCAACGCAGGTGCTGCAGGTCGGTGACGCAGGTTGGCAGTGGCGCGATGCGGTGTAGAGCCGAGCACGCGCTCGGCTCCTGCTGGCATTCATCCACGCATGGCGTGGATCTACTGCACAGCACTGCCTCCACGCCCCTCGTGGCGCAGACGCATCAACGCGTCCACACCGGGAACGCCTGCGGCATCTGCTGCCACAGCAAGGGCCCGGCCTGCAGCTCGGTGTCGTTGAGCAGGCACGCATCCAATGCCGAGCGCACCGCGCGCTCGTCCATGTGTACGCCGATCACCACCAGTTCCTGCCGGCGATCCCCCCACAGCGGATGCCACAGGCGTGCCATCGCCGAGTGCGCTTCCGCGTCCGGGAATTCCTCTGCATCGGGCAACGGTGCGCTCCAGCAGTCGGCCTGCTGCCGGGCCCAGCCCAGATCGCTGTACGGCAGGGGCGTTGGCGGCAGCAGCGGCGTGGTGTCCTCGTGGCCGGCACGTACACGCTCGCGCGCCGCATACCAGAAGCCCGCCGCCTGCGTGCGCGTGGCCGCGCCCACGCTGTTCAACTCACCCACCCAATCCATGCGGTTGGCCAGCCAGAACCAGCCCTTGCTGCGGATCACTCCGGGCATGCCGTGCTGCAACGTGCGTGCGAAACGAGCTGGATGGAACGGCCGCCGCGAGCGGTAGACAAAGCTGGCAATGCCGTATTCCTCGGTTTCCGGCGTGTGCTCGCCACGCAGCTCCTTCACCCATCCCGGGGCCTGCTGCGCGCGCTCGAAGTCGAAGCGGCCGGTATCCAGCAGCTCGGCAAGCGGTACGTCACCAAAGATCGACAGCAGCAGCTTCGCGTCGCGGTTCAACCCGCGCAGCACCGCCAGCGTGTCCTGCAGCAGCTCCTCTTCCACCTGGTCCACCTTGCTGACCACGATCACGTCGGCGAACTCCACCTGCTCGCACAGCAGGTCGACCACGCCGCGGTCATCGTCCGGCCCCGCCTGCTGGCCACGCTCGGCCAAGCGCAGCGTCGAACCGAAATCGGCCAGGAAGGCGCTGCCGTCCACCACCGTCACCATCGTGTCCAGCCGCGCGATATCGCTCAGGCTGAAGCCGTGCTCATCGCGCACCGCGAAGGTGGCCGCCACCGGCATCGGCTCACCGATCCCGGTCGATTCGATCAGCAGGTAGTCGTAGCGGCCGCTGTCAGCCAGGCGCCGGACCTCCTGCAGCAGATCATCGCGCAGCGTGCAGCAGATGCAGCCGTTGCTGAACTCCACCAGCGTCTCTTCGGTACGACGCAGCTCCGCGCCACCATCGCGCACCAGCTGCGCATCGATGTTGACCTCGCTCATGTCGTTGACGATCACCGCCACCCGCAGGCCATCGCGGTTGCGCAGGATCTGGTTGAGCAGGGTGGTCTTGCCGGCACCGAGGAAGCCGGAGAGCACGGTGACCGGAAGGCGGCGGTCGGCGCGGGAAACAGTGTTCATGTCGGAGTGGGCTGGCTGCGGAATGGAAATGTTACTGTATAACAATTGCCGTGCAAGGAACTCCCCGCATGAAGTCGCCCTCTGCCGCCCTGCTTGATGCCGGCGCCGTCGCCCTGTCCAGCCTGTGCCTGCTGCATTGCCTGGCATTGCCCCTGCTGGCGGCCGCGCTGCCGCTGTTCGGCGTCTGGGCCGAAGCGGAGTGGGTGCACCTGGTCTTCGTCGCCATCGCCCTGCCGATGACCGGCTTTGCCCTGTGGCGCGCCGAACGCCGCCAGCCGCTGCCTGCGCTGGCATGGCTGAGCGCGGGCATGGGCCTGGCACTGTTGATGGCCGGGGCGCTGGCACTGCCCTCGCACGCCTGGGAGACCCCGCTGACGGTCACCGGCAGCCTGCTGCTGGCCGCCACGCACCTGTGGAACGCGCAGCACCGGCACCGCAGAAGCTGAAGTGCCGGCCGCTGGCCGGCAACAGCAGGCTTCGTCCGCAGTTCATGAGGTTGCCGGCCAGCGGCCGGCACTACCCAGCTATTTGCCGTAACGCCGCAGTAGTTCCACCAGTACCTCGGCTTCGGCCGCCCGCTGCGCCGGGTCTTCCGCGCCCACCACGTGTTCCTGCAGATGCTCGTGCAGCAGTTCCATCAGCAGGCTGTGGGCGGCGCCGCGTACGGCCGCCACCTGCACCAGCACATCGGCACAGTCGCCTGCCTCGCCCCCGGGCGTGTTCAATGCCTGTTCCAGCGCTGCCACCTGCCCGCCGATGCGGCGCACCCGGGTCAGCAGCTGCTTTCGATTTCTGTGTACATGGGCCATGCCGGGATCATATACCCTATGGGGGTATCCACCCAAGCCTGACCGCCGCCATGCACCTGGACGCCCTTGCCGCCGCCCGTCGCCACGAGCACCGCTTCGACGACGGCAATCCGCTGGCCGAACGCAATACCAGTCGCGCCATGTGGCTCACCGTCAGCATGATGCTGGTCGAGATCGTCGGTGGCTGGTGGTTCAATTCCATGGCCGTGCTCGCCGACGGTTGGCACATGAGCTCGCACGCACTGGCGCTGGGCCTCTCTGTGTTCGCCTACCGCTGTGCACGCCGCTACGCGCACGATCCGCGCTTCGCCTTCGGCACCTGGAAGATCGAGATCCTGGCTGGCTATACCAGCGCCATCGCCCTGCTCGGCGTCGCCGCGCTGATGGTCGTGCAATCGCTGCAACGCCTGTGGGTGCCCGCGCCCATCCACTACAACGAGGCCATCGCCATTGCTGCAGTCGGCCTGGGCGTGAACCTGCTGTGCGCGTGGTGGCTGCACGACAGCCCCGGTCATGCGCATCACCATCATGGCCACGGACACGGACACGACCATGGCGATCATCATGGGCATGACCACGATCACTCCCACGGGCACGACCTCAACCTGCGCTCGGCCTACGTGCACGTGCTGGCCGACGCCGCCACCTCGGTGCTGGCCATCGTCGCCCTGCTCGGCGGCAAGCTGCTCGGCCTGACCTGGCTGGACCCGGTGATGGGCCTGGTCGGCGCGGTGCTGGTCACCGTGTGGGCGATCGGCCTGCTGCGCGACAGCGGCCGCATCCTGCTCGACGCGCAGATGGATGCGCCGGTGGTGGCCGAGGTACGCGAAGTGATCGAGCAGGGTCCTTGGCCGGCACGCCTGGCCGACCTGCACGTGTGGCAGGTGGGGCGTGGCAAGTACGCCGTCGCCGCCAGCGTGGTCACCAGTGATGCCGCGCTCGATCCGGATACCGTGCGCCAGGCCTTGGCGATCCATGAAGAACTGGTGCACGTCACCGTGGAGATCCACCGCAGCGCGTGACCCCAGCAGGGCGGCGGTTCTTGCCGAAAATCTGTACCGGCCACGGCTGCGTGCTGCCTACACTGGCCGCACCTGCCCCGTCGGGACATCCCATGCGCACGCTCCGCCTGCTGCTGCCCGGTGCCCTCCTGCTGCTGGTGGCCTGTTCCGGCGACACCCAGCTGCCGTTCTCCTCCGACCCGATGCTCGGCTGCTTCGCCACCAACCCGCGCAAGTCCGCCGAGTTCCGCATCGAAAAGGAAGCAAGCCAGTACTTCGTCTCGTTCGAACGCGATGGTCACTGGCAGCGCGAACCCAATGCGCTGTACAAGGCCAGCCGCAGCGACATCCAGCAGTACTTCCGCGATGACGCCGACCAGATCGACAGCGCGCTGATCCGGATGGCCGGCGGCTTCGGCATCTTCCGCGTCAAGGACGGCGCAACGCTGAAGGCCCGGGCACGCGACAGCGACTACATGGCGCTGCTGCTGATCGGCGCCGGACCGGTGTATGCGGTGAAGTGCCAGTAGCGGCCACATTGCAATTCTTCCCATGGCCTCAGCGATGCCGCTGGCACACGCTGCCGGTTTCGAGGAGGAATTCCGATGACCGTTCTTCTCCTGCTGGCCGCAATTGTTGCAAAGACCCAGGGTGCTTACGACGAGGTGCGTGAGACCGCTGATGGCGAGATCGTGGTGATGCGTACCTTCGACTGGGAGATCGAAGGGCAACGCGCCGAACGCGTAACCGTGCACTGGCTGCTGCAGGAAGACGGCAGCATGCGGTACGACTTCGACCGGCAACCAGCCGCCACCCAGGAAGTCCATCGCCGTTCGTGCGCGTTGCGGGGAATGCAGCCCTCGCGAGGCGTCGGCCTCATCTCGGGAGAGGGAACCATTCACGGATTCAGCTGCAGCGGCCCGCTGTAGCGCCGCGCCCCTGCCCGGCTCGGCTGCACGGCACCTGCGGTACCATGCCCTCCCCCGAGCCACCTACGCTACCTGCCGTGCCCCACTACTCCGGCCCCCTGCTGACCCGCGACAGCGCTGACACCCTGCGCCGTGCCCATGACAAGGGCGCCACCGAATGGCCGGGCTCGCTCGATCTGGGCCGCAGCGAAGCGGCGGTACAGCTGGATGCCGAGGGTTTCACCTTCCGCGGCCAGCACTATCCGTGGCCGGGCAAGCTGAAGGACCGCACGCTGTACTACTGGGATGGCGAGGAGTTCTGCTCCATCTCCCGCTTCAGCGGCTCGCTGATCAAGCTGGTGCCGACCGAGTGGGGCGCACCGACCTTCGAGATCGACGGCATCAAGATGCTGCCGACCTCCAAGCTGTCGCCGTTCGAGGACGCGCGCCGCAAGGTCGAGCTGGTCGCCCCGGCGGGCAAAAGCCTCCTCGATACCTGCGGCGGGCTCGGCTACTTCGCCGCCTGCGCACTGGAGGCCGGCGTCGGCCAGATCCGCTCGTTCGAAAAGAACGCCGACGTGATGTGGTTGCGCACGCTCAATCCGTGGTCGCCCGATCCGGATTCAGCCGCCGCGGGCGGCCGCCTGCACTTCAGCCACGGCGACGTCTCGCAGCAGATCGAACAGGTCGCCAGCAACAGCGTCGATGCGATCCTGCACGACCCGCCGCGCTTCGGCATTGCCGGCGAACTGTACTCGCAGGTGTTCTACGACCATCTCGCCCGCGTCATCCGCAAGGGTGGCCGCCTGTTCCACTACACCGGCGCGCCGAACAAGCTGACCAGTGGCCGCGACGTGCCACGCGAAGTGGCCAAGCGCCTGGAAAAGGCCGGCTTCAAGGCCGAGCTGGCGCTCGATGGCGTGCTGGCCATCAAGCGCTGAGGCTCACTCGCCTTCCACCTTGGCCAGCTTCATCACCCACTTCGGCACTTCCGGCTCGCCGGCGTAGAACGCCTTGGGCTTGTTTTCGGCCATCGCCCAGCGGTGCAGCCAGCTCGGCCCATAGCGACCGCTGTAACCCTCGGCGCCGCGCGCGTAGGCGGGGTCGCGCACAGCTTCTTCCAGCGACACGAAGCGATAGCCACGGCGCTTGGTGGCCGCCACCAGCTCGGCGAACGTCGCCGCGTTGAGCTCGTTGGCATGCATCAGCCACACCTGCGGCACCGCATAGCCCAGCAGCGCCTGCGACTGCTGCTCGTAGTAATCCACCTTGTTCAGCATGTACGGCACATAGCCCTTGCGCAGGCTCGCCAGCGTCGCCTCGCGCTGCGGTGAATCGGGCTGCTCGTTCATCACGTTGGCATAGGCAAAGGCCCACACCCACTCACCGTTGTCGACCGTCACCGGTGCCACGCGGTAGCCGTGCTGTTTGAAGAACACGTCCATCGCCACGCGGTCTTCCTGCGTACGGCCCGCACGCAGGTAAGGGTGGCGCATCCATTGCGGCGTCTGCCCACGCTCGGCCAGCAGCGGTCGCAGCACCTGCTCGCCGCGCAGGAAGTCCTGCTGGAATGCCGCTACACCTTTGGCGTTGAGGTCCATGTGCGACCAAGTGTGGTTCCCGAGCTCGTAGCCGGCATCCAACCAGTCGCGCAGCATCTGCACCCGCGCCGGCTGCACCTGGCCATCCACTTCCAGCTTGTTTTCGTTGACGAAGCCCACCACCGGCACATCGGCCTGGCGCAGCTGCGCCATCAGTGCGGCATGGCGTGCCTGCAGATCGGCCGGCACGATCTCATCCAGGCGCGCCCACGGCAGATCGTCGATGGTCACCGCGATGCGCCGATCGACTTCGGCAGCATGGACGGTCAATGACAACAACAGCAACGGCAACGCACGCAGGAACAGACGCATCGGTACATCCATGGGACGAGGATGCAGCGACTGTAACGCGATTGGGCCTTGCCGCCGAGTGTGGACCCGGTCGCAGCGCCAGAGCGGGTCAGTCGGCGATGTACTGCGGCGGCACGTGGTCGGTCAACCAGACACCATTGGCCGAGCGGTGGAATACATGCCCGTCGGCATGCATGCGCCCGGCGTGCACGCTGAGGATCACCGGCGCACCGCGGCGGGCACCCACCTGGTGGGCCGTCTCGCGGTCCAGCGACAGATGCACGTGCTGGCGCTCGCCCGGACGCAGACCCTGCTCGCGGATTGCCCCGACGAAGCGCGACACCGTGCCGTGGTACAGCCACGGCGGCGGCTCGACCGGCACCAGTCCGAGATCGACCGTGATCGAATGCCCCTGGTTCGCGCGGATACGCTGGCCATCATCGCTCAGTGCAAAGCGCTGCTTGCTGCAGGTCGCCACGATGTCCTGCAGTCCGCCACGATCAAGCACCTGCCCGTGTGCATGCAGCTTCTGCAGCAGTTCGTCGACGTTGGCCCAGCCTTGGCCGTCCAGGTTCAACCCGATTTTCCCGGGTTCATGGCGCAGCACCAGGCTGAGGAACTTGCTGGTCTGCTTGGTTGAAGTTTCCGTATTCATCCGCATAGCGTGCCGCAGAAGCGCCGGTTGATGCCAGTCAGTGGCCCGCGCGCGAGTCAGAGCCGGGTCAGCTGCGAGGTGGTGCGCCACAGCAACAGGCCAACCACCATCGCAGCCATCAGCAGTCCGCACAGGATGATGGCCAGCGCGTCAGGTGCGTGCGGCGGCATCAGCTCGGCCTTGGCGAACAGCTGTAGCAACCATCGCCGCATCGAGGACGGCAGCGCCTGCCCGTCCGGTGCCAGATCGGTCATGCACGCAGCCGGCAGTGCCGTGGTGATGCCTTCCCACACATGCTCATACAGTCGCAACGTCGCGCTGGCCAGCAGCAGCGCCGCCGCGTGCAGGGCGAGCAGGCCCCACGCACTGCGGCGCAGCGGCGTGTCCACATGCCGCAACCAGTGCACACAGACCAGGAGCGTACCCAGCACGGCGAGCAGCAGCGTTGCCATCGGCAACCAGAAGAGCGGCTGCCAGTCATCCAGCGCGCTGGCACGCGCCAGCAGATGCTCGGCCACGTGCAGGCGCGCGGCCGGATCAATACCACCACAGGCCAGCGACAGTGGCTCCAGCAACAGGTCCACGCGGTGATGGAAGTACCCTGCGGCCAAGCCAACCGACAGCAGCGCCACCACCTGCAGCAGCAACAGCATCAGGCCAGCGCCGAAGAAGCGCCCAAGGCGGGCAGTAAAGGCGGTCATCGGTGTATCCCCAGCAAGTGACGCGCATGCTAGCCAAGCCAATCGATGCTGTCGGCTGGCAGATGCGACACCATCGCCGGTGATGCGCGATCATGTGCGTTCAATGCAGGAGTGTTGGCGATGCTGGGGTTGTATCTGTTCGTGCGTACCGTGCTGCCGGCACTGCTGGGCGGGGCGGTTGCGATGCTGGGCGCGCGGGTGATCAATCGACGGCTGGCCCGTCTACCGCCACGGGTGATTGCCCTGCCTGATGACAGCCTGCTGCCCAGCCCCGCTGCACAGCGGCGTTATCGCCGCCTGCGGCGCCGCAGACCGCGCCTGCAGCGCTTCACCCAGCCGCCCAAGGTGCCGCGCAGCTGGGTCCTGCTCGCAGCAATGGCGTTCATCGGCACGGTGGGCCTGACCGTCTACCTGATGCCCGATGGCCCCCGCTTCCAGGTGCTGGTCGAGAGCACCTTGGGATATCCCTCCACCGTCATCGAGGTCCGCGCGCCCATGCAGCAGCAGCTGCAGTTGCTGGATGCCTGCGCCCCCGTGCTGCATCGCACTGTCCGCCCCATCACCATGCGCTACCGCAGAGCCCGCACCGGCAATCCGGTCGAGGTGCACGGGGTGCTGCCGGTGCAGGTGCGGCACCGCGGCACGCTGCTGCAGGTGGCCACGGCGCAGCCGGTGGATGCGGCCCTGCTGCGCGATGCCCTGCACACGTGCAGCGCATCGTCCAACGTTGCGCTGACGATACAGCCGCGCATCGTCGCGCCATGGCGGGAATGGGGTTGGCAGCCGTGGCCGGGGCGCAGCAGCCAGTAAGGCTTCAACCGCGCGGCAGTTTCGCCGCCCACATGTTGTCCACCAGGTTCGGGTAACGGCGCCCGTTCTCCTCTGCCCGCTGCCGCGCCGCCGCCTTCTGCGCTTCCGTCAGCGGCTGCGTCTTCTGGCCCTTCGGGTTGGGCTTCTTCCAGGGCGGCGTGCGGGCAGTGGGCATGTGCGGATGATGCCGTAGTGGGTGTTACTTCTTCAGGAATTCCAGCAACGCCAGATTGAAGTCATCGGCGTGGCTGGTATTGCAGCCATGTGGCGCATTCTTCAGCACCACCACCTCGCTGCCGGCGATGGCCGCGTGCGTGCGCTTGCCTGAACCTTCGAACGGCACCGTCGCATCGCTGCCCCCGTGCAGCACCAGCGTCGGTACGGTCACTTTCTTCAGGTCCGCGCGGAAATCGGTGGTGGCGAACGCCTTCATGCACCCCAGCGCAGCGGTCTGGTCAGATTGATGGGCAAGCGCGATGGCGGCCTGGCGCTCGTCCTCGGTGACCATCAGCTTGCCGTCGGCACTGAAGAAATCGCGGGTAAAGCCGTCGAAGAACGACTCCCGGTCCTTCTCCAGCCCCTGGCGCATCTCATCCGCCTTTTCCTGGGTCAGCGGCCCTTCGGGATTGTCCGCGCCCTTCAACAGGTACGGCGGCACGGCCGCAGCGAACACCACGCTGTGCAGGCGGTCTTCACCATGGTTGGCGATATAGCGCGCCACTTCGCCACCGCCCATCGAGAAGCCGACCAGGGTGACATCGCGCAGATCGCGTTCGTCGATCAGGCCGGCCAGGTCAGCGGCCAGGGTGTCGTACTCGTAGCCATAGGCGGGCTTGTCCGAGCGGCCGAAGCCCCGACGGTCGTAACTGATCACGCGGTAACCGGCATCGCGCAGCAGCGGCACCTGCGCCTTCCAGGATTCGGCAGACAACGGCCAGCCATGGATCAGGATGACCGGGCGGCCGGTGCCGCCGGTATCTTCAATGTGCAGTCGGATGCGGGAAGCAGTCATGGTGGCTCCTGTGGAAGCGTGGAACCAGAGCCTAGTCGTCGGCACCTATGCTGGCCGTGATGAAAATCCGATCCACGACAACGCCACGTGCACCCACGCTATCGTACAGGCCACCGGATCCTAACGTTGGTGATAGCACATGACGGCGGTTCGTCCTCCACGCTCAAGATAGGACGCACCGGGGTACCTGATACCTGTGAGCGCTCCGGGCATCGTATTGCGCGTCACCATCAATCCCTTCAACGAACGGCGGCCTATGAAGATTGCTGAAATTCCATTGGCGTCTTCCTGTACCACACGGATTTCGCTTCCCGCCAAGTCGGGCGGCAACGGCGCATGGCCACGTATGCGCGTATCGCCAGGCCCCACCAACAAGCCACCATTGACCCTGAACGTTGCGGAGGACCGACCCAGCACGTGGGCATCGGCCCAAGCGACGATCGCCCGCGCATCACCCTCGTCGTTGACGTAGGTGTAGTAGCTACCGCAGCTGATGTAGTTGCATCCCGCCGATGTGCAAAACACGACTGCAAGCAGCGCAGCATGCAGAACACGCTTTGCGGTCAGCCGGCCTCTATCAGTCACCACCGTAATTCTCATAGTAGTAGTACCCCACTTCGGAGAGGAAGATGCGCTGTGGAATGTTGGAGCTCGTGCCGGCGCCGGAGGCGTTCCAGCCCACAATGGCAGCCCTCATTTCGCCCTGGCTGTCGCCCGACGCCCTGAAGGTCATTCCCTGCTTTATATAATTGAAGTCGCCGCCCCTGTAGGGCCCGATGGGCGCGCCACCTTCGCGCACGATGCGAAAGAACTTTCCACCGTTGTCTCCATAGAAGATCGAATCGGCCTTGCTGTGTACCACGGCCCTCTCCCAGACAGGGAGCTTGTCGAACCCACCGCGCACCTCACTGGCCATGCGGGTATGCGCCGCCTCGTACTTCATAACGTCATTGAAGTCCGACATCGTGAGGTCAACAACACCATCAGCGCCTGGCGCCTTATCCAACCTGCTTCGATGAGGCGCCGCTTCGTCCTCCCCGAGACGTCGAGCGCATTGCTGCGGCGCACAAAGGGACGCCGCCATTTGTTGCCCGTTGAGACGGCGTTTTGTCGAGCCATAACAGGGTTTCGTCGGTATGCAGCCCAGCGATGTCGTTCGCCATGCCAGCCTGCGCGAATCATCCCCAGGACTTTCGCCATGTTGCTGCTCGCCCTGCCCCTGCTCGCCGCCGCACTCGCCGGCACCGCCCCCGCCAGCGACACCCTGCGCGAGCAGATCCGCGCAGCCGACACGCAACTGTTCGCCGTGGCCTTCGATGCCTGCGATGCCGACAGGGCCGCCGCGATGACCACCGAAGACATGGAGTTCTTCCATGACAAGGATGGCAAGTCCGCCAACAGCCGCGAGGACTTCCGCCGCAGCGTGGCCAACCTGTGCGACAGCGCGCGCAAGGGCGGCTGGCACCTGCGGCGCGAGCTGGTGGAGAGCTCGCTGCAGGTCTTCCCGCTGCAGGATGATCGCGCACTGGAAATCGGCGACCACCGCTTCCATGAGCGTGGCACCGATGGCGTTGAACGCTGGACCGGGCAGGCCCGTTTCATCCAGGTCTGGCGCCGGGTGGACGGTCAATGGCAGGCCGAGCGGGTGATCAGTTACGACCACCGCCCGGCGGACAAATGATCATCAGCGCCGCAGCGCCCGCTCAGTCACGCAGGTTGCTGGCGCGCGTCAGCATCCAGCAGCCGTAGCGGCGCGCGAAGGTGTAGGTATCGCGCTCGTCGTCGCTGCCGAAGGTCACGCGCTGTCCGTTGTCGTCGATCGCTTCGATGCGTGTGGGCGCGTTGTAGGTGCCTGCGCGCATGCGCTCCAGCGCGACCGGGTCACGGCTGACCGGCGAAGGCACGAACAGATCGAACGCAGCGAGGTAGCGGTAGCTGAAACGCTTCAATCGCGCGCCGCCCTGTTCCAGCGCGATGTGCGTGTGCGCCAGCCCCTCGTGGTCGTCGCGCACGGTGTGCATCGGCACCTCGTACTCCAGCGGGTCGGAGGTATAGCGCAGGCGCACCCGGTCATCGGCCGGGTCGGCAAAGCGTTGCAGGAAACGCGTGAAGTCCTGCGATGGGCAGGCGGGATCGTCCGCTGCTACCGGCGTGTCAGCCGCCGCAGCACCTGCGCAGGCCCACAGCCCCACGCCCAGCAGCAACCGCGCGGCCGCCTGTCCCCGTATCCGGATTGTCTCCCCGTGCACCACGCTTTCCCCCGCTGCCATTGCACCGGACGCCATCCCCTGCGTCGCCGGGCCACAGGCTAGCAACAAAGCGGTTACCGGCGCAGCCCGCGACCGTTTTACACTGGCCACATCCGGCCACACGGTAGCGGCCACATGGAGCCCCCAATGACCCCTGACGATTCCCTTCACCAGCAGATCCGCCAGAACGTGGCCGCACTGGACGAAAAGCACGGCCGCGCGTTCGACGCCACCAGCGAGAACGTGGCCGCCAGCCTGGCCGTCAAAGCCCGCGAACAGGGCCTGGAACGCGCCGACCACGTGGTGGTGAGCAACGCCACGGCCAACCACCCGGCCGGGCACAACATCTTCGTGGTGCAGGGCGACCCGGCCAACCCGGCGCACCTGCGGGCGATGCTGCCGACCGCCGTGGCCGCGCAGACGCCGGCCGAGGAGTCACTGCAGAAGCTGGGACTGGGTGGGCAGCAGCCGGTGCAGGCCGAGCAGCAGACGCTGGATGCACAGGCGCAGGATCAGCAGCAGAACCCTGCGCATCGGATGGGGTGAACACCGGCAGGCGTCGATGCGATCGACGCCTTTATGGCATGGGCCGCTATCAGCCCATTCGCGGCTGGGACTGCTGCGTCTGTTGCTGCAGCTGATCCTCATGCGCAATGCGGCAGGACTCACGCCCCTGATGCTGCACGCTGGCTTGTTGGTACACCTCTTCAACCGTGCCCTGCTGGGCATCGACCAGCGACAAGCGCTGGCGGTTCGCTGCAGGGTCCGGTGAAGCGGTGTCGCCAGTGCGCTGCAGAAAAACATAGCCCGGCGAATCCACAGCGCCGCCGCTGCTGAAGGCCACCTGCAAGGTATCGCGTTCGGTGTAGCCCCCCTGCACCGCCAATCGTGTCAGGTGGCCCGCCAACAGCTCGGGCTGTTGCCCCGCCGGCAGCCCTTGGCGCTCGGCGGCGTCACCCAGCGCTGCCCGCACCCGCTGGTCGAGAGGATGCAACGCGTCGCCCGGCACGCGTGCGTCGTTGGCCACCCGCTCGCCGCTGCGCTCGCCGATGTCGTCGTTGTCGCTCAGCAGGCGATGCTTCCACGTACGATCGGGCATCGGGTTGGTTTTCGTACGATTGAGATCACTGTTGGGGAACGGCGGATCGATGCTGTCGACGCCGTGGATGTTACGCAGCGGACGATAACCGTCCTTGCCACCGCCATTGATGTCCAGAGGAATGCGGACATCCGGGAAAAGCTGCCCGGCGGGACCTCCCAGCGCATTCACGTCGATGCTTCTTTTCCGCTCGATGCCCGCGTGGTTCAAGGCTTCCCAGGTGAAGTCCACGCAGTTGTTGCGGACATCCTGGTAGTGCTTGCTGAAGCCAAACCCCTCGGGATCTTTGCCGAAGGCGTCGAGCTTCTTGTATTGCTCCTCGCTGATTTCGAGCGTCCGGGTGTATCGCGGATCCTTATAGATCAGATCATCTTTCTTCACGATGTCGCCCGGCCCATTGATGTCGCCATGCACCACAGGTGCAAAGCCGTAGCTCTGGGGAGGCACACCCGTAGCGTGCAGGACGTAGAACATGTGCCCCGGCGCGGAGGTCTGCAGAACACCATCCACAACCTCCTGCTTACCGGTCGAAAGATCAAGCAGAGGGGTCCCGGGTGCCGCAATGACGATATCTACGGTGTAGCGTGGCTTGTCCATAAGATTGTTCCTTCAGTTCCTTCCAAGGGATGTAAATAGAGCCTACTTACCAACGGGTCGTGCAGCGTGGACGCGAAGACGGGCCGAATACTCGCCCAGTTCCGGGGTCACTTTGACGGTGCGAACCTGCACTCGATAGCGGTTGTCGTTCTGCAGGGGCAAGGCAACGACACTCAGCATGTACTGCCCGCCGCTACCTGACCGCAACATTGCATAGCGCCAAGTGTCCGACGTATGCCACGCAGGAAGCGGCTGACCTGCGTTGAGTGCTAGTGCCTGGTAATTGTCGTAGGTAGGCACATCCTTCCAAGCCCCGCCTGTCCAGCGCTGCAGGACCACTTCGAACGGAATGTTCAAGCGCTCCAAGTCCGGCGCATCCGCGCTGTACGGTCTTTGGCGTTGCATCTCGAGTTCCAACGCATGAATGCGGCTGGGAGTGAAATTGCGTCCGTTCATCTCGAACTCGAAAATCACCTCTTGGCCCGGCTGATCCACAGCGATCGGCTGCGTGAGGTCCAGCGGCTCGGGTGGAACAGGATCACGGCTGGAACAGGCGCCCAGCACGGAGCTCAAGATGATCAACAGGCCGGCGCGCAGCCAGCGGTGGATACACAGCATGATTCAGACCCTTTGGCTCCCTGCCATGGGCTTCAACCCTAGCGGGTTGGCGGTCGGCACTGCAACCGGGCAAAGAAAAAGGCAGGGCAAAAGCCCTGCCTTTTTCACGCGTCAGGACGCCGGGCGTGGCCCAGCGTCATCGCATCACAGCTGGATACGCGCCACGCTCTCGTCCGAGCCCTTGGCATCCTTCTCGCCGTTCTTGATGCTCACGTACAGCACGTTGTTCCTGGCATCCAGCGCCAGGCTGTTCGGGTGCGTCGGCACAGCGTAGGTGGCCACCTTCTGGTAGCTGTCGCTGTTGTACGCGGTCACCGTACCGGCTTCGCGGTTTGTCACGTACAGGCGCTTGCGCGGTGCATCCAGCAGGATGCCCAGCGGGCCGGCGTCGGTCGGGATGCTGGCCAGTTCCTTGCCATTGCTACGGTCGAGCACCAGCACGCGCTGGCCCGGGTGCTTGCTGACCAGCCCGCTGCTCTTGGCCTGGTAACCACGCAGCATTTCCGAGCCCTGGTCGGTCACGAACAGGCGCTTGCCGGCCGGGTCCAGCGCGATGTTCATCGGCTGCTCGGCGGCGATCTTGTGCTGGGCTTCCACCTTGTTGGAGTCGGTGCCGACCACCACCAGATCGGCCAGCAGATTGCTGGTGTACACGCGCTTGTTGGCGGCATCCAGCGCCAGGCCCGGCGCCTTGGCATTACCCAGGCCCGGAATGGTGTTGATCACCTTCAGGGTGTTGGTATCGATCACGAACAGCACGCTGCTCACATCGGGCTGGCTGCTGTGGCCGGTCACGTACAGGCGGTTGGCGGCACTGTCGACCACCAGCTCGCGCAGGTCGTGGGTGTAGGCGGCCTTGCCGTCCTTGCCGGTCTTCTTCTCCATCAGCTGCACGGTGCCGATGGCCTTGTTCTGTGCGGTGTCAACCACGGTCACCGACAGGTCCACGGTGTTGCCCACGTACAGGCGGTTGTGGGCGTCGTCCAGCACCACGCCGAACGCCTTGCGCTCCAGCGGGATGCGGGTTTCCACGGCGAGCGTAGTGGGGTTCAGACGCAGCACCTGGGCCGGGCCGGCGTCATCGCCGAAGCCACCGGACGAAGCAACGAACACCGCGTTCTGCTTGGGGCTGTAGGCCAGCTCGTACAGTCCCTGGGCGACGGCCTGGCGCTGCACGGCGGTGGCGGGGCTGGTTGCGGTGGCGGCGTCAGCGGCGAAGGCGGTCGGGGCACCGAGGCTCAGCGACACGGCAACGGCCAGCGCGGCCGAACGGAAAAGGGAATTGCGGATCATGCGAGCGTCCTTCAATGGGCACGGAGGGTGTCCTGGCTCGCGGGGCCGTTCTTCGACGGCCCGGCCCTGCATCTGTCTGCGCGGGGTGGGGCTGGCTGGGTAGCGGGGGAATGGTAGCAGGTGAGGCCCGTGGCGTCCGCCTGCGGATGCATGGCGGACGCGCTGTTCGGTGTTGGGCGCCTAGACCATGCGCGGGGCGTGCGCCTGGGCCAGCTGCTGCTCTTCCTGTTGACGCTGGGCATCGCGCTGCGGCTGTGCCTGCGCCAGATGCTCGATGCGCTCGAACGAGGCGGCCACCGGCGTCTGCGCGGCGACATCTGCCGGCAGACTGGCGCGCTGATGCGCCGGGTCGCTGCGGTCGCCCTGCACGATGAAGAGGTTGGGGGCCGCATCGCCACGGCGCTCGCCGAGCAGCACATCGTCTACGCGCGTGAACTGCTGCTCCTTGGAGAGTGCCAGGAGGCTGGCGCTGACGTTGCCGCTCTGGGCGCCGAAGGCTCCGAGGTCGGCCACCTGCTGGTGAAGCTGATTGAGGCGAGTGTGATCGGCGTGCGATGGATCGGCGGGGGTTCCGCTCAAGGGATGGGCATCCTGCGTCCGCTCGCCATTCTGCGAAATCCACCACTGACCGAAGGTCTGCGTCGGCATGTCATTCCACTTCACCTTGTCCAGCTCGCTGTCCTTGACCTGCTGTGGGATAGCGTTGATCGCGGGTATGTTGTCCAACACCTTGATCGAGCCTTCGTAGTTCCTGATCTCACCGGCCAGCCCTACCGGGCGCAGACCAGCGTGGTTCAACGCACCCCAGGCGAAGTCGGTGCAGGCATTGGTGACCAGGTTGTAGTTGTTCTTGTCGAAGCCGTGCTTTTCCGGGGCTTCAGCGAACTCCATGATCTTGTCGTACTGTTCCCTGCTGATTTCGACCATGCGCTCGTAGCGCGGATTTCTGTAGACCAGATTGTCGTAGGTATCAACTTCACCTGCGTCCGGGTTGGTTGGCGTGGGCGCGCGCGTATATCCGTAACTTTTTGGATCGCGTCCGCTGCCATCATCGATCGTGAGGAACATGTGCCCCACGGACGAGTTCTCGAGCCGTACTGGCACGGAATCCCTCTCGCCCCAGCGAGGCGTTCCCGGAGCAGCCACATGGATCGTGACGGTGAAACGCTCTGCAGTGTCCTTCTGCATCTCTCATTTTCCCAGTAGTTGGAAGCCGACAATAAGCTCGGCCGATATGTCATTGAGCTGGGGTCGATCCTCCAGCAGGTCCACGGTCAAATGGTATCTGCCGGCATCCAGCAGGCCCGCATCGGCCAGTTGCAGCATGTGGTAGGAAACATCCTGCGAGTACAGTCCAGCCTCAATCAGCATCCCGCTTTCAACTTTCCCCTGAACCAACTTGCCGACGTGGCCGTCAGGCGGAAGAGGCTCCATGCTGCGGCCTCCCGGGGCCGTGGTCATCAGCCGCACCGATGTAGCGTGGTCGCCGTCCAGGCGCTCCAGACGAACGCGCGCGGGGACACCGACGTCCCTTATCCGCTCGGCCTCGGCAAGCAGCGGCTTGACCTCCTGTGCTTGCAGGCGGAACCCGATCTTCAGACTTGGAATCGCGGGAGGTACTGCAGGCGGCAAGTCAAAGGTCACGTCCACGATGCGCCTCGCCTTGTCCAACCGCACGTCTCGCGTGAACGGCACCACGGTCCGTGCATCAGCCTCCGCCCGGGTCAACAGCTTCGGGGCTTCAGGTGACGAAGTACTGCCGCAGCCCACCAGCAAGGCGAGTACCACCGACGCAACAACTGCAAGCGCCGCCCGCATCACTGCTCCTTCAACCGCAGCGAATCAGCCACATCGGTCTGTGCCGCCACCTCCGTAGCGATGCTCGCGCGGCGGTGCCCCGGATCATCGCGGTCGCCCTGCACGATGAAGATGCTCTCCGCCTCGTGGCTGCTCTTGGTAGGCCGGCTGAGCAGCACGTGGTCCACGCGGGAGAGGTTGTTCTGCTTGGCCAACACCAGCAGGCTGGCGCTGATGCGCTGGCTGGTGTCGTCGAAGGTGCGCCCGTGTGCAGCGTCCAGCTCGGCCACCTTCTGGATCAGCTGCGCGAACAGCCGGTGGTCCGGGTGCGAGGGGTCCAGCAGCGTGCCGGCCACTTCCATCGGGCTGGGCGGCGGCTCGTGGCTCGGGCGACCGCCTTCGCGGTGCAGCTCGGCCTCATGTTCGGGCATCGGGTGGTGCTGCTCGCCGTTCAACTCGCTGGCTGGGAATGGCGCCGCAATACACTGGATTTCCGGCAGGTTGAACAGCACCGCGAACTCGCCCAGGTTACTGCCGCCGTCCAGCGGTGCAGGCTGCGAATGCAGGCCGGCGTAGTGCAGTGCGGCCCAGACGAAATCGCTGCAGCGGTTGATGGTGGCGGGTCGTTCGACATCGAACTCGAACTCGGCCGGCTCCTCGGCGAAATCGCGCAGGCAGCCGTAGTGCTCCTCGGTGATTTCCAGCGTGCGGCTGTAATACGGGTCGCGGTGCTCGTCGACGTCGTCGTGAACGACTTCGGCGTACTGCACACCGGCGGGGTTCTCACCGGTCGGAAGGCGCGGCGGTGCGAAGCCGTAGCTGTGTGCTTCCTCGCCGGCGGCGGTCTGGAAATACATGTGGCCGCGCGGCGAGCTGCCACCGCTGTTCAGCGGGGTGCCGGGCGCGGCCAGAAAGAGGGTTACCGTGTAGCGTGTTGCTTGCTCCATGCCTGCTCAGCCTTGTTGGGTACTGCGGTCCTGGCCGGATGATCGCATAGGTGGGTTCGCGGGCAGGTGGAGAGAAAAGCAGCACAGGGGCCGAAGCCCCCGAAACTGTGATCTACCATGCAGTACTCGGCCTGGGTCAACCCATTTGCATGGGCGCCCGGCTCTGTTCCAGCACGGGCTCCTGCTGTACCGCCAAGGCGCGTTCCTGCTGGCTTTGCGAAATCTGCTCGACCTTGGCGAACGACTGCTCCACTGGCGTTCGGGCTGCTTCCTCTGCCGTCATAGAGGCTCGCACATGCGCAGGATCGTTGAGCTCGCCCTGCACGACGAATAGCCGCTGTGCTGAGCCATCAACGGGGGGACTGCCCAATACAACATGATCGACGCGCTCCAGCCCATTTTCCTTGGCGGTGGCCAGCAACCCCACCGAGATGCGCTCACTGGTTTCGTCGTAGGCCCGACCGTGCCCCTCATCAATGCCCGCTACGCCCTTGCGGATGGTGTCGAGCATCTCGCGATCGTTGCCTGGCAATTGCTCATCGCTGATGAGGCGTTGCTTCAGGGTTCGGTCCGGCATCTTGTTGTAATGCTCGATATTCAACTCACTATCGGGAAACGGTGCGCGGATGCTGCGGATGTACTCGACATTGGTGAGCGGCTTGAGGCCGCCTTGGAAATCCTTGTCCTGCATGAAAAGCGCATTGGTGCGATGGAGCCCCGCGTGATTCAGCGCGCCCCAGGTGAAATCAATGCAGCTGTTGTTGAGCCCGTGATACTCCGTATTGAACCCGTTCTTGTCCGGCGCGGCACCAAATTCCTTGAGCTTTTCGTACTGATCTTTCGAGATTTCGAGCGTTCGTTGGTAGAAGGGATTCTGGTACTCCCGCGCGTCAGAGTCGTAAACCTTGCCGGGGCCGGTCGTCGCCCCGTGCTCCTTCGGCGCAAAGCCATAGCTGATGCTCTCACGGCCATTATCCACTGCGTAATAGACGTGGCCCGCGGTAGATGTTCCGCCCTCCAACAGCGGGGTTCCTGGCGCCGCAACGTAAATTGTCACGCGATATCGTTCGTCCATGAAACGCTCCTATTTCGACTTGTGCTTGTAGGCGACAAGCAATTCTGCCGGGATCGGCGCGAGATGCACGGGTGGGTCAAGTAACTCCACACTCAGGCGGTACCTGCCCGGAGAGAGGTTCTGGCCCCACGCCATCGCCAGTTGCTTGTAGTGCCTCTGCGGATTGGACAGACCTGCCGCTTCGAGTGAGGTGTCGTCCACGTCATCAAGCCAGACCGTTGAAACGCGCCCGTCAGCGTTGATCGGCACGAGAGTGGCAGCCGTTCCTGGCTGCTGCTCAACACGGACGAGTGGAGCACTTGCCTCACTCATTTCCCCGAGCTGAGTGAGGTGTATGCGTGCAGGCAGACCGGCGCTTCGAATCATCAAGGCCCGCTCCTGCGCTACGGCACCATCTTCCCCACTTACGCGAACGGCAACCAGGAGCGTTGGCGTGGCGTTTCTACCGGGCGGCTCCAGATTGAACTCTACGACCATGGGCTCGGCCATTGACGTCAGAGTAAGCGGTCTGACAAGCGGCACATTGTTTTGTGCAGCACTTGAAGACGTCTCAGATCGCGGCGGGGAAGTCTGTGCCTGACAAGCGCTCAGCAGAAGAAAAGCCAAGCATGCACCTGCTCCCAGCATCCGTCGTCCCAGTCGCAGCATCGTCCGTCCTCGCCTCAGCTTTGATTGATAGGTGTGTTTTCACCAGGCCTTCTTATACACCCAGGCCTAAAAGCAATCTACGACGACTGTCACTGCAGAGCGGACGGCTACCGCCGGGTCCGCAGTAGTCGAATTCACATCCCATGTCTTGAGACGTACTTCAGCCATCCTCCCCTCCCCCACTGGAGGATGACCATGACCAAGATCCACCCCACATGGCTCGAAGCCTTCGACAAAGAGCTCCTCCACCTATTCGCCGTCGACCATCGCGATGCCGGCATGGATGAGTACCTGCTGCGCTGCTACGCAGATCTCCCGCCGCGCGAGGCGGCGCTGGCGTTCGGCAGCGACTACGACCTGGAGCGCGACGATGCGCTGTGGCCACGACCGGGCATGCCTATTTGATCCGCGCAGCACTCCGGCGCACCGGCATTCAAGGCAAGCGATGCAGGGGCATGGCCGCTATGCTGGCAGCGCACCGGAATGGAAACCACGTATGCCCCGTTTGAACACCGCCCTGGCACTGAACCTCGTTCTGATGCTGCTGGGCGCTACACCTGCCATGGCCATGGCGGCAGACCCGCAGGTTTCCACCGAAGTGTTCGTGGAGCGCGGCGACAACCCCAGCTTCGAGCTGCAACAGGCGCCTGCGGTTGTGTATTCCACGGCCCCTGCCACGCCGCCCGATACCGTGCTGCAGGTTCCCATGGAGGTGCTGTTGGTTGCTCAACTGGATGAGCTGGGCCACGTTTCCAACGTGATGGTGGCGCGGTCCAGCGGATTGAGGGAGTTTGATCGTGCGGCCTTTACCGCAGTGGACCAATGGCGCTTCGAACCGGTGGTGGTTGAGGGCGTCGCGCGGCATGCGCGGGTTCGGGTGCGTTTGACCTTCGTGCCCACGGCCGAGGCGCAGCCCGGCTGAACCGCTGCTTCAATCTGTCGTAATTGGTCCTACGCCGTGGACCTGGCTGTGGGCATCCTGCGCTTGGGGGCAATAGCGCCAAGCCCTTCAAGACCGTTGCGGCGCAATCGCTTGCCGGCTTAACACCGTGTGCGACAATCCCGAAAGCGTCAGGATTGGCAATCGCCAGTTCTGCATTTTCTTGGCATCTGGCCACTACGCGGGTATCTCTTGGCGTGCCACCGAAAAAGGGTGGCGCGGGACTCGAAAACCCGTCTATGTACCAGATGTATGCGCTTGCCGGCCGGCGTCACCTTTTGTGTGGCGCCGGCTGGCAATCCGTTCGCGTTCCATGGCGGGCGGTGCGTGGGGGCCTTCGTGCCCGCCGGTCTGGTACTTACCGGTTTTCGAGCCACGCACCGTCCGCCGCCTCTATCTGGTGGCGCTGCTATCTGTCCTGTACGGAGCATTGCCATGAACACATCGGACTTCCGTTCCCTGCACGCGCAGTACGATCCGGACAACGCCGAACCCGAGCGCGAACCGTCCGTCGATCCCAATACCTTCGTCGCCACGCTGCACCGCATCGGCACCGGTGCGGCTGCGGACGGCCAACCTTGGCCGGAGAGGCATCAACTGCCTGGGCGCTGTCTTCAGCTGGCGGATGCTGATTGCGCGCTGGCGGGCCTGCGCGTAGTGGCGGAGATGATGTTGGCCGCGGAGCGGACTCGGCAGAACGGCGCGCCTGAGGAGTACCTGGGGGATCGGGTGATGGAAGGGCTGAAGATGGCTTGTGTAGCGTTGACTGCGCAGGCTATTGAGCGGCTGCAGGTTCGGGAGTAGAGCGCGCCTCGCTGCGCACATCGAATGCAATGCACGGATCGTATGCACGGTCCGAAACATTCGCCGCTGTCTGAGCCCTTTAGCCTCCAACACTGGCCTCACTATGCCGAGCCGGACTTTGCTTGCCCTGACGACGGCAGCGCTATTGGGATTGATCATTGGAGGGACGTACGCGCCGGCCACCGCAATGAGTCTTGAGAACTACCCAAGGCTCACCGACTCGGAGTTTCCCCCGTTTCGGGCCGACGCCGAGAGCCTTGCCGAAGCGTTAGCTTGCCAAGGCATCACCATCGGAATTCATGATGCCGGTGCACACTTCTTTGATCTGAGCGTACGTGACGATGCCATTCTGTTCGTGGACAACTCTGGTCCGAGTCTTCTAGTAGTCACCATGTCTAAGGTCGCAAGCGATGCAGTAGAGCTACAGCGCTGGAAAGATGGATGGGGCTCACCAGAGAGACGCAGGACGAACTTGAGCGCACCTGAGAAGAGCTGCCCTAAGTCTGCGCCCCAGTAGCCCCCATCTGCAACCTGTCGAGGCAGCCAAACGCGTCAACCAATGACACAAGGAACCTGGTTCTGGCTAGAATCCTGGGCAGTTAGCTTTCGGGACAGGGATCTAGGATGGAACTCCCATTCGAGGTGGGCGCGCTCTACAACCGACAAAAGCAGATCCACGGTGTATTTGGCGGGCAACAGCAAGGCGGCATTTCGACACCAAAAGAGCATCCGCTAGTCATCGCGTTCACGGGCGAGGCCGGCGTGTCTCATGGCTACCATGACTTCTGGGACGACGACGAAGTCTTTCATTACTTCGGCGAGGGTCAAGTCGGAGACATGAAGTATGTGGCGGGCAACCGAGCGATTGGTGAGCACGTGAAGGATGGCAAGACACTCGTAGTGTTCCAGATGATGGGCAAGGGGCGGCCCTACCGGTACCTTGGTAGGTTCATCTGTCAGTCCTCCTACGTTCGACCTGGCACGCCAGATGGAAAAGGGCAGCCTAGAGCTGCGATCGTGTTCCGCTTGAGATCACTGGATGCCTCACTGGGTCTTGCGGCAAGTGAGACGGACCAAGCTGAGATCGATTTCGCTAGCGATGACGCAGGCGAGACCACCACAAGACGCGAAACCGAAGTGAGGACGAAGCAACGCCTGTTCCGTGAGCGCCTGATTGGCGTTGAGAAGGGCTGCCGGCTGACCGGTATTGAGGACCTAAGGTTCCTTCGCGCGAGCCATATCAAGCCATGGGCTGATAGTACTCATAGCGAGCGCGTTGATGGGGAGAACGGTCTTTTGCTGGCCCCGCATGCGGACCTACTGTTTGATCGCGGGTGGATCAGCTTTTCGTCGCGCGGTCGAATAATAATTTCGAATGGCCTGCCTACCGACGTACAAGCTCGGCTCGGTCTAAATTTGGATGCATCACTTCGATATGGAGTCTTTTCCTCGAAGCAGCTTGGCTTCCTTGAATTTCATCGTGACGTTGTTTTTGATAGGCACCATCCAGCATCACATTACCTAGAGCACCGACCCCAAAACTTCCTGTAATAATCCATCGCTTTATATTTATGACATTCCATTAATATAGCGACGCTAACCGCGTCCGGGATAACAATCTTCAGTACGTGATAAGGGCGCTGCTGGTTGTAGAAGGCGATCCAATCGGCGATTGATCTCAGGGCGTGGACTTGGCTCTCGAAGCGATGCTGGTGCACACATTGCTCCTTCAGCCTTCGAATGACTCATTCCAACATCCCGTTCTGCTGCGAGAGGCCCGACATGATGAACTTTGGCTCAGCCAGCCATCCTTGCCGCCCCCGACCCTGCGCAGGCCGGCGGCCCAGCACTGATCCGGCCCTTCGGCGCGCGATATTCTTTGCTTCAATCCGCGGCCGCTCGCCGAATGGATGTTTGCTCACCTGCCGGCCCTTGACTTGGAATATACGATGCGCAGAGCTCTTGTCCATGCCAAGCGTCGCTAAGACGGTGCGATAGCTGAACGAAGGCTCAGCCTCAATCATATTTTTGATCGGCTCAGCCAGCTCCGTATTGATCTTGGCGGCACCGTTAACGGACTTGTAGCCCATTATCCGGCGCGCCAGACAAAACCACTGCTAGAGCTTTGCTATCTGCACCTTGACGCATTTACATGACCGCTCAGCCAGTATCTCGCGATGAATAATCCTCCAGCAGAGCGGATGCCGCACTCGTCAGCATCGAATTTCCCCCATTATTCTTTTCGTCACCGTTGCGAATAATAAGCGCAGATAGATACACAATGGCCCTCCTCAACTCCACGCCAGGCACCCCTCCCCCTGATACTGACAACCTACACATCTCAAATATCTGACGGAAGCCCTTAGCCTCGACCAAGGCCGACCTTAGTGACTTCCTCGCGCGCAAGATTGCCAGCGTCGAAGAAGTGATGCTTCGCTGCGACCTCCAGTTAAGGATGGAACCAGTTGCACCAAATAACAGCATACCAATAGCAGAGCCGAGCACGAAAATGTCCCATCGCCCCATATCCGCGAATATCTCATACTTATTGACTAAAAACAGAGCAATCCCACCAGGAACTGCAGCGACAATCGCGGCAATTATCGAAAACACAGCCACGGCAACCGGCTGAACTTTCCGGCTTCGGAATGTACTCACGACATCAGTCCATGCAATTCTTCTGGGTAGAGATATATTGCTAATTGCAATATAGACAAAAATAGAATTCAGCAGAAGAGCAAGCGAAACTCCAAACAACGAGTTAATTACAACAGAGGGAACGCTAGATTCATATGCTGAAAGCAACGCACCCGTAACCATAAAAAACGGCATCAAATTTGATGCGACTACGAATGATGCCTGTCTCTCGACGACCCTGTCAAAATTAACTAATATGGACTCCAACAACCTAACCCGCCTCAAGAGCATAAGGGGGAACATCCAGAACTGCGCGCCTATAATGAACTTCCTCAAGGATTTAGCCCTTCTAAGACAGGCCTCCATTTCATATGAGGCCGGAAGCTGAGCAGCCAAAGACTCCCATTTCAGAATTTCAAGCCTCTTTCTCGAATATAGAATTCTCGTAGAGACCCGATTGCGCATCCAGTCAGCCAGGTGCTCGCTGGGTGACGTAGCGAACTGACAGGAAGAAACAGCTGCCTGTTGCAAGCATTCAATTCCCGAGTTCCTTGCGAAATCCAGTCTTCTCGAATGCGAGGCAGATGAACCCGCACCGCCATACTTTATTATCATCAGCCGATCATGCAGATCTCCCTTTCTCCATAGCGGGGAGAAGAAGCGATCTACTTGTTCCTCGGCAACCTCCCAGCAGGGAGACGGATTGTATTTCTTAACATCAACCATGATCTTTAGGATATGAGTGATGGAAGGATCATCCCACAAGTAATATCTAAATATCTCGCCCGCGGCTTTATCGGAGCTCAATTTAATTACCGATACTCGCCTCTCAAGAATCTTCGCCGCAGATACTATAATAGAAATATTATCCTCAGCGGGATTCGCCTGCAACATCGCTACAACATACTCACGCCACCGAGCATTGACCAGCAGATCATTAACATCAAATTTGCTGAAATTTCCCGAAAGATAGCGAGCAAAGATCGCCTCATGATATCGTCTATGGGAAAATGCGAAACGACGCTCGTTCCTGTTTGTTGAGGCAACATCCATGCGCCCTATTTTCACGTAAGTGAGCGCTTCAATTGAGCTCTCAATACGACCTCCCATTAGATCAAGCCGAGCCGCGCTCGCGACAATTTCTTCAATGGTGGGCGCCAGGCCGATATCGGGAGACAGAGCAAATAGGCGCGCAAGATCAGTGGCCGCACTCAATAGCTCGCCCGGCCTCAACCCCCATCTGCTCTGGACGTACTCGGAGTCACGAGATGCTAACGACTCTACCTGGCGATAAAGTAAGTCATGCTCATTCTTTGGAGAGGAATTATTCTCTCTAATGAATCGGCACAGAAGTGTAAGAAATAGTGGATTTCTATATGTAGATGTCGAAGACGTTGTAATAGCACTGAGCGCCAATGCCTTCTGATTTTTTTTTAGAAAAGTATTTCCAACCAACTCCTCCTGCAAACGCTCACTCAGCGGGAGAATCCTTATTCTTGGCCACGGGAGGGCTTTGGGACTTTTGAATTCCCGCGAAGCCAGTACGCCGCGGCAAGCGCCGAGACCATCCATGAAATGTTGAATAGCCCGTCCATACTTCTCAATTGAGACATCTTCATTCGAAGAATGGATTACCTCAGGAATTTCATCGAATGAATCGAAAAGAAAGAACCACCCACCATTCCTGTTAAAACTATCCCAGTTTTGCTGGACGTAGTCCGCCGTATCGGCGTCACCGCGCCGAACGTTGTCAATGACGAATCGCTTAATAGCATCTTTATCAACAACACCATCGCGATCAAGCTCCCTTAAATTCACATAAAGCGGAATGGGAACATATTTGGCTCTGGATTTTCTCGCACGCTCAACCATTTGCGAAGCAAGGTGTCTAAGTGCAACGCTTTTACCTGCTCCCGGGTCCCCCGTTAGAAGCAAGCAGCGTTCGATGCTCCCATCGATTGCTCCGATTAAAGATTCCTCTTTGCGCTCACTGTGCGAGCGCCTCCTTCTGAACCTGTCGATCAACGATGCGTAGTATCCTCCCTCGATCTGAACTTCCGCTTCTAGATCGGTAAAGTTTTGATCATTCCACGCCTCCGCCTTTCCAATTGATGCCAGATCAGAACTGAGCACCGCGAGAAATTGTCTGCGCCGCCCCAGATTCTCCCTATACTCAGCGCCTCCACGAGCCATGCCGATGAAATGGATCAGGCAAGACTTCACTGCCCCAAAAAACTTCCCCAGGGCCTCACCGATCTGAAGGGCTGTCTGCATAATAATAAAAAGCAGAAGCAGAATTATCACCAGCGTAACGGCTGGTTGATTGGACAGAACGTCCCGAATCTTGCTGACTGCGGTTACGCCTTGCTCGAGATCCATCTCTCCCCCTAAGAGTATTTACAACGTAAAAAGGGCGGCCGTAGCCGCCCTCACTTCACTAGACACTGTCGAACTCAAACCCCAACAGGATTAGCCTTCTCCGGATCAATCTTGTACTGCTTGATCGCCCGCGCCACATCCTTGGCCGTCATCTTCCCATCCTTAGCCAGCGCCGCAATCGCGGCATGCGCGATGTAGTACCGGTCAACCTCAAAGAACCGGCGCAGGTTCGCACGCGTATCCGAACGACCAAACCCATCGGTACCCAGCACCGTATAAGACATCGGCACGAACGCACGGATCTGGTCCGCATACGCACGAACGTAGTCGGTGGCGGCAATCGCCGGGCCCTGGCGGCCTTCCAGCAGCTCGGTCACGTAGGCCTTGCGCTGCTCACCTTCCGGATGCAGGCGGTTGGCACGTTCCACGTCGAAACCATCGCGACGCAGTTCGTTGAAGCTCGGGCAGCTCCAGATGTCGGCGGTCACGCCGAAGTCCTTGTCCAGCAGCTCGGCCGCAGCAATGGCTTCGCGCAGGATGGTGCCGGAGCCCAAAAGCTGCACGCGCAGCTCGCCCTTCTTCGGCTTGCCGGCGTCGGTCAGCAGGTACATGCCCTTGACGATGCCTTCGGCCGCGCCTTCCGGCATTTCCGGGTGGCTGTAGTTCTCGTTCATCAGGGTGACGTAGTAGTACTCGTCAATCTGATCTTCCATCATCGCCTTGGTGCCGTGCTGCAGGATCACCGTCACTTCGAAGCCGAAGGTCGGGTCGTAGCTGCGCACGTTCGGAATGCCACCGGCCACCAGATGGCTGAAGCCATCTTCGTGCTGCAGGCCTTCACCGTTCAGCGTGGTGCGGCCGGCGGTACCACCCAGCAGGAAGCCGCGGGTACGCATGTCCGCGGCCTGCCAGGCGATGTCGCCCACGCGCTGGAAGCCGAACATCGAGTAATAGATGTAGAACGGCAGCATCGGCACGTTGCTGACCGAGTAGCTGGTACCGGCGGCCATCCACGAGCTGATCGCACCCGGCTCGCTGATGCCCTGCTGCAGCACCTGGCCGCTCTGGTCTTCGCGGTAGAACATCAGCTGGTCGGCGTCGACCGGCTTGTACTTCTGGCCGAACGGCGCGTAGATGCCGATCTGGCGGAACAGGCCTTCCATGCCGAAGGTACGGGCTTCGTCGGCCACGATCGGCACGATGTGCGGGCCCAGTTCCTTGTCGCGCAGGGTGATGTTCAGGCTCTGCACGAAGGCCATGGTGGTGGAGTAGCTGCGCTCGCCACTGCTCTTCAGCAGGCGCTCGTAGCTTTCCAGCTTCGGTGCATTGAAGCTCTTTTCGGCCTTGCGGCGGCGCTGCGGCAGGTAACCACCCAGCGACGCACGGCGTTCCTGCAGGTACTGCACTTCCGGCGAATCCGGGCCCGGGTGGTAGAACGGCACCTGGCCATCGGCCAGCTGCGCGTCGGTCACCGGAATGTTGAAGCGGTCGCGGAAGTGGCGCACCGCTTCGTCGTCCAGCTTCTTGGTCTGGTGGGTCGGGTTCAGTGCCTCACCGGCGCTGCCCATGCCGTAGCCCTTCACGGTCTTGGCCAGGATCACGGTCGGCATGCCCTTGGTGTTCACGGCCTGGTGGTAGGCGGCGTACACCTTGTGCGGGTCGTGGCCACCACGGTTCAGGCGCCAGATGTCGTCGTCGGAAAGACCGGCCACCATTGCAGCGGTTTCCGGGTACTTGCCGAAGAAATGCTCGCGGGTATACGCGCCGCCGAAGGCCTTGCAGTTCTGGTATTCGCCGTCGACGGTTTCCATCATCAGCTTCTTCAGGACGCCATTGGTGTCCTTGGCCAGCAGGGCATCCCAGTAACCGCCCCACAGCAGCTTGATGACATTCCAGCCGCCGCCACGGAACACGCCTTCCAGTTCCTGGATGATCTTGCCGTTGCCGCGCACCGGGCCGTCCAGGCGCTGCAGGTTGCAGTTCACCACGAAGATCAGGTTGTCCAGGCCTTCACGGCCGGCCAGTGCGATGGCACCGAGGGTTTCCGGCTCGTCGCTCTCGCCGTCGCCGATGAAGCACCACACCTTGCGGTCGGACTTCTCGATAAGGCCACGGTTTTCCAGGTAGCGCATGAACTGCGCCTGGTAGATGGCGGCCAGCGGGCCCAGGCCCATCGACACGGTCGGGGTCTGCCAGTATTCCGGCATCAGCCACGGATGCGGGTACGACGACAGGCCGCCGCCGTCCACTTCCATGCGGAACTTGTCCAGCTGCTCTTCGTTGATGCGGCCTTCCAGGAAGGAACGCGCGTAGATGCCCGGGGCGCTGTGGCCCTGGATGAACAGCAGGTCGCCCGGGTGGCTTTCGCTCGGGGCGCGCCAGAAGTGGTTGAAGCCCACGTCGTACAGCGTTGCGCCGGAGGCGAACGAGGCGATGTGGCCGCCCAGGTCACCCGGCTTGCGGTTGGCGCGCACCACGGTGGCCATCGCGTTCCAGCGGATGATCGAACGGATGCGCCATTCCAGTTCGGCGTTGCCCGGGCTCTTGGCCTCCAGCTGCGGCTCGATGGTGTTGACGTATTCGGTAGTGGGAGAGAACGGCAGATAGGCACCCGAACGACGGGTCAGTTCCACCATGCCTTCCAGCAGCTGATGCGCGCGCTCGGGGCCCTCGACATCAATAACGGCCTTCAACGACTCGATCCACTCCTGGGTTTCCACAGGATTCGGGTCGTTGTTCAGCACCTCGTTCAACCAGTTCATTAGCGCTCCCATTACCGCACGCACGCGCGCGACTGTTGATAGATTTCTAGACCGCAAAGTGTAGCGCACCAAGGGCTTTCGTCACTTGGCTACGCTGGCGTATGGAGGCAGGCCACCCCTGTCTGCACGGCATGTCCCGGGACGTCCACCGGCGGGACAAAGCACTGCTGCAGGCCGCTATGGCTGCCTGTAAGGGCTGCGCCAGCTGTCGCCTGCGGCCTGCTGCGCCCATGCGCAGGACGCAGTGTTACTGCTGCGGATGACCGTTGTGGGGCAAGGCCGGCGCCGTGTCGGCGTTGTCTGACGGCCTGCCGCTGAACCCGCGACAACGTGTCGCGCGTGCCTCTCGACGCGGGCGGGGCGGCTGCGCACGGTTGGCGGCGAGCAGGCCCCTTCCCGCGGTTCGCCGCTCGTCTGCTGCGCCCCGCCCGGGGCGGAAACCCGCAGCGCCGTTGCGTGGCCCGATACGGATGTCAGGCCGCGCAACGGTGGCTTGCGCCGCGCGCAACCCTGCCCTCATCCCTTGCGGTACCTGGCGGCGTGGCCCGATCTGGCAAGCGTTGTGGCCGAAACCGTGCTTGTCGGGTCCGGCTTATCGATATATCGTTTGCGGCACACGTTACCGATATATCGAAATGGGCCGCTCCCCCTCCCCCAAAAGCCGCACCGACGATGCCGCGGTACCCCGCCGCAACGGCCAGCCGCGCGTGCTCAGCCGTGGCGACCTGCGCCTGCTGGTGCTGGCGCTGATCGGCGAGCAGCCGCGCCACGGCTACGAGTTGATGCAGCACATCAGCACCATGTTCATGCAGGCCTACACCCCCAGTGCCGGCACCATGTACCCCCTGCTGGCCAGCTTCGAGCAGGCCGGCTGGGTGGAATCGGAAGAGGTGGACGGCCGCCGTGTGTTCCGCATCACCACCGCCGGCGAGTTCGAGCTGAAGGTGCAGCGCACCCAAGTGCGATTGGCGCAGCGACGCGCGTTCGACCGCGCCCGCGAGATCACCAAGGCCTCGCTGCCGGCGCCGCTGGCCGCCGCGCTGCGCGAGTTCAAACTGGCGCTGGTGCACCACCACGGGCGCTGGGCCGACGGCGAAGCCGAGCAGGTGGCCGCGCTGCTGTCGCGCGCGTCGGCGCTGATGAATGGCCAGGCCAGCAACGTGACCTCTCCTTTTTCTACGACCCAGCCAGACTGAATCCAGCCAGGTCTTCCCCCATGCCGCGCGCCCCCGCGCGACCTTTCGACAGGTACCCCCATGACCGAACATCACAACTCGCGCCTGCGCCTGGATGTGCGCTTCCGTGAACTGACGGTGCTGCGCACCGAGACTGTCACCCCGCACATGCGCCGCATCGTGCTGGGCGGCGACGACCTGGCCGGCTTCGATTCGCCCGGCGCCGACGACCACATCAAGCTGTTCTTCCCCAACGCCAGCGGCGAGATGGTGCTGCCGGTGCTGACTGCCGAAGGCCGCAGCTATCCGGACGGCAAGCAGCCGTCGCCAGCACGCGACTACACCCCGCGCTGGTGGGACCACGAAACCGGCGAGCTGGCCATCGACTTCGTGCTGCACGACCAGGGCATTGCCGGGCCGTGGGCCGAGCGCGCACAGGCCGGCGACACGCTGGTGATCGGCGGCCCGCGCGGTTCGTTCGTGGTGGCCGACAGCTATGACGCCTATGTGCTGATTGGCGATGAGACCGCGCTGCCGGCGATTGCGCGCTGGCTGGACGTGCTGCCCGAGGGTGCGCAGGTGCAGGCGTATATCGAAGTGGCCGACGAGGATGAGCGCCAGGATCTGCCGCAGTACGAGAACGTGCGCATCCACTGGCTGGAGCGCAATGGCTTCCCGGCAGCCAGCAGCACGCTGCTGGAAGACATGCTGACCGACTTCGAGGCCCCGGACGGCGACACGTTCTACTGGATCGCCACCGAATCGCGGCGCGCGCGGATGATGCGCAAGTTCATCGAAGGCCACCTGGGCGTGCCACGCGACTGGATCCGCTCGACCGGTTACTGGAAGGCGCACCCGGACGAACAGGACGGCGATTGACCGCAAAACGGTAGGTGCGGATCGTTGGCCCGCACGCTCTTCTACGGGTAGTGCCGGCCGCTGGCCGGCAACCTCATGAACCTTCGGCTGCATCCTGCAACTGCCGGCCAGCGGCCGGCACCACCAACCGGGGCGCAGCCCCACCCTTCCATCCGAACCGATGCGCGGCCCAGATCTCCAGCGCCAGCAGCAGCGCGATGATCGCCAGCGGCAGCAGCAACCCCAGGTACACACCCGGCATCATGCCGTTGATCTGCGCCTTCACCAGCCGCAGCACGCCGCGCGTATGCAACAGCTCATCCATGCGCATGGTCAGCGCCTCACGCACCATCTTCGGCTCCAGGCCAACAGTGCCGGCCTTGTCGATCAGCGTGTCTTCCACCATCGCGCGCAGCAACCCGGCGCGCACCTTGCCGATCACCCAGCCCACGCCGCGCGCCATCGGCCCGTTACCCAGACGATCCACGCCGGGCAGCGGATGCTCGCGCAGGTAGATCGCGGCAAGCGAATCGGCAACATCACCCACCGTGTCCTGGCTCTGCAGCGCGGCACGCATGCGTTCGTCTTCCAGCGAGGCGGTGAAGCCACTGCTCCACCCTTCCACCATCGTCTGCAGGTGCGGCTGGAAGTGGTCCAGCTGCTTGAACAGCGCGCGGTGCGCGCCGGCAGTAAAGCCCAGCTGCAGGCCGAAGAACGCGACAAGCAACGGCAGCAGCACCACATACGAGGCCAGCAGCCCATGGTGCCAACGCCGCTGCCGCCGCAACCAACCGCGTCGATGCAGCCCGCGCCAGGCGAAGATGCCCAGCGCCAGCCCCAACAGCGTGCCCAGCACGCTGCCGCCGATCAGATCGAGCACGCTCAGGCCGGTCCAGAATTCGCCAAGCCAATACTGCGCTTCCTGCATGGTGTTGCCTTCCGTGGTTCAGTGCGGCCGCCATGGTAACCGCGACCCGATGCTCGGCTGCTCTCTGCCGCCGGCAGGTGCAGACTGTTGGACAGCCGGCGGGTGCAGACCGTCGGCCAGCCGATGGGCGCGGACGGTTGGTCCGCCGGTGGGTGCGGACCGTTGGTCCGCACGCCCCACGCAGTCGCCCGCCAGCGGCCGGCACGACCCGGCAAGCAATGCGACAATCGCACTCCTTTCCTGCAGCAACGAGGCCCACATGGCCAAACTGACCCTGGCCAGCGTGGACACGCTGCGTACCCGCTTCACTGATGATGCCGCCTGCGATGCAGCGCTGTCCGCCTTTGCCGACCCGGCTGCGGCGCGCGCACCGCTGCGTGAGCTGGTCGAAGCACAACACCGCTACCTGCAGGCCGAACACGAAGTGGCACAGGTGGCCGACATCCTGCGCCGCGACCAGAAGTACGCACCGGTCGGTCGCCCGTCGGTGCATATCGTGCAGCTGCGCAAGCAGCAGGCAACGACCAAGCAGGCCGCGCTGATCGCCCGCCAGGTAGTGGCGCAGGCGGCGCAGACGTTCGTGCGTGCGAGCGGGTTGGCGGTGAAGGCCAAGCAGAGCCCGAGCGAAGCGTCGGCGACGTGGCTGGGTACGCTGCGCTGAGCGCCCGTACCCGGTAGTGGCCACCCTTGGTTGGCCTGCGGAGTGCTCGTGCGCCAACCGAGGTTGGCACTACCAGACGATCGGGCCACCCGGTGATTCGGCAATCGGCCAATCAGGCAATCGAGCGATCCGTCCAGGACGCTGCCAAAAAAGAAGGCCCGCTTTTCAGCGGGCCTTCTGCCTTCTCACGACGAGTGAGCGGGAGGGATCAAGCCGCCGGCTTCTCGCCGGTGGCTTCGGTGGTGATACGGATCTTCACTTCATCGCTGACGTTCGGGGCGTAGGCGCCGACGCCGAAATCGCTGCGCTTGATCGTGGTGGTGGCATCGAAGCCGGCGGCCGGAACCTTGGCCATCGGGTGCTCGCCGCCGCCGTTGACGGTGACGTCCAGGGTGACCGGCTTGGTGATGTCCTTGATGGTCAGGTCGCCGGTGACGGTCAGCTTGTTGGTGCCGGCCGATTCAACCTTGGTGCTCTTGAAGCTGGCAGCCGGGAACTTGGCAGCGTCGAAGAAATCGGCGCTCTTCAGGTGCTCGTCGAACTTGGCGGTGAAGCTGTTCAGGCCGCTCAGCGGCAGCTTCACTTCCACGGTGGACTTGGTGACGTCGGTGGCGTCGTACACCAGGGTGCCTTCGGCGTTGCCGAAGTGCGCGCTCGGGTTGGAGAAGCCGAAGTGGCTCCACTGCGCCAGCACGTCGGTGTGGGTCGGGTCGAGCTTGTAGGTGCCCGAGGCGATGGTGATGGCGGCAGCAGCGGCATCAGCAGCCGGGGTGGTGGCAGCCTGTTCGGTGGCGGCCGGGGCAGCAGCATCGGCTGCCGGGGTGGCGGTGTCGGCCGGCTTGGAGCAGGCGGCGATGGCCAGGGTCAGGGCCAGCGGCAGCAGCAGTTTACGGGTGGCGCTCATCTCAGGAACTCTCCGGATCGTAGGGTGGGAACACAGTGCAGCAATGGCCCGCCACGGCGGGCGGGCCCGAAACCGATACAGCGACTTACGCGATGCGCGCCGCTTCGTCGAAGGACAGACGCGGCAGACGGGGGAACAGGCCCGAATCGTCACCGTACCCCAGGTTGACCAGGAAATTCGACTTGATGCTGGTGCCGGCGAAGAAGGCTTCGTCGACCTTGGCGTTGTCGAAGCCGGACATCGGGCCGGCATCCAGGCCCAGCGCGCGTGCGGCCAGGATCAGGTAAGCGCCCTGCAGGCTGCCGTTGCGGAACGCGCCTTCATGGCGGCCTTCGCGCGGGCCGTCGAACCAGGCCTTGGCGTCGGTGTGCGGGAACAGGTACGGCAGCTTCTCGTGGAAGTCCTGGTCGAAGGCCACGATGACGGTGACCGGGGCAGCCAGGGTCTTGTTGTGGTTGCCTTCGGACAGGGCCGGGGCCAGCTTGGCCTTGGCTTCGGTCGACTTCACGAACACGAAGCGTGCCGGGCTGCCGTTGGCGGCGGTCGGGCCCCACTTCAGCAGGTCGTACAGGGCGTGCAGCTGGGCGTCTTCGACCGGCTTGTCGAGGAAGGCGTTCTGGGTACGGGCAGTGCGGAACAACTGGTCCAGTGCAGCGGCGTCGAGCGCGTGGGACATCGGTGGATCTCCAGGGCGGCTAAGGTCTGTGCCCGCGGGCGGCGCGGGGCGAAACGTCGATCCGCAGTGTAGAGTGTCGCGACTGTTGCAACACCCAGCAGGGCTGAAACGAATTAATGCCAATGGTGAAACGATCGAGCGCGCCTTGGACGGTCACCGACGGCCGTGCCGGCAATGTCCGGCAGGCGGTCGCGCTGGCCTCGGCGCTGCGCCAAGGCACCCACCGCCCCCTGATCCTGCAGCCCCGGGCGCCCTGGCGCTGGCTGGCACCGCGGCGCTTGCCCGGTGATGTGAAAGGCTACGGCGAGGCGTTCGCGTCACTCGCTGCAGAGGCGCCCGCGCTGGCGATCGGCTGTGGCCGCCAGGCCGCCGGTGCGCTTCGCGTGCTGCGCGCGCGCGGCAGCCAGGTAGTGCAGATCCTCGACCCGCGCATCGGCTCGCGTCACTGGGATGTGGTGGTGGTGCCCGAACATGACGCCCTGCGCGGCAGCAACGTGCTGACCCTGATCGGCAGCCTGAACCCGGTGGACGATGACTGGCTGGCCTGGGGCCGCGCTGCGTTCGCCAGCTTCAGCACCCTGCCCGGCCCGCGCACCGCGCTGCTGGTGGGCGGCCCGACGCCGCTGGCGCCGTGGGACGAAACCGCGATGGTGCATGTGTTCCAGGCGCTGGCCGAACAGATCCGCAGCGAGGGTGGCAGTCTGCTGGCGACTACCTCGCGACGCACGCCGCCGGCCCTGGCCGAGATCCTGCGGGCGAAGTTCGCTGATCTGCCGCATGTGATCTGGGGCGATGGCGGCGATGGCGTGAACCCGTATGCCGGCCTGCTCGGCTGGGCCAACCGGGTGGTGGTGTCGCCCGATTCGGTGAACCTGCTGTCCGAGGCAAGCGCCACGCGCATGCCGGTGATGGTGGCCCTGGCCGATACGGCGCAGGGACGGCTGGCGCGCTTCCAGCAGCAGCTGCGCGAGCGCGGGCGCTTGCAGACACGCTGGCTGGACTGGCAGTACGACCGCATCGAACCGCTGCGCGAGACCGCGCGGATTGCCGCCGAGGTCAAAGCGCGCCTGGCATCACGGTAGTGCCGGCCGCTGGCCGGCAACCAGGTGCACGTGGCCGAAGATCATCGGGTTGCCGGCCAGCGGCCGGTACGACCCTCTCCAGCACTTTTTGAACATTTCGATCCCGCTGCGCGGTTAGAGTCCAGCCTCCCCCTCGGACTGGACGTCCCCATGCGTACCCTGCTTCTGCTTCCGCTGGCCCTGCTGGCCGCCTGCTCCACCACCCCTACCGAACTGGACCCGCTGTCGCACGCCTGCCAGCAGCAGCTGGATGCGTACCGCGAGCAGCCGGCGCTGCGCAATCCGCGCAACGAGCGCCCGCCGTTGCCAATCGCGCCAATCAGCGATACCTGCGACAAGGAACTGCGGCGCAAGGGCGTGGAGCGCTGATTCCAGCGATGCGGGTATGATCGGCGCGCGGGCCTGCCCGCGTCTGGAGCGGTATACATGGAACGTCTGCATCGCCTGCGCTGCGCCTTGCTGCTGTCGATGGGCCTGCTGGCCACCGCGCCGGCATGGGCCGACAGCGGCACCTGCCGCGAGCGCTACCCCAGCGTAGCCGCGCAGGCGGCGATGTTCGATGTGGCGTGGACCACGGCTGAGCGCCTGGATGCGCTGCCCGACGTGGACGTGGTGATCGCCGCGCGTGGCGGCCAGGACCTGAGCCGCTACGGCCTACGCCACAGCCACCTGGCCTTCCTGCTGCGCGAGGACGACGGCCGCTGGCGTGCGATGCACCTGCTCAACCGCTGCAAGACCGACAGTTCGCAGCTGTACCGTGAGGGCCTGGGCAATTTCGTCGGAGAGAGCGGCACCCATACCGATCTGCGCATCGGCGTGCCGCCGCCGGCGTTGCAGCTGGCACTGAAGCGGATGCTGGCAGCACCGGCGATCCAGCCCAAGGCGCTGCACGAATCGAAGTACAACGTCGTGGCCTATCCGTTCGCCACCGACTTCCAGAATTCCAACCAGTGGATCCTGGAAGTGCTGGCCGCGGCGATGGCACAGGCTGAAGGTGGCCCGGTGATCGTCAAGCGCGAACAGGCACAGCAATGGCTGCGCGCGCAGAAGTTCCAGCCCAGCGTGCTGCATATCGGCCTGGGCAAGCGCGTGGGTGCGCGCTTGTTCGTGGCCAACGCCACCACCACCGACCACCCCGCCAGCGAACGCATTTCCGGCAACTACTCGGTGGTGACGGTGGAATCGGTATTCGACTTCCTGCATCAGCGCAGTCAGCTGCAGCAGGAACTGACCATTGCGCATGCGACGGTCGACAGCACCGCCGCCGCTGCGCCCTGACCCGGCAAGGAGAAGATGATGCGCAACCTGCAGTTTTCCGCGTTGGCCGTACTTCTGTGCGGCAGCCTGTTGTCCGCGACGCCCGCACATGCCGAGCGCCGCATCGTAATCATCCAGAACAGCGTGCCCGAAGGGCCGAGCCTGGAGATGTCCGCACCGATGGTGGCAGCTGCGCAAGCGGCGGCGGCCAAAGAAGCCGAAGATACCGGCGTGCCAGCGGGCCAGGGCGCGGTGAAGCTGCCGCAGATGCAGGTCAGCGCCATCTCCACCACCGTCGATGGTCGCCGCGAGGTGCTGCTGCAGGACGCCAGCAACCCGCAGAACACCGCCTCCATGCAATGGCCCAAGCGCCCCGGCGACCCGGCCGTGCAGTTCAACGTGGGCCAGACCGTGAACTTCCAACCCACCGGATCGGGCAACGGCTGGCAGGTGAGCGACAACCAGGGCCGGCCGCTGGAATACCTGCCCGAGGCCACCGGCCCACGCGATCTTTTCGATACGCAGCGCTGAGCCGCTGCTTCTCTTCCCGACCAGGAGGTCATCATGCTTCGTTCCCTGCGCGCCCCCGCCGCCGCCCTGCTGTTGTCTGCCCTGACGGTGCCGACCGTGCACGCCGGCGCCGCCCCGCACCTCAACAGTGGCCAGGCCAGCGTGCTGGTCACTTCGCTGATCGTGGTGTCGGTTCCGCTGGCCACTTCGATGGGCCTGGCCGCGCTGTCCAAGGCGCCGTTCAAGGCCAGCGAGCGCAATGGCAAAGTCGCCGAGCGCACCCCGGCGGTGCCGCTGCCGCCGATGGAAGTGAAGCAGGTGGCGACCACCGCCGCCGGCGAGCGCCAGGTGCATCTGCAGGTACCGGACAAGGCCGACCAGACCGCTACCCTGCAGTGGCCGGCGATTGAGGGCGAAGACCCCGTGGCCGGCTTCGTGGTCGGCCAGCAGGTGCGCTTCGACCCGACCGATGCCGGTGCCGGCTGGACGGTGAAGAACAGCGACGGCAAGGCCCTGGCCTATGTGCCCACGGCCTATGCCGCCGGCGACGCGCTGAGCGAACAGCTGTAAAGCTGAACGGCCGTTTTTGGCTTTGCGGTGGGCCGGGCGGATAATGGGCGATCCCCTTTTTCCCCTGGCTCGCCATGTCCGTGCGTTCTGCGCCTGTTTTTGCCCCGTTGACCGCCCGCGCCCTGGTGCTGGCGGTACTGGCCATGGGCGCGGTGGTGCTGCTGTCCAACGTGCTGGTGCAGTACCCGATCAATGACTGGCTGACCTGGGGTGCTTTCAGCTACCCGGTCGCGTTTCTGGTCAGCAACCTGATCAACCGCCGCTTCGGCCCGGGCCCGGCCCGTCGCGTGGCGTGGATCGGTTTTGCGGTGGCGGTGCTGCTGTCGGTGTGGGTGGCCACACCGCGCATTGCGATCGCCTCGTGCTCGGCCTTCATCGTTGCCCAGCTGCTGGACATCACCGTGTTCGACCGCCTGCGCCGTGGCAGCTGGTGGCGGGCGCCGATGGTGGCCACCACCTGCAGCGCGACGGTGGACACCACCATCTTCTGGTCGATCGCCTTCGCTGGTTCCACCCTGCCTTGGGTGAGCTGGGCCGCGGGCGACCTGGCGGTAAAGCTGGCGATCGGCGTATGCCTGCTGGCCCCGTTCCGCGCGTTGTTGTGGAAGATGGCGCCGCTGCGCACGGCGGGCTGAGCGCCGTTGCCCTGGTAGGTGCCGACCTTGGTTGGCACACTCCCAGAACCCGGTGGGTGCCGACCGTTGGTCGGCACGCTTCTTCAGGGCTCATCGCAGCTGAGAGATTGTGCCGACCAACGGTCGGCACCTAGCCAAAGCTGCTACAGCCATTGCAGGCGCTCAGGCGAACGGCAGCTCCGCAGCGATGCACGCGGCGCTGATCGCTGCACACGCGTCTTCGATGGCCGGCGTCGTCGGCGCCAACCGTGGCCTGCGATCCAGCGTGCAGGCCAGCCCTACTTCCAGCAGCGTCGCATGCGCGCCATGCAGCGCTTGGGCGGTGGCTTCGGGCAGGAACTCCGCCGCTGCCAACGCGTCGATCAATGCCGGTGTGGCACGCGGCTGCAGCAACGCAGGTGTCTGCGCACTGCGCGCCAGCACGCCGGTCTGCAGCAGGAACTCCAGGTCGACCACGCCGCCTGCGCCCTGCTTCAGGTCAAGCCGTGCGGCATCGCTGCGGTCCAGTTCGGTGCGCATGCGCCCGCGCATCTTCAGCACATCGGCATACAGCGTTGCGCGATCACGTTCGCGGCCCAGGGTCTGCGCACGTACCTGTTCGAAATCCTGCAGCAGGCTGGCATCGCCGGCCACGCCGCGTGCGCGCACCAGCGCCTGGTGTTCCCAGGTCCATGCGCGTTCGCGCTGGTACTCGGTGTAGCTGGCCAGCGAAGACACCAGCGAGCCCTTGCCACCATCCGGGCGCAGGCGCACGTCGATGTCGTACAGGCGGCCGGCGGCGGTGACCGCAGCCAGCAGCGCCATCACCTTCTGGGCCAGGCGCGCATACCAACGCCCCGGCTCCAGCGGGCGCGCGCCATCGCTGGCCTCCACCCCGACGGGATGGTCGTGCAGGAACACCAGGTCCAGATCCGAGCCGAAGCCCAGCTCCAGGCCGCCCAGGCTGCCGTACCCGATGATCGCGAAGCGACCACCGGCAATCAGGCCGTGCGCGGCGTGCATATCGGCCTCGGCCATCGCCAGCACGGTAACCACCACCGCCTGCGCCAGTTCGGCCAGTTGCCGAGTGCTGTCGACCGCGCCCTGGCGCCCGTCCAGCGTGGCCATCGCCATGCGGAAACTGAGGGCGAGGCGCGTTTCGTTGAGCCAGCGCAGCGCCGATTCGGGATCTTCAACCGTCAGCACCTGCTGGCATTCGGCCAGCATGCCGGCTGCATCGGGCATCGGCCCGGACACGCGTACGTCCAGCAGTTCGTCCAGCAGCAGCGGATACGCGGCCAGGCGTTCGGCCAGCAATGCGCTGCGCGCCAGCACGTCGACCAGGCGCGCGAGCGCGCTGGGTTGTTCGTCCAGCAGCGCCAGGTAACTGGTACGGCGCAGCACTGCCTGCAGCAGGCCGAGCACGCGCTTGAGTGCGGCGTCGGGCTGCGGTGACCGGGTGGCGGCGTGCAGCAGTGCTGGCAGCACGCGGTCCAGGCGCGCACGCGCTGCATCGGACAGCGACTTCACGCCGGTGCCCTGGGCGAAATCACGCAGTGACTGATCGGCGCCATTGGCATCGACGAAACCGGCCTCGGCCAGCAGCGCTGCGTTGCTGCCCTCGGGCAGACTGCGCCAGTAGTTGGACAGCGCATCCGGCGCGGCCTGGCCCTTGCGCGGGGCCAGCAATGCACCGAACTCGGTGCTGACGCGCTGCTGCTGCACGGTCAATGCGGCGCGCAGCGCATCCCAATTGGCATGGCCGAGGCCGACGGCAATGCGTTCGCGATCCAGCACATCGGACGGCAGCACATGGGTCTGTGCATCGCGCAGCATCTGCAGGCGGTTTTCCAGCCGGCGCAGGAACAGGTAGGCCTCGCGCAACGCGGCGCCATCATCGCTGGCGATCTGCCCGGCAGCGACCAACGCATCCAGCGCGACCAGCAGCCGTCGCTCACGCAGCGCCGGCTCGCGGCCACCGCGAATGAGCTGCAGCGCCTGGCACAGGAATTCGATTTCGCGGATACCGCCGGCGCCACGCTTGATGTCGTCGTGCATCTCGCGGCGGGCGACTTCGGCGGTGATCGCCGCTTTCATTTCGCGCAGACCATCAAGCGCGGTGAAGTCCAGGTAGCGGCGGTACACGAACGGACGCAGGGTCTGCAGCCACGCCTCGCCGGCCGCGATATCGCCAGCCACCGCGCGTGCTTTCAACCAGGCATAGCGCTCCCAGTCGCGGCCTTCGCGCTGGAAGTATTGATCCATGGCCGCGAATGACAGCGCCACACGGCCGGCGCTGCCGAACGGGCGCAGGCGCAGGTCGACGCGATGGCTGAAGCCATCGACGGTGGTTTCATCCAGCAGCTTGGCCAAGCGCTGGCCGAGCCGGGCGAAGTACTCTTCGGCCGCCAGCGCGCGCGGGCCGTCGGATTCACCGCCCTGCACGTAGGCGTAGACCAGATCGACATCGGAACTGAAGTTGAGCTCGCCACCACCCAGCTTGCCCAGGCCGAACACCACCAGTTGCTGCGGTTGGCCGTGGTCATCGGCAATCACCCCATGGCGCTGGGCGAACTCCTGCTGCAGGGCGTCCAGCGCCAAGCGCAGGCAGTCCTCGGCCAGCGCGGTGGCACCGGCGAGGGTCTGTGGCACGTCGTCCAGCCCGGCCAGGTCGCGCCAGATCAAGCGGGTCGACATCGCCGTGCGCCAGCGCCGCAGCTGCGCCGGCCAGTCACCGGGCTGCAGCGGGTCGAGCACCGGCGCCGGCAGGGGCGGACAACCGGGCGCGGCCAGTTGCGCCAACAGGCCGGGCTGGCGCACCAGGGTGTCCATGGCGAAGTCGCTGCTGACCGCCAGTTGCACCAGCATCGGCTGCAGCTCGGCCGGGATGGGATCGGGCACTGCCTGGGCCAGGCGCGCCAGTGCGCGGTCGACGAGGGGCTGCAGGGTGGCGGGCAATTCAGCGGGGGCTAGGGTCATACCCTGATTCTCGCGGGGTCGGATCCCTTTGCCAACGGCGAGGGGCTCTGATCCGTTGCTGCGATCTTGCCGAAGGTTGCTGGGGTTGCCGGCCAGCGGCCGGCACTACCAATGGTGCAGACCACGTATTCATACTGGGCGACAGGCAATAAAAAAGCCCGCTTGCAGCGAACTGCCAGCGGGCTCTGCTCCCTCCCCCACGTCGGGATGCAGGGCCATCGTGCGGTGTACGAAAGTACTTTGCACGCTGCACTGCAAAACAAAACCGGCGGGTATGGGAGAGGCGTTGCCGGAAACACCATTCCACGAAGGTAGAACCCCCCGTACGGCAGGGGATGGCCGATAATCGGGATTCCCCCCAGAAACGCTGTCGTCATGACTGTTGATCGCATCGCCAACGCGCGTCTTCGTGACCGCGTGGTCTCCGCCGAGGCCGCAGCCGCGCTGATCCAGCCCGGTGAAACCGTGGCCATGAGCGGCTTTACCGGCTCCGGTTACCCCAAGGCCGTTCCCGTGGAACTGGCCCGCCGCATCGAATCGGTGCATGCCCAGGGCCTGCCCTTCCAGATCAGCCTGATGACCGGTGCCTCCACTGCGCCGGAACTCGATGGCGCGCTGGCCAAGGCTGATGGCATCGCCATGCGCATGCCGTTCCAGAGCGACCCGGATGCGCGCAACCGCATCAACGAGGGCAAGCTGGACTACATCGACATCCACCTCAGCCACGTCGCCCAGCACGTCTGGTTCGGCTTCTACGGCGAGATCGATACCGCCGTGATCGAAGTCTCGGCCATCCGCGAAGATGGTTCGCTGGTGCCGTCCACCTCGCTGGGCAACAACAAGACCTGGCTGGACCTGGCCAAGAAGGTGATCATCGAGGTCAACGAGTGGCAGCCGGCCGGCGTCGATGGCATGCATGACATCTACTACGGCACCGCGCTGCCGCCGCATCGCAAGCCGATTCCGCTGGTCAATGCGAACGACCGCATCGGCGAGACCGCGCTGCGCTGCGACCCGGACAAGATCGTGGCGGTGGTGCGCACCAACGGCCCGGACCGCAACAGCCCGTTCAGCCCGATCGATGCGACCAGCGAGCAGATCGCCGCGCACCTGATCGAGTTCCTGCAGCACGAAGTGAAGCGCGGCCGCCTGCCGGCCAACCTGCTGCCGCTGCAGTCGGGCGTGGGCAACATCCCCAACGCGGTGCTGGCCGGCCTGGCCAAGAGCGGTTTCCGCGACCTGGCCGCGTTCACCGAAGTGATCCAGGACGGCATGCTCGACCTGCTGCGCGACGGCGTGCTGAGCTATGCCTCGTGCACCGGCTTCGCACTGAGCCCGCAGGCCAACGAGACGTTCAAGGAGAACATCGATTTCTACCGCGAGCGCATCATCATGCGCACGCAGGAAATCTCCAACCATCCGGAACTGGTGCGCCGCCTGGGCTGCATCGGCATGAACGGCATGATCGAAGTGGACCTCTACGGCAACGTCAATTCGACGCACGTGATGGGCACGCGGATCATGAACGGCATCGGCGGTTCGGGCGACTTCGCGCGCAATGGTTTCCTGTCCGCGTTCCTGAGCCCGTCGACGGCGAAGAACGGCACCATTTCGGCGATCGTGCCGATGGCCAGCCACGTCGACCACACCGAGCACGACGTGTCAGTGATCGTGACCGAACAGGGCCTGGCCGATCTGCGTGGCCTGACCCCGCGCAAGCGCGCGCAGGTGCTGATCGACAACTGCGCGCACCCGGATTTCCGCGCGCAGCTGCAGGACTACTTCGACCGCGCCAGCCGCGAGAGTTACGGCAAGCACACCCCGCACCTGCTGCCGGAGGCGCTGTCGTGGCACCAGCGATGGCTGGATACGGGCACGATGAAGGCCTGACGCGAAAAGGCCAGGCGGATGCCCGGCCTTTCTTGCCCACATCCGGTAGTGCCGCTGGCCGGCTCCCCTCAGCAACGTCTGCACGCCGGATGCTCGCCTGGCCCAAAAGCTGCCGGCCAGCGGCCGGCACTACCAGCAATCGGACATCGCTCGCCGGCTCCCTGTGGCGGCCGGCACACCTTCAGGCGGTGCGCAGGCTCGCCAGCGATTCGGCCTGGATGCGCTCGTAGATCTCGAACTCATCGTTCACCGCCGCGCCCAGCGCCTGTTCGAAGGCTTCGCGATTGGCATGTGCGACGTACGCACGCTGCTCGCCACCGCCCAGGTTCGACTGGAAGATGCCTGCGGCGCTGACCGGCAGGAAGTCCTCGTAGACGATCGGATCGGCCGTGGCCAGGCCGGCAGCCACCAGCACTTCGGCCGGCAGATCGGCCACGCGTTCCGGCGCCGCGCGGCCCGCGTCGGTCAGCTGGTAGCGGTAGTAGCCCAGGCCTTCCTGGCGCAGGGTGTCATGGTCATCCGGGAAGCTGGCAAACACCGCCCGCAGGCGCTGCCCGTAGTCACCACCGGTGCTGCCCGCGCCGCCGGCATCGCGCGCCTGCGTCAGCAGCTGGTCGTACAGCGCGCGGCCCTTCGCGGTCAGTGCCAGGCCGCGCTGTTCGATCTCGCCGAAGCGCGCGGTATGGGTGCCGGCGTCGCCGCCCTCGTTGTCCGGGAAGTGCACGACCTCTTCCAAGGCCTTGAAGCTGGTCTGCCGCAGCAGGATCGGGCAGGTGCGACGCGGCGGGCCCTCGATCACCGCCTTGGCGGCCATGCCGTGCTCGATCATCGCCGCCTGTGCAGCGTCGATGTCCAGCGTGCGCGGAGTCAGGTGGTTGATGTGCGGGCCACGGAAGCTGACCACGTCGGCCACCAGCCGGTGCGCCTTGTGCAGGGCGTGGTAGGTCGGCAGATCCACGGTGGCGTCGCCATGCCAGCGGAAGGTCTCCAACGCCTGTTCGACGAAGCGCTCGGCATCGGCCTGGGTCAGGCCACCCTCACGCTCGGCCTGCTCGATCAGCGCCAGCGCGTCGTCGGTGAAGATGCGGCGACGGGCGAGGATTTCGGCGGACTGTGCACGCAGCGCCTCGTCTTCGATCAGCTCAAGGCGCAGCAGCGAGGTGAACACGCGGAACGGGTTCAGTGCCAGCGCGGCGGCGGTCAGCGGGCGGAAGGCGGTGGAATGTACCGGCACGCCGGCCACCGACAGATCGTAGTAGCCCACCGGGTACATGCCCATCACCGCGAACAGGCGGCGCAGGGTTGCCAGTTCCTGCGGGGTACCGACGCGGATCGCGCCGTGGCGTTCTTCATCCAGGCGGGCACGCTCGTCGTTGCGCAGCAGCTGCGCAGCCAGCGCCGGGTCCTGCGCCAGGACCTGCGTGTTGATCCGCTCCACCAGTTCCACCAGCGTGCCGTACAACGGCACTTCGGTGCGGTACATGCGGGACATGGCCTGGGCGAACAGGCGGCGGATCACATCAGGCGAAACGAAAGAGGCGCTCATCAGTCACTCGATTACGGGAACGGGGAACAGCTCGGACCCGTATTGTCGCCGGAGCGCGCGGCGGCGGCGATACGCAGAGCAACATGACCTGCGATGGGTAGTGCCGGCCGCTGGCCGGCAACCTCTGCGTCGGGGGCATGCAGTTGCCGGCCAGCGGCCGGCACTACCGTTTGAGCTGGCGCTTCAGCGTGGCATCGAGGGTGATCGGCCGATCCCAGTGCTCGTAGCTGGCCACGATGGCGTGGCGTACGGCGCGGTAGTGCAGGTTCTGCGGCTTGGCCGGCATCCGCTTCACCACCTCGGCCCAGCCGCCCTCGGGATCCTGGCTGAAGGCACGCACGCTGTCGCGGCAGGTCTGGCCACTGGCCTTGGCCCAGAAACAGGCGAAATAGATGTCGCCGGCCTGCCACTGGTGGGTGGTGGCCAGCGCGGCGATGTAGCCACGCGGCACACCGGCGTAGCGCGATACCTCGTCGAGGAAGGCATCGGGGTAACGCTCGGCGTAGTGGTTGATGTCGGCCAGCTGGGTGTCGACCCAGGCATCGCCGGTATCCACCTCATAGGTCGCCGAACGTTCGGCGGTCTGCTGCGCCAGCACGATGGCCGGCGCCAGCAGCAGGGACAACAGCAGGGCGCGCAGTGGCAGTTTCATCCTTCGATTCTGCCGCAGCCGCCGCGCCGTGTCAGGCCGCGGCAGCGGCCTTGGCCTCGATCGTCGCCAGCGCCGCCGGCCAGTCCCAGGCGGTATCGGCGTTGACCATGCGTGGTTCGTCGTCGGCCACACCGTGCTGGGTCTCGTGCGCCCAGGTCACCGCGTATGGGGTGTGGATACCCCAGCCGCCGAGGGTGATCACCGGTTCGATGTCCGAGCGCAGCGAATTGCCGACCATCACGAACTGCTGCATCGGCAGGTCGAATTCGGCCAGCACGCGGGCATAGGTTTCCGGGTCCTTCTCGGACACGATCTCGATGCGCGGGAACAGGTCCGCCAGCGCCGCGACCTTGATCTTGGCTTCCTGGTGGAACAGGTCGCCCTTGGTGATCAGCACCACCGGGTACTGCGCGGCGATGGCGGCCACCGACTCGCGTACGCCGTCGATCAGTTCGACCGGGTGGCGCAGGGTGTCATGGCCGATGTCGAGGATGCGCTGGATGTCCTTGGCTTCGATCCGCTGCGAGGTGATCTCGATGGCCGCTTCGATCATCGACAGCGTCATGCTTTTCACCCCGTAGCCGAACACGCCGAGGTGGCGCTGCTGCACTTCCAGCAGGTGGCGGGCGGTCTGGGTGTCGTGGACGTCGATGTAGCGCGACAGCAGGTCCAGGTAATCCTGCTCGGCCTTGCGGTAGTAGTCCTCGCTCTTCCACAGCGTGTCGTCACCGTCAAAACCGACCAGGCCGATGGCGCGCGAGGGCGCAGGCGTGGAGGTGTTCATCGCCCTAGGATACAGGCGCGGCGATGACGAAAAAAACCCGGGTGGCCGAAGCCACCCGGGTTGCCCATGCACCGGTTGTCCCGAATTCAACCGTGGATCAGCGACCCTGGCCCGCGGCCGTGCCACCCGCGCCGGCACCCGCCTGCTGGGCGGCCACGTAGGCCTTGTACTCGTCGGCGCTCAACTGGCCGTCCTTGTTGGCATCCGCCTGGTCGAACACCTGCGCAAGGCCCGCATTCACCTGCGACTCGCTCTTGCTGATGGTGCCGTTGCCATCGGTATCGATGCTGGCCCACGTCTGGCCACCGCCGTTGGCCTGCGCCGAGGCTGCTGCGGCCGCGTCGGTGGCCTGGTCAGCCGCTTGGCCTGCCTGTGCCGCCGCCTGCTGGGCCTGCGCCGCTTCGTTCTGTGCATGCGCGGCCTGCTGCTTGGCCGACTGCGCCATCGCCGGGATGGCCAACACGCTGCCGGCGGCGACGATCAGGGCGATCAGGGGCTTGCGGTTGCGAATAGTCATCTGGGGTGTCTCCTGAAGGGTGGTAGTGCGCGGTCGTTGTCTCCGCACGGCACCTACCCTGCCACCGCGTTTCTGAATCGATTTTGCGCCGCGATTCCCTCGAACACGCATGGTTAACCACTGGCGCAGGCGCATGCGTTAGCGCGGTGGTTAGTGCGAAGTGAGCAGGTAGTAAGACGAGCATTCAGCGCTGCACGATTTAACCGGCAGCGAACGAAAAACCTGCGTCAGTCGACGGTTTTTTCCGATGACCGCGAACTGAACAACACCCATCCCAATGCAACACCGGAGAGCGCACCGGCGATCTCCAGCACCACGCGGCTGCCCAGTTCGTTCGGATCGTGGATGGTGGACAGGAACAGGCGCGCATACAGCGGCGACTCCAGCCGCACGATGCCCATGTAGAACAGCTTCCAGGCGTCGATGCCGGCGGAGATGATCACCGCGATCACGCACGACCAGCCGATGGCATGGCCCACGGTCCAGTGCAGCAGCCTGCACAGGTGGTGCCACAGGAAATACACCAGCAGGCCGACCAGCAGGGCGATGAGGCCCGCCTCGAGCGTACCGAGCAGGCCGAAATGCAGGGGAAGGTTCATCGGGCGGGGACGCAGGAGAAGGCGGCCAGTGTAAGGGGTATCGGCAGGGCTGCGCCTTGGTACGCGCCATCGCATACGCGCTGTCGCTCCCACGCTTCGCTGCGCGAACCGCGGGCCCCACTTACCAGCTTCCAGACCCCCGCCGCTTCGCGGCCGCCCCCTGACTCAGGGGGCTCTTCCCCAGACGAGTACCGGCGGCTTCAGTAGATCCACGCCATGCGTGGATGGATCTCCATCGAAATCGAATATTTCGACAATTGAACGATGAACATCCACGCATGGCGTGGATCTACTGTGTCGACCAAGGTGACACCCAACAGGAGCAGGCCCTGCCATTCCGACAGATCGCGGAAAACTGTCGAAGGCGGGGTGGGTCCGGTTGCGGGGGCGTGAGCGCCATGGATGGCGCGACCGAGCTTACAGGGACGTACTTGCAGCGTCCCCCGCAACCGGATCCACCCCGCCATCCCACGGAATGCCCGCTGTTGCTGTTGCTGTTGCTGTTGCCGTCGATTCGGCGGGTGCAGGGCGCAGCCCTGCCGACAACCCCTTACCGCACTGGCACGTCGTAGGCGGTACCGAGGTCCGGCTCGGGCTGCAGCGTGTAGTGCCACCACTCCTGCGCATAGTTGGCGAAACCACGCCGTGCCATCGCCTGTACCAACTGCTGGCGGTTGGCCTTCTGCGCGTCAGTCAGGCCGGGCGTCTGCGTATGCGCGCGCGGGCCGAAGAAATCGAAGTCGGTGCCCATGTCCATCGGCGTACAGCGCCCGCTGCGGCAATCCAGCAGGCCCAGATCCACGGTGGCACCACGGCTGTGGCCGGAGCGCTCGGCGATGTAGCCGTCGCTCAGCAGCTGCGGCTTGTCCAGATCCGGATACTGCATCGCCTTGCGCGACTGTTCCTGCGGATCACGTACCCAGGCCATGAACGCCTGCACCGCGCGCACCGGGCGATAGCAATCGTAGAGACGCAAGCCAAAACCCTGCGCGCGCAGGTCAGCTTCCACAGCGGCCAACGCCTTTGCCACCGGCGCCAGCAGATAACACGCGGGCGCTTCATAGCCGGGCACGCGCGCAGCAGTGAAATTGTTGGCACCGGCGTAGCGGATGTCCATCTCGATGCGCGGCGACAACGTGCGGATCTCCACCAGTCCCGCCGCAGTGACGTCGGTGGCGGGCGAGATGCGCGGCGGCTCAGCGGCGTGGGCCGCCGCTGCCAGGGCAATCGCCAGTACGAGTGAAATGCAGGTCCTGGAAGTCATAGCTGAAGTCGATCTCCGGATCGATGGCGCGCAGTTCCAGCGTCGGCGTGTCTGCGCCGGGATTCAGCCACGCCTGCGCCGAGGGTTCCAGCGTATCCCACTGCAACAGCCAGCGACCCTGCAGCTGCTGCACCGTTGCCTGCAGCGTGGGCGATTTGTCGACGCTGAAGCGCAGGCCATTGCTGGTGGGGCATAGCGAGGCGGGGCCAAGCCAGGGATCGCGGTAACGCCCCTGCCATTGCACCAGATCAGTGGCTGCAGCCGGTCGGGCAGCCCGGGTAGAGGGTGCACGACTTCCCGTGGCGGCACGCGCGGCCTGATCGGCCTTCAGCTCGGCCAGGTAGTACCCCACAGGTTGCGCGTCATCCGGCGCGGTGAACTGTTTCAGCGTCGACTGCATCAACGCGGTGCGGGCTTCTTCGGCCTCGCCGTTGAACAGCATCACCACACCGACCTTGCGATCCGGCAGCAGCGCCAGCGAGGAATACATGCCCGACAGCGTACCGGTGTGCGCGACTTTCCAGTGCCCGTCCATGTCCGACACCCGCCAGCCCAGCCCATAGCCATAGAAGCGGGCGTTGTCCCACTTGCGTTGGCGTTCGCCCAACGGCATCGGCATGTGCAGCGTCCACAGCATGCCGCGTTGCTCGGCACTCAACCACGCCGGTGCCAGCGCCGGGTCCAGCAGCACCTGCATCCAGCGCGTCATGTCGCGCAGCGAACAGCGGATGCCACCGGCCGCCATCGACGTCAGATCGGGGCTGAGCGTTCCATCGGCACCGGCCACCACATTGCGGCCATCGCGACGCACATGCGGTTGGGCGACATTGCCGACCTGCTTCACCGACCATGCGCCCACCTGGCAACGGGTCATCCCCAACGGTCCAAACACCCGCTCGCGCATCAGCTGGTCATAGGGCTTGCCACCGGCGGCCGCAGCCACCTCACCGGCAACGACGTACATCAGGTTGTCGTAGGCGTAGCCGCTGCGGAAACTGGTGACCGGCTTCAGGTGTGCCAGCCCGGCGATGACATCGCTGCGGGTGAAGGCATTGGGCTCAGGCCACAGCATCAGGTCACCGGCGCCCAGGCCGAGACCGCTGTTGTGAATCAGCAGATCGCGCACCTGCAGGTGTTCGCCCACCCAAGGGTCATGCATGCGGAACGCCGGGAGGTGGCGGCGTACCGGGTCGTCCCAACGCAGCTTGCCCTGCTCCACCAGCGTGGCCAGCAGCGCAGCGGTCATCGCCTTGCTGTTGGAGGCGATCTTGAACAGCGTGTCTTCGTCGATGCGGCCGCCGTCACCGCGCCCCCCTTCGGTGTGGCGATAGACCACCTGGCCATCCTCGACCACCGCCATCGCCAGTCCCGGCAGGTGCTCGTGCCGGTCCACGAAGGCGATGTCGGCGTCCAGGCGTGCGGTGTCCACCGCCCCTGCATGGGCAGTGGGGCTGGCCAGTGCTGCAGCCAGTAGCAACAGACGATGCAAGTCAGTCTCCGTCAGGCAGCGCGCAGGCAGGTACGGCGTTCATCACGCCACGCCGCCCCGCAGGGCGGCGCGCAGATGCATCCTCAATAATTCCAGGTCACCGTCAACTGCGCATAGCGCGGCGACTGGAATCCCGTGCCATAACCATACATCGGGTTCGGCGTGCCGATGCTGTCCTGCGGTTCGTAGTCCTGGTCCACGGTGACCACGCGCTGCTGGTTGAGCACGTTGTACACCGCCAGCTTCAGGCGCAGGTCAGTGGGGATCGGCACCTTGTAGGAAACGCTGACGTCCAGATCGTAAGTCCACGGGGTACGGCCATCGCCACCGCGCCGCGAATGCACGAACACGCGTTCGGAGGGCACCGTCGACTGGCAGTTGGACACACACACGTAATAGCTGTGGAAGTCGGTGTCGTCGAAGGGATTACCCGCACCGAAGCGGGTGATCGGACTGCCCGACTGCACGCCCAGGGTGGCGGCCACGCTGAGGTTCTCGGTCAACGCGTAGCTGCCGCGGAACTTGAACTGATGGCGGCGGTCATTGGCCAGATAGCCATAACCGCGGTAGTTCACCCATGGGTTGTCGAAATTCTCGGTGCGGCCAGCGTCGGCGAAGTCGGTATCGGAGTTGACCGGGCCTTCGGCATTGCCCCTGCCGTAAGCCAGCGTATAGGAGGCATTGAAGCCCCACTTGCCATCCCACGCGCGATCGACCTGCAGTTCCAGCGCCTTGTAGTCACGCTTGGGCTTCACCCAGCCGCGTTGGCCCACGTAATTGCCGTCGTCGTCATACAGCGCCCAGCCTTCCTTGGAGGTGTCGATGTCGATCCAGCCATCGTTGCTGCCATCGCAATTGGTGTCCCCCCAGACTGTGTTCGTGCGCCCGGGGTTTCCCATGATCCAGACGCCGTCGATCGCACCACACTGGCCGGTGGCGGTGATGTTCATGTCATCGATGGCGTTGCTCAGGCGCCGGTAGGTGACGCTTGCGGCAACCGACCACGATTCACTCAGCATGTGCTGGAAGCCTAGAATCGCCTCATCCTGGTAGACCGGATCCATGTCCCGGTTCACTTCGGCGCGCAGGTCCGGGACGCTGCCATCGCCTTGCGAATTGTCGACCGGACCGATCTGGCCGCCCAGGTTCGGCACGTTGTTGGCGGCGCCGGTGTAGCCCAGGAACTCATACCAGGTGCGCTCATCGAGGAAGCCACCGGCCTGCTTGATGTTGATGACGTTGGCCACCGGCAGGTAGTAACGACCCAGGTTGCCGAACACCTTGGTGGTGCCATCACCACGCACGTCCCAGGCGAAGCCCAGGCGCGGCGCGATCATGTTGTCGATCTTGATGTAGCTGTCGCCGTCGCCGCCCTTGTTGTCGAACCCTTCCACGCGCGCGCCGATGTTGAGCAGGAAGTTCGGGGTGACCTGCCAGTTGTCTTCCAGGTAGTAGGCTGAGTTGATGGTCTCGAACGACCCGGCCACTTCGTAGCGGCGGGTACGCGCGACCAGGCCGCTGGCGGGCACGGTGCCGCCGTTGAGTGAACTGCCCGGCGTGCGGTAGTAGATGTCGTAGCGCAGGCCACCGGGACCGGGATAGGCGCGCTCGTAGTCGGAGGTGTTTTCTTCGCGGTCCAGGCCAAAGCGCAGCAGATGGTTGCCGGTGGACCATTCAAAGTCGGCGCGCGCGGCCTTGCGCGTATCCAGCGCCGACTCCAGCTGCGAGCTGCTGGTGCAGCTGCGGTCACCCTGCAGGTTGGAAGGCACGCCCTGGCTGGCAGTGCGGTTGTCGAACACGCGGTTGCAGTTCTCGTCCATCAACGAGCTCTGCGTGCGGTTGCGCTTGTTCTCGCCATACATCAGCTTCATGGTCAGATCGTTGTTGACCTGCCAGCTGTAGGTGCCCGACCAGTTCCTGCCGCCCACCGTGTTGTAGATCTGGTTGTTGCGCTCGGCTGCGACAGTGCCGGTGTCATGGTCGTAGCGATAGACGTCGGTGACGGTATCGCTCTTGTCGGAGAATCCGAACAGCGACAGCATCTGGTTGTCGGTGATCTGCCAATCCAGCTTGCCGCCCCAGAACGGATCATCGGCGGTACCCCGGTTGAACACGGTACCGGCATCATTGGTCGAATTGGGCGTGTAGTCGCGCGCTTCGTACATGCCGAAGAAGAACAGCCGGTCCTGCACCAGCGCACCGGAGGCGAACACATTCAGCGCACTGCGCGAGTAGTCGTCACGGCTGGCGGTGATGTAACGGCTGCCGTCGCCGTCATAGCGGTCGCGCGCCTGCGACTGCCAGGCACGCGGCTCGAACACCAGTTCGGCACCGGCCTTGAAGTCGTTGCTGCCCGAGCGGGTGACGGCGTTGATGACGCCGCCAGTGCTGCGACCGAACTCCACCGAGTAGCCGCCGGTCTTCACCTGGAACTCCTGGTAGAACGAGAACGGCACCGACGAGAACCCGACCCGGTTGTAGAAATCGGTGACGTTCAGGCCGTTGATGTAGACGGTGTTCTCCGCCACCGACGAACCACCGAAGGAGATGCCCTGTCCACCCAGCGAGCCCTTGCCCTTCACCGCGCCAGGCGCCAGCAGCGCCACCGCGGTGATGTCACGGTCCACCGGCAGCCGCGACAGTTCCTCGCGGGTGATGTTGGTGGCCGACTCGGTGGACTTCACGTCCACCATCGACACCACCTGCGGCGCGCGCACTTCCACGGTGCCCAGCGTGCTGACCGCTCCCAGCGGCACGTTCACCGTGGTTGCGCTGCCCAGGCTGACCGTGACCTGGCCGACGCGGCTGGCAGCACCGCCTGGCAGGCTTACCTCCATGTCATAGGTGCCGACCGGCAGCAACGGGATGCGATAGCTGCCCTTGCTGTCGGCCTGTACCGAACGCACGAATCCGGTGGCGGGATTGCGGACCGTGACCGTGGCGCCGGCAGGCACCTGCCCCGCATCGCTGGTCAGGCGACCGACGACCGCGCCGTCCTGCGCGAATGCGCTGGGTGCCAGCGTTGCCAGACACGTACCGAGGGCGACGCACAAGGCCGCCCGCTTGATGTTGTAAGCCTTCATCCCCTGCTCTCTCCTGCAAGAATTGAATGGTGGTGAGGGTGGTGTATCGCGCTAGCGTTGCCCGGCTGGCAGTACCCGCCACTGGAAGTCGTAGCTCCATTGGTCGAAGTACAGGTTTCCGCCTGCCCACTCGGCCTCGCCGCGCTGCGAGTCGACCGTTTCAGAGCGGTAGTGCTGTTTGGCCGGCACGAAGGCCTGGCCGAAATCGTCGTTGAAAGCGATGCGGTAGCCATCGAGGCCACCCAGGTAGAAATCACGCAGCGCGGGCGTGTCGCTGGCCAGGGCACCGGTGGTTACATCCATCGGCAGCCAGCCATACGGCGCCAGGTAGACCTGGCCCCAGTCGTGCAGGTTGTTGTAGCCGCTGCCATCGTCGGAAAACACCATGCCCGACTGCCAGCGCGCGGGAATGCCGTTCATGCGCAGCAGGGCGATCAGCAGCAGGGTCTGCTGCCCGCAATCGGCGTGCCCGGCGCGTAGCGCGTAGTCGCTGATATTGCTGATCGTCGAGTACTCACGCGCACCGGCCCACGGAATGCGGTCAACCGCCGCAAACAGCTTGCGTACCACTTCATACGGGCGTGTCTCGCCCTGCAGCACCTGGTCGGAGAACAGCTTCAACGCCGGGGTGAAGCGCACGTGCGGCAGCTGCTCGGCCAGATCGGGCGTCAATGCAGGATCATTCGGCGTGGCCTGCACCTTCTTCGCATCGATTGCCGTGTGGCGCGCGAAGATCGTCAGCGCATAGCGGATTTCAAAGCGCGTCGGCTGGCCAGCGACGGCCTTGGCTTGCAGATAGGCGGTGCGCTGCTGGGTGTTCGCTGGCGCGATGCGCGCCTTGCCCGGCGCACTGGCAATCCACTGCACGCGCTCCTGCTGGCCGGGAATCTCGCGCGGGTACGGAATCCATGCGCGCACGGTTTCGCCGGCCGGTACGGTGTCGGCCTTGACCGTCAACGACTGGGTGAATTCGATGCGCTGCGGCAACACGTAAGCGTTGCCGCTCTGTTCGGCGGCAGCAACCACGCGCGCGTGATGCGCATTGAGCACTTCATTTGGGCCGGGCGGTGGCATGGGTGCATCGGCTCGACGACGCGCACGCGCCTCGTCGCTGAGCAGGAACAGGTTGGAGGGCGCACGCTTGAAGTACCAGCGCGTGCCGTCGATATCGTAGTGCTCGATCAGCCCTTGCTGGTCCCAGCGCGCGAACTCCTCGTCGGTCAGGTCGGGAATCCAGCGGCGAACGGCGGCTTTGGCTGCGGCTTCGTCGAGGCTGAAATCCAGTTTGATGCGACGCATGCGCTCGTACTGGAAGTCGGCTGGCGCGGGCACGCCGTCTGCGGCGAACGTCGCATCGACATCCCTGAAACGACCGCTGTCGACCAGATCGATCAACTGCGTTTCCCGTTCACGATCGACGGCACTGCGCTGATCCGCAGCCGATGCCGACCACGCCCACAGCAGCAGCGCGGCACCAAGGCCGGCAGCGGCAGGCAGAGACGGTTTGCGAACGGCAGGATCCACAGCGACACTTCCCAAGCGCGGGTGGTAACGGCTGTGTAACACGGGCCGGCGGACCGGTCAATAATTTATTCTTGCTTTCGTCGCCAAAAGGAATAAATATTCCAACAGGCATTCGAGGAGGGTGTGCAGCGCATGATCCTGGCTTCCCGCGAACCGCGTCGGCACTGGCCGCGCAGGTTGACCCTGGCGCTGGCGCTGGGCCTGCTGGCCACACCCGCATTCACCCAGGCGGCCACGCCTGCACCCGATCCCGGCGCGCCGCTGCCGTACGTGATCGGCCTGCATGAGGCCTACCTCACCCCGGACTACTGGGCCGCACGGCTGGACAACGCCGACGCACCGATCCTGGACCGCGCGCAGATCACTGCGCAGAACGCGCGGATGCGCACCCAGGACAACCACATCCAGGACATCGCCACGCTGCCCGCACAGCTCAGCGCCGCGCAGGTCCGCGACAGCATCGGCGCACTATCAAGCTGGCCCAAGCGCTCGCTGTATGACGAGAAGGGCCAGGCCATCGCCCCCGGCCTGCGGGCTGCAATCGAAGCCAACCTCGGCCTCGACGTGGTTCCTTCGCAGGTGGGACCGTCGTACGGGTTGGTGGTGAAGCGTGCCGCGCTGCGCACCTTCCCCACCCGCCAGCGTGTTTTCAGCACAGTCGGCGACACCGATATCGACCGCTTCCAGGAGTCGGCGCTGTTCCCCGGCGACAAGGTTGCCGTGGTCCATCGCAGTGCTGATGGCCGCTGGCTGTTCGTGCACAGCGAGCGCTACAGCGCCTGGATCGAAGCCGATGCCGTGGCCAGTGGTGACAAAGCCACGGTGCTCGGCTACGGCGCGAAGGGCCCGTACCGCATCGTCACCGGTGCCATCGCGCACACCGCCTACACACCGGAAGCGCCGCGTGTATCGCGCCTGCAGCTGGACATGGGCGTGCGCCTGCCGGTGTTGGCCGACTGGCCCGCCGCCGAACCGGTGAACGGGCAACAGGCACATGCCTCGTGGGTAGTGCAGCTGCCGGTGCGCGAGGCCGATGGCCGCCTGCGCCTGGTGCCGGCGCTGCTGCCGCGCTCGCAGGACACCGCCGCCGACTACCTGCCGCTGACTCCGCGCCTGCTGCTGCAGCAATCGTTCAAGTTCCTCGGCGAGCGCTACGGCTGGGGCCACGACTACGACACCCGCGACTGCAGCGGATTCGTGTCGGAGATCTATCGCAGCTTCGGCGTACTGCTGCCGCGCAATACCAGCGCACAGGCGATCAGCCCCGCGCTGGACCGCCTGCCGTTCACCAGCAAGGACAGTAAGGCCGTGCGCGACCGCGCCGTCACCGATCTGCAGGTGGGCGATCTGGTCTACATCCCCGGCCACGTGATGATGGCCATCGGCCACGTCGACGGCCGCACCTGGGTGATCCACGATACTGCGGGCGGCAGCTGGTTCGGTGCCGACGGCAAGCGTGTGCAGGCCCACCTCAATGGCGTATCGGTCACGCCGCTGGAGCCGATGATGGCCAGCGACAGCGTCCGCTACATCGACCGCATCACCAACATCCAACGCCTGCGTGCCAAGAATCCCTGAATGAAGATCACTGCCATCGAACTGGGCATGCTGCGCGTGCCGCTGAAAACACCGTTCAAGACCGCGCTGCGCACCGTGGAGACCGTGGAAGACGTGGTGGTGCTGATCCGCACCGACACCGGTCACACCGGCTACGGCGAGGCACCGGCCACCGCGGTGATCACCGGTGACACGCACGGCTCGATCATCGAAGCGATCCGCCACTTCATCGCCCCGCGCCTGATCGGCCAGGAGGTGGTCAACCTCAACCGCCTGTGCACGCTGGTGCAGACCGCGATGGAGCGCAACACCAGCGCCAAGGCAGCGGTGGAAATCGCGCTCTACGATCTGTGGGCGCAGCTGCATGGCGCACCGCTGTACCAGATGCTGGGTGGCGGCGACCCGGTGATCACCACCGACATCACCATCAGCGTGGACTACATCGACAAGATGGTGGCCGATTCGCTGTCGGCGATCGAACGCGGTTTCGAGTCGCTGAAGATCAAGGTCGGCAAGGACATCGGCGTAGACATCGAGCGGGTCAAGGCGATCCATGCCGCCGTTGAAGGCCGTGCACTGCTGCGCCTGGACGCCAACCAGGGCTGGACCGCCAAGCAGGCCGTGCATGCGATGCGTACGCTGGAGGAAGCCGGCGTGGTGCTGGAGCTGCTGGAGCAGCCGGTCAAGGCCGCTGACATCACTGGCCTGAAGTACGTGACCGACCGCGTCAACACGCCGGTAATGGCCGACGAGAGCGTGTTCAGCCCCAGCCAGGTGATGGACCTGATCCAGCAGCGCGCCGCCGACATCATCAACATCAAGCTGATGAAGACCGGTGGCCTGTCCAACGCGATCCGCATCGCCGACATCGCCGGCATCTACGGCGTGCCGTGCATGATCGGCTGCATGATCGAGTCGAGCATCAGCGTGGCGGCGGCAGTGCATCTGGCGGTAGCCAAGAGCGATGTGATCACCAAGGTCGACCTCGATGGCCCATCGCTGGGACAGTTCGATCCGGTCAGCGGCGGCGTGCGCTTCAACGAGTCGGAAATCAGCATCAGCGATGTGCCGGGATTGGGTATCACCGAAGTACGGGGGCTGGAGATGCTCGGTTGATTGTTGACACAACGATCGCCGCCACCAGTAGATCCACGCCATGCGTGGATGCCTTCGCTCTTGCTTTTGCCCCATCCCGTATCTCCTTCGCGGCTGGCACGCGCGCGATCTGTCCGGAGGCGGGCGGGTGGGGTTTGCAGGGGTGTCCGCGCCATGGGCGCGGCCAAGCCTACACGGACGTACTTGCGGCGTCCCCTGCAAACCCCACCCGCCCGACCCAACCCATGACAAGCTCTACGCGACCAACCGCAACGCGCCTACACATGCCCGGACGCCCCGCATGCCGCCCCTGCTGAAAATCCGCACCGAGCGCGGGCAGATGTCGGCCATCGAACGCCGCATCGCCGACTTCATCCTCGACAACGCGCACCTGCTGCGCGATTACTCCTCGCAGCAGCTGGCCAGTGCGCTGGGCATCAGCCAGTCCAGCGTGGTCAAGTTCAGCCAGAAGCTCGGCTTCAAGGGCTACCCGGACCTGAAGTATTCCATCGGCGAAGACGTCGCCCGCGCCGGTGCCGACCCGCAGCAGGCGCCGGCCGCGCCGGACATCAGCGATGACTACCTGCGCCTGGGCGATGCCCTGCGCCGCAGCAAGGCGCAGGCCGAGGAAGAAACCCGCCAGGCCAACCCGCGCGAGGAGATCGAACGCATCGTGCAGCTGCTCGACGGCGCGCCGAAGCTGTTCGTCCACGGCCTCGGTGACGACGGCCTGTACGCCCGTGAATTCGCCATGCGGCTGTCGCTGCTCGGCCTGCTGGTAGTGCCCCATACCGATCCGATCCTGATGCTGGCCAACCTGTCCGCCGCGCGCCAGGGCGATGTGCTGTTGATGTTCTCCGAGTTCGGCAACCTGCCACAGCTGTCGCAGCTCTCGCGCCAGTTCCAGGACATGGGCGGCAAGGTGGTGTCGATCACCCGCCACACCGCCAATCCGCTGCGCGCGCATGCCGATGCTGCGCTGGTGGTGTGCGCGTACGACCGCGCGCCGCAGGTGGCGCAGCTGCTGTACCGTAGCGCCATGCACGCCCTGCTCGATTTCCTGTTCGTGCTGCTCTGCCACGCCAATCCGGATCGCCAGCAGCAGCTGGCGCTGAACCTGGAACGGATCGATCACCTGCTGGATTCCTGACCGGAGCGCCCGATGAACCTGCTGCTGGCCCGCCTTGCATCCGCCGCGCTGCTGCTCGCTGCCGTCACTGTCCATGCCGCCCCGCTGGATGAGGCACGCCAATTGATCGTCGTCACCAGCGATAACTGGGACAGCACGCAGGGACAGCTGCAGGCCTTCGTGCGCGACGGCAAGCACTGGCGCAAGCACGGCCAGGCGTTCCCGGTGGCCTTGGGTCGCACCGGCAGTGCCTGGGGCCTGGGCCTGCATCCTGTCCAGGCCGATGGCCCACAGAAACAGGAAGGCGATGGCCGCAGTCCGGCCGGTGTGTTCGCGCTGGGCAGCGCGTTCGGTTATGCCGTCACTCGGCCCGGAACGGCGATGACCTACCAGCCGATGTTCGAGAGCAGCTACTGCATGGACGTACCGGTGTCGCCGTTCTACAACCGCATCGTCGATGCCAGGAAGGTCGGCAGTACCGCCATAACCGGCTCCACCGAACCGATGCGGCTGGACCTGCACAACAAGGGCGACGTGCGTTACCAGGAAGGCTTCGTGATCGCGCACAACCCGGACAATCAGCCCGGCAAGGGCAGCTGCATCTTCGCCCATCTGTGGCGCCAGCCCGGCGAGGCCACCGCCGGCTGCACCGCGATGCCGCAGGCGCGCATGAAGGCGTTGCTGGACTGGCTGCGCCCGCAGGACACGCCGCGTTTCGTGCTGTTGCCACGCGCCGAATACCAGCGCCTGCAGGCGCAGTGGAAACTGCCCGCGCTTGAAGGAGCCGCACGTTGAGCACCGTCGAAGAACCACAACTGCAACGCGCGGTCAGCCGCTGGCAGATCGTCGGCCTGTCGATCAACGATGTGGTCGGCAGCGGCATCTACCTGCTACCGGCCGCCACGGTCGCCCTGCTCGGGCCCTTCAGCCTGTGGGGCGTGGTCGCTGCCGGCATCGTCGTCGCCCTGCTGGTGCTGTGCTATGCGCAGGCGGCCAGCTATTTCGATGAACCCGGTGGCAGCTACCTGTACGCGCGCGAAGCCTTCGGTCGCTTTGCCGGCTTCGAGATCGGCTGGATGATCTGGCTGACCCGTATCAGCTCCGCCGCAGCGCTCAGCAATGCGCTGGCTGACGCCGTGGCGCGGTTCTGGCCATGGGCAGGCGCCGGCATGGGCCGCATCGCGATCATCGTGGTCTCGCTCGCTTTCCTGACCGGGGTGAACATCATCGGCGTGCGTTCGGCCGCCCGTACCGGCATCGTGCTGGTGATCGGCAAGATGCTGCCGCTGCTGCTGTTCGTGGCCATTGGCGCGTTCTACATCGATCCGCACCTGGCGTTTTCTGGCCAGCGCCCGGACCCGCACGACCTGCAGCGCATGGGCGAGGCGGCGCTGTTGCTGCTGTATGCCTACGCCGGGTTCGAGAACATCCCGGCCGCGGCCGGCGAGTACCGCAACCCACGCCGCGACATCCCGTTCGCGCTGATTACCATGATCGTCACCGTCACCGTGATCTATGCGGCGGTGCAGATCGTGGCACAAGGCACGCTGCCCGGCCTGGCCAGCTCGGCCACGCCGCTGGCCGATGCCGCCTCCAGCTTCGGCGGCGAGGCGCTGGCGCTGATCCTCACCGTGGGCGCGACCATCTCCATCCTCGGCACCAACAGCAACACGATGATGATGGGCCCGCGCTTCCTGTTCGCCCTGGCCCGCGATGGCTACGGCCCGAAGGTGTTGGCGCAGGTGCACCCGCGCTTCCGTACCCCGGCTGCAGCAATCTTCTGCCAGGGCCTGATCGCGCTCGGCCTGGCGCTGTCCGGGTCGTTCGTGCAACTGGCGCTGTTGTCCATGACCACGCGCCTGTTCGCTTACATCGGTACTGCGGCAGCGGTGCTGGTATTGGCCAAGCGCTATGCGGACCGTCCCGGTGCGTTGAAGCTGCCCGGTGGCCCGTTGATTCCGGTGCTGGCCCTGCTGCTGTGTGTGGCCCTGTTCGCCAGTGCCAGCTGGCAGAACATCGCTGCTGCCTTGGTCGCCTTTGCGGTCGGTGCCGTCATTTACAAACTGCCGCGCAAGGACGCCGCCGTGGATTGACCTGGCGGTCACACTGCCAGCCCGGCGCGTTAACCGGCAGATGGGCAGGATCAGGCTTCGTCCACCACGGAGCCCCCTGCCCATGAGCACTGATTACCAGATCCCCGGCCGCGTGCCGGAAGATGGAACCCCGCGCCAGGCTGTTTCGGACTACTGGCGCGATCGCTATACCAGCGAGCCGTATTACGACAACCAGCTGTTCTTCGATGATTACGAACCGGCCTACCAGATCGGCCACACCGCGCGCGCGCAGGACATGATCCGCGCGTACGAGGAGGTGGAAGGCGAGCTGGAAACGCGGTGGGCAAACGAACGCGGCAAGAGCCGGCTGGAATGGGCGCAGGCGCGCAGCGCCGTGCGTCGTGGCTGGGAAGAAGCGGTCAATCTGGACCCGCGCCGGGATCGCAGCGCGTAACAGTGTCCTGTAGAGCCGAGCACATGCTCGGCTCTACCTCCGCCGGTCAGTCCTGTTCTGGCAGCGGCGGAATCGACGAAGCGCGCTTGGGCTCACCCGCGTTGGCGGCAATCAGGTCGCGGGTGTTCTTCTGCACCGCCACCGCGCCAAACAGCGACAGCGCGAAGGCCATGCCATAGAAGCCCTTTTCGCTCAGCACCAGGGTGGCGTTCCACAGACCGACCAGCAGCAGCAACAGCGCCGACAGCAGTGCGAACCAGCACAGCGCGTAGTACAGGCCGCTCACCGGGATGCTCTCGACGCGGTCGCGCACACTCTTCTGCAGCGATACCGCCGCGAACAGGCCGAACAACAGCAGGGTCAGGTAATAGCCCTTTTCGTTCAGCGGCATTTCGGCATTGAACAGGCCTACCAGGTAAGCCACCGCGCCCAGCAGCAGGGCCACCCACGAGGCGGCGATGAAGGCGGGCGAGGGTCGATGGATGAGGGGTGCGTTCATTGCAGGTCCTTGGCAGACAGGCGGGCAATGCTTTGCCCGGGCGACAACACCCTAGACGATCCGCGCCATGCCGCACAGGGGGGAGCAGGACCTTCGGGCCACGACCGTCACCGCCCCGGTGGTATACAAGGGAGAGCCTGGCCATCCGCATCCCCTTCCGCTGGAGATACCCATGACCCGCACGCCCCTGCTGCTCGCCCTCGGCCTGCTACCGATCCTCGCCACCACCGCCTGCAACGCGGCCGGCCCTGATGCGTCCGGCCAGAAGGCCCCGGCGACCGCCGCGGCCAGCGCAGACCAACGCCCCTTCACCGCCACCGAGGTCAGCCGGTTCGACCAGCCGTGGGCGATGACCTTCCTGCCCGATGGCAGCCTGCTGGTCACCGAAAAGCGCGGCAAGCTGCAGCACCTGGACCTGGCCAGCGGCCAGAAACATGAGATCACCGGTGTGCCGAAGGTCGCCTACGGCGGCCAGGGTGGGTTCGGTGACGTCATCCTGCATCCGGATTTCGCCCGCAACCGCGTGGTGTACGTCAGCTACGCCGAGGAAGGCACGCTGGACACGCGCGGCGCGGCCGTGGCCCGTGCCACCCTCGCCCTCGATGCCAGCGGCGGCGGCCAGTTGAAGGACCTGAAGGTGATCTGGCGGCAGACGCCGAAGGTCAGTGGCGAAGGCCACTACGGCCACCGCCTGGCCTTCGGCCCGGACGGCAAGCTGTGGATCAGTTCCAGCGAACGGCAGAAGTTCGATCCTGCGCAGGACATGAGTGGCAACCTAGGCAAGATCATCCGCCTCAACGACGACGGCAGCCTGCCGGCCGACAATCCGTTCGCCTCGCAGGGCGGTGTGGCCGCGCAGGTGTGGTCGCTGGGCCACCGCAACGTGCTGGGCATCGCTTTCGATGCCAACGGCAAGCTGTGGGCGCAGGAGATGGGCCCGGCCGGCGGCGATGAGCTGAACCTGATCGTGCGCGGTGCCAATTACGGCTACCCGATCGTGTCCAACGGCGACCACTACGACGGCCGTCCGATTCCCGACCATGACACCCGCCCGGAGTTCGCCGCACCGAAGGTGACCTGGAACCCGGTCATTTCCCCGGCCGGCCTGATGTTCTACAGCGGCAGCCTGTTCCCGCAGTGGAAGGGCAGCGCCTTCATCGGCGGGCTGTCGTCCACTTCGCTGGTGCGGGTTGCCTTCGACGGCGACAGCGCGCGCGAGGCCGAACGCTTCAACATGGGCGAGCGCATCCGCGAAGTGGAACAGGGCCCGGACGGCGCGTTGTGGCTGCTGGAAGACGGCAGCAAGGCACGGCTGCTGAAGCTCACGCCGAAGGCCTGATGGCCGGGTGGTGCCGGCTGCTGGCCGGCACCTGCAGGAGCCCTGGTTGCCGGCCMGCGGCCGGCACTACCGATCTGGAACGGCCCTGCATACGGGGCCGTTTTCGTTACTGGATGGTGCCGACCTTCACCTCGGTGCGCGTGCAGGCCTTGTCCAGGCACTCGCCGGTCAGCCACACCTGGCCATCGCCGATCATCACGCCCTGCTGGTTGACGAATACCGTGCCGAAGTCCTGCGCGGACACCGCCTTGACCACCGCCGGGGTGATGATCTTTTCGTAGTTGCGCTGGAATTCACCGGGCCCGGTGATCTTCCTGCCACCGCTGATGTTCAGCGGGAAACGCACTTCTTCAACCACCGCCGCGCGATCGCCACCGACCACTGCGGTCTTGAAGGCAGTGAATACTTTTTCATACTGCGCCGCATCGCCGAGCAGCGTCTCGATGCGCGCGCGGGCGTCGTCTGCCGCCGCAGGTGCTGCGGGGTTGGCAGCATCGGCCGGCGTCGCAGCCGCATCCTTGGCGTGCTCCGCCGCAGCCTGTGGCGCGGCGACCGCATCGGGCGTGGTGCTGGCGGCCGCTTCGGCCGGCGTCGCGCCCGTCATCGGCGGAGGCGCATCGGCGGCAGGTTCGGGCGGCGGTGCCGGCTGCGAGCACGCTGCCAGCAACAGGACAGGAACAAGGTAGGCCATCGTGCGCATGCGCGGTCTCCATCGGATCAGGCTCCGATGGTAGCGCCGGGCCGTGCCCGGCGTGTTCGCCATGGGTGAGGACGCCGGGCATGGCCCGGCGCTACTCATTGCCAGTAGACCCACGCCATGCGTGGATGCTCTACCGATCAGGCCTTCAGCAGTTCGAACTGCACCGCGTCACCAGCCATCGACGAGGCGCACACCCACACGTCGAACAGGCCCGGCTCGGCACGCAGCACGCCGTCGCGGCCGGTGAATGCCAGCTGTTCACGGGTCAGGGTGAACACCACCTCGGCCGACTCGCCCGGCTGCAGGGCCACCTTGCGGAAGTCCTTCAGCTCGCGCACCGGGCGCACGCGGCTGGCCACGCGGTCGTGGATGTACAGCTGCACCACTTCCTCGCCGGCCACGCTGCCGGTATTGGTCAGCGTGGTGGTCAGGGTCAGGGTGTCGTCCCAGCCGACGCGCGCACTGCTCAGCTGCGGCACGCCGTAGGCGAAGGTGGTGTAGCCGATGCCATGGCCGAACGGGTACAACGGCTCGTTCGGAATCTCGCGCCAGCGTGCCTTGAATTCCGACATCGTCGGCAGTTCCGGGCGACCGGTGCGCGGGTGGTTGTAGAAGTACGGCTGCTGGCCGGACACCTGCGGGAAGCTGACCGGCAAGCGGCCGGAGGGGCTGTAATCGCCGAACAGCACATCGGCCACGGCATGGCCGGTCTGCGTGCCCAGGTACCAGGTGATCGCAACGGCATGCGCATTGCGCACCGCGCCCTGAAGGGCCAGCGCGCGACCATTGCGCAGCAGCACCACCAGCGGCTTGCCGGTCATCGCCACCGCTTCGGCCAGCGCCTGCTGTGCCGGCGGCAGGGTGATCTCCACGCGCGACTGCGCCTCGCCGCTGTAACGCTGCGGCTCGCCCAGCGCCAGCACCACCACGTCGGCGCGCAGCGCAGCGGCCACGGCCGCCTCGGTGCCACCGGCAATGGCGGCTTCCAGTTCGCAACCCGGCACCACTTCCAGCAGCGCGTCATCGCCGATGGCCGCGCGAACGCCGGTTTCCAGATCCACGTAACGCTGCTTGTCGCCGAACAGCGTCCAGCAGCCTTCGATGTTGTCGCGGTCCTGCACGAACGGGCCGATCAGCGCGATCTTCTGACCGTTCTTCTGCAGCGGCAGCACGTTGTCGCGGTTGTTCAGCAGCACGATCGAACGGCGCGCGGCATCGCGCGACAGTTCGTCATGGGCGGCGATATGGGAGGTATCGGCTTCGCGCGCCGGGTCCAGCGAACGGTACGGGTCGTCGAACAGGCCGATGGCTTCCTTCAGCCACAGGATGCGGCGCACGCCTTCATCCAGCACGCTCATCGGCACCTCGCCGCTCTCCACCAGGCCCGGCAGGTGCTCGGCGTAGAAGCCGCTCTGCATGCTCAGGTCCAGGCCGGCGGTGAACGCCTTGGCGGTGGCATCGCGGTCGTCGGCGGCATAACCGTGCGCGACCAGTTCCATGTCGGCGGTGTAGTCGGAGATCACCACGCCCGGGAACTTCCATTCACCGCGCAGGATGTCGGTCAGCAGCTCGGCGTTGGCGCTGGCCGGCACGCCGTTGATGTCGTTGAACGAGGACATCACGGTGATCGCGCCAGCATCGAAGGCCGCCTTGAACGGCGGCAGGTGCACATCGCGCAGGGTCTGCGGCGAGATGTCCACCATGTTGTATTCCATGCCGGCCATCACCGCGCCGTAGGCGGCGAAGTGCTTGGGCGTGGCCAGCAGCGAGTCGGCGGCCCGCAGGTCGCTGCCTTGGAAGCCACGCACGCGGGCAGCGGCGAAGGCACAGCCCAGTACCACGTCCTCACCGGCACCTTCGGCACCGCGTCCCCAGCGCTGGTCACGGGCGATGTCCACTGCCGGTGCGTAGGTCCAGTGCAGGCCGGCAGCGGTCGCTTCAACCGCAGTGGCGCGCGCGGTGCGCTCGGCCAGGTCCGGCTCGAAGCTGGCGGCCTCGCCCAGCGGAATCGGGAACACCGTGCGCATGCCGTGGATGACGTCGGCCGCCAGGATCACCGGGATGCCCAGGCGGCTCTCCTCGGTGGCGACCTGCTGGATGCGGCGGCCGAGCTCGGCGCCGACCCCGTTGAACAGCGAGCCGACCTTGCCCTCGCGCACCTGCTGCAGCACCTGGTCGGCATTGCGCACGTTGGCTTCCGGGTTCACGTCCGGGGCGAACGGGCGGACCATGTCCGCGAAGACACCCAGCTGGCCGACTTTTTCCTCGACGGTCATCTGGGCAATGAGGGATTCGATGCGATCGGAGGCCACCGGCAGTCCTTGATGAAAACGTTTACAAGCCCGGCATTCTAGCGATCCCGGACGATTTGGCGAGAGGTTTCGTCATTCAGTTTCAGCCACCAGCCGGATCCGTACGGTCCGGCCGGGGGCATCGCAGCTTACTCCGAGCCGGCCAACTGGCGCTGCCCGGCCATCAACATCGCGTCGCTGGACGCCTGGAACACCCGCAGGCCAAAGGCCGGCAGGATCGCCAGCAGGTGGTCGAAGATGTCCGACTGCACCGCCTCGTATTCGCCCCAGGCGGTGCTGCGGGTGAAGCAGTACAGCTCCAGCGGCAGGCCTTCGGTGGTCGGCTGCAGCTGGCGCACCAGCAGGGTCATATCGGTATGGATGCCCGGGTGGCTGGCCAGATAACGCTCCACGTAGGCGCGGAAGGTGCCCAGGTTGGTCACCCGGCGGCTGTTGACCTCGGCCACGCCCTGCTCGCGCAGGCGCCCGTTCCACTGGCCCAGCTCCTGCTGCTTGCCGCGCAGGTAGTCGCCCAGCAGGGCGAACTGGCCGAGGAAGGCCAGGTCCTGTTCCTCCATGAAACGCACGCTGTGCTGGTCCAGGAACAGCGCGCGCTTGATCCGGCGGCCACCGGCCTCCTGCATGCCGCGCCAGTTCTTGAACGACTCGGTCACCAGCTTCTTGGTCGGGATGGTGGTGATGGTCTTGTCGAAGTTCTGCACCGTCACCGTATGCAGGGCGATATCGATGACATCGCCGTCGGCATTCTGGCTGGGCATCTCGATCCAGTCGCCGATACGGATACGCCCATCACCACTGATCTGCACGCTGGCCACCAGCGACAGGATGGTGTCCTGGAAGATCAGCATCAGTACTGCGGTGGCCGCGCCCAGGCCGGTGACCAGGTAGCGCAGGTCGACACCGGCGAGGGTGGCAACGATCGACAGACCGGCGATCACGAAGATGATGATCTTGGCGACCTGCAGGTACCCCTTGATCGGCTTGTTGCGCGCCTCGGGGCGACGTTCGTACAGGTCGTTGGCCGCATCCAGCGCATGCGACAGCGCCAGCACCACGGTCAGGATCGCCCACGCCTGGCAGGCACCGATGATGAAGCCGACCAGGCCCGGCGGCAGATCCGGCACGATACGGATGCCCGAGGCGATCACCTGGCTGGGCACCACGTTGGACAGCCGCGAAATGACCCGCATCAGATGGCTGCCGCGGCCGGTATCGGCGCCGGGCAGGCGGTTGAGCAGGCGACGCAGGCCGCGCAGCAGGATGCGCTTGGTCACCCAGTTGGCCAGGCCGGCGGCAACCAGCAGCGCCGAGATCATCAACGCCAGGTAGGCGCCAGGATAGGGTTCCAGTGTGTTCTGCAGCTTTTCCAGCCACTGTACCGCCACCACTGCGTCCACCATCGGTTGTCTCCTTCTTCATTGCTGTTGAGGTTGCCGGCCAGCGGCCGGCACTACCGGGGGTTGCCAGCCGACGGCCGGCACTACCGGCCTGTCAGTCCCGCGAGCGTTCGATGATCACGCCGACCGCACGTGCACCACGCACCGCCCCGGGCTTGCTCAGCTTCAGGCGCAGCCACTTCACGTCGAACTCGTCCAGCACGATCTGCGCGCAGCGCTCGGCCAAGGTCTCCACCAGGCCGAATTCCGATTCGCGCACGAACTGCTCCAGGCGCTTGCTGACCGCCTTGTAGTTCAGGGTATGGGCAATGTCATCGCTGGCGGCCGGGCGACGGTTGTCGAACCCCATCTCCAGATCGAACACCAGGTCCTGGCGGATCCGCCGCTCCCAATCGTAGATGCCGATCAGGGCGTCGATCGTCAGCCCTTCGATGAAAACCTTGTCCATTGCGGTTACCAGCCGGAAAACAGGCGGCCATGGTAACGGGACGGCAGTGAGCCTGCCCGGAACGGAGGCGGGTCGCCGGGCATTCGCAAGGTCTGGAAAAGACAAAGGGCCCTGCTAGCGGGGCCCTTTGGTACTACCGTTTTGTCCCCGGGGGGAGCTTTCTCAAGCCGCGGGTCCCGGTGGCGCAGGCACTGAGGTTAGGCAAGGACCCAATCGCCGGTCAAGGCCAATTGCGACAAAGCAACTCACGGAATTCGTCCGAGCCGAAACACAGGGAATCGGTCACGCAGGCAACGGCGTTCCCCGATGGTGATCGCCGCCGTCTCTGGCCAGCATCGACCCTTCCTTCACCACCGCACATCACGATGGCTGCATACGATGCATTGAGGCGCGCTCTGTCAGCGGAGCGCCTGTCGACCTACGAGAGAATTGCATCGGCCTGCAGCCCGGGTCTCACCGCCGAATCCCTGTACCTGTGGAACATGCGGATGTGCGGTGCGCTGATGATGCCGGTGCATCTGTGCGAAGTGGTCATCCGCAACGCAGCCGCATCGGCGCTGGCCCGGCAACATGGGCCTCGATGGCCGTGGAATGATGCCTTCCGACGCAGGCTGCCGGCATCTTCATCCGCTTCGGCGAGAACCGCACTGGAACTGGTCACCGGCCGTACCACCGACACGCCCGAGATCGTCGCCAACCTGCCGATGGTTTTCTGGCAGCAGCTCTTCACCTGCCGCTTCGACGCTTCGCTGTGGATACCAGCACTCAGCGGCGTTCTACGCCATGCGCCTTCGGCCCATCCCAGTGTCACCAGGAAAGCCATCCACGCAGATATCGGACGCATCCGCCACCTACGCAACCGCATCGCCCACCACGAACCGATCCTCGAGCGCGACATCGGCGCCGACCTGGCCGCGATCGGGCGGCTGATCCACGCCCGGTGCCCGCACACGCTGGCATGGCTGCAGCGCCATGAACGGGCCACCACGGTGCTGGCGGCCTCGCCACTGGTTGGCAAGCGTTGATGATGTTGCCGGCCAGCGGCCGGCACTACCGGGAGACGGACCGGCTCACACCGCCGGCAGCGTCGCCATGTCCCAACGCGGGGTGACGTCCACCTTCGGTGGGCTGTGCTGGCCCGCCAGCAGGCGCAGCGCGCCGGCGAAGGCGATCATCGCGCCGTTGTCGGTGCACAACGCCGGCCGCGGGAAGCAGGCGCGGCCGCCGAGGCGCTCGGCCATCTGCTGCAGGCGGGCGCGCAGGCGCTTGTTGGCACCCACACCGCCGGCCACCACGATCACATTGGTGCCGGCCGCTTCCAGCGCGCGTTCGCACTTGATGCACAGGGTCTCGACCACGGCGTCTTCAAAGCCACGGGCGATGTCGGCGCGGGTCTGCTCGCTCTGGTCGCTGTCGCGCCAGGCCATCAGGACCTGGGTCTTCAGGCCGGAGAAGCTGAAATCCAGGCCCGGGCGGTCGGTCATCGGCCGCGTGAAGCGGTAGACGCCCGGCGTGCCCTGCTCGGCCAGCGCGGCCAGCTGCGGCCCGCCCGGGTACGGCAGGCCCATCATCTTGGCGGTCTTGTCGAAGGCTTCGCCTGCGGCGTCGTCCAGGGTTTCGCCCAGCAACCGGTACTGGCCGATGGCATCGACGGCCACCAGCTGGGTATGGCCACCGGACACCAGCAGCGCCACGAACGGGGCCTGCGGCGGATCGTCTTCCATCAGCGGCGCCAACAGGTGACCTTCCATGTGGTGCACACCCACGGCGGGAACCTCCAGCGCCCAGGCCAGCGACCGGGCCACGCCGGCACCCACCAGCAGCGCCCCGACCAGGCCGGGGCCGGCGGTGTAGGCCACCCCGTCGATGTCGTTCACGCCAAGCCCGGCCTCGGCCAGCGTCTGCCGGATCAACGGCAGCAGCTTGCGCACGTGGTCACGGCTGGCCAGTTCAGGCACCACACCGCCGTACTCGGCGTGCAGGGCGATCTGGCTGTAGACCGCATGGGCGCGCAGGGCAGCGCTGCCGGCCAGGTCGGTGTCATACACCGCCACGCCGGTCTCGTCACAGGAAGATTCGATGCCAAGGACTCGCATGCCTGCTATTATGACGCCCCTGCCAACCCCTCGGGGAACTGGCAGGTCTCACTGCAATCCAACAACTTGCCCCTATTCAGGATTTGTGGCTTGCAGTTTGTTTATTCGCCACTATAATGTGCGGCTCGCCGGGCGTGACCCGGTTCTACTGTGTCCCGGAGATTCCATGCCCAGCGTCAAAGTCCGCGAGAACGAACCCTTTGAGTTTGCTCTTCGCCGCTTCAAGCGCACTTGCGAAAAGGCCGGTGTGCTGGCCGAAACCCGCAAGCGCGAGTTCTACGAAAAGCCGACCCAGGAGCGCAAGCGCAAGGCCGCCGCTGCTGTGAAGCGTCAGCTGCGCCGCTCGTCGCGCGACGTTACCAAGCGTCAGCGCCTGTACTGATCGGACGCATCTTCATTGCGGTGGGCATTCCCTGCCGCGATGGAGTCGAAGCCGGCACGCGCGAGCGTCGCCGGCTTTTTGCGTTTCCGGGCCCGGGCATCCGCCCTGCCCCACTACCACCACGAGGTTCGTCATGAGCATGAAGCAGCAGCTCACCGAAGACATGAAGGCCGCCATGAAGGGCGGCGAGAAGCACAAGCTGGGCGTCATCCGCCTGATCAACGCCGCCATCAAGCAGAAGGAAGTCGACGAGCGCATCGAGCTCGACGACACCGCCGTGATCGCCGTGCTCGACAAGATGGTCAAGCAGCGCAAGGACTCGGTCAGCCAGTTTGAAGCGGCCAACCGCGAAGACCTGGCGGCAATCGAGCGCGCCGAAATCGTGGTGATCGAAGCCTACCTGCCGGCCAAGATGGGCGAAGCCGAGATCGTCGCGGCCATCCAGGCGGCCATCGCCGAAACCGGCGCCAGCAGCGCGGCCGACATGGGCAAGCTGATGGGCGCGCTGAAGCCCAAGCTGGCCGGCCAGGCCGACATGGGCCTGGTATCCAAGCTGGTCAAGCAGGCGCTGTCGTAAGCAACGCCAGACCCGGGTCCCTTCCGCACTGCGAAGGGACGCCGGGACGCGCTCCTGCGCACCTGCTTCACCGCGTCTTCGACGTGGTGCTGCTACAACTCCGGCATGGTTGATCCAACGTCCCACGCCCCCGAAGACAGCGCGCCGCACGGCGGCCCCGCGTCCCTGCACAAGTACATCAAGCGCCTGCAGGACAGTTTCCCGATGGCCGTCGTCAAGCGCTTCGTCGAAATCGACGTGCTGACCCAGGCCGCCTCGGTTTCCTTCTATGCCCTGCTGTCGATGGCGCCGCTGCTGGTGCTGCTGCTGTGGCTGACCGCCTCGCTGTATCCACCGGCACAGCAGGCCCTGGTCGACCAGATCAGCTCGGTGGCCGGCAGCAGTGCCGCGACCGTGGCCGAAACCGTGCTGAAGAATGCCGACAACCAGCCCGACGTCGGATCGCTGGCCGGGCTGTGGAGCACGCTGTTGCTGTTCGTTGGCGCCACTGCGGTGTTTGCCCAGTTGCAGAACGCACTGAACCTGATCTTCCGCACCAGCGGCGAACGCCTGGAGGGCATCAAGGCCTGGCTGCGCAAGCGCGTGTTCTCCTTCGGCGTCGTGCTGGCGCTGGGCTTCCTGCTGATCCTGTCGATGACCGCCACCACCGTGCTGCAGGTGGCCTTTGCGCAGCTGCCCTCGATCCTGCCGGCCATCGGCTACCTGACCAGCCTGCTGCTGTACGCGGTCGGCTTCGCCTTCATGTATCACTACCTGCCGGACCGGCGCGTGGCGTGGCGCCAGGCCTTCATCGGCGGCCTCATCACCTCGGCGCTGTTCGCGCTTGGACGCTATGGCATCGGCGTGTACATCGCCACCGTCGCACCGGGCAGCGCTTACGGCTCGATGGGTGCGCTGGTGATCTCGCTGGTCTGGATCTACTACGCCACCGTGGTCTTCTTCGTCGGCGCGCTGATGACCGCGGTGATCGATGAACGCCTGCGCGCACGCCATCATCTGCTCGCTGCAGGCATCGACCCTGGCACCGCGGCGAACGCGCCCGGGAACGGGGCCGGCAAGGGGTAAACTAGGGGGACTGACTTCCCCCTTCCGCGTGGCTGCCGCCGCGCCCTGCCTCGTTGCCCATGGCCCGTATCCCCGACGCTTTCATCGACGACCTGCTGGCCCGCTCCGACATCGTCGAGGTGGTGGGCAGCCGCGTGCCGCTGAAGCGACAGGGCAAGGAATACGCCGCACGCTGCCCGTTCCATGACGAGCGCTCGGCCTCGTTCACCGTCTCGCCGACCAAGCAGTTCTATCACTGCTTTGGCTGCGGTGCGCACGGCACGGCGATCAGCTTCCTGATGAACTACGACCGCCTCGAGTTCCTCGACGCGGTGGATGAACTGGCCAAGCGTGCCGGCATGGAAGTGCCGCGCAGCGAGAACCCGCGCAGCGCCCAACAGCAGGATGACAGCCGCGAGCTGTACTCCGCGCTGGACGCGGCAACCAAGTTCTTCCAGAAGAACCTGGAAGGCAGCGAGAAAGCACGCAGCTACCTCGACGGCCGTGGCGTGGACGAAGAGAACCGCGCACGCTTCCAGATCGGCTATGCACCTGATGGCTACAGCGGCCTGCGCGACGCACTGGGCAAGGACGAGCGGCGGATGAAGCTGCTCGACCGCGCCGGCCTGTTCTCAAAGAACGACCGCGGCCACGTCTACGACAAGTTCCGCGACCGGGTGATGTTCCCGATCTTCGACCGCCGTGGCCGGGTGATCGCCTTCGGCGGGCGCGTGTTCGAGAAGGATGACGGCCCCAAGTACCTCAACTCGCCCGAGACCGCGCTGTTCCACAAGGGCCGCGAGCTGTACGGCCTGTGGCAGGTGCGCCAGGCCAACCAGAAGATCGAGCGCTTGATCGTGGTCGAGGGCTACATGGACGTGGTCTCGCTGTTCCAGTTCGGCGTCACCCAGGCGGTGGCGACGCTGGGCACGGCGACCACGCCGGACCACGCCGAACTGTTGTTCCGCAACGCGCCGGACGTGTTCTTCTGCTTCGACGGCGACGCCGCCGGCCGCCGCGCCGGCTGGAAGGCGCTGGAATCGGTGCTGCCACGCATGAAGGACGGCCGCCAGGCCTTCTTCCTGTTCCTGCCCGACGGCGAAGACCCGGACAGCATCGTGCGCAAGGAAGGCGCCGAGGCCTTCGACGAACGCTTGAAGCAGGCCACGCCGCTGTCGCAGTTCTTCTTCGACGAGCTGACCCGCGAGATCAACCTGGGCACGCTGGATGGCAAGGCACGGCTGGCCGAGCGCGCCAAGCCGATGCTGACGCAGATTCCCGATGGTGCCTTCGGCGACCTGATGAAGCAGCAGTTGGCGCAGCTGACGGGGCTGGGCGGCAACGCGCAGGCGGGCCGGCCGCAGATGCCGCAACGCGCCGCTCCGCGCACGATCCAGCCGGCGGCCAAGCGCAGCCTGGTGCGTGGCGCGATCGCCGTCCTGCTGCAGCAGCCGTCGCTGGCCCTGACCCTGGGCGGCAAGCACCACTTCCAGGGCCTGCGCCTGCCGGGCGTTGAGCTGCTGCTGGAATTGCTGGGGCTGGTCGAACAGCGCCCGGACATCAGTACCGGCGCCCTGCTCGAGCATTTTGACGGCCGCGAAGAACAGGCCTCACTGCACACCTTGGCCGCGCAGACGCTGGCGGGCGATGAAGCGATGTGGACGGTGGAACTGCATGACGCGGTCGGCCAGCTGGAGAAGCAGCTGCTGTTCCAGCGGATCGACGACCTCAACGCCAAGCAGCGACAACAGGGTCTGGACGATACTGACAAGTACGAGATGCGCGAGCTGCTGAAGGCGCGCGCCAATCTGCGCCTGTAGCGGCAGAACACATCCCCGGAGAGAGCATGCTGCTGCGCCTGACCTGCCTGCTGTTGTTGTCGCTCTGCCCGATCCTGCCGGCCTGGGCTGCGGACCCTGTTCTTGCTGAAGTCCGCCCCGGCCTCTACGCCGGTGGCCAGCCCACGGCCGCGCAACTGCACGAACTGGCTGCCCAAGGCGTGCGCACGGTAATCGACCTGCGCCAACCCGATGAAGATCGCGGCTTCGATGAAACACGCGAGGCCGAAGCGCTCGGCCTGCGCTATGTGCGCATCCCGGTAGCCGGCGCCGAGGGCCTGGATGCCACCAACCTGCGCGCCGTGCACCAGGCGCTGCAGCAGAGCCAGGGGCCGGTGCTGCTGCACTGCGCTTCCGGCAACCGCGCCGGTGCCGTGCTCGGCCTGGTCAACGCACGCTACGAACACGCCAGCCCGGAACAGGCGCTGCAACTGGGCCAGCGAGCCGGCCTGAAGTCGTTGGAAGCGGCCACCCGCGAGCGTCTGGCGATCCCTTCTCCCACCCCCTGATTCCCGGGGTAATCCCCCCGCACCAAGGAGCCCATCCACCATGACCCGCTGGTGGTCGCGCCTGCGACCGGACAACTTCACCCTCGCCCTGCTGTGCACCGTCGGCCTGGCCTCGCTGCTGCCGATGAAAGGCGCCGCCGCCCTGGTGCTCGACGATGTCACCACCGTCGCCATCGCCGCGCTGTTCTTCCTGCACGGCGCGCGCCTGCCGCGCGAATCGATCATCGGCGGCATGCTGCACTGGCGCCTGCACCTGACGATCCTCGCCTGCACCTTCATCCTGTTCCCGCTGCTGGGGCTGTTGTTCAAGCCGTTGTCAGGCTGGCTGCTGACACCTGAGCTGTACCTGGGCGTGCTGTTCCTGTGCACCCTGCCCTCCACCGTGCAGTCCTCCATCGCGTTCACCTCGATGGCGCACGGCAACGTGCCGGCGGCCGTGTGCAGTGCTTCGCTGTCGAGCATCCTCGGCGTGTTCCTCACGCCCCTGCTGCTGACCGCGCTGGCCGGCACCTCCGGCGGCGTGCACGACCCGCTGCATGCCATCGGCGGCATCATGCTGCAGCTGCTGGTGCCGTTCGTGGCCGGCCATCTGTTGCGCCCTTGGATCGCCGGCTGGGTGGAGAAGCAGCGCGCGCTGCTGCGCTACACCGACCAGGCCACCATCCTGCTGGTGGTGTACTCGGCATTCGGCGAAGCGGTTACCGAGGGGTTGTGGAGCAAGACGCCGCTGCTGTCGCTGTTCGCAGTGGCGGTGGTGGCGGCTGTACTGCTCGGCATCGCGATGCCGCTGATCACCTTCATCGCCCGCCGCCTGCGCTTCAACCGCGAAGACGAAATCGCCATCGTATTCTGCGGCTCGAAGAAGAGCCTGGCCACCGGCGTGCCGATCGCCAAGGTGCTGTTCGCTGGCGGCAGCCTCGGCGCGATCGTGCTGCCGGTGATGATCTATCACCAGATCCAGCTGATCGTCTGCGGCGTGATCGCGCAGCGGTATGCTAAACGACCGCAGAGCTGATCTTCTTCGACTTCCCGAAGTAATAGGTCGCGCCCGCTCGCCTTAGCCTTAGCCTTAGCACTATCCGAAATAATCTCATCAGGGAATGAGTCAAATGCAGAAAGGGAAAAGTGCGGCCACATTTTCAATCACGGGCACCAGGATAGACAGCGAAGAACAACTGGCATCCCATGTGAATGCATTTGGTTGGAATTCGTTCCTTTATTACCCAGAAATCCTAAGTCCGAAGCTCCCTTCTCTTACCAGAGTGAAGGGCGCATCAATCAGCAAATGTTCGTTCAAAAGAACAAGAATAAGCAACATCATATTCACGAATTGCTCTTTTTCAGAGTGCCTGTTCCTAGGAACTGATTTCGATAATTGTGAATTCATCAACTGCACATTTACTGCCTGCAATATGTACAAGGCAAAGCTAATTGAGTGCCTTATTGATCCCGCACAATTCAGCAAGAATTTTGATCTGGAGACAGATAGCAACATCGCGATTGGCTGGTTCCATGCAATGTATCGAAACTCAGTTGCAACGAGTCAGCCCACATACGCAAGGGAAAGCCTTTACTTAATGCGAGTAGCTGAAAGAAGCCAGATCCTGCACGAAATAAGAAACTCTAAAAATCCCATAACAAACTGCGCGAAGTATTTGGTCAGCCTTGCCCATGCATTTGTCTCCGGATATGGGCAAAAGACCTGGAGAATACTAGGAACCTTTACGACACTTGCAATAGGTGCAGCGGCCATAAATTATGCATTTCGAGAAGAAATGTTCAACGACAGCCAAATCAGCCTCCTAGACTCAATATATTTTACGTGCATCACCATCAGTACTGTAGGGTTTGGCGACGTGACGCCCAAAACGGAGATTGGCAAAATTGTCGTATCCTGCCAAGCACTGCTTGGCCCGCTGTTCTTCACGATGGCCCTAACTGAAGTCGCCGGCCGCATTATGAGACGCGATTAAATGAGAGCCATTGCCGAGTTTGGCTCGAGAAGAAGAGGGGACTCTGACGAGTACAGCGATAATGACATATTGATTATCAATGACGATCCGAAGGCAAGATCCGTCATCACTATGGAATTATCAGGCTTAGGCTACAGCTGCTCGTCCATGAGCTCCAAGCAACTACACTTCATGCAGTGCAAAGGCTCGCTCTTTCTACAGCACCTTAAGCTAGAAGCTCAAATCCTTTGGGATGATAATAGCCAACTGAGAATATTCCTAGATCAGTGCAACGCCATCCCTCCGGAGCAGCACGAGCTCGACCGCTGCATACAGTCGCTAGGATTCGCACTTTCCAAGATTGAAGACGACCGTGCCCGAGGATGGCAATTTGACTTCACGTTCTGCCTTTCCCGCGACCTGCTAATTAAGAAGGCCGCACAATCCGGAAGGCTATCTTTCCGTCTACGAGACATCGTCGAATTCCTACTTGTGGGAAAAGACGAAAAAATCCATGCACTAAGGGCACTCCAAGACCTAAGGATGGAAAAGTCCCGCTATCGTAGAGGGCTTCCCGCCTCAACCGAGGCAACTCATGCGCTGAACACTTGGAAGGAGATAGCGAGAAGATCATTCCAAATGAACTTTTCAGAAGAAACTTTTGATGAGTTATTAATGAAGAGAAAATTCTCGTCAAATTACGAGATTCTGAGAACGATTGAATACCTCAGCCTAACGTCCATTTATTCTAGCAAAACGGTTGTGGACGAGAGGATCAAGCGAATGATTAAGGCGCCAAATCGTTATGGCGCTTGCCAAGCTCGCCAAGCACCACTACTTACAGAGACGCTGAATGAGTTGCTAAGAGAGAGAATGCACCGTGCTGATCAAGGTGTATCAGGCCCTTAGTGAGGCAATAATCGAGTGGCTGTGGAACAAGTCGCCGCTGCCTCACCTGCCCTTCGTAAGCGCCAAGGCGCTGCCGAGTATGGCAATGCGCGCATTATCTTGCCTCGCCCGCCGCCTGGACATCAACCGTGAAGCCGAGATCATCATCGTGATCTCCGGGTCAGATCCAACTAACAGCCTTTGACCTGATCGCCCGGCGCATAACGGCTGGTACTACCCGTTTTTCAATAGCGAATCCGATCATAGGATCGTCAGGCCTAAGAATGACGATCCTATGAGTTTAATCTTTCAGAACAAACAATCTACAACCTCGGATGAATTCAAGACTACCTCTCTTGCCTAACCCTCAAGATCCTTCAAAATCTGAGCGGCCCGGTTCTGCCGAGAAAGGTACCCATCAATCTCTTGCTGAACCTGCTCTACCAAGCTTGAATTGAAAGCTTCAATTTGAGCCTTTTGGGTGTCAATGCAGATTTGGATCCGACTGACAGTATCGTTGATGTACTGCTTTCCTGTGTCCACGTCAGAATCACGAACGCGGATGCCCACTTTCAAACCTGAACTCTCGACCATTGCAGATGGCGAGTTGACTCCATAAGGATTGGGGCGGAGATCCCAGAGCTCTTGGTGCCCCTGAAATGGAATCGTCCTCACCAACTCCCAACCGTGGACCGTGGAAGTGCCGCCGAAAAATTGGTCTTGCGCCTCGAACGTCGTCGCCGTAACCGACGTTTTTGCCAAAGAAAGATCCAGCACTAACGGAGCAAGCTCAAGAGTTTTTACAACGCTCGCGACACACTCATTTCTATCGAAAGAATTCGGCCTTCTGGAAAACTCTTGCTTTACGAGTGCTGGAATCGCCTCCGAGTGGCCACGAAGAACAGAGTCCAAGTCCCCCCTGCTACGAAAAAGCACATTACCCAAGACCGTCATTTCAGCCTCCATACTTTAAAATTGACTGTGTTCAACTCAAATTTCAGAAAACCCGCTATTTTATAAGCAGCCCGGAAATCCAATTAACAGAAATTACGCTCAAATTCCAGTTGCGTACATCCATACCTAGGATACCCACAAGGATCTAGGCTAGCCACAGCGACCAGATCGAACTCACCTCTGCAGCTTGGATTATGCACCTTTTTGATACGCGCTTCTTTAGTACTCGCTTCGATCATCTTTCCTGACATAGTCAGGAGTTCTGCGCCATATCAGATCAATGAGATTTCCGCATAGCGACGACTCAACCACTTCTCTCCGGCAGCCTACGCGATCAGAATTTTTGCAACAGCCATTGCGGGAAAGAACAGCGAGCCGTAAAGAAATTCCACAGCAACGTACTATTCTGCTGGCTAGGAAGAGAAAAGATCAGCGCACGCAAAATGGCGTGAATTTACTGTAGAGCCAAGCCCATACTCGGCTGATGTGACCCCGAGGTCACAACCAGGGCAGGATCCAGTGATCCACCAGCAGGAAGGCGAACAGCGCCATCAGGTAGACGATGGAGTAACTGAACATCTTCATCGAGAACAGCTCGTCCGGCGGGTTGAGCATGCGCCAGGCGTACCAGAGGAACACGGCGTTGAGCACGATCGCCCCACCCAGGTAGAACGCTCCGCTCATGCCAACCAGGTACGGCAGCAGGCAGACCAGCGCCAGCACCACCGAGTACGCCATGATCTGCTTGCGCGTGTGCACCACGCCATGGGTGACCGGCAGCATCGGGATTTCCGCCTTGGCGTAATCCTCGCGACGGAAGATCGCCAGCGCCCAGAAGTGCGGCGGCGTCCAGATGAAGATGATCAGCACCAGCAGCGACGAGTACGCCCAGTCCGACTGCCCCTGCATGCCGGTCACCGCCGCCCACCCCAGCATCGGCGGCATCGCACCGGCCAGACCACCGATGACGATGTTCTGCGAGGTCGCGCGTTTCAGGTAGACGGTGTAGATCACCGCATAACCGATCAGCGAGGCGAAGGTCAGCACCGCGGTGATCCAGTTCACCCACAGCACCAGGATCGCCATCGACAGCACGATCAGCACGCCGGCGAACACCAGCACCTGCCACGGCTTCACCTTGCCCACCACCAGCGGACGCCACGAGGTGCGCGCCATCTGCGCGTCGATGTGCGCATCCAGCAGCTGGTTGATGGCTGCAGCGGCGGACGCGGCAAGCCAGATGCCGAGGAAGCCGAGCAGGCCGGCACGCACCTGCTCCCAGCTGGGCACGCCGGGAATGGCCAGGACCATGCCGACCAGGGCGGTGAAGACGATAAGGGCGACGACCTTGGGCTTGGTCAGGTCCCAGTACTGGCGATAGTTGGAAAACATGGGATCAGTCCGGGGCACGCAGGCGGGCCAGCAGGCTGACCAATACAAACAACAGGGCAACGGCAACGCCGTTGTGCGCCACTGCCACTTCCAGCGGCAGCGCCAGCTTCACGTTGAGGATGCCGAGGGTGACCTGCAGCACCAGCAGCGCGACCAGGGCCGAAGCCCAGCCGCGCATGCTCGGCAGCCGGAACAGGCGCAGGCCCAGCCACAGCAGGTAAACGGCAACGACGATGGCAAACAGGCGATGGGCCATCTGGATGGCGATGCGCGAGGCACCGTCGAGCACGCCGCCTTCGTAGTCCACGCCGATACCGCGCCACAGGGTGAAGCCCTCGGCGAAGTTGTGCTGCGGCCACCACTGGTTGGCACAGCGCGGGAAGTTGTCCAGCGAGGCGCTGCCGCCGCCACACGCCAGCGCCGCGTAGTTGGCGCTGACCCAGCCACCCAGCGCGATCTGGGTGACCAGCACCGCCACGCCAATGCGCAGCAGCCACTTCAGCTTCGGCGCCTCAGCCAGGGTGATCGGCATGTGCGTGGCACGCCAGGCCATCCACACCAGCAGGCCGAACATCAGCATGCCGCCCAGCAGATGACCCATCACCACGATCGGCTTGAGCAGCAGGGTCACCGTCCACATGCCCAGCAGTGCCTGGAAGATCACCACCGCCAATGTCAGCAGCCCAGCGCGCGCCAGGTCGATGTTGCTCCAGCGCAGCGCCGCGATCAGCAGGATGGCCTCACCAACCAGCGCCAGCGCGCTGGCGGTTCCATGCCAGCCCATCATGTACAGCGGTATGCCCGCGGCCACCAGCACGCAGGCGGTGACTACCGCCGTGCTTCCGAAACGCCGCTTGCGCGTGGCCAGCAGGGCCAGGGTCAGGATCTCGATGCCGAGCGCGCCAGCCAGGAAGCGGTGCACCTGCTCACGCCAGGCCTTGTGTGTTTCCAGCGGACGGATCTCCGCTGCCGGGTGGCCAATGGTCTCTTCCACGTGCTGCGGCCAGGTCGCCTGCCCATAGCAGGTCGGCCAGTCCGGGCAGCTCAGGCCGGCATCGGACAGGCGCACGAAGGCACCGAACATGATCGTGCTCGCGGTCATGATCATGGCGAACCACGCCAGGCGGTGGAAATTGCGGTGCAGCGCCGGACGCGCGGAAAGGCTCATCAAACGGGACTCACTTCAGTTTCAGCAACGTGGCCATGTCCTTGCGCAGACCGCCGAGATCGCTCCCGGGGGCATGACGCATGATCACGAAGCCGTTCGGATCGATCACGTAGACCGGCAGACCCGCCGGATCATCGACGCCAGGCAGCGCCGCGCGCAGGGCTGGCGACGGGGCCAGCGGCCGCAGCGCGGGCAGCGAGGCGATCGACGCCGGTGGCGTTCCCAGCCACAGGATCTCGACATTATCGGCGTTATGGCCGAACAGCTGCCACACCTTGCCCAGTCCCTGCGACAAAGTGACGCACTGCGCGTCGCACGCTCCGGCCGGGGCCACCAACAGGCGCCATGTGCGCGCCTCGGGGTTCCAGGGGTAGGCCGCGCCATTGGCCAGCGTCGGCGGTTGCTGGCGCAGATCCACCGGCGGCTTCAGCAATTGCCCTGCATTGCGGTGCGCGGTTGGCTGCCAGCCGGAGAAACGCAGGAGGGCGGCCAGCGCCATCGCCCCGAAGAAAACGGCGAACAGCAGCACCAGGGTCCGGCGGCCGTTGCCGCGCGCCTGCGGGGAGGTAGCAGTGTTCATGCAGGGCATTTTCTCATGGTTGGGAAAGGGATGCCGGCCAGCGGCCGGCACTACCGGGCAACGGGCCGTCTTCTGCGCCACTCCAGTACCAGCGCCACCACCAGCACGGTCAGCGCCAGCCCGAACCACTGCACGGCGTAACCCAGGTGGCGCTGCGGCGGCAGCGTGTTCGGCAGCAGGTCGAGATCGCGCTCATCGCCGAACGGCAGCGCTGGGTCCAGCCGCAGCACGCGTTCGGGCAACGATGGCAGGCCCAGTGCCGCAGCCAGGCCATCGGCGGGGAGGCGACTGGCCAGCCAGCGCCCTGCAACATCGGTGGTAGTGAACGCCGGCCCCAGCGCCAGCCCGGACGAGGGGGGCGGCGCCAACAGGCCACGTACGGCCACCGGCGACGGCGGTGCCGGCACCACCGGCAACCTGCGGTCCGGCGGCAGCGCGCGCCAGCCAAGGTCCACCAGCAACACGCTGCCCGCATCGCTGCGGAACGGACGATAGATCTTCACCCCGGCGCGGCCGTGGCGGGTCTGGTTGTCCAGCAGCACCACGCCCGGCAGGAAGCGACCGTGATCGGCCACGCCATGCAGCGCGCCCTGCGCCGCCAGCGCCTGCGCCAACGGCAGCGCCTGCGCCACGGCTGGCCCCTGTGCATCCAGCAACGCCTGCTTGGCCTGCATCCGCTGCAGCTGCCACAGCCCCAGCGCGGTGAATCCGGCCATCGCCAGCAACGCCATCAGCCAGCCGATCAGGCGCGTGTGCTGGCGCATCATGACAAGTCCGCGCAAACGCGGTCAGATAGGCACATCCACCCTGCCCTCGAGCCGCGCATGAGTGATTCGCTGAAGACCCTGCTGGTAATCGCGTTTCTGATCGTCATCGTCTGGAATCTGGGCGCCGGCCTGTATTACCTGCTGGTGGACCGCGGCCAGACCAAGCGCACGGTCAATGCACTGACCCGCCGCATCGGAGTGTCGGTGGCGTTGATCGTACTGGTGATCGTCAGCATCTACATGGGCTGGATCAAACCGCACGGCATCGGCGGCTGACGCCCCATCAGACCAGGCAGCGCCGGCGGCTGACTCTGCCGACGCCTGCGCGGTCAAAGCACGTAGACGAACAGGAACAGCATCAGCCACACCACGTCGACGAAGTGCCAGTACCACGCGGCCGCTTCAAAGCCGAAATGGTTGTCGCGGGTGAAGTGTCCCTTCGCCGACCGCAGCCACATCACGATCAGCATGATCGTTCCCAGCAGCACGTGTGCGCCGTGGAAGCCGGTCAGCATGAAGAAGGTCGAACCGTAGATGCCCGAGCCGAGCGTCAGGTTCAATTCCTTGTAGGCGTGGATGTACTCCTCGGCCTGCAGGGTCAGGAAGCCAAGGCCGAGCAGCACGGTCAGGCCCAGCCAGATCAACAGCTGACGGCGGTTGCCCGCCTTCAGCGCATGGTGGGCGATGGTCAGGGTCACGCCCGAGGTCAGCAGGATCAGCGTATTGATCAGCGGCAGGCCCCAGGCCGGGATCGTCTGGAACGCGCCACCGATCGCCGCCGGGCCATTGGTCGGCCAGCCGGCCGAGTAGCCCTGCCACAGCAGCTCGTTGGTCATCACCCCGCGCCCTTCGCCGCTCAACCACGACAGGCCGAGGTGGCGGGTGTAGAACAGGGCACCGAAGAAGGCACCGAAGAACATCACTTCGGAGAAGATGAACCAGACCATCCCCATCCGGAACGAACCATCCACCTGCCGGTTGTAGTTGCCGGCCTGCGACTCGCGCACCACGTCGCTGAACCACCAGAACAGGGTCAGCACCAGCATCGCCACGCCGATGTAGAAGGTCCAGCGGCCCCAGCTGGCTTCATTGAGCCAACTGGCCACGCCGACCATGGTCACCATCATCGCAATGGAACCGACGAACGGCCACTTGCTCTGGGCCGGGACGAAGTACACGTTGGCGTCGGTAGGTGTCTGGGCCATGGTCGGTATCCGGGTCAGGGAGCAGCGTGGGCGCCTTCCGACGTGGCGGCGGGCGCCAGCCGATCGGACAACGCATCGTTGCGGTAGAAGGTGTAGGACAAGGTGATCGTGCGGATTTCCGGCGGCAGGTCCGGATCGACGATGAAGCGCACCGGCATGTCGCGCTTCTCGCCGGCCTGCAGGGTCTGCGCGGTGAAGCAGAAGCACTCGGTCTTGCTGAAGAACCCGGACGCGCGTGCCGGCGCCACCGACGGCACCGCGCTGCCGACCACGGCCTGCTGGCTGTCGTTGCGGGCGAAGTACAGCGCCTCGTTGAGCTCGCCAGGCACCACATCCATGGTCAGCTGCTCGGGATGGAACGACCACGGCAGCCGCGAATTGACGCCACCATCGAATTCCACCCGCACGGTGCGCTTGCCGGTGGCAGCACCGGTACTGGCTTCGCTGCCCGGGCCACGTTCCAGGCGCACGCCGAATACCTTCTCGCAGGCGATGCGATACAGCGGTACCAGCGAGAACGTCAGCAGGAATACCACCACCGCAACGCCGATCAGGCGCGGCAGGCCGGCGCTGCGTGACGGAGCGGTGGCCGGTGTTTCGCTCATCGACCGATCACGCCGCTGAGGATGAAGCCGACGTACACCAGCACGGCGATCGCGCCCACCCACAACGCGGTGCGCTTGGCGCGCTGGCGCTGCTCCGCATAAAGCGGCGCGGTGCCTGGCCGCTGGCCTGTCGATGCGCTTGCGGCCACGCGTGGCTCGGCTCTGGCCGGGGTGATCGGGCTCTCGTTATGCATGCAGCACCTCAATGACCGATATCGTCGTGGGCCAGGTCACCCGGGCGGATGGTCGGCGGCGTGGTGAAGGTGTGCGCCGGTGCCGGCGACGGCAGCGTCCACTCCAGGCCGCGCGCGCCTTCCCAGGAGCGGGCCTCGGCCTTCTCGCCGTTGCGCAGCGAGGACAGCAGGATCGCAGCCATCATGAACGGCGTGGCGAACATGCCGAACGCACCGATCGAGCTGATCAGGTTCCAGTCGGCGAACGCCACCGAGTAATCGGGGATGCGGCGCGGCATGCCGGCCAGGCCCAGGAAATGCTGCGGGAAGAACAACAGGTTGACGAACACGATCGACCACCAGAAGTGCACCTTGGCCCACTTCTCGCTGTACATGCGCCCGGTCCACTTCGGCCACCAGTAGTACACCGCCGCGATCAGCGCGAACACCGCGCCGGTCACCAGCACGTAGTGGAAGTGGGCGACCACGAAGTAGGTGTCGTGATACTGGAAGTCGGCGGCCACGATCGCCAGCATCAGGCCGGAGAACCCACCGATGGTGAACAGGATGACGAACGCCACCGACCACAGCATGGGGGCTTCGAACGTCAGCGAACCGCGCCACATCGTGCTGACCCAGTTGAACACCTTCACCCCGGTCGGGATCGAGATCAGCATGGTGGCGAACATGAAGTAGATCTCACCGCCCAGCGGCATGCCCACGGTGAACATGTGGTGGGCCCAGACGATGAACGACAGGAACGCGATCGCCGCAGTGGCGTAGACCATCGCCTGGTAGCCGAACAGCGGCTTGCGGCTGAAGGTCGGGATGATCTCGCTGACCACGCCGAAGGCGGGCAGGATCATGATGTAGACCTCGGGATGGCCGAAGAACCAGAAGATGTGCTGGAACATCACCGGGTCGCCACCACCGGCCGCATTGAAGAAGCTGGTGCCGAAGAACTTGTCGGTCAGCAGCATCGTCACCGCACCGGCCAGCACTGGCATCACCGCGATCAGCAGGAACGCGGTGATCAGCCAGGCCCAGCAGAAGATCGGCATCTTCAGCAGGTCGATGCCGGGCGCGCGCATGTTCAGCACCGTGGCGATGATGTTGATCGCGCCCATGATCGAACTGATGCCGGCCACGTGGATGGCGAACACGGTGAACGCCACGTTGTAGCCGCCCTGCAGCGACAGCGGCGGGTACAGCGTCCAGCCACCGGCCGGCGCGCCACCGGGCAGCAGGAAGGTCAGCAGCAGCAGGCTGAAGGCCACCGGCAGCAGCCAGAACGACCAGTTGTTCATGCGCGGCAGCGCCATGTCCGGCGCGCCGATCTGCAGTGGGATCATCCAGTTGGCCAGGCCGACGAAGGCCGGCATCACCCCGCCGAAGATCATCACCAGCGCGTGTACGGTGGTCAGCTGGTTGAAGATTTCCGGACGGATGTACTGGATGCCGGGCTGGGCCAGTTCCAGCCGGATCAGCACGCTCATGAACGCGCCGATGACGAACATGATGAAGCTGAAACCCAGGTACAGCGTGCCGATGTCCTTGTGGTTGGTCGAGAAGAACCAACGCTCGAAGAAGCTCTGCGGGTGATGGTGATCGTCGTGCCCAACTGCCGAGTGCGCCATTGCAAAACACCTCTCAGGATCGGTTGTCGCCGCAGCCGCGTACGGCCGCGGGCAGTTACATCAGGCTCCGCTGGCCGCCGCAGGCGCGTTGCCGGCCTCGGCGGCTGCCGGTGCCGCCGGCTGCGCCGGCGTTTCACTGGCAGGCGCGGTGGGTTCGGCGGGCGCGGCAGGGGCTGCCGGTGCAGGCGCCGGTTTGCGCTGCGCCAGCCACTGCTTGAATTCTTCCTTGGACACCGCCTCGACCACGATCGGCATGAAGCCATGGTCCTTGCCGCACAGCTCCGCGCACTGGCCGCGGTAGACACCGGGCTGCTCGATGCTGGTCCAGGCTTCGTTGATGAAGCCGGGAATGGCGTCCTGTTTCCAGCCCAGCGCCGGCACCCACCAGGCGTGGATCACATCGTCGGAGGTGATGACGAAGCGCACCTTGGTGTCCACCGGCAGCACCAGCCGGTTGTCGACATCCAGCAGGTAGTGCGGATGGCTCTCGCGGGTCGGTACCTTGCCACTCTGCCGCATGCGGTCGGACTCGCGGTCCAGGCGGCTGGTGAAGGTCACGTTCTCGCCCAGGTACTCGTACTTCCACATCCACTGGTAGCCGGTCACCTTGACCGTCATCTCGGCATCGCGGGTGTCGTACATCTTGATCAGGTTGGCCGTGGCCGGCCACGCCATCACCACCAGGATGATCACCGGGATCACCGTCCAGATGACTTCGGCCTTGGTGTTGTGGCTGAAGGTAGCAGCGACCGCACCCTTGGACTTGCGGAACTTGAACATCGCGTAGGCCATCGCGCCGAACACGATCACGCCGATCACCGTACAGACGATCAACGAAAGGTTGTTCGATTCCCAGGCCAGGCGCGAGGTCTGGGTCACCCCCTTGCCCATGTTCAACTGCCACGGTTTTGGATCGGCCGCCTGGGCCAGCGCCGTCCCCGGCATCGACAGCAGGGCCCCCATCGCGGCGGCCATTGCAACGCACTTCGTGCCCCACCCTCTGCTTTGCTTCATTGCCTAGACCCTTAGCGTCGTCGGTTGCCGCCATCGCTGGCGGCGAGCAAATCTTCAAGCGTTTCAACAAGCGTTTGACGTTCGGCCGGCGCGAGGAAACTCCCCACCTCCACCTGCCGGCCGCTGGATGCCAGCCGGACCCTCTGGTCGTCGGTGAGCAGGCGCACCCAGTGCGGATGAGCCCGGAACACCGGCGATCCACCGGGCACGGGGATGACCTCCACGCACGCCGGCACTACCCGGATTTCCTCCTGCCGTTCACCACTGCGCCACAACGCGCGCAACGCAGCTGCCAGCAACAGGCTGTACAGCAGCGCGAACAGGGGGGCGAATGCATTGCCGGCCACCCACCCGAAGGCGGACACCAGCCACATCACTCCCGACAACACAGCAAACAACAGGACGAACTGCCGGGCATCGAGCGCCCGTGGGGGACGCAGTCGCAGCTGCGTACCTGACCCATCCGGAGCTGTAAGCACCTCGATCATGTCGCAACCGCGTTCCTGCCGCGGGAAACGTCTCGATGGTAGCCCTGCCCTCTCGCCGGTAGCAAGGGTGCATTCACACTTTTTCCGATGCTGCAATACAGCATGGGCCCAGCGGTGCGAATGACGAATTCGGCACAAAACGGCCCGACTTTGCTGAACACGCTGAATCCACCACCGCTAGGGGCTATCAGCATTCATGAAGGTGGCTGCGCGGGCCTTCCTGAAGTCGAAAAAATGATTAAAATCGCCAAGTTTTCCACTGGCCGGACCGGCATGAACGCACCCTCCTCTCCCATTGCCGCCAGCGACGCCCCGCGTCACTCGGCGCTGCTGTCGCCGGAACTGCCGGCGTCCCCCAACCCGTTCCGCCAGGCCATCACCGATGGTTGGCTGAAGGACGAGGCCAGCCATGTGCGCGAACTGCTGGCGCAGGCGCGCCTGCCGGCCGACGAGCAGGCCAAGGTGCAGGCGCTGGCCGCCGACCTGGTCGCCCGGGTGCGTGTGCGCGCCAAGGACCAGGGCGCGATCGAAGCCTTCATGCGCCAGTACGACCTGGGCAGCGAGGAAGGCGTGCTGCTGATGTGCGTGGCCGAGGCGCTGCTGCGCATTCCGGACCAGGAGACTGCCGACAAGCTGATCCGCGACAAGCTGGCCGATGCCGACTGGGAAAAACACCTGGGCGGCAGCGATTCGGTGCTGGTCAACGCCTCCACCTGGGGCCTGATGCTGACCGGCAAGCTGGTGCAGATGAACGACGCCACCCGCGCCGATGCGCCCAGCGCGTTCAAGCGCCTGGTCGGCCGCGTCGGTGAGCCGGTGGTACGCCTGGCCGTGCGCCAGGCGATGAAGATCATGGGCCACCAGTTCGTCATGGGCCGCACCATCGGCGAAGCGCTGGCACGCTCGCACAAGGGCGACAGCGCCAGCTACCGCTACTCGTTCGACATGCTCGGCGAAGGCGCGCTGACCATGAAGGACGCCCTGCGTTACCTGGAAGACTACCGTCGTGCGATCCACGCCATCGGTGGTGACCACAAGGCGCGTGGTGGCCGTGCCGATGGCGACGTCAACAACGCACCGGGCATCTCGATCAAGCTGTCGGCGCTGTACCCGCGCTACGAGCACGCCAAGCGCGCGCGCGTGCTGAAGGACCTGGTGCCCGGCGTGCTGGAACTGGCGCAGCTGGCCAAGAGCTACGGCATCGGCTGCACCGTCGACGCCGAAGAGTCCGATCGCCTGGAACTGTCGCTGGACATCATCGAGCAGGTGTTCGGCGATGCCTCGCTGGCCGGCTGGGATGGCTTCGGCGTGGTCGTGCAGGCTTACCAGAAGCGTACGCCGTACACGATCGACCACCTGGCCGACATGGCCCGCCGCGCCGGTCGTCGCCTGCAGGTGCGCCTGGTCAAGGGTGCCTACTGGGACGCCGAGATCAAGCGCGCGCAGATCGAAGGCTATGCCGGCTACCCGGTGTTCACCCGCAAGCAGAACACCGACGTGTCCTACCTGGCGTGTGCCAAGCGTCTGTTTACCCATGCCGACGCGATCTACCCGATGTTCGCCACGCACAACGCGCACACCATCGCCGCAGTGCGCAGCATCGCCAACGGTGGCGTCTACGAACACCAGAAGCTGCACGGCATGGGCGATGACCTGTACGCCGAAGTAGTGCCGGCCGATCGCCTTGGCCTGCCCTGCCGCGTGTACGCGCCGGTCGGCTCGCATGAAGACCTGCTGCCGTACCTGGTGCGTCGCCTGCTGGAAAACGGCGCCAACTCCAGCTTCGTCAACCGCATCACCGACGAGCGCGTGCCGATCGCCGACCTGGTCCGCGATCCGGTCGAGATGGTGTCCTCGTTCGAATCGATTCCGCATCCCAAGATCCCGCTGCCGGTTGACCTGCTGCGCAGCCAGAACCACGGCAGGAAGAACTCCATGGGCGCCAACCTCGCCAACGACAACGAACTGCGCGCCCTGGCCGAGCAGCTCAACGCTGCAGTGAAGCCCTGGCAGGCCGCACCGCTGGTGCCGGGCGCGAACCCGACCGGCGCATCGCTGCCGGTGACCAACCCGGCCGACACCCGTGAAGTGGTCGGCCAGTGGCAGGCCGCCGATGCCGCCACCGTGCAGAAGGCGCTGGCCAATGCCGTGGCCGCACAGCCGGCCTGGAACCGCACCCCGGCCGCCAGCCGCGCCGCCATCCTCGAGCACGCCGCCGACCAGCTGGAAGCGCGCATGCCCGAATTCATGGCGCTGTGCGTGAAGGAAGCCGGCAAGAGCCTGCCCGACGGCATCGCCGAAGTACGCGAAGCCGTGGACTTCCTGCGCTACTACGCCAGGCAGGCGCGCGAGCAGTTCAGCCACGCCGAGAAGCTGCCCAGCCCGACCGGCGAATCCAACGAACTGCAGCTGCATGGCCGCGGCGTGTTCGTCTGCATCAGTCCGTGGAACTTCCCGCTGGCGATCTTCCTGGGCCAGGTGGCTGCCGCACTGGCCGCCGGCAACAGCGTGATCGCCAAGCCGGCCGAGCAGACCAACCTGATCGGCTACTACGCAGTGAAGCTGCTGCACGATGCCGGCGTGCCGGCTGACGTGGTGCAGTACCTGCCGGGCGATGGCGCCACCGTCGGTGCCGCGCTGACCGCCGACCCACGCGTGGCCGGTGTGGCCTTCACCGGCTCCACCGACACCGCCCGTGCGATCAACCGCGCGATGGCTGCACGCGATGCCGCCATCGGCGTGCTGATCGCCGAGACCGGCGGCCAGAACGCCTTCATCGCCGACTCCTCGGCACTGCCGGAACAGCTGGTCAAGGACGCCATCGGTTCGGCCTTCACCTCGGCCGGCCAGCGCTGCTCGGCCGCGCGCGTGCTGTTCGTGCAGGACGACATCGCCGACAAGGTGATGACCATGCTGGCCGGCGCGATGAAGGAACTGAAAGTCGGCAACCCGGGCCTGCTGTCCACCGACGTCGGTCCGGTGATCGACGCTGACGCACTGCAGATCCTGCAGGACCACGCCGTGCGCATGGACCGCGAAGCGCGCCTGATCGCGGCTGCCGAACTGTCCGCCGAAGCGGCCAACGGCACCTTCTTCGCACCGCGTGCGTATGAGCTGAAGGATCTGGGCCAGCTGCAGAAGGAAATCTTCGGGCCGGTGCTGCACGTGATCCGCTGGAAGGGCGACCAGCTCGACGCGGTGATCGACCAGATCAACGCCACCGGATATGGCCTGACCCTGGGCGTGCATTCGCGCATCGACGAGACCGTCGACCGCATCAGCAACGGCGTCCACGTCGGTAACGTCTACGTCAACCGCAACCAGATCGGTGCGGTGGTCGGCGTGCAGCCGTTCGGCGGCCAGGGCCTGTCCGGCACCGGCCCCAAGGCCGGCGGCCCGCACTACCTGCTGCGCTTCGCCACCGAAAAGACGGTGACGGTGAACACCACCGCCGCCGGCGGCAACGCCTCGCTGCTGACCCTGGGCGACTGATCCCAGGCGTCATGCAGTAAACGAAAAACCCCGCGAAAGCGGGGTTTTTTCATGTTGGGCGGATGCGGGCCTGCCAGCCCCTGGCAACTCATTCCGCCAGCACACTGAACCGGTTGTCCGCACGCCTCACCAATTCCTCCAGCACCCGCGCGATACGCATCTCCAGATCGCCTTCCAGCAGCACATACGCCATTCCTCGCGCCTGCAACTGCTGCAGATACCACGCGTGTTGGCGCATGCGGAACTCCTCACCCACACGCGTTCCATCCTGCTCGAACGGGATATCCGGGGCGCACAGGAACAACAGGTCGTACGCACGCGCCGCGGCCCGCTGCAGTGGTTCGGGCGCAGTGCCGAACATCCAGCCGCTGTAGCCCAGCGTCACCAACGGCGTGGTATCGCAAAACACCCAGCGATATGCATGCTGCGCGGCCTGGTGCTCGTGCTGCGGCTGGGTCGCAGCGATACGCAGCAGATCCTGCGCCTGCAGCTCGCCGCCCTGCTGCTCCCACAACGTACGCCCGAATTCCGGCACCCATGCCGTACCCAGGCGCTCGGCCAGCACCCGCGCCAGCGTGCTCTTGCCCGTGGACTCACCGCCGATGAAGGCCACCCGCTGCACATGGTCGGCATAGACCGACCGGCTCAGGCCCTGTCGATGCGCATGCGGATCGGCGCGCAGTTCGGTACCACTGGCCTGACCGATGTCGGTCGAACGCTCCAGCCGATGGTGCTGCACCGGCGCATTGAAATGCTGCGCCAGGGCTACAGCGAAACCATCGCCGTAGTCTTCACCGGTGAAAACAGCCTGCACCGGTCCGCCAAACAGCGCCAGGCACAGCCATGCGGTGAACGCGCGTTGCACCTGCTCACTGTCCTTGTCCTGCGGCAGCGCACGTACGGGAACACCCTGTTGCCTGCACAACGCCGCCAGCCGCGCATCATCCAGCACCGCCACCGTCGTCTGCGGAAAGCGCGCGCGCAGCCAGCGCTCGCGGCGCTCTGCGCTGTAGCCGGCAAAGCCCGGCTGAGACCAGCCGATCACCAGCAGCTGGGTGCAGCGTGCAGAAGCAAATTCGATCAGGCGCTCGTGGCCGAGGTGGAGCGGGCAGAACTTGCCGACCACCAACCCGCGCGGTACCCGCTCAGGCAATGCCATCGGCCGCCCTGCCCGTATCCGCCTCGGCGCGCATCAGGTGCCGCCAGTGACGCAGCGCCACCAGCGCGTTGATCCAGAAACCGACATACAGGATCGAGGTCAGGTGCAGCCCACGGCTGTAGTACAGCGGCACCGCGATGGTGTTGACCAGCAGCCACACCCACCACGATTCCAGCTTGCGCCGCATCATCAGGATCTGTGCGATCACGCTCAGCACCAGCACCGCCGAGTCGATGTAGGGCGCATACGCATTGGTCAGCCGGGTCAGCATCCAGCCGTAACCGAAGGTCGCCAGCACCGCCAACGGCAGCAGCCAGCTCCACGCGCGTGCAGGCAAGCGGGTGATGGGCAGCGGCGCGCCATGGTCACCACGCAGCCACTGCCACCAGCCGAACACGCTGATGACCACGAAGAAGAACTGCAGGACCATGTCCGCGTACAGGTGCGAGCGCTCGAACACCGCGGCGAACAGCACGCAGCCGACGATGCCCAGCCACCACGTATGCACGTTGTTGCGACCGGCCAGCAGGATCGAGCCGGCAACGGCGATGTTGGCAGCCAGCTCCAGCTGGAAGTTCGGATCGGACAGGTTCATCGCGCTATTGTCGCGTAGATCCACGCCCCGCGGGATTGAGCCAGTAGATCCACGCCATGCGTGGATGGAAATCAAGCGCGCACGCGCACCAGCAGCCGGGGCTCTGCGCTACCCCAGCGGCCCAGTTGATGGTGCGGCGCCATCACAGGCGCGAGCCAATCCGGTGCTTCGATATCCCAGGTCACGCCATCGAACGGATGCGGCCAAGGCGTACCCTGCGGATTCGGCGAATGCAGGAACAGCGCGCTCTGGCCGCTATCCGGCGCCAACACCACCCAGCACTGGGTGTCCTGCCGCCTGCAGGCCACCGCGCGCTCGAGCAGCCGCAGCAACGCGGCGGCAACGGCGGTGCGATCACTGCCGTGGCGATTGCCACGCCCCTTCCAGTCCAAGTGGGTATGCCAGTAGTCGAACCATTCCGATGCGAGCGCATCCTGCAGCGCCACGGTGGCCCTCGCCTCTTCGGCGGCCCAGTAGCGGGTCATCTTCTTCAGGTATCGGCGATCGGCCATCAGGCCATTGTCGCGTAGATCCACGCCATGCGTGGATGCAGACCCCCGGAAAAAAGAAAGCCCCGCTTGCGCGGGGCCTCCTTCGTACTGCTTCAGGCAATCGCCGGAATCAGAACTTGTACTGCATCGACGCAGCCAGCACGTCGCCGGTGACCTTGTACTTGCCGACAACGTTGTTGGCGGTAGCGGAGGTCGAGTTGATGTTCGGATCCTTGGTGAACAGGTGGGTGTAGCCCACGCTGTATTCCATCTTCTCCGACGGCGCCCAGGTCAGGCCCAGCGACAGCCACTTGCGGGTGGTATCCGGCACGCGGACGTCACGGTGGGCGTCGGTGGTCGGGGTCTGGTCATAGGCCAGACCGCCACGCAGGGTCAGCTGCTCGTTCAGACGGTACTCGGTACCGATCGAAGCGAAGGTGGTGTCGCGGTAGTGGAACGGCAGCACGCTGTCGGGCTGGTTGGAGTCGTAGTCGACGCGCACTTCGTCGAACTTGCTCCATGCGGTGCGCGACACGTCGGCCATGATCTTCCACTGGTCGTTCACGCGGTGCGTGAAGCTGACGGTGGCGCTGGCCGGCAGGGTGATGGTCGCGCGGCCGTTGCTGTCGACGAAGGTGCCCGGAGCAGCCTGCGCCAGGAACGCTGCAGCAGCCGGGGTCATGGTGAAGTCGGCCTTGCCGTCGGTGATCTTGTGTTCGACTTCCGAGCGGTAGCTGAAGGCGATGTTGGTGCCTTCCACCGGGCTGACGGTCATGCCCAGGGTGTAGCCGACGGACACTTCGTCGCCCTTGATGCGCAGGTAACCATCAGCGGTACCCGGCGAGAAGCCGAGCTGTGCGGCCTGGCGGCCAGCGGCCTGGGCAGCGGCCTGGGCCTGTGCCGGGGTGCGGCCAGCGGCCAGTGCAGCGGCGGCAGCGCGCTGCTGGGCGCTGGCGTTGATGGCGGTACCGCCGTCGACGGCGCTGGTCAGGTCGACATTCAGGCGCTCGGCGAACACCGACGCACCGAACGACAGGTACGGGTTGACGTCGTAGGAGAAGGCCGCACCCAGGTCGATGGCCTGCAGTTCGGTCTTGACGCCGTTGTAGCGGCCGACCCAGTCACGGTCGTATTCGGTCTTGAAGCCGAACGGCACGGTCAGCGACACGCCGAAGTGCATGTTGTCCTTCTCGCCGAACGGCACGTGGAAGTACGCGGCCGGAACCGGAGCGATCATGCCGGCGTCGCCGCCGTTGCCGCCGGAAATCGGAGCGCCGTTGGCATAGCGGCCTTCGCCGCGGAACTTGGCGCCGAAGCTGATGGCGCTGACGTCACCCTGGATCTGGGTGCCTTCCAGCAGGCGCATCGAAGCCGGGTTGGTGGCGACCACCGAGGCATCGCCTTCGGCAGAGGTGGAACCAGCGAAGGCGCGGCCCAGGCCCTTGGCGCTGTTTTCCTTCAGCTGGAAGGCGGCGGCATTGGCGTCGGCGGCGGCCAGCGCACCGGCAACGCCGACGGCCAGCAGGGTCAGGCGGGCAATGGTAGAAGCAGTTTGCATCGTAGTTCTCTCTCCGGTAAGCGGTGATGGTGCTCTAAGTGCGCCTGCGCCCGTCAGGCTGGATGGCCTTTCGAAGCGCGCCGGATTCCCCTCCCGACATACGACGCCGTATGCGAGTATTACCCAGAGCCGTTAATGAAACAATAACAGCGCTGGCGCTTTCTTCGTCGCAAAAGCTGAACAGGCTCCTTCCCCGCCAAAAGCGCCCGCACGCTAGGCTAGTGCCATGTTTGTCTCCCTCCCCTCGCGCAAAAAGGCGACCCTGCGCTGGGCTACGCCCGTGCTGTTTGCGGCACTGTGGCTGGCATTCCTGTGGTCGATCTCGCGCCCGGACGATGCCCGCGGAAGCCTGTGGCTGGACTGGGGCGCCCTGTCCACCGGCCTGACCCACCCGCTGGACTGGTGGGCAACCCTGCAGGACGGCAGCGTGCTGCGCCTGTTCACCGCCCTGTTCCTGCACGCCGACTGGTCGCACCTGCTGGGCAACCTGGTGTTCCTGCTGATCTTCGGCCTGCCCGCCGAGCGGGTGCTGGGCCCGTGGCGGTTGCTGCTGCTGTTCCTGGTGGGCGGGGCGATCTCCAACCTGGTCGCGATCTACACCATGGGCAGCCCGGACCAGATCATCATCGGCGCCAGCGGCGCGGTGTCGGCATTGATCGGTGCCTATCTGGCGCTGTTCCCCGGCGCGCGCCTGGGCGTGGTGATCCCGCTGGGGCTGTTCCTGGAGTTCGTGCGCGCCCCGGCCTATCTGCTGATCGGTGTGTGGGCGGCGCTGCAGGTGGTGTTCGCCTACATCGGCCCGACCTTCGGCATGGTCGCCTGGTGGGCGCACATCGGGGGCTTCGTGTTCGGCGTGGTGTACGGCATGTACGTGCGCGCGGCGATCGCACGGCGACTGCGCAAGCGGCACGGGTTCTAGCGTCCGCTTGGTAGAGTCGAACTTGCCAGGCTGCTTCATTGCTCTGGGTCTGCTCCATCCGGAACGATGCCAGAAACGTCACTCGCGACTGACCACCAAGGTGTTGTGGTGGGTATCAAAGAGCAACGTTGCGCCGTCATTCAACACCAGGAAGTACTCGAAGAACGGCAGCTCGCCCAGCAGAGGAATCAGTTCGCTTGCCTGCAGCGTCCACATCGGCCAAGGCGATGCGCGCTCTTCTGATGCCACCAGGCAGATTTCGCTCTGCACTTGCGCCAACAGTCCAGCCAGGTAGGAGAGGCCTTCCTCACTGCTGTCGTAGTGAATCTTCTGGACAATCAACGGCGCGCTTGCCCACCAGTAGATGAGGTGGGTATCGATCCGATGGCGGCCCGCCAGCGATTCCATCAGGACGGCAGCCTGCTCCATCGGCACTGGCTGGCGCTCAAGCAGATTGCTGATCGTGGTGGTGAGAGTCGAATCGTCCATGAATCGATTCTATGGGGCGACACATGCGATCGTGCTGCCTCCTTGACGTACCGAGGTTAGCCGGGCGTGGCCCGGCGTACCATCAGGGCGTGGCCGGGGCCGGAACGGGCTTCGCTTCGGGCTTCGCTTCGGGCTTCGCTTCGGGCTTCGCTTCCGGCTTTGCTTCCGGCTTTGCTTCCGGCTTTGCTTCCGGCTTTGCTTCCGGCTTTGCTTCCGGTTTTGCTTCAGCCTTGGGCTCCGCCTTGGGCGCCGGCTTGGCGGCGACCTTCGCCGCCTTGTCCGCTTCGGCCTTCGCAGCTTCTGCCTTCAAGCGCGCCGCAACCGAACCCGGGTTCTTCAGTTCGGCCAGTGCATCGTTGATCGGGCCATCGCCCGGCAACACGGCGCCAGCGTGGTAGCCCTCGGTGCCTTCCTCGTCACCGCGCAGGTGGCCCGGCAGGGTCGCTTCACTGTAGTCACTCAGGCTGGCCGGCAATGCCTCGTCTTCCGGACGCGGTGCTGCCTTCAGTTCCACTTCCGGCACGATACCGGTGGCCTGGATCGATTTACCGCTGGGTGTGTAGTAGCGCGCCGTGGTCAGCTTCACCGAGTCACCATTGTCCAACGGCAGCACGGTCTGCACCGAGCCCTTGCCGAAGGTGCGGCTGCCGATCACGCGCGCGCGCTTGTTGTCACGCAGTGCGCCGGCCAGCACTTCCGATGCACTGGCCGAACCGGCATCGACCAGCACCACCACTGGCGCCCCCTTCAGCAGGTCGCCCGGGGTTGCGTCGAAGCGTGCATCGCTGATGCTGATGCGGCCGCGGGTGCTGACGATGTTGCCCTTGTCGAGCAGATCATCGGCCACCTGCACCGCAGCGGTCAGCAGACCACCCGGATTGCTGCGCAGATCCAGCACCAGCCCCTTGAGGTTGCCGCCGGACTGCTTCTGCAGCTGCTGCAGGTGCTTCTGGAAATCAGAGCCGGTGTCGGCCTGGAACGTGCTCAGGCGGATGTAGCCATAGCCCGGTTCCAGCAGGCGGCTGCGCACGCTGGTCACGCGGATCGTCTGTCGGGTCAGGCTGACGTCGAAGGGCTTGGGCTTGCCGTCGCGGACGATGGTCAGCACCACCTTGCTGCCGGCCGGGCCACGCAGCGGTTCGCTGGCATCGATCGCGCTGATCGGCTTGCCATCGATGGCGATGATCAGGTCGCCGGCGAGGATGCCGGCCTTGGCCGCCGGGGTGTCGTCGATCGGCGAGATCACCTTCATGCTGGCGTTGTCCGGCTGCTGCTGCAGCTCCACGCCGATGCCTTCATAGGCGCCGTTGGCCTGCTCGTCGAACGCCTCCGCATCTTCCTTGTTGAAGTAGGTGCTGTGCGGATCGAGGTCGAGCAGCAGGCCGCGCACAGCTGACTGCATCAGTTTGTTGTCATCGACCGGGTCGACATAGGCCGCGCGCACAGCGTTGTAGACGGCCACGAAGCGCCGGATGTCGTCCAGCGGTACCTTCGAGGTCACCGCCTCCTCGCTGCTCGCCGCCTTCCCGGGAGTTTCCTTCGACGGGATGGGGGCGGTCTGCTGAGCCCAGGACAGGGCCGGCAACAGAGCCAGCAAGAGGGTGGCGGTACGGGCTGCGCGCATGGATCACTCCTGTCGACGATGGCATCGTGCCCAAGGCACATGCACCGATTATGCGCGAAGCGTGGCTAAATTCCCGTTGAATCCGCCGTGCTGCGGCCAGGCGGAATTCAGCGCCGCTGCAGCCAGCTGTCCGGATTGACCGGTTGCCCACCACGGCGCAGCTCGAAGTACAGCGCCGTCACGCCCTGGCCACCGGAGTTGCCGACCTTGGCCACCGCGTCGCCACGGCTGACCCGCGCGCCGGCATCCTTCAGCAGGGTGTCGTTGTGGGCGTACAGGCTCATGTAGCCGTTGCCATGGTCGACGATCAGGATCATGCCGTAACCGGTCATCCAATCGGAGAACACCACGGTGCCGTCGGCCACGGCGGTGACGGTGCTTCCGGCAGGTGCGCCGATCAACACACCGCTGCTGGTGCGCCCGTCCGGCAGCTTGCCGCCATAGCGGGCCAGCAGATTGCCCGACAGTGGCCAGCCCAGGCCACCGACCTTCGGCGCTGGCGCCGAGGCAACGGCCGGAGGAACCTTGGTCGGCGGCGGCGGTGGACGGCCAGCCGCGGCGGCCTGGCGCGCCGCGCGCTCGGCGGCGGCCTTTTCGGCGGCAGCCTTGCGGGCGGCGGCACGGCGCTCTGCCTCTGCACGGGCCGCAGCAGCGCGCAGGTTGGCCAGCAGGGTTTCCAGTGCCTTGGCATCCTGGCCCAGTGCCTGCTCCTTCTCGCGCTTGTCCTTGAAGCGTTCTTCCAGCGAAGCCACGGTCTGCGCACGCTCGCGACGGTCCGATGCGAGCGTGGCGACCTGCTGCTTCTGCTCCCGCTGGGTACCCTGCAGGTGCTGCTGGCGCTGGGCGATCTGCGTCTGCAGTGTCTCCAGCTCCTTCAGGTCGGCCGTCAGCGTGGTGATGCGCTGCGCACGCTCGCGCTGCAGGTAGCGGTGATAAGCCAGCGCACGGTTGGCATCGGCCACCGTGTCCTGCGAAAGCAACAGCTTCAGCGGCGCGTGGTTGCCAATCTGGTAGGCCGCACGCAACAGGCCTGCCAATTCGCGATTCTGTTTTGCCAGATTGGACTGCAACGCATTGCGACGCTGCTCGGCTTCGGCCAGCGCCCTGCTCTGCTCACGCAGTGCCGCCTCGGTCTGGGCCAACGTGCGACCACTGCGTGCGACTTTTTCATCGGCCTCGCGCAGCTGCTGCGACGCCTGTCCGCGCTGGCCCTCGATCTGCCGGCGCTCCTGCGCCACGCCCTTCAGTTCGGTGCGCAGCTTCTGCAGCTTGCGCTCGGCCTCGCGGGCCGAAGAGGTCTGCGCCACACCAGGCATGGGCAGCGCAAGGGCAAGCGCCATGCCCAGCAACAGGCAACGTCCACCGCGCAGGGTGGCGATGTGATGCCGGCGTGAGGGGAAGACGTTGTTGCGCAAGGGCTTTCCAGTGACTTCAGGCAGATGCGGAGACGTGCGGGGAATGGTGACATCTCCGCACGCGGCCTGCCAGCCGCACAACAACGAGGTTCCCATGAAAGCTCTCTCCATTCCGCTGCTGTTCGGCATTGCGCTGGCCAGTGGCCCGGCCTGGGCCCAGGCAGACGTGAGCAAGGTCAACGGCAGCATCAGCGCCGATCCGGGCCAGCGCTACGGCAAGCTGGACACCGTCAATGGTGGCATCCGCGTCGGCGAGGGCGTGGAAACCGGCAGCATCGACACCGTCAACGGCGGCGTCAAGGTCGCCGATCGTGCCCGCACCGGCAGCATCGAGACCGTCAACGGCGGCATCCGCCTCGGCCGCGAAGTGACGGCCCATGGGGATGTCAGCACGGTCAACGGCAGCATCTTCAGCGACCAGGGCAGCCAGATCGAAGGCGGCGTGGAAACCGTCAACGGCGGCATCGGCCTGGTCGGCAGCCGCGTGCGCAAGGACGTAGAGACCGTCAATGGCGACATCACCGTCGGCATCGGCTCGCAGGTCGGCGGCGGCGTGCATGTGCGCAAGCCGAACTTCAGCGTCTCGCTCACCGCCAGTCGCAAGCCTCGGGTCATCATCGGCCCGAATGCCGTGGTCAGTGGCAGCCTGTTGTTCGAGCGCGAAGTGGTTCTGTATGTCCACCGCAGCGCACGCATCGGCGCGGTCACCGGCGCCGATCCGATTCCCTTCGATACCGACACCGCCCCGGCCGATTGAGCCTGCGGCTTGGACGATACTCCCCGATACCGGTCGCGCCCGCTGCGCGGCCGTCCCTTGTGTTTCCAGGAACCGATGATGCCCCGCAAACTCCTCCTGTGCCTGGCCGCTGCGGCCGCGCTCAGCGCCTGCAAAGGCGAAGACACCCCGGCTCCGGCGCCCAGCGCCGACAGCACCGCCAAGCCGGCCCCGCACACGTTCTCTCCCGGGATCAACGCCGCCGACTTTGGCGAGATGGTGAAGACCCTGGCCTCTGACGAGTTCGAAGGTCGCTCGCCCGGCAGCAAGGGTGAAGAACTGACGGTCAACTATATCCGCGACCAGATGCAGCGCATCGGCCTGCAGCCCGGCAACGGCGACAGCTGGTTCCAGGACGTGCCGATGACCGAAACCACGGCCGATGAGTCGACCGTGCTCACTCTCACCCAGGACGGCAAGACCCGCGAGCTGAAGTTCGGCACCGACATGGTGGTGGGCACCCGTACCGGCCAGACAGAAGTGAAGGTCGATGCCAGCGACCTCGTCTTCGTCGGCTACGGCGTGGACGCACCCGAGCAGAAGTGGAACGATTACGCCGACCAGGACTGGAAGGGCAAGACCGTGGTCATGTTCGTCAACGACCCGGGCTTCCATGTCGATGACGAGAAATTGTTCGACGGCAAGCGCATGACCTACTACGGCCGCTGGACCTACAAGTTCGAGGAAGCCGCGCGCAAGGGTGCCGCCGCCGCACTGATCGTGCATGACACCGCAGGCGCGTCCTACGGCTGGGACGTGGTGAAGAACTCCTGGGCTGGCCCGCAGTACGACCTGCCGGCCAAGGACGATGCAGAGCCGCGCCTGCCGGTGCAGGGCTGGTTGAGCGCCGACGCGGCCAAAGCCCTGTTCGCCGGTGCCGGGCTGGATCTGGACCAGGCCTACAAGGATGCCAGCAAGCGCGGCTTCAAGCCGGTGCCGCTGAAGGCAACCGCTTCGGTGGACCTGAAGAGCAAGGTCGCGCAGAAGCAGTCGCGCAACGTGGTGGGTGTACTGCCTGGCAGCAAGCGCGCCGACGAGGCCGTGCTGTACATGGCGCACTGGGATCACCTCGGCAAGCACGAGGGCGAACAGGGCGACAACATCTACAACGGTGCCGTCGACAACGCGACCGGCGTGGCCGGCATCCTTGAGGTGGCCGAAGCGATGGCCCATCAGGAGCCGAAGCCGGAACGTTCGGTGGTGTTCCTGGCGGTGACCCTGGAAGAATCCGGCCTGCTGGGTTCGAAGTACTACGTCGCCCACCCGACCTTCCCGCTGGACAAGATCGCCGGTGTCATCAACATCGATGCGATGTCGGTGGCCGGTCGTGCCAAGGACGTGACGGTGACCGGCTTCGGCAGTTCGGAGCTGGAAGACATCCTCAAGCCGCTGGCTGCAGCCCAGGATCGCACCCTGCACGGCGAAACCTCGGTACAAAGCGGCTTCTACTTCCGTTCGGATCACTTCAACTTCGCCAAGGCGGGTGTGCCGGCGCTGTATGCCGACGGCGGTGAGGACCTGCGCGACGGCGGCGTCGAGGCCGGTCGCAAGGCGGCCGCAGACTACGGTTCCAACCGTTACCACGGCCCGAAGGACGAGTATGACCCGGCCACCTGGAAGCTGGATGGCACGGTCGAGGACCTGCAGCTGATGTACGGCGTTGGCAAGGAACTGGCCGGCGGCGATCGTTGGCCCAACTGGTACGAAGGCAATCCGTTCAAGGCTGCCCGCGACACGATGATGAAGGCCAAGGCACCGGCCGCTGCGGCGAAGTAAGTCCGCCAGCAGTTGAGTTCCAAAAAAGGCGGCGCCCCTTGGGCGCCGCTTTTTTTGTGCGTGTTTTGCTGGGCCCCGGTAGTGCCGGCCGCTGGCCGGCTGGCACGTGCAGCCGCGTGATGTTCATGAGGTTGCCGGCCAGCGGCCGGCACTACCTTCGGTTTCTCGCGCGCAAAGAAAAACCCCGCTGCGTGAGCAGCGGGGTTTTTGGATGTAAACCCTGGCGATGACCTACTCTCGCATGGCTTAGGCCACACTACCATCGGCGCAGCTACGTTTCACTTCCGAGTTCGGGATGGGATCGGGTGGTTCCATAGCGCTAATTTCACCAGGGAGACGGTTGCAGCAGCGCTTGCAGCGCCAGCTCACGTACTTGCCCTTGGGGCGGAAGGAACTCAAAAAAGCAGAGCCTTCACTTAATAGAAAAAACCCCGCTGCATGTGCAGCGGGGTTTTTGGGTATAAACCCTGGCGATGACCTACTCTCGCATGGCTTAGGCCACACTACCATCGGCGCAGCTACGTTTCACTTCCGAGTTCGGGATGGGATCGGGTGGTTCCATAGCGCTAATTTCACCAGGGAGGCGGTTGGAGTGTCGCYTGGRCGTCGTGTCTYTGCAGGGTGCGGGCATGGTGATGCCAGCGTTGCAAAGAGACGCGCCTGAGCGCCTGCCTCTCGTTTGGTCTTGTGACGTAGCGTGCACTTGGATCTATCGACATGTCATGTCGGCCAAGGCAACTTGAGGTTATATGGTCAAGCCTCTCGGATCATTAGTATCAGTTAGCTCAAT